>NZ_CP031142.1:8177182-8806865 GCF_014697215.1 Saccharopolyspora pogona
CGGGGGGATCGTCAGGCCGTTGCGGTTGTCGCGCAGGCGCGCGCCGCCGACCGGTGTGTCGACGGTGAGCAGCATTGCCTCGTAGCCGGAGTCCTGGGCTCGCTGCACTAGCTCGCGGCTGGCCTCGCGGTCGCGCCATAGGTAGAGCTGGAACCACTTCCGGGAGTTCGGCGCGGCGGCGGCCACGTCCTCGATGGACGTGGTGCCCATTGTGGACAGCGCGTAGGGGATGCCCGCGCGTTGCGCGACGCGGGCCACCGCCGGTTCGCCCTCGTGGTTCATCATCCGGGTGAAACCGGTTGGGGCGAAGGAGAACGGCAGCTCGGACCGCTTGCCGAACATCGTCGTGCTGGTGTCCACCTTGGACACATCCTGCAGCACGGAGGGGCGGAACTCGACGTCGCGGAAGGACTGCCGGGCGCGGCGCAGGCTGATCTCGGCCTCGGCGGCGCCGTCGGTGTAATCGAACACGGCGCGCGGCGTCCGGCGGCGTGCGATGGCCCGCAGGTCGGCGATCGAGTGCGCGGCGGACAGGCGTCGCTCGGTGGGGTTGACCTGCGGGGGCTTGACCCGCAGCAGCGGACGCAGTTCGGACCAGCGCGGAAGTTGCCGCTTGACCATGCGTGTTCCCTTCTCGCCGTGCGCCGGGGAGCGAAGGGCATATTACCTTTCCACAGCGGCGAAAAACCCGGCCGGACGACGAAGGGCGCGCCCGCTCGGACGCGCCCTTCGCAGACCGTGGTCGGACCGGTGCTCAGCCGGTCGTGCCGAGCCGCACGAGCAGGCCTTCGGAGTTGACCGCGCGGAACTCCAGCAGCAACCCGTTGCCGGAGAGCACGGGCTTGACCTGCGCCTGGTCGACGGCGTCGGCGGTGGAGCCGCTCGTCCCGCCGAACTCCCGCACCGCGTAGTAGTAGATGTTCGCGGTGCCCTTGCAGACCATGTCGGTGCCGCAGACCGAGTACATGTCGGACTTGAAGTTGTCGTCGATCTTCTTGCGGTTGTCCTCGCCGAACCGGTCCTGCTTCTTGTAGTTGCGATAACCGAAGTCGTGCCGTTCGCAGCTGGTGCGGAACTTGTAGCCCAGTGGTTTGTCCGGCGACATCGAACAGCCGTCGGTGGACCAGTCGAGCTGGTCCGCGTGTGGCCGCTCGGCGCGGGTCGCGGTGAACGAGTCGAGGGAGGTCTCGAAGAGGTAATCGTCGGTCACCTTCCGCAGCTGGGTCTGGCTGAGGTCGGCGTGCGCGGTCCCGGCGGTGAGCAACAGGGCGCCGGCCGCGGCGGCGCCGGCGATAAAGCCGCGGTGAGCAGCGGAACGTTCCACGGGCTGGTCTCCTCGAAGCCGAAGGATCATTCTCCTGTGTTATAGCCGGTGCTGGTGATACCTGCGGGGCGGTTGAGCGTCCAACACGAGAAGGGTGGCGGGGGATTCGACCGGACGGGTGCTAACCGTTCAGGTCGAGGAGCATTCGGGTGTTGCCGAGGGTGTTGGGCTTGATGTTGGCCAGGTCGAGGAACTCGGCTACGCCGGCGTCGACCGAGCGGCGCATCTCCTCGAAGACCTCCGGGCTGACCGGGGCGCCGTTGATGGTGCGGAAGCCGTGGCGGCCGAAGAACTCGGTCTCGAAGGTCAGCACGAACACCCGGGACAGGCCCAGCTCGCGGGCCAGGCCGACCAGTTGGTGCACCAGGCGGTGGCCGATTCCCCGGCCCTTCACCACCGGGTCCACGGCGACGGTGCGGATCTCGGCGAGGTCTTCCCAGAGCACGTGCAGCGCGCCGCAGCCGACCACGCGGCCGGGCTGGTCGGGTTCGGTCAGCTCGGCGACCCAGAACTCCTGGATGTTCTCGTAGAGCGTGACGAGTTCCTTGGCCAGCAGCACCTCTCCGGCATAGGTGTCGACCAGGGATTTGATCGTCCGCGCGTCGGCGATCCGAGCCCGCCGAATCATTATCGCCGTGGATGCATAGTCATTCATGCAAGCATCGTAGCGCCGCGATCCGGCCGCAGCATGCGCATTCGCGGTGCGCGTCACGCACCAAGTCGCAACAGCATGCGCGTGTTGGCGAGGGTGTTGGGCTTGATGTTGGCCAGGTCGAGGAACTCGGCTACGCCGGCGTCGACCGAGCGGCGCATCTCCTCGAATACCTCCGGGCTGACCGGGGCGCCGTTGATGGTGCGGAAGCAGTGGCGGCCGAAGAACTCGGTCTCGAAGGTCAGCACGAAGATCCGCGACAGCCCCGGTTCGCCGGCGGTGGCAATCAGGCGCGCCACCAGCGCGTGCCCGATGCCGCGGCCCTTGGCGATCGGGTCGATCGCGACGGTGCGGATCTCGGCGAGGTCTTCCCAGAGCCACGTGCAGCGCGCCGCGGCCGACGATCCGGCCTGCCTGCTCGGCGACCCAAACCTCCTGGGATGTCCTCGTAGAGCGCGACGAGTCCCTTGCCCGGCAACACTTTTCCCGCGTAGTGGTCGATCAGCGCCTTGATCGCGCGGGCGTCGCGCACTCTGGCCGGTCGCACCCCAGCGGGGGCTCTTACCTTAGGCAAGCCTAACCAGCGATCGGCTCAGTTGGTCGTCGGCCAGCCGTAATCTTGGCCACGGCGGGGGTTTTCGGCTGGTGGGCTCGTGCGCAGGGCGTGACGACGGGGACGTTACGCTCGTCGCATGTCAACCGAGCAAAATCACCGCCGAGTCGCCATGGTCACGCTCGGTTGCGCCCGCAATGAGGTCGATTCCGAAGAGCTCGCCGGCAACCTGCACGGCCGCGGCTGGGACCTCGTGGAGGCCGACCAGGCCGACGTGGTGGTGGTCAACACCTGCGGCTTCGTCGAATCCGCGAAGAAGGACTCCGTCGACACGCTGCTCGCCGCCGCCGACACCGGCGCGAAGGTCGTCGCGGTGGGCTGCATGGCCGAGCGCTACGGCGCCGAGCTCGCCGAACACCTGCCGGAGGCCGACGCGGTGCTCGGCTTCGACCACTACGCCAACCTCGCCGACCGGCTCGACGATGTCCTCGCCGGGCAGGCCATCCAGCCGCACCAGCCGCAGGACCGGCGCAAGATGCTGCCGATCAGCCCGGTCGCCCGCCCCGCCGCGGCCGCCGAGGTCGCGGTGCCCGGGCACGGCTGGGTCCCGGCAGCCCGCTCGGTGGCGCGCCGCCGGCTCGACGACTCGCCGGTCGCCGCGCTGAAGCTGGCCTCCGGCTGCGACCGGCGCTGCTCCTTCTGCGCCATCCCGTCGTTCCGTGGCTCCTTCCTGTCCCGGCCGCCGGAAGAGGTGCTGGGCGAGGCTGTCTGGCTGGCCGAGCACGGGGCCAAGGAACTGTTCCTGGTCAGCGAGAACTCGACCTCCTACGGCAAGGACCTCTCCGACGCGCGGGCGCTGGAGGTGCTGCTGCCGAAGCTGGCCGCCGTCGAGGGCATCGACCGGGTGCGGGTGTCCTACCTGCAGCCCGCCGAGACCCGGCCCGGCCTGGTGCGGGCCATCGCCACCACGCCCGGCGTCGCGCCGTACTTCGACCTGTCGTTCCAGCACTCCAGCGAGCCGGTGCTGCGCCGGATGCGCCGCTTCGGCTCCACCGAGTCGTTCCTGGCGCTCATCGAGCAGATCCGCGAGCTCGCCCCCGAGGCGGGCATCCGCAGCAACGTCATCGTCGGCTTCCCCGGCGAGACCGAGGACGACTTCGCCGAACTGCAGGACTTCCTCACCCGCGCGCGGCTGGACGCCATCGGCGTGTTCGGCTACTCCGACGAGGACGGCACCGAGGCCGCCGGGTTCGACGACAAGATCGACCCGGACGTCGTCGACGAGCGCGTCGAGCAGCTCTCGGACCTGGTGGACGAGCTGATTTCGCAGCGCGCCGAGGACCGCATCGGCACCGAGGTGCGGGTGCTCGTCGAGCGCGTCAGCGACGAGGAGTGCGCCGGTCGTGGCGACCACCAGGGACCGGAGGTGGACGGGGAATGCCTCGTCGCTGATCCTGGAGAGGTCAACGTGGGCGATGTGCTGCACTGCCAGGTGGTGGATAGCGTTGGCGTGGACCTCGTGGTGCGCCCGATCGACAGCACGCCCGCACAGAAACGGTCCGGGGAGCAGCCATGACGGCCGATGGCGCGACATCCGATTCCGCAGCGGTGAACCCGACCGAGCCGCCGCCCGTGCCGCTGGTCAACATCGCCAACATCCTGACCGTTTCCCGGCTGGCGCTGGTACCGGTCTTCCTCGTCGCGCTGTTCTGGGACGGCGGGCACGACACGCTGTGGCGGTGGATCGCCACCGGGGTGTTCGCCATCGCTTCGATCACCGACCGCATCGACGGCGACCTGGCCCGCAAGCGCGGCCTGGTCACCGACTTCGGCAAGGTCGCGGACCCCATCGCGGACAAGGCGCTGACCGGCGCCGCGCTGGTCGGACTCAGCCTGCTCGGCGACCTGGGCTGGTGGATCACCTGGGTGATCATCGGCCGCGAGGTGGCCGTCACGCTGCTCCGGTTCTGGGTGATCCGGCACGGCGTGATCCCGGCCAGCCACGGCGGCAAGGTCAAGACGCTGCTGCAGGCCCTCGCCATCGGCCTCTACCTGCTGCCGCTCGGCAGCTGGGCCGACATTCCGCGCTGGATCGTGATGGGCGCGGCGCTGGTCGCCACCGTCGGGACCGGACTCGACTACGTCGTGCGCGCGGTGCGGCTGCGCGCCGCCGGCCGCGCCAAGGTCGGCGCGTGATCCTCGATCAGATCGGGCTGCCGTTGTCGCAGGTGGCGGCCCTGCTCGCCGCGTTGCGGCGGCGCGGTGAAACGGTCGCGACCGCGGAGTCGCTGACCGCTGGGCTGGTGACCGCGGTGCTGACCGAGGTGCCGGGCGCCAGCGACGTGGTCCGGGGCGGGCTGGTCGTCTACGCGACCGATCTGAAGGCGGAGCTGGCCGGAGTCGATCGCGATCTCCTCGCTGCGCACGGCGCGGTGCACCCGCGGGTCGCGGAGATGCTCGCGGACGGCGCTCGGCAGCGCTGCGGGGCGGACTGGGGCATCGGGCTCACCGGGGTCGCCGGGCCCGATCCGCAAGACGGCGTGCCACCGGGCACCGTGCACCTCGGATTCGCGGGGCCGGGCGGCGCGACGGTGCACACGGTGCGCCTCGACGGCGATCGGTACGCCGTGCGGGCTGCGGCCGTTAGGGTGTCGCTGGAACACTTCGCGGGCCTCTTGCGTTGATGCGGCAAGATGCTGTGCGCTGGCACAAGAGCGCGCGCGGTCGGCCCTGCCGACCGATCACGGGACGTTCGCCCTTGGCGGACTTGTCGGCGATCGTTCTCGTTCGGGCCCTCGGATGAGTAACGTAGGTGGCGTTCACGCGTGGTGCACGCGGTAGGCGACGAAGGAAGGGAGGCGCGCGATGACCGTATTGTTGCGGGAGGCGGTCGGTGAACGGCTGCGCCGCGCCCGGACCGCACAGTCTCGGACCTTGCGGGACGTTTCGCGCGCTGCCCGGGTGAGCCTCGGATATCTCTCCGAGGTGGAACGGGGCCGCAAGGAGGCGTCCAGCGAGCTGCTCGCCTCGATTTGCGGCGCCCTGGACCTGCCGCTGCCGGAACTCCTGGTGACCGTGGCCGGCGACCTCGACGAGACGCTGCTGGTGCCGTCGGTCGTCGAGCAGGCCAAGTCGGCGGAGGTCGACGGTGGCCGCCTGGTGCCCAGCCTGATCGGTACCGAGCTCTCCGACGCGGAACTGGCCCAGCAGCAGCTGGCCGGTGCCGAAGCCGGTGCGGACGCCGAGCCGCGCGCCTGCGCGGACCGGCTGCAGCCGATGCTCAGCCAGCGGATCAGCGCGCCGGTGCGCAAGCCCGGAGGCGTCGTGGTGGCCGCGTGACGGCGACGGTTGGGAGCACTGTGTCTGCAGAAGGCGCAGACCGGGGTCGCCGTCAGTGTTGATCGCGCGGGCCGAGCCCCCGCGAGGCCCAGGTGCGGTGGTCGCATTCGGCGCTCCTCCCGCTGAACAGCGTTCTCGGCATGCTCACTGACCGGCGGCCAGGTCTTGGGATGCCCGCTTTGGCATTCACGTCCGTTTCGGGGGTCGGTGGTTGGCGGGCCGCGGCGTTCTGGTTCGATCTTGGGTCGTGGCTCCGGGTAAATCCCGGGGATCTACCGTGTTTGGTGGAAGCCGACACGACTACCTGACACGATGGAACCAGCGGGCACGCCCGGTGTGGATGTGTCGGCATGGGGCAGCCAAGCACAGGAGAAGGCAGGCGGAGGAGATGGCCAATCCGTTCGTGAAGGCCTGGAAGTACCTGATGGCGTCGTTCTCGTCGAAGCTCGACGAGCACGCCGATCCGAAGGTGCAGATCCAGCAGGCCATCGAGGAAGCGCAGCGGCAGC
This sequence comes from Saccharopolyspora pogona, assembly GCF_014697215.1. Taxonomy (GTDB): domain Bacteria; phylum Actinomycetota; class Actinomycetes; order Mycobacteriales; family Pseudonocardiaceae; genus Saccharopolyspora; species Saccharopolyspora hattusasensis. The sequence goes on from NZ_CP031142.1 coordinate 8,183,560, forward strand.
ACCAGAGCCTCTCCCAGCAGGCCGCTTCCGTGATCGGTAACCAGCGGCAGCTGGAGATGAAGCTCAACCGTCAGCTCGGCGAGGTCGAGAAGCTGCAGGCCTCGGCGAAGCAGGCGCTGGTGATGGCGGACCAGGCGCGCGCCAACGGCGACGAGGCCACCGCCCAGAGGTACGAGGAGACCGCCACCCAGCTGGCCAGCCAGCTGGTCACCGCCGAGCAGGGTGTCGAGGATCTCAAGACCCTGCACGACCAGTCGCTGGGCGCCGCCGGGCAGGCGAAGCAGGCGGTGGAGCGCAATGCGCAGATCCTGCAGCAGAAGATCGCCGAGCGCACCAAGCTGCTCAGCCAGCTGGAGCAGGCGAAGATGCAGGAGCAGGTCTCCGCGTCGATGCGGCAGATGACCGAGATCGCCGCGCCCGGCAACACGCCGTCGCTGGAAGAGGTCCGGGACAAGATCGAGCGCCGCTACACCACCGCGCTGGGCGAGGCGGAACTGGCGCAGAACAGCGTCCAGGGCCGGATGCTCGAGGTGCAGCAGGCGTCCATCGACGCCGCCGGTGCCAACCGGCTCGCGCAGCTGCGCGCCTCGATGGGCGGCGGGCAGCAGCAGGTGACCGGCGGTCAGCAGCAGCAGATCGCGGGCGGTTCGGCCACTTCCGCTGAGCCGGCGACCAACCCACAGCAGCAGCAGAACCCGCAAGCCGGCCAAGCCTGAGCGAGCGAACGGTGAAGTCCCGCAAGCAGGAGCTGGCGCAGTTGGGCGAGGCCGCGCTTGAGCAGTTGCGCGGCCCACTCCTCTCCGAGGTGCGGCGCAAGTTCGCCACCTGGCGCGATCCGCGGGCCCGGCTGCTCCGGCAGCGCAAGCGAGCCAAGCGGACCGCCGCGGGCAGCGCGGTCTCGACAGGGGTGTTCGGCGCTGGGGCGTTCGTCTCGGCGTCCACCCCGACGTTCTGGGGCATGTGGGGCGATCTGGGGTGGTTGTTCCAGGACGTGGCGACCGTCGGCCTCGGCGGGGTCGCCGTCGCTAGCGGCGTGGGCGCGGTCAGCGCGGGACTGAAGTATCGACGGCTCATGAAGACGCCGCTGCCCGAGCCGCTGCCGGAGCCCGCGGCGCTGCCCCCGCAGGGGTCGGCGGCGCGGGAACCGATGCAGCGGCTGCGCGATGCGGAGCAGAGCCTGCACCGCGCGTTGGCGCAGCTGACGTCGGAGGGCGAGGGCAGCACCGCGGCCGACGCGCGGGGCACCGCGGACAGCGCGGCAGCGGAGCTGCGGCGGGTCGCGGAGCGGCTGGTCGCCGTGGAGGCGGCGATCCCCCACGCGCCAGCGGCGCAGAAGTCCGCGTTGCGGGCTGATGTGCAGCGGCTGCGCGAGGAGCTGGACGAAGGCCTCGACGGGTACGGCGCGCTGGTCGCCGCCGCGGGCCGGGCGGTCGCCGCCAGCGGCGCGTCGGAGCAGAAATACCTGATGCAGGACGCGACCGATCGGTTGGCCGGGCTCGCGGCCGGGTTGCGAGAGATGTTCGGGCCCGGCGGGCCGGGATCCGATCCGCAGCGCCGGTCCGATCAGGCCTGAGGCGACACGCCGCGGCGAGATCACTGCTGGTAGTCGACGTATCGTCGGAACTGCCGGTGGGTTGGCTTGATTGTGTGATGCGAAATAGTAATCTTCCTCCAGTCATCACATGCCGTGGCAGGGCCTCGCCCGACCGGGCGGCTCGGGGAGGACGATGTGGCGTTGTGGACCGTGCACGGCAGCGGTCGACGCCTGGTGCGCGATGCCGTCGTGGCATCCGGGGAACGGCTGAGCTGGCCGCTGACCATCGGCTTCGGTCTCCAGCACCTCCTGGCGATGTTCGGCACCACGACGCTCGTGCCGCTGCTCACCGGCTTCCCCCTGACGACCACGCTGCTGCTGTCCGGTGTTGGCACGCTGCTGTTCCTGCTGCTCACCCGCAACCGGGTGCCCAGCTACCTGGGCGCGTCGGTGGCCTTCGTGGTGCCGCTGGGCGCGGCCGCGGACCAGGCCAGTGCGAGTCCGGCCGCGCTGCTCGGCGGGATCATGTCGGTCGGCCTGGTGGTGATGGCCGTCGGCGTCGCGGTCAAGGCGCTGGGCGTGCGACTGCTGGAGTCCGCGATGCCGCCGGTGGTCACCGGGGCGATCGTGCTGATGATCGGCTTGAGTCTCGCGCCGCAGTCGGTGTCCTCCTTCGGGCAGCAGCCGGTGCCCGCGGCGTTGACGCTGGGCACGGTCGTGTTGCTCACAGTCATCAGCCGGGGCATGGCCGGGCGGGCAGCGGTGCTGATCGGCGTGCTGGTCGGGTGGACCTACGCCGCGCTGGCCGGAGACCTGGTCCAGGAGCGGCTCGACGAACTGGCCGCCGCGCCCTGGGTCGGGTTTCCCCAGCTGATCGCCCCGCAGGTGCACATCTCGGTGATGCCGTTCGTGCTTCCGCTGGTGGTCGTGCTGGTCGCGGAGCACGTCGGGCACCTCAAGGCGGTCGCCGCGATGAGCGGCCGGAACCTCGACCCGTACGTCGGGGACGCGTTGATCGGCGGCGGGTTGGCCACCACGTTGGCCGGTTCGGCGGGTGGTTCCGCGCTTAGCAGCAACGCGGCGAACATCGGGGTCATGGCTGCGACGAGGGTGTATTCGACGGCGGCGTGCATGGTGGCCGCGCTGGCCGCGATCGTGCTCTCCTTCTCGCCGAAGCTCGGCGCCTTGATCAACACGGTCCCGCTCGGGGTGCTCGGCGGCGCGACGCTGGTGCTGTTCGGGCTGATCGCGCTGGTCGGGGCGCGCATCTGGCTGGACGCCAAGGTGGACTTGGCGGATCCGGTGAACCTGGTGGTGCTGGGCACCGCGGTGATCGCCGGGGTCGGCGACCTGACCTTGCGGTTGGGCGAGCTCCGGGTCACGGGCATGGTGTGGGGCTCGGTCGGCATCGTGCTGGTCTACCCGGTCCTGCGGAGCCTCGCCGACGCCCGCAGCGCCGCCGCCGAGCACTGAAGCCAGCCCCGCCAGCCGGTCCCGCGCCGGGTGGGTCGGCGCAATTTCGCGAGAAATTGACCGTCACCCGGGTGAACGTCAATTTCTCGCGAAATTGCACCCCGCCCCACGGCACGGCGCGGGGTGATCACGGAACGTGGTGGGTCGCTTCATCAGGGGGCGGTGCGATTTCTCGCGAAATTGTCCGCACCTGCGGGCTGGGCGGATCAGGGTTGGCAGTTGGGGCAGTGGTATGCGACTCGGGCTTCGACGCCGTCGCCCTGGGTGCCGCGGCGGACCGGGCCTCCGCAGCGCAGGCAGGTGCGGCGGTCGTAGACCCAGTGCTGGGTGCCGCGCCGCAGGCTGTTGGTGGTGGACTGCTCGGGATGCCAGGCGTTGCGCAACAGCAGTTCCCGGCACAGCCGCACCGCCTGGGCCGCGTCGACCTCCGCGACCGGCGTCCACGGCGACCGGCCGAGCAGGAAGCACACTTCCGTCTTGTAGAGGTTGCCGACCCCGGCCATGACGGTCTGGTCCAGCAACGCGAGGCCGAGTTCCCGGTCCGGGTCGGCGGTCAGCCGTCGGACCGCCTCGGCCGCGTGCTCGTCGCCCCACTCCGGGGCGAGCAGGTCCGGCCCCAGGTGGCCGACCAGCCGGGATTCCGCCGAGGTCGGCAGCCAGCGCAGGTCGTGCAGGTTGAACCCGACCGCGACCCGTTCGGCCGTGCTCAGCACCGCCCTGACCTGGTGCGCAGGTCGCCGCCACCGGGCGCCGGGGGAGTAGATATGCCAGGCGCCGTCCATGCGCAGGTGGTTGTGCAGGGTGTGGCCGTCGTCGAAGCGGATCAGCAGATGTTTGCCGACCGGCCGTACCTCGCGCACCCCGTGTCCCGCGAGGTCCAAGGTGGACAGTCGCGGATGCCGCAGCTCGCCGCGGGTCAGGACCTGCCCGGCCAGCGCCTCGTGCAACCGGTGGCAGGTGAGGAAGACCGTGTCGCCTTCGGGCAGGGCCGACTCACCGCCCCTCGACCGCCAGCTTCAGCCCCAGGCCGATCAGCACTGTCGCGGTGACCCGGTCCAGCCAGGCGCGCACCCGCTGCTTCTGGAACAGCGCGCGGGCCCGGCTGGCGACCCACACCAGCGCGGTGCCCCACAGCAGGCCGATGGAGACGTGCGTGGCGACCAGCAGCGGACCCCAGACGAACGCCGCCGGCCCGGCGGGCAGGAACTGCGGCAGCAGGCTGATGTAGAACACGCCCACCTTGGGATTGAGCAGGTTCGTGGTCATCCCAGCCCGCAGCGCCGTCCAACCGGTCAGCCGGACCGGTTCGGCAGGGACGTCTTCGGGCTGCTGAACCTTGTTGCGGGGCAAGGACTTCCAGATCGCCGAGCCGCCCAGCCACAGCAGGTAGGCCGCGCCCGCCACCCGCACGATGTCGTAGGTGATCTGGGAGGCGGTGAGCAGCGCGGTCAGCCCCGCGACGCTCGCGGTGCCCCAGATCACACAGCCGAGGTTGATGCCGAGGAACGTCGCGACCCCGGCGCGGCGCCCGCCGAGCAGCGAATGCCGCAGGATCAGCATCGTGTCCAGCCCCGGCGTCATGATGCCGATCAGCGCCACGACGAGGAACGCGAAGTACGCCGTCGTGCTCATTCGGTGTCCTCCGGGAATTCGTCGTCGTCCGGCTCGAAGCGGCGCTGCCGACCGGCCCGCAGGGTGCGGGCGAGCACCAGGTTGAACGCTAGCGCGACCTCCCGCGCGCCCGGCGTGCCCCACTGGTGGATCGGCATGCACGCGCCTTGTGCTTGCTGCACGGCCAACCGATCGGGCAGCGCGACCGGCAGCACCAGCGGACCGAAGATGTCCCGCAGCTCGTCGATGCGGAACTGGTGCTCGTGGGAGCGCGGCCGGACCCGGTTGACGATGACGCCGAGGGGCTGCAGATCGGGGTTGTTCGACTGGCGCTCGGCCTGCACGGCCTCGAACGCCCGCTGCACGCCGGAGACCGCGAAGATCGTCGGCTCGGTGACCAGCAGCGCGCGGTCGGCTGCGATCAGCGCGGAGCGGGTCAGCCGCCCCAGGGACGGTGGGCAGTCCAGCAACACCAGCTGGTACGGCAGCTCGCCCTCGGCGATCAGACCGTCCAGTTCGGACAGTGCGTCGGTGAGGTGGGACAGGTGATCGCCGTCGGAGTGCTGGCCGTTGAGGCTCTCGGCGTCCTCGGAGCCCACCAGGACGTCGACCTCTTCGCCCCACGAGCTGCCGGCCACCGCCGCCCGCAGGACCTCCGGGCGCGGATCGGCCAGGACGTCGCTGAGGCCCTTGGTGGTCTTGTCCGGCTCCAGGCATGCGGTCGCGTTGCACTGCGGATCGAGATCGACGACCAGCGTCCGAACCCCCCGGCGCATGGCGGCCGAGGCAAGCCCGAGCACCACGGTCGTCTTGCCCACGCCACCCTTGAGACTCAGCACTGCCACCGTCTGCACGGTCGTAGCCTACGGAACCGGCGGCCGCCCCAGAACTTCTACCTGAAACTTGATCCGCTTGGCGCCGCGGGTAGCGGCCCCTTGCCGGAGCCGCTGTCGCCGTCTTGCTCCGCTCGAAGGCGGAACCCCGGAGCCGCCACCGGCCTCCGGGGTTCCGCACGCCGGTGAAACCCGCCCGCGACCCCGCATTACGCTGCTCACCATGAGATCCGACGCCGTCCACCAGGTGCTGGAAACCGAACTCGACGACGCTCGGCGTCGCCGCGGCGGGCGCCCGCCGCGGGTACTCGACGTCGGTGGCGGCAGCGGCGTGTGGGCCGTGCCGCTGGCATCGGCGGGATGCTCGGTGACGGTGGTCGATCCGAGCCCGGACGCGCTGGCGATGCTCCAGCGCCGGGCCGTCGACGCCGGGGTGGCCGACCAGATCACCCCATTGCAGGGCGACACCGACGCGCTGGCGGCGTTCAGCCCGGAAGGCGGCGCCGATCTCGTGCTCGCGCACGGCCTCCTGGAGGTCGTCGACGACGTCGAGGCCGCAGTTGCGGCACTGGCGGCGGCCACCGCACCGGGCGGCGCCGTGTCGGTGCTGGTCGCCAACCGGTACGCGGCGGTCCTCGGGTGGGCGCTTGCCGGGCGGGTCGCCGAGGCGCTGCAACTGATCCAGGACGCGGACGGCCGGCTCGATGCGGCCTCGGACACCTTGCAGCGGCGGTTCGACACCGACGGCCTGCAGCAGCTCCTGGCACGAGCCGGGCTCTCGGTGGAGTTGGTGCAGGGGCAGGCGGTGCTCAGCGACCTGGTGCCCGGATCGGTGCTGGACAACAACCCCAGGGCGGCCGACGCGATGGCCGAACTGGAGCGAGTGGCAGCGCTGCGCTCCCCGCTGCGCGACATCGCAACCCGACTGCACGCAATCGCCCGCAGGCCCGCCTGACGACTGCTTCCAAGCCGGCTGCGCCGCTTCGAAGACGAGGAGCGAAAAACGTCGAGGCGGGCCTTCGGCGCCGCCCTTTCCGCTGGGTGGATGCCTGCGGGGGGCGGAACGCGGATCGGTCACTGCCCCGAGGGGATGATGTCGGCAACCTCGCACAGTTCCGGTGCTGGGACCGGGTAGTCGTCCCGTCTCGGGAACCGTATCCTCGTGAGTGACGCCCCCAAGCGTTCGCCGGTCCCCAGCCTGCGTGGGCAACCAGCCCACCGGGTCTCCGGCGCCACTGAGAAACTGTGCCGGAGGAGGAGTCATGCCACTCTCCGAGCACGAGCAGCGACAGCTCGAACAAATCGAGCGCGCGCTCTATGCCGAGGACCCCAAGTTCGCCTCCACCGTGCGCGGAGGACGACTGCATCGTCCATCCAGACGTCGGCGGCTGCAGGGCATAGCCGTCTTCGTCCTGGGGTTGGCCCTGCTGGTAATCGGCGCGGTGATCCCGGCCCTCAGGCCGGCCGACATCCCCGTGTTGAGCGTGGTCGGCTTCCTCGTGATGTTCGGCGGAGCAGTGATCGTCCTGTCCGCGTTGCGCGGTGGCGGGGACGACATCGAATCGGGGCTGGCACACGGCGGTGGTGACCGGCCGAAGAGGGGCGCGAACCGCAGTGCTGGACGCAGTTCCTTCGCCCAGCGAATGGAGGAGCGCTTCCGCAAGCGCTTCGATCAATAACGGCTGATGACCTGATGATCGCCGTCGGCTGCCAACGAGCAGACCGGCGGCGATCATCGCTGTGCGCCAGCTTCTGTCCCCAGGCTCGTTTCGCGTGGCGGTGCGGGTAGCAGAACGTCGGAGGCCGCCTTCGGTGCTCCAAACAGGCAGCTCAAAACCGCCTCCAGAGCAGCCTGCAAGCGCCTAAAAGCACACCGGTCTTCGCGGAATGCCTTGGCATCACCGGTTGGCGTGGCGGAGCTGCAGCACCGAGCGCGGGAACAGGCGCGAGCGCCAGTCCAGTGGCGCTGCGCGGCCCAGGCTGTCCAGCACACCGTGCAGCGTCTCCGGGAGCGTCGCCTCCGGCTCCTGCCCCGCTGGCGCGTACCACTCCCGCTCCACCGCCACCACCAGTGCGCGCATCGCCTTGGCACCGGATTCGTCGAGGCCATGATCGTCGATGAAGCCCGTCGCGATGCGTCGCGCGGTGTCGGTGGCCGCCGGTCGGGTCCCCCGGTCCTGGAACTCGTCCAGCACCTCTCGCCACGCGATCCCCGCAGCACCTTCCGCGCCTTCGGCGACCGCGCGTCGTCGCCGCCTCCTGCGCACCTCGCGCACCAGCGCGGGCGTCACCAGCAGCACCAAGCCGAGCACGAGGACGCCGATCGTGATCGGCCACGGGTTCGTGCCCTCCGTTTCGCGCGGCGTGCGCGCCGCGCCGACATCGGCGCCGTCCGGGTGCGCCGACCCGGGCTGCGAACCGGCGGTGGGCGGCGTGCTCGGCACCGGCTGACCCGGCACCTGTGCTTGCGGCTGCGACGGGTTCAGCTCGCTATTGAGGAACTCCGGCAGCGCGGTGCGGCCGTCACTCAGCGGCGTCGGGTCGAAGGTCTGCCAGCCCCAGCCCGGGAAGTACGCCTCGACCCAGGCGTGCGCGTCCTCGGTGGTGACCACCCGCTCGTCGCCGTCGCGGTAGCCGGGGGTGAAGCCGATCGCCACCCGGGACGGGATGCCCACGGCGCGCAGCAGGGCCGCCATCGACGAGGCGTACTGCTCGCAGAACCCGCGCTTGCCGCGGAACAGGAAGTCCGACAGGGCGTCGCTGCCGGTCGCCGGGGCGGTCTTCAGGTCGTAGCGGAAACCGTTCGACGGATCGGTGAAGTACCGGTTGAGCGCGACGGCCTTGTCGAAAGCGGTGGGCGCGTTCGCGGTCAACCGCCTGGCCAGGTCGGCCACCTGGGGCGGGATTCCCGCGGTGTCCAGGTAGGACGGGGCGATCGGCATCGGGCCCTGGGCTTCGCGCAGCTGGTCCGGGGTGGGCCGCTGGACGAGGAACTGCTCGACGTAGGGGCGGCTTTCCTGGCTGGTCTGGGTGAACACGATCCCGGCGGCCGGGTCGTAACGCCAGTTGGTGCCCATCCCGGAGACGAACAGCGGGATGCCGAACACCGGCAGCCACGGGTCCCGATAGCCGATTGGCTGGATCTCGACCCGCTCGCTGTCGCCGAGCATGATGCCGGTGCCCTCCGGCAGCGCGAGCTTGGCGTTGGCGTCGACGCCCTGGGTGAGGCCCTCCAGCTCCCAGCCGCGTTCCGGGTCGAACTTCCGCAGTGTCATCGCCCGCAGGTAGGTGCCTTCCCGCAGGCCGCGAACCCGGAAAAGCTCGACGACGCGGTCCCGGTTGAGCTGGCCGCGCAGCGACGTGAACGGTTGCAGCCCGATTCCGTCGGTGCCGCCGAACTCCTCCGGCACCGCTCCGGGCAGCCGGCCCTCGGTGCCGACCCCGCTGAACACCATGCCGGTGAGCAGCGCGATCACCCCGGCGGTGCCGGCGATCGCGCCCGTGGTGCGGCCGAACAGGGTCTGCGCGACCTGGCTGCGGTCTTCGTGCCGGCGCCACCTGCGATGCTGCCCGCCCGAGGCCAGCAGCATGGCGTAGCCCAGCGCCCCGGCGACGAAGGACCACCACGGCAGCATGTTGTCGGCCAGCGACGCGGGGATGGCGAAGACGCACAGCAGCAGCAGCCCGGCCACCGCCGGGCTGCGGTAGGTCACCACGATGAGGTCGACGACCAGCGCGACCAGGCCCAGGCCGAGGCACACCATGGCCTGCAAGGCCGGTTCGGCGGGCACCGGCGGAACGCCGGTGCGCACCAGTTCGGAGGCGTCGCCGAGCAGCTTGCCGAGATCCGCGATCGCCGCCGGGCCCGGCAGCAACCCGAGGATCGCACGCTCGGCGAACTGCGCGGTCAGGACCAGCAGCAGGCCGACCAGCTGGATGATCACGGTGGCCGCGACCGGCCTGCGGAACCGCCGGCCCAACGTCCCGATCGCGGCGACGGCCACCACGGTGACCATCGCCGGGAAGACCCACCGGCCGTCGGCCAGCACGCCCGCGAACGCCGTCGACGCGCACAGCACGGACAGTGCACCGGCCGCGGTCGCCACCAACGACGTGTCGATGGCGGCGGTCGTCCGGTTCGCGGTCACGTCACGACCTCCGATTCGGGTGCCGTGGTCTCCCGGCAGAGCCGCTGCCAGCCCTCGGCGATCGAGGCCCGGGGGCCGCCCACGATGACCACGGTCCAGCCGGCCGCGCGCAGCCGCCGGGCGGTCTGCCGCGGGTCGAAACCTCCGCCGTTGTCCCCGTTCCAGGCCCCGACGTCGAGCAGCAGCGCGAGGCTCCGAGTCTCTTGTGGACGGAGCTTGGTCAGCTCGGTGACCGCTGCGGTGGTCGTTTCGCCGAGGACCGCGATGAGCTCGTGGCCGCCGCCCGGATCGCGGGTGGCCACCAGGTCGCGCTGCGGCGAGCTGCGCACCGCGGCCAGCGAGTCGAGCACCGCATCGTCGTCGTGCCCGCCGTCGGACGGCCCGGCGCCGCCCGCCAGCACGTGCCCGTCCTCGGTGACCAGCCGGACCTGCTGGCCGCTCCGGTGCAGGTGCAAGCAGATGCTGGCGACCGCGGAGATCGCCCACTCGACGCTGCTCCCCGCGCCGCTGCCCCGGTGCGCGGCCGACCGCCGGTCCAGCAGCACCGTGACGCCGCCGTGCCAGGGGCGTTCCTCGACGCGCACCATCAGCTCGTCGCGGCGCGCGGTGGACTTCCAGTGCACGCGCCGGATGTCGTCGCCATGCCGGTACTGCCGCACCATCGCGTCGTCCTCGCCGTGCCCGGAGCGCAGGCGCGTAGTGCCGTCGTCGCCGGTGCCCAGCCCGGAACCGGCGGGCAGTCCGGTGAGCGGGAAGACCTTCGGCACGGCCACCAGGCGGCTGCGGTCGGCGAGCTCCCGCTCGAACTCGGAAAGCCCGAACGGATCGCCGATCCGGGTGCGCAGCGGCCCGATGTGGTGGATGCCGCGCAGCGTCGGCGTCACCTCGTACTCCAGGAGCGTGCCGCCGTGCCGGGGCACCGCGTCCAGCCGGAACCGCGGCCGCCCGCCGAGCGCGTGCGGGGTGTTGTCCTCCAGCACCAAACCATCGACCGGGAGCCGTCCACTGCCGGTGACGTGCAGCTGGACGGTGGCCTCGGAGCCGACCGGGATCCGCGGCGGCACCACTTGCCGGCGGGCGGCGATGCCGAACCGGATGCGGCTGGACAGCAGCAGCGCCAGCAGCGGCAGCGCGATCACGAACGCCGACACGCGCAGCAGATCCCGTTCGTCCAGCACGAGAGCGCAGATGCAGGCGGCCGCGCCCGCTGCCAACAGGCAGCGCCCGCGGATGGTCAGCCCGGAGAGCACGACTACCTGCGTTCGCTGTCGCTGTCGCCGCGCGGCACCGGGATCCGGTTGAGCAGCTGCCATACCAGGTCCGAGGCCGAGCGGCGCGCGGCGCGCGCCTCGCTGGTCAGCACCAGCCGGTGGGCCAGCACCGGGACGGCGATGGCCTGGACGTCGTCCGGGACGACGAATTCGCGTCCGGCCAGCGCGGCCTGCGCCCGGGCGGCGCGGACCAACTGCAGGGTCGACCGGGGCGAAGCGCCCAGCCGCAGCTCGGGCAGCTGGCGCGTCGCGGTGACCAGGTCGATCACGTAGCGCCGGATCTCGGTGGACAGGTGCACCCGGCGCACGGCCCGCAACAGGGCCTGCACCTCGCCGCCGTCGGCGACGGGGCGCAGGTCGCGCAGCGGATCGTGCCCGGCGTGCTCGTCCACCATCGCCAGCTCCGCCTTGGCGTCCGGGTAGCCGATGGACACGCGGGTGGTGAAGCGGTCCCGCTGCGCCTCGGGCAACGCGTAGGTGCCCTCCATCTCGATGGGGTTCTGGGTGGCGATGACCATGAACGGGGCGCTGAGCGGGTAGGTCTCGCCGTCGACGGTGACCTGGTTCTCCTCCATGCACTCCAGCAGCGCCGACTGGGTCTTCGGCGAGGCCCGGTTGATCTCGTCGCCGACGACGATGTTGGCGAACACCGGGCCGGGCCGGAACTCGAAGGACTCGGTCTGCCGGTTGTAGATGGACACGCCGGTGATATCGCTGGGCAGCAGGTCCGGGGTGAACTGGATCCGGCTGACCGTGCAGTCGATGGACCGGGCCAGCGCCTTGGCCAGCGAGGTCTTGCCGACGCCCGGCACGTCCTCGACCAGCAGGTGGCCCTCGGCGAGCATGGTGACCAGCGCGACCCGCACCACCTCGGGCTTGCCGACCAGCACCTGCTCGATGTTGGCGGCGATGCGCTGGATGGTGCTGTGCAGTTGGTCGATGCTCGGCGTCGCGGCGTCGGCCGCGGCATCGGACAGCTGGGTTTTCGGCGTCACGCCACCTCCTGAGCGTTGCGGCGCGCGATCACCCGGTGCGGCGGCGTCGGCTCGCCGGAGCGGTCGCGCATGCAAACCTCCAAAGTCTGCGGCCGGTGGGCGGCTCTGGTGGTCCGCGCCGGCGTCCTCCGGCGAAGCGGCAACGATCGCCTGATCGAGTCCGGCGTGCACGTGCAGTGTGCCAAACCCGGCGATGCCCGGTGGGACACCCGCATCGAACCTCGGCCGAACGCGGCGGACGGCCTCCCCACTTCGCCCCACCGCGGCGGGCCGCCGGGGCCCGAGTCGGGCGGGTCACGAGCATAACTGCGCACCCCGACGGGTTGATCAAGGCTGGGCCAGCCGTTCCCCCACCTCGCCGCCACGCTGTGCTACCAGCGCAAACGGTGCCAATACTGCTGGGGGAACCGTGGCAACTCGTGTTGACGGTGGAGTGAAGTGGGGTACTGTGGGGGAAGGTGGGGCAAACGGGGGTCCTACCACTTCCAATGGCCACAGATCATCGCGTCCAGCGGAAGTACCGGCCCGGTCGTCGTTCAGGGAGTGGGCGCCGTCGGGGCGGGTCCGGGGCCGTCACGCAGGCGGCCTGGGCGGGGGAGGTGGACCGGGATGTTTCTCGGCACCCACCACCCGAAGCTCGACGACAAGGGGCGTCTGACGCTGCCGGCGAAGTTCCGGGAGGCATTGGCGGGGGGGTTGATGGTCACCAAGGGACAGGACCACTGCCTCTACGTCTTCCCGCGCGACGAGTTCGAGCAGATGGCGCGCAAGGTCGCCGAGGCACCGTTCACCAACGAGGCGGTCCGCGCCTACCAGCGGTACCTGTTCGCCGGCACCGACGAGCAGCAGCCCGACGGGCAGGGTCGGATCTCGATCGCGGCGGAGCTGCGGCGCTACGCGGGGCTGGCCAAGGAGTGCGTGGTCATCGGCGCGATCAACCGCCTGGAGATCTGGCACGCGGAGAGGTGGCAGAGCTACCTCGACGAACACGAGGAGAGCTATGCGAAGGCGCAGGAGGAGGTGCTGCCCGGCGTGTTCTGAGCGTTCCGCCGACCGGCGGGACGGGAGTTAAGGGCAAGTGATCCGGGTTTCGTGAGGCCTCGGTCCGCTCGGCTATCGCATGCCTGGTGCATCTTCCCCGGCACCAGGACGCGACGGGCGGGCGGGGACCTGACGGGATCCGGACGACGAGGGGGCTTACCGATGATCGCCACGCGTGGTTCCGCGCGTGGCGATCGGGGTATTCGATCGCGATGTTCAATGAGAACGGGCACGCGGGAGGGAGGGACCGCCGTGGCCGAACAGCGGCATGATCAGGGCGGATCCGCCCGCGACAAGCACGTGCCAGTACTGCTCGACCGCACGCTGGAGCTGCTCGCGCCGGCGCTGTCCCGCGAGGGCGCGGTGGTCGTCGACGCCACGCTCGGCATGGGCGGGCACTCGGAGGCGATGCTCGCCGCGCACCCAGGCCTGACCCTGGTCGGCCTGGACCGGGACCCAGACGCCCTGCGGCTGGCCGGTGAGCGCCTGGCGCCGTACGCCTCCCGGATCCACCTGGTGCACGCGGTGTACGACCAGTGGGCGGAGGTGCTCGACGACCTGGGCATGTCCGAAGTGGACGGCGCGCTGTTCGACCTCGGGGTGTCCTCGCTGCAGCTGGACGAGACCGGCCGCGGCTTCGCCTACGCGCACGACGCGCCGCTGGACATGCGGATGGACCCGGGGGCGCCGCGCACCGCCGCGGACGTGCTCAACACCTACAGCGCGGACGAGCTGGCGCGGGTGTTGCGCACCTATGGCGAGGAGAAGTTCGCGGGCAAGATCGCCGCCGCGATCGTCCGGGAACGCCAGAAGGAGCCCTTCGCCAACAGCGCCCGGCTGGTCCAGCTGCTCTACGACACGGTGCCGGCGGCGAGCCGGCGCACCGGCGGACACCCGGCCAAGCGCACGTTCCAGGCGCTGCGCATCGAGGTCAACGCAGAGCTCGACGTGCTGGACCGCGCGCTTCCGGCGGCACTGGATTCGCTGGCCGCCGGCGGTCGGATCGTGGTGATGTCCTACCACTCGCTGGAGGACCGGATGGTCAAGCGGGCCTTCACCGAGCGGGCGAAGTCGCGGACCCCGGTCGACCTGCCGGTGGAACTGCCGGGACACGGACCGGAATTCCGATTGCTCACCAGGGGCGCCGAGCTCGCCGGTGAGCAGGAGATCGAGGCCAACCCCCGGGCCGCGTCGGTGCGGCTGCGGGCCGCGGAGCGGATCGGTCGGGGGAACGCATGAGCTGCAAGGCGAGGGAGGCGAGATGACTGCACCTACACGCGTCGGCAAAGCCGCTTCGCGGACGGGTCAGGCCGCCCAGAAGTCTGCGCAGAAGAGCAGCCAGAAGTCTGCGCAGAAAACCGGGCAGAAGTCTGCGCAGAAAACCGGGCAGAAGTCCGCCCAGAAGACGACCCAGAAGTCCGGGCAGAAGACCGAGAAGCCGCGGACGCGGTCGGCTGCGGCTGAGCGCGCGTACGCGCGCCGCGAGGAGCGGCGGGAGCGGTCGGCGCGGGAGCCCGCCGCCAGGCGGCCGCGCCAGGTGCGGCAAGGCGTGGAGGAACGGCGTCCGGCGGCGAAGCCGAAGCCGAAGGCGAAGCAGCTGCACGAGCGGGTTTCGCTCCAGCGATTGCCGCTGGTGGTCGTCGTGATGTCGGTGCTGGCCACCGGCTTGGCGGCGACGTTGTGGCTGTCCATCGCGGCGGTCAGCGGCAGCTACCAGCTGCAGCAGGGCGAGGAAAGCCTCAACGCGCTGGGCGAGAGCAAGGAGCGGTTGCTGCGCGAGGTCAGCTCGATGAGCTCGACGCCGGAGATCCAGCGTCGCGCCGAGGAAGCCGGCCTGCGGCCGGCGCCGTCTCCGGCGCGCCTCGTCCAGCAGCCGGACGGCTCGGTGATCGTCGTCGGCGAGCCCAAGAAGGTCACCGCTGCGCAGCCTTCGGCGGACCAGCCGGTCGCCCCGCCCGCGCAGGGTCAGCAACCCCCGGCGGGGCAGCCTCCGGCGGAGAACCAGTCCCCGCAGCAGCCGCCAGCGGACCGGCAGCCGCCAGCGGACCGGCAGCCGGACGCGGCCGCATTGGCGGGCCGCTGATGGCCCGTGGGGCGACCAGCGGCATCAGGAGGCGCACCGCGCGGACCAATGTGGCCGGTAGCAACCGGCGGCTGCTCGTCGGCCGGTTGCTGCTGGTGATCGCGCTCGTGCTGACCGCGGGCAAGCTGATCCAGGTGCAGGGGTTCGAGGCCAGTGCGCTGTCCGAGAAGGCGCAGCGGCAGCGGGCGGCCAGCCAGGTCATCCAGGCCGAGCGCGGGTCCTTCGTGGACCGCAGCGGGAACGTGCTGGCGTTCAGCGGTGAAGCGCGGCAGCTCTACGCCAACCCGAGGCTGCTGACCAAGACCTTCGACGACGAGCACGCCAAGGATCCCTCGAAACCCACGGCGGAGCAGTACAAGAAGG
Source organism: Saccharopolyspora pogona (assembly GCF_014697215.1). Taxonomy (GTDB): domain Bacteria; phylum Actinomycetota; class Actinomycetes; order Mycobacteriales; family Pseudonocardiaceae; genus Saccharopolyspora; species Saccharopolyspora hattusasensis. The sequence continues at coordinate 8,198,912 of NZ_CP031142.1, forward strand.
AGGTCGCCCACTACATCCCGCAGGTCACTCAGGGGAAGATCTCCGAGCAGGAAGTGCTCAACGCGCTCTTCAAGGACGTTCAGTTCACCTACTTCGGCCCGCCGATCGATCCGAGCCAGGCGCGGCTGATCACCGAGAAATACCCGCACATCGGGGCCGATTACCGGGGGACCCGCGAGTACCCGGCCGGAGACCTGGGCTCGAACATCATCGGTGCGGCGAACTGGCGGCCGGACGAGCAGAAGCTGAAGGGTCAGATGGGCCTGGAGGCCTCGTTGGATCCGCTGCTGGCCGGCACCGACGGGGCGAAGGTCGCCGACACCGCGATGGGGTCGAACCTCGTCATCCCCGGCACCGAGCGGGAATTGAAAGCGGCGATCCCGGGCTCCGACGTGGAGTTGACGATCGACTCGGACCTGCAGTTCATGCTGCAGCGCGAACTAGCCGACTACGCCCGTCAGGCCAGGGCCCGGAGCGCGAGCGCGGTGGTGCTGGACGCCAAGACCGGCGAGATCTACGCGCTGGCCAACGACAAGACCTTCGATCCACGCGCCGGTTCGTGGGGAGAGAACCCCGGCGCCAACCCGGCGGTGACCACGCCCTACGAGCCGGGCTCGGTGAACAAGGTGATCACCGCGGCCGGGGCGATCGAGAACGGCATCGTCAGACCGGACACCGTGCTGCAGGTCCCGGGCTCCATCAAGGTCGCCGACCGGACCGTCGGGGATGCCTGGGACCACGGCCCGGTCCCGATGACCTTCACCGGCGTGCTGGGCAAGTCCTCCAACGTCGGCACCCTGATGGTCGCGCAACAGCTCGGCGAGCAGCGGTTCTACGACCTGGCCCGGAAGTTCGGGTTGGGCCAGCGGACCGGCAGCGGGCTGCCGGGGGAGAGTGCGGGCAGCCTGCCGCCACGCGAGTCCTGGTCCGGGTCGACGTTCGCGAACCTGCCGATCGGCCAAGGCCTTTCGATGACGGTGCTGCAGATGGCGGGCATGTACCAGGCGATCGCCAACGACGGGGTGCGGGTTCCACCGCACATCATCGCCGCGGAGGTCCGGCCGGACGGCACGCGCGTGGAGCGCCCGCGCCCGGAGGGGGTGCAGGTGGTCAGCCCGGAGACGGCGCACACCGTGAAGGACATGCTGCGCGCGGTCGTGCAGAAGGCTCCGCAGCCCAACCGCGGCACCGGTCCGGATGCGGCGCTGCCGGGCTACCAGATCTCTGGCAAGACGGGGACGGCGCAGCAGATCGACCCGGACTGCCGCTGCTACAGCCAGTCGAAGTACTGGATCACCTTCGCCGGGATAGTGCCCGCGGACAACCCGCGCTTCGTGGTGGGGCTGATGCTGGACCAGCCCGCGTACGGCAGCCCCGAGGGGTCTTCGGCGGCGCCGCTGTTCCACAACATCGGCGCGTTCCTCACCCAGCGCTACCAGATCCCGCTGTCCAAGGAGCAGGCCCCGTTCCAGCTCCTCCAGGCCGGCTGACGGGCGGCTGGCGGACGGGCGGTCAGCGACATGCGGCCGTGAGCGGGTCGTTCTTCCTGTTTGATGACTGCGAAGAACCTTCAGGAAACTGCCATGCAGCCGGATGACTCGGCCACTGACGCCTGGGAGGCAATGATGCCCCGGTACCACGTACCGGGGCATCATCATTCAGTGGTCAAAACGACCGTTCTTCACGGCGCGAACGAACGCAGGAACATCGACCTTAAGCGTGGGACCGTTCGGGTCTTTCGAGTCCCGGATTTGGTCAAGAGTCGAGGTTAATTCGACACAGTCTCCGTTAGGGTTGCTGTGGCTACTTTTGCGCCAGCGTTGTTTGATCACTTGAACTCCAATCATCTGCAATAACTTGCGCGATAAATCGTTTCGAATCGGCAGGGCTCAGGGCGTGTCGACTGATCATTCTAATGGCCGTCCGATACGCCTCAATGTCATCGGAGTTGGTGACGAATGCGCCAGAGCTATAATGTTCAAAGTGCACGAACGGCGGCGCATCCGCGAACTCGTAAAGAACAAATGGGCCAGCGGCGCCGGGGTGCCAACCGACACCAAGAGGAATGACCCGAATCGCAATGTTAGGCTGATCGGCCATTGTAAATAGGTGCCGGAGTTGCTCGGTCATTACCTCGGGCGAAGCCATAGGCTCCCGCAACGCTACTTCGCTAATCAGCGCTTCCAGTCTTACGGGGTCTCTACCGGTGAGCACTTCGCGCCGGGCGATCCGAACTGTGACTCGGCGTTCGATCTCGTGCTTGGGCAGTTCATTAGCTACCGCTAGAGCACGGACGAAATCGGTAATCTGGAGCAGTCCAGGCAGGGTCATGGGTGACCATGCAACTATCGACTTTGCCTCGCGCTCGCTTTCCATCGCGCCTGCCAGTTGTTCGGGCAGGCCGGGTATGCCGACAGCGAGCCAGTTGGGCTCACTCGCTCTCCGCGCAAGCGCGAGAATCCTCTCGCATTCCTCCGGTGTAGCTCCTAGAGCGCCCAAAATTCGGGCCGTAAGCTCTACGCTGGGAACTTTTTTGCAATTTTCGATCTTGGACAGGTTTGATTGGTCGAAGGACAACTTGCGGCCAAGTTCGCGAATACTCATGTTTCGTTCCTGGCGAGCTTGACGCAAAGCAGCGGCTAGCGCTCTGGCGCGCGGTCCGTTGGCTGTAGCCACGCGATCCATCCTTACGTGTGATCGGATGTTGATCGCCCGATTAGGGCAATTGCGAGGTTGTGGTTACCTCACCCACTCTCAAGCCAACGCAGGTCAACCGTTGCAAACCTAGCGTACTTGTTGGGTCAACACTCTTTGGAGGAATCATGCCGGGTGAGGGCATCTTGCCAGTGCCGGAATGCCGAAATGTGGAGGGGCCTCCCGCCGCAGACGTAGTGCGAGCACTCCGTTACCCGCGTCATCCGGCCATCGCCAAAGCATTTCCGGTCACGAGGGAATCCGGTATGCCCGCGCCCACAGCCCCGGCGTATTCGCACCCGACCAGGCGAAATGTCGCCTGCAGCAACGGTTTTCGGTGTCCGGAGAGTGTCTCGACGTGGATCAGCGACGGCCGAGTGATGCTGGCGGCTCCATCGGCCGAGGCGACTTTTATGACGTCGGAAGCCGCCCGCAGGTTGGCCGACAACTTGCGTGACCACGCGGAAGCGATCGACGCCGAACGGACCGCTCTCGCGTTCATCCGGCGCTGAGACCTGCCCGGTCCGTCTCGTGGCTTCCCGGCGGGACGGGCCGGGCACATGAGGCGGGCGGCGCCGTGTCGAGACCGAGCGGTGCCCCCGAAGCGCCGCACGCCCCCTCGGGCTCCGCGCGCCGCCCGCCACCCCACCTCCCACACCGAGGTTGATCATGGCAACACCGCACCCGAGCACGACACCGAACCAGCAGCGCTACTTCTGGCTGCCGGTACCAGACGAGTCCAGCGACTACGGCCTGGCACGCCACGCTTTTGCCGGTACACGCCTGGACGCGGGCGCAGCCGGTGAATCGTTCTGCGGCATCACCTTCGCCTTGGCTCAACCGTCCGAAATAGACTGGATTCACGCCAAAACCTGCCAGGACTGCAGCACGTTGCTGAAGCAGATGAAGGGATGTCCGACGTGATAGCGCCTCTGCACTGGCCCGACGGCACCCCCGTCACCCCCGGACCGGACGGCAGCCTCACGGCCGAGGACCACATCTGGGTGTTCAACGCATCCACCCTCTGGACCCACATCGACCGACAGCTCAGAGACCGAATCATCCAACGCCTTCGCGAGCTGTAAGACCCGGCTCGATCTCGCCGAACATCTCCCGTAACACGCACCGGCGACATCCGGGCGTTGCGGCGTTCCGCCTGCGCTGGATCTGAGCCGAACTCCAGCGACATAGTTTCCTCGTTTTCCTCCTCGTAAACAACTCGGCCCTTAAGGACCGAGCTTTTAAGCGGCTCGGTCCGTAGGGGCTTTGCTTGCGCTCCCGTCTCGCCGCTGGCTGTGATGAGACGGGTCGCATACACACCTAGCCGGTGGGATCGGGCATGTTTACAAATACCCACGCCGAGCGTGCGCGGTCGCGCACGTTGACCCCGGCGACGACGTCAGCGGGTCCAGCGAGACCACACCGACGACAAGAGAAATCGTGGTCTTCACACCGAAGTACCGGCGTGGTCCCTTCACCAGCGACATCCTCACCAGGTGCGAAGAGATCATGCGCGCGGTCTGCGCGGACTTCGCAGCCCAGCTACGCGAGTTCAACGGCGAAACCGACCACGTGCACCTACTAGTGCACTACCCGCCACAGGTCGTCCTGTCTCGCCTGGTCAACAGCCTTTAAGGTGTCTCATCGCGCCGCCTGCGCCGGGAGTTTCCCGAGCACATCCGCAAATACCCGTGGGGAAGCCACTTCTGGTCCCCGTCCTACTTTGCGGGTTCCTGCGGCGGAGCACCGCTGGAGATCGTCAAGGAGTACATCACCAACCAGAAACACCCCAGTCAAAACGGTGTCCCCGGCGCGCAGCGCACCGGGGACACCATGCTCTAGGGATCGCATTCCTCCCGGCCGTGAACAGCCGGGGTTCCTGCGATTAGCTTCGCTGAAAATCGAGTCTGGGAAGTTCTACTTGATCGTCCGCAGCCGCGACGCGGATGAACACGAGTCGCGCTGAACGGCTCAGTCGCTGCTCGACCGAACAGGTGGCCGACCATCGGGATGCCTCCTCAGGTGGTACCGGTAGCCTGTCGCGACGTGCCTTCCGCGGTTGCGACAGCTCCACCTCGCCCGGCCCACGTCGAGCCGGTGGAGATCGAGAAGCTCGCCGATGTCATCGGCGCGCATGTGCTTCGCGCCCCAGGTCACAGCGCTGCCGCAGCGCCGGTGACCGGGGCGACCCTGCGTGCTCAGCACGTGCGTCCCGGCGACCTGTTCGCCGCCCTGCCGGGCATCCGCGTGCACGGCGCCGACTTCGCGCAGCACGCGCTGGATGCCGGCGCCGTCGCCGTGCTCACCGACCAGGCCGGGATCGACCGGGCCGCGCTCATCGAGCACCCCGCCGTCCGCGAGGGCCGGGTGTCGCTGCTCGTGCACGACGATCCGCGGGGCGTGCTCGGCGTGGCCTCGGCGTTGATCTACGGCGACCCGTCGAGCCGGTTGAAGGTGCTCGGCGTGACCGGCACCTCCGGGAAGACCACCACCACCTACCTGCTGGAGTCCGCGCTTCAGGCCGCCGGGTTCGGCACCGGGCTCGTCGGCACCGTCGAGACCCGCATCGCCGGCGACCGGCTGGACAGCGCGTTCACCACGCCGGAGGCGCCGGACCTGCAGGCGCTGCTGGCCGTGATGGTCGAGCACCGGGTGACCTACGTGCCGATGGAGGTCTCCAGCCACGCCCTGGCCATGGGCCGGGTCTCCGGCACCAAGTTCGCCGTCGGCGCGTTCACCAACCTGTCCCAGGACCACCTGGACTTCCACCGCGACCTGGAGGACTACTTCCGGGCCAAGGCCCTGCTGTTCGACGGCCGCGCCGAGCACGAGGTCGTCTGCATCGACACCGAGTGGGGCGAGCGGCTGATCAAGCCGCACACCATCACGGTGTCCACCGCGGGCGACGCGACCTGGTCCGCCACCGATGTGCGGGCGTACCCCACCGGGGAGCAGACCTTCACCGCGCACGGGCCCGACGACCTGGAGATGCACGTCCGGCTGCGGCTGCCCGGCCCGTTCAATGTCGCAAACGCACTGCTCGCGATCGGGGTCCTGCACGCCGCTGGGGTGCCCACCTGGGCGATCGAGCGCGGGCTCGCGGAGGTCGACGTGCCGGGCCGCATGGAGCGTGTCGCGCTCGGGCAGGACTTCACCGCTGTGGTGGACTACTCGCACAAGCCCGGAGCGGTGGCCGCGGTGCTCGACGCGGCCCGCGCGCAGGTCGACGGCAAGGTGATCGTCGTCCTCGGTTGCGGAGGCGACCGGGACGTCGCGAAGCGGCCGTTGATGGGCGAGGCGGCCGCCCGCCGGGCCGAGCTGCTGATCGTCACCGACGACAATCCGCGCAGCGAGGACCCGGCCGGCATCCGGGCGGCCATGCTGGCCGGCGCGCAGGAGGTGCCGGCCGGCCAGCGCGGCGACGTGATCGAGATCGGCGACCGCCGCGCGGCCATCGCCGCCGCGGTCGAACGGGCCGAGCCGGGCGACATCGTCGTCGTCGCGGGCAAGGGCCACGAGACGGGGCAGGAGGTGGCGGGTGTGGTGCACCCCTTCTCCGACCGGGAGGAACTCGCCGCCGCGCTGCGTCTATGTTTGGGCCAAAGGCCCAGGGAGCCAGAGGAAACCGATGTTCGTCGGGGGCAGGGCGACGAGGAGGCAAGTTGATCCGGCTCAGCCTCGCCGACATCGCGGAAGCGGTGGGCGGCAGGCTTCATCGTGCGGAAAGCTCGGAGATCGTAAGCGCGGGTGTCGAGTTCGACTCGCGCAAGATCGAACCCGGCGGGCTGTTCGTGGCCGTGCCCGGGGAACGGGTCGACGGGCATGACTTCGCGGCGCAGGCCGTCGCGAATGGTGCGGTGGGCGTGCTCGCCGCGCGGGAGGTCGACGCCCCGGCAGTGATCGTGCCGCGGGTGAGCGGCGACGCGGCGGGCGCGCTGGCGCTGGCCGGTGACGTGGACGGGTCCGGCGCCGCGGTGCTGGCCGGGCTGGCGAAGCTGGCCCGCCACGTGGTCGACCGGCTGCCGCAGCTCACCGTGGTCGGCGTGACCGGCTCGTCGGGCAAGACGTCCACGAAGGACCTGATCGCGCAGCTGCTGGAACCGATGGGGCCGACGGTCGCGCCGCCCGGCTCGTTCAACAACGAGCTCGGCCACCCGTGGACCGTGCTGCGCGCCGACGAGGGCACCCGGCACTTGGTGCTGGAGCTGTCCGCGCGCGGCGTCGGACACATCGCGAACCTGTGCGAGGTGGCTCCGCCGCGCATCGGCGCGGTGCTCAACGTCGGCCACGCGCACCTCGGCGAGTTCGGCTCGCAGGAGGCGGTGGCGCAGGCCAAGGGCGAACTGGTCGAGGCGCTGCCCGCCGACGGCGTGGCGGTGCTCAACGCCGACGACCCGCTGGTCGCGGCGATGGCCGACCGGACGAAGGCCCGCGTGGTTTTCGTCGGGGAAAGCCCCGGCGCGCAGGTGCGCGCGGCGGACATCGAGGTCGACGAGCTGGCGCGACCGACGTTCACGCTGGTCACCGCGCAGGGTGAGGCCCGGGTGACGCTGCCGCTTTTCGGCGAGCACCACGTGGGCAACGCGCTGACCGCGGCCGCCATCGCGCTGGAGCTCGGCGCGACCGTCGAGCAGGTGGCCGAGCGGCTCGGATCGGTGCGCCGGGTGTCCGCGCGGCGCATGGAGGTCAGCGAGACACCGGGCGGCGTCACGGTCGTCGACGACGCCTACAACGCCAACCCGGAATCCGTCCGGGCGGCGCTGAAGACGCTGGCCGCGATGACCCGCGGGCGCCCGGGCCGGGCGTGGGCGGTGCTGGGGCCGATGGCCGAACTCGGCGAGTTGGACGTACAAGCGCACGACGAGATCGGGCGGCTGGCCGTCCGCCTGAACATCGACCGGCTGGTGGTGGTCGGCGAACAGGCCCGGGCGATGCACCAGGCGGCATCGCTGGAAGGGTCGTGGGGAGAGGAGTCGGTTCTGGTGCCGGACATCGATGCGGCCGTCGCGCTGCTGCGCGCCGAGCTGCGTCCCGGTGACGTGGTGCTCGCCAAGGCGTCGAACTCCGCCGGGCTGTGGCGGGTCGCCGAAGCCCTGCTGGCCGCGGGAGATGCAGGGGGGCGCAAGCCGTGAAACCAATCCTGGTGGCGGCCGCCGTGTCGCTCGTTGTTTCGATCCTCTTCACCCCGTACCTGATCCGGGTGTTCTCCAGGCAGGGCTTCGGCCAGGAGATCCGGGAAGAGGTGCAGAGCCAGCACGCCGCCAAGCGCGGCACCCCGACCATGGGTGGCGTGGCGATCCTGGTGGCCATGTGGGTCGGCTACCTGGTGAGCCACCTGATGGGCGGCGACCCGATGACCGCGTCCGGATTGCTGGTGCTCGGCCTGACCACGGCCCTGGGCATCGTCGGGTTCCTGGACGACTTCATCAAGATCCGCAAGCAGCGCAACCTCGGGTTGAACAAGACGGCGAAGCTGGTCGGCCAGCTGATCGCCTCGGTGCTGTTCGCGATCCTGGCGATCCAGTTCGCCAACAAGCACGGCGTCACACCCGCGTCGGTGGAACTGTCGTTCCTGCGCGACATCTCGGTGATCTCCTTCGGCGTGATCGGGTTCGTGATCTTCGCCTACGTGGCGATCAGCGGCTGGTCGAACGCGGTCAACTTCACCGACGGCATGGACGGCCTGGCGGGCGGCACCGCGGCGATGGTGCTGGCGACCTACGTGCTGATCTCGTTCTGGCAGCTGCGCAACGACTGCTTCGGGGAGGCCGGCCCGACGGCGGGCTGCTACACGGTGCGGGACCCGCTGGACATCGCGGTGGTCGCCGCGGCGGCGATGGCGGCCTGCGTCGGCTTCCTGTGGTGGAACGCGGCGCCCGCGAAGATCTTCATGGGCGACACCGGTTCGCTGGCGCTGGGCGGCCTGCTGGCCGGGCTTTCGATGGTCACCCGCACCGAGCTGCTGATGATCGTCATCGGCGGCGTGTTCGTGGTCGAGGCGCTGTCGGTGGTGCTGCAGATCGTGGTGTTCCGCTCCACCAGGCGGCGGCTGTTCCGGATGGCGCCGTTCCACCACCACTTCGAGCTCGCCGGGTGGGCGGAAACCACGGTGATCATCCGGTTCTGGGTGCTGGCCGGGATCAGCTGCATGTTCGGCGTGGGCCTGTTCTACGCGGACTGGCTGGCGCTGGCCAATCCCTGACGCCGGTGCCGCTGCAGGGCTTCCGATCCGCGCGGCGGTGACGCGCGGCGGACGAGGAAACTAGGGAGACGACTCGGTGGCAGGGCGGTTCGAGGGGCGGAATGTGCTGGTGGCCGGCGCCGGGGTGTCCGGCCGCTCGGCCGCCGAGGCGCTGCTTGCGGTGGGTGCGGCGGTCACCGTCACCGACGCCGCCGCCGACCGGCTGGCCGCGCTGGCGTCGCTGCAGGCGCAGGGCGCGGAGCTGGTCGCCGGGCTGAGCGAGCCGCCGGCGGGCACCGACCTGGTCGTCACCAGCCCCGGCTGGCGGCCGGACTCGCCGCTGCTGGCGGCGTCGGTCGCGGCCGGGGTCGAGGTGATCGGCGAGGTCGAGCTCGCCTGGCGGCTGGACCAGGAGAAGGCGACGCCCGCCACGATGCCGATGGGCCGGCGAGCAGCGCCGGCTACCTGGCTGGCGGTCACCGGCACCAACGGCAAGACGACCACGGTCAGCATGCTGGAGTCGATCCTGCGCGCCGCCGGGGTCGACGTGGTGGCCTGCGGCAACGTCGGGCTTCCGGTGGTCGACGCGGTCCGCGCCGGGCACGAGGTGCTCGCCGTGGAGCTGTCCAGCTTCCAGCTCCACTGGTCGGACTCCGTGGCGGCGTTCGCCGCCGTCGTCCTCAACCTCGCCGCGGACCACCTGGACTGGCACGGCTCCCTCGTCGCCTACGGCGACGCCAAGGCGAAGGTCTACTCCGGCAACTCCGTTGCCGTCGCCAACGCCGACGACGCGTGGTCGACCCGGCTGTCCGCCGCTGCCGCGGCGGACGCCAGGAGGGTCTCCTTCACGCTGGGCGCTCCGCGGGAGGGCCAGCTCGGCGTCGAGGACGCCTCGCTGGTGGATCGCGCCTTCGGCGACGGTGTGGTGCTCGCATCGCTCGCGGACGTGCATCCGGCGGGCCCGCACAACGTGGCGAACGCGCTGGCCGCGGCGGCGTTGGCGCGGGCCCACGGCGTCGCGCCGGCGGCGGTGGCCGAGGGGCTGCGGGCGTTCGAGCCGGGGGCGCACCGGTCGGTGCCGGTGGCCGAGGCCGCCGGTGTGTCCTATGTGGACGATTCGAAGGCGACGAACCCGCACGCGGCGGACGCGGCGCTGCACGCGCACCCGAGAGTGGTGTGGATCGCGGGCGGCCTGCTCAAGGGCGCCGAGGTCGACGACCTCGTCGCGGCCAACGCCGATCGGCTGGCGGCAGTGGTGCTGATCGGCCGCGATCGGGACCGGTTCGCGGCCGCTCTGGCCCGACACGCCCCGGATGTGCCGGTCCGCGAGGTCGCGGCAGGGGACGATGCGGGCATGCTGGAAGCTGTTCGCGCGGCCAACGGGTTCGCGCGGCCCGGTTCGGTGGTGCTGCTCGCCCCGGCCGCCGCGTCGATGGACATGTTCACCGATTACGCCCACCGGGGCCGGGCCTTCGCCGACGCGGTGCGCGCGGTGCTGGCGGACGCTACGGCTGCCACGCACGGCGGGTGATCCGCAGTGACCACCGCGACCAAGCCCGCGCCCAAGCGCGCTGCGAGGAAGCGAGCGGGCTTGGGCGTGCTGTCGCCGCTGACCGCCTGGCTGACCCGGCCGCTGGCCTCGTTCCACCTGCTGCTGGCGGTCTTCGGCCTGCTGACGATCTTCGGCCTGGTGATGGTGCTCTCGGCCTCCAGCGTCGACGCGTTCAACAAGGACGGCTCGTCCTACAGCGTGTTCAGCAAGCAGGTGATGTACTGCCTGGCCGGGCTGGGGGTGTTCTACACCGCGCTGCGGATACCGGTCCGGCTGATGCGCCGGTACAGCCTGATCCTGCTGACTATCTGCCTGGGGCTGCTGGTGGCGGTGCTGACCCCGCTCGGCGCCAACATCAACGGGGCGAAGAGCTGGTTCGTGGTCGCCGGAGTGTCCTTCCAGCCGGTGGAGTTCGCCAAGATCGCCTTCGCGATGTGGGGCGCGCACGTGCTGGTCACCAAGCGCGGCCTGATGACGCAGTACCGGCACCTGCTGGTGCCGGTGGTGCCGGCGGCGCTGCTGATGTTCGCGCTGGTGATGATGCAGCCGGACCTGGGCTCGACGATCACGCTGTTCATCGTGCTGCTGGCGCTGCTGTGGTTCGCGGGCGCGCCGCTGCGGTTGTTCGTGGTGATGCTGCTGGGCGCGGTGACCGGCGGCGTGGCGCTGGCCATGGTCGCCGACTACCGGATGGCGCGGTTGACCGCGTTCCTGGATCCGCTCGGTGACCCGTCCGGCTCCGGCTACCAGGCGCGGCAGTCGTTGTTCGCGCTGGCCGACGGCGGGCTGTTCGGCCGCGGGCTGGGGCAGGGCTGGTCGAAGTGGCAGTACCTGCCCAACGTGCACAACGACTTCATCTTCGCGGTGATCGGCGAGGAGCTCGGGTTCGTCGGCTGCGCGATCGTGCTGATGCTCTTCGCCACCACCGCGTACGTGGGCATGCGCATCGCGTTCCGCAACACCGACCCGTATATCCGGCTGGTGTCGGCGACGTTGACCGTGTGGCTGGTGGGGCAGGCGATCATCAACGTCGGCTACGTCGTGGGCCTGCTGCCCACCACCGGGCTGCCGCTGCCGCTGATCTCCTCCGGAGGATCGTCGGTGGTCACTACGATGCTGGTGTTCGGCCTGCTGGCGAACTTCGCCCGGCACGAGCCCGAGGCGATCGCCGCGCTACGGTCTTTGGGACCAGGTCGGGTCGGCAAGCTGCTGCGGCTGCCGACCCCGGCGCCGTACCGGCCACCGGCCAAGCGGCGTCCGGCACGACCGACCCCACGAAGCCGGCCCGGCGCGAAGAGCTCCGGGGCGGCGGCAACTCGCCGGGGAGGCGGGAGCACGCGGGCGCGTGGTACGCGCAGCGGGCCCGGATCCCGGGCGCAGACACGAGGAGGACACCGTTGAGCGGGGACCAGACGGTCCGCATCGACCAGGCCGCGATGGCCGACCCTCGGGGTGCCGCCGTGAGCCGGCGGCCGCTGTCGGTGGTCGTCGCCGGGGGCGGCACCGCCGGGCACATCGAGCCCGCGCTGGCGCTTGCCGACGCGGTGCGCCGACTGCGGCCGGACGCCCGGGTGACCGCGCTGGGCACCGAGCGGGGCTTGGAGAACCGGCTGGTGCCGGCCCGCGGCTATCCGCTGGAGCTCATCCCGCCGGTGCCGATGCCACGCAAGCCCAACATCGACCTGCTGAAGCTGCCGCTGAAGGTGCGGAATTCGGTGAAGCAGACCCGCGAGGTGCTGGAACGTGTCGGCGCGGACGTGGTGATCGGCTTCGGCGGCTACGTCTCGCTGCCCGCCTACCTCGCCGCGCGCGGCCGCGTGCCGATCGTGGTGCACGAAGCGAACGCGCGCGCCGGGCTGGCGAACAAGGTCGGCGCGAAGTTCGCGGAACGCGTGCTGGCGGCGACCCCGGACAGCGGACTGGCCGGGGCGCAGACCATCGGCATCCCGCTGCGCGAGTCGATCACCCGGCTGGACCGCCTGCGCCTGCGGATGCAGGCCCGCCAGCACTTCGGGCTGCACCCGCACGCCCCGACGATCCTGGTGTTCGGCGGTTCGCAGGGCGCCCGCACCCTGAACACCGCGTTCTCCGGCGCGGCGGAAGCGCTGGGGCGCGCCGGGATCGGCGTGCTGCACGCGCACGGGCCGAAGAACACCATTGCGGTGCAACAGGTTCCGGGCGCACCGGAGTACACGGCCGTGCCGTACCTGGAGCGGATGGACCTGGCTTACGCGGCGGCGGACCTGGTGGTGTGCCGGTCCGGCGCGATGACCGTCGCCGAGGTCTCGGCCGTCGGGCTGCCCGCGGTGTTCGTGCCGCTGCCGCACGGCAACGGCGAGCAGGCGCTCAACGCGCAGCCGGTGGTCTCCGCCGGTGGCGCGCGGCTGGTGGCGGACGCGGACCTGACCACGCAGCGGGTCATCGACGAGGTGCTGCCGCTGGCGCTGGACGCCCAGCGGTTGCAGGAGATGAGCCGGGCGACGCTGGGCACTGGCCACCGCGAGGCGGACCAGGTGCTGGCGCAGATCGTGCTGGAGGTTGCCGGACGATGACCGGACCGTCTACTTCGGACTTCGACGCCGTGCTGGCGCGGGTGCACCTGGTCGGCATCGGCGGGGCCGGGATGAGCGGCATCGCCCGCATCCTGCTCGCCCGCGGCCAGCAGGTGTCCGGCTCGGACGCCCGCGACTCGCGCACCGTCCTGGCGCTGCGGGCGCAGGGCGCGCACATCGGCATCGGCCACCAGGCGGAGAACCTCGACCAGTTCGACGCGGACCCGACGGCGGTCGTGGTGTCCACGGCGATCAAGCCGGACAACGCCGAGCTGGTCGAGGCGCAGCGGCGGGGGATCACCGTGCTGCGCCGGGCCGAGGCGCTGGCCGCGCTGATGGCCGGGCACCAGGTGGCCTGCGTGGCGGGCACCCACGGCAAGACGTCCACGACGTCGATGCTGACCGTGGCGTTGCAGCACTGCCGGTTCGACCCGTCCTTCGCGATCGGCGGCGACCTCAACGAATCGGGCGCGAACGCGCACCATGGCGACGGCAGCATCTTCGTCGCGGAAGCCGACGAGAGCGACGGCTCGTTCCTGGTGTTCGCGCCGTCGGTGGCGGTGGTTACCAACGTCGAGCCGGACCACCTGGACCACCACGGCACCGCCGAGGCGTACGTCGCGGTGTTCGACGAGTTCGTGCGGCGGATCGAGCCGGACGGGGTGCTGATCGCCTGCGCCGACGACCTGGGTGCTGCCGAGCTGGCGGACCGGGCGGAGAAGTCCGGCGTCCGGGTGCGGCGCTACGGGAAGTCGGTCACCGGAGACGCCGACGCGCGGCTGGTCGGCTACCGGCCCGAGCACGGTTCCGGCGTCGCGACCGTGCAACTCGGCGGCAAGACCATCGACGTGCAGGTTTCGGTGCCGGGCGAGCACATGGCCGGCAACGCCGTCGCGGCGCTGCTGGCCGGGTTGGAACTCGGCGCGCCCCTCGACGGCCTGCTCGAGGGGCTCGCCGCCTTCGGCGGGGTCCGGCGGCGGTTCGAGTTCAAGGGCCGCGCCGACGGCGTCCGCGTCTACGACGACTACGCCCACCACCCCACCGAGGTGGAGGCGCAGCTGCGGGCGGCCCGGCCGGTGGTCGGCGACGGCCGGCTGATCGTGGTGTTCCAGCCGCACCTGTTCTCCCGCACGGCGGTGTTCGCGAGCGAGTTCGCGACGGCGCTGGGCCTGGCCGACGAGGTCGTCGTGCTGGACGTCTACGGCGCGCGGGAGGACCCGCAGCCCGGCGTCACCGGCGAGCTGATCGCCGGCGAAGTTCCGCTGCCGAGCGGAAAGGTGCACTACGAGCCGTCCTTCACGGCGGCCGCGCCGCTGGTCGCGGGCCTGGCCCGGCCCGGCGACCTGGTGCTGACGATGGGGGCCGGGGACGTGACCATGCTCGGCCCGGAGATCCTCCGCGAGATCGACTGCGACACCGCGGAGGAGCAGGGGTGACCCCCACGCGCCGCCCCGCAACGGAGCGTCCCGGGCTGCGCAGCACCCGGGGCCGCCCGGTGCGGGGCGGCGCGACGGCGCCGCCGAAGTGGCGCCGCTGGGCGCTCCCGGCCGTGCTGGCCGCGGTGACCGTGGTGGCGCTCTTGCTGTACTTCACGCCCCTGCTGGGCGTCCGGACGGTGCAGGTCGCCGGCAACGCGACGCTCGGCCAGGAACAGGTGGTGCAGGCGGCGGGCATCGAGCCGGGCACGCCGATGCTGCAGGTCGACGTCGACGAGATCCGCAGCCGCCTGCAGGCCTTGCCGGAGATCGCGGCGGCGCAGGTGTCGCTGAGCTGGCCGTCGACGGTGCAGGTCGAGGTGACCGAGCGGGTGCCGGTGGCGTTCATGGTGGCCCGCAACGGGATACAGCTCGTCGACGCCGGCGGCGTGCCGTTCGAGGTGGTGCCGGAACGCCCGGCAGACCTGCCGGAGCTCCAGGTGCAGGCGGCGTCGCAGGACGACGCGGCGACCAAGGCGGCGATGACGGTCCTGATGACCCTCTCGCAGCCGGTCCGCGCGGAGGTCACGGCGGTGATCGCGGCGCGACCGAACGAGGTCCGCCTGCTGCTGACGGGCGACCGCGAGGTCGACTGGGGTTCGCTGGAGGAAACTTCCCGGAAGGCGGCGATCCTCCCACCCCTGCTCACCCGCCCGGGCAAGGTCTACGACGTGACCACCCCAGCCCTCCCAACGGTGGCCTGAGCGGGCCGGTAGTCCAAGGCGGACCGAACACCCCCCGAAAGGCGTGCCGGACATGTCGGTCCGGCGGGTGCAGTACGAATTCCCAGGTCAGTGGCGGCCGTACGACCTGAACGTCCCCGAGGACCTCAAGTCGCTCCAGATCATCTGGGACCGAAGCGTCCAGTGACCTTGCCGGCCTGCGTTGTGGTCGGGGCCGTGAGTCTTTTGGGCTGCTATAGGACTCCTGGGCTTTCGCGGTTATGCGGCTGCGTTTGCCCAGGCTTGGTGGACGGCGAGGGTTTCCTGGGTTGTTGCTGGTCGGGGTGTAGTGGGTTGAAACCGGGTGGCGATGGTGGTGCGGCGGAGTTTGGTGAGCGTGTCCTGGTAGGCGGGTTCGGGTTTTGCTGGTGTACCAGGGTGCGGCTTGGCGGCGGGCCGTGATGTCGCCGGGCTGGTGGCCGGTGAGGGCGTACCAGCAGATCACCAGGCTGTGGGTGAGGAATCCGAAGGGGACGGTGCGTTCGACCGCGCGTGGGGTGCGGTTTTCGGCGTGGCCGACGCCGGTGTGGTGGATGCGCTGATCTCGGTGCCGTTAGCGGCAGCGCGGTCGATGGCCGCGATGACCCGTTGGCGACGACGCGCGGAGTCGGCGTGACGACCGTCCAACATGGACCGGGTGCGGGCGCTCGACGAGGCGGTTTTCCTTGTGTGCTGGGCGTTTGTAGTGCTCATGCGATGGCTTCCGGTGCGGTCGCGGGAAGGGGTGCAGACGCGGCCAGCCGGAGTGTGGGCATCCCGAGCGGGACCGTGTGAGCGCCGCGGTGACGGCGCACCACGGCGACCGCGTCGTCGATCTGAGCGCGCTCGGTGTCGTCAAGCTCGGCGATGTCGCCTTTGATTGTCTAGAACCCAGGTGCCACGCCGGGGTCAGTATTCACGTGCCGCCGACACGGTGCGGGACTCGTGGTGCACGAGTGTTGCGTCCAGCTTCATCACCGCATCCTTCCACAGCTCGGCCAGGCGAGCGGATTCGAATGTCCCGCCGTGTGTGAGCACTGTCATCGTCGTTGTGCCTTGATAGGACGTCAGGAACGTGAAGCAACTGCCACCGGGTGGCAGCCACGGCAGTGGAATCGCCTCTTCGAAGGGGCGGCCGTTCCAGGTTAGCTGACCTGGAATGCGTAGACCTGAGACCGCGAGGCCCGATCGGAGCGGGTGCGCGACACGCAGGTGCGCCCAGTCGCCCGCCCGCTCCGCCTGGCCCGCGTTCACGACGCGCCAGAACCGCTTCCAGCGGTCGAGGCGTTTCCTGCTGGTGGACTTGATGGCGGCGTCCAGCGCGTCGACCGGTGAAGCGGCGCCGGATTGCAACGGCACACGAACTAGGCCGAGATGGTTACCGATCGGCCCGTCGGGTTCACCGTCCTCTCGAGTGTCCAGCGGGACGACCACGTGCGTGAGGCCACCGGGACGTGACACGTGGGAGTTCGTTCGCTCCCGGTCCAGCGCACCGAGTGCGACCGCCATAGCGCCCAGGTAGACCTGGTTCACGGTTGCGCGGCGTGCCCTCGCGACGGCCTTAATTATGTCGGTCGAAAGCTGCGTGTACGCCAGCGCCCGTTGTTGCCCTGCCGGATCGGCCAGCGGCGGCCATGCGGGACTCGGCCGGTACGTCGTGAGCAGGTCGGGTCCTAGTGCGAGCGTCCGGAGAATGCTCGCCAAGGGGCTGGGGCTGGGGCTGGGGCTGGGGCTGGGGCTGGGGCTCGGGTGCGGCTCCGCGGTGCTCGCCGGTGGCTCCTCCGCGCTCAGCAGGGTCTTGAGCGTGTGCACCGCCCCTGCGGCGTCGTGAACAGCGTGGTGAGTCAGGTAATGCAACTCCCAGCGGTCTTCCTCTGGAACCGCGACGAGCCACATTCCCCACAGCGGTCGTGTGGCGTGGTGCTGCAGCAGTGACTGTGCCGGGCTGTGGCCGTGCTCCGGCAGGTCACCCGCGTTGACGTGATCGTTGATGTCGAACTTCTCGTCTCGCACCCAGACGACGGCACCGGCCTCGATGTCGAGGCGATGAATGAGTGTGGGCACCAAGGCCACCCGCTGTGCGACATGACGTCGAAGTTCCTCGAGCGTGGGTGGCTCGCCTGACGCGCGGAGAACGAAACCGAAATAGAGATCCGATGGTTCGGACCACCCCTGTCCCATACCGAAGAACGTCCTGGTCCACAGGTTCGCGCGTGGTGTTTCGGTCGGTGTCACGGTGTCTCCTAGTGCTCGCTGCGGTGTTCGAGGAGGAACTGCCGGTATGAACGCGGTGAACGGCCGGTCAGACTCGCGTAGTCAACACTGACATCGATGCCCACTTTCTGACCTGCCGCGACGAGATTGCTCGAGTGCGGTCCTGTCGTTCATGCGTTGACTCTGAGGCGGACTTCCTGCTACTGCTCCAGTTCGTCCTCGAACGTGATGTATTCGCCGGAGCGGTGATCCGCAGCGCCCTCGGTAAGCCGTCGCAACACCGCGGTGGCCTGTGCGACAGGAGTTAGCCGCCCGGCTGCCCGTTCGCCTTCGATCCAGGAGGCGATGCGTTGTTCCCACGGGTTACCACTCGCGGCGGCCTTCTCGGCGCCCGCCAGTGTGATACCGATGTCGACGAGGCCGGGGTGGTAGCTGAGCACCGTGACGCCCAGGCGCCGCGTCTCGGCGGCGAGATTCTCGGTTAGCTTGATCACAGCCGCCTTCGACACCGAATAGGCTGTGGCATACGGCCATCGGTACACACCCGCGTGGCTGACGATGTTAATGATGCGTCCATTTTGCCTACGCACCATGTACATCAGTGCCGCCGAGCTCATTACCATCGTGCCGCGGAGGTTGACCTCCATCGCCTCCCACCACTCACCTTCGTCGAGCTCCCAAGTGGGGCCGACCGGTCCGGCCAGCCCCGCGTTGTTCACCAGGACGTCGAGTGAGCCGAAGGTGCCCTCCACGTGCTCGACAACCGCAGACGCGGCCGCTTTGTCCGTAGCGTCGGCAACCACCGCGTCCGCCACGATGTTCGCGGCGCGCAGTTCGTCACGTGCCGCCAAGAGCGCTGTCTGGTCTCGGCCCGTGATGACGACGACGGCTCCGGATCGCCCCAGTTCCTCGGCGAAGGCGCGGCCGAGTCCCTTGGCTCCACCGGTGATGAGAATGATAGGTGCCCGGCCGGTCAACTCTGCGCCTCGCTCCACTGGTCCTTCAACTGACGCACCTGTGCCTTCCCTGTGGCGGACCGGGGAATGGCGTCGATCGCTTTGATCCAGCGGATCTTCTTGTAAGGTGCCACGCGGTTCGCGACGTACGCCGTCACCTCGGCCAGATCGACCGGCACCGCGGGAACGACGAACGCTGCCGGGATCTCGCCGGCCAGCTCGTCAGGAACGCCGAGGACAGCCGCATCGCTGATGGCCCAATGGCTCAGCAGGATCTCCTCTAGCTCCGCCGGCGCGACCTGATGACCCTTGTACTTGATCAGCTGCTTGAGACGGCCGGTGATAGTGACGCGACCGTCAGCGGATCTGCGGGCCACGTCGCCGGTGTGCAGCCAGCCCTCGTCATCGGTAAGAGGCCGGACTGAGCCGTCCTCGTCGAGGAATCCCGGCGACACCTGAGGCCCTCGCACCCAGATCTCGCCGCTCTCGCCGTCCTGGCCACTTTCCGGGTCGACGAGCCGGATTCCGGTGTGGGGCAGCGCCATCCCGATCGACGAAGGCACAGGTTCCGCTCCGTCCGGTGGAGCGAAGGTGCAGCCGGCCTCGGTCATGCCGTAGCCCTGGACTATCGGAGCACCCAGCATCCGGGCGCAGGTCTGCGCCACGTTCTCAGGCAGTGGTGCGGCACCTGAGTACACGAGTCGCAGGCTGCTCACGTCGCGGCCTGCGATGTCCCCCCGCATCGCGAGTTCGGTTAGCACACTCGGCACCAGGTACGCCACCGTGATCCGGTGTGCCTCGACGACCTCGAGCAGGTGGTCCACTGTGAACGGACCGCTGACGGTGACCAGCTTCCCTCCGGCGCGTAGCGAGGGATTCATCGCCATCTGCATGCCGTAGATGTGCCGGAACGGTGTCAGTCCGAGTACCACGTCCCGCTTCGTCAAGTGGTGCACCGCGTCGATCTGGTCCAAATTGGACAAGAGATTTCGGTGAGAAAGCACGATTTGCTTCGGTGTGCCGAGAGAACCGCTGGACGCCACCAGCAGCGCTGTGTTGGTGTCACCGGGAGCCGGCTCGTGCTCCGTCGGCGGTTCACTCAGCCACCGCGACCACGGCACCACGTCGACGTGGTGCCGTGGTCGCGGCAACACGTCGACGTTAGCCCGCCCCTGAGGCGCTCCTGTCTCGCCGAGCACGATCGCGGTCCGCAACGACGCCGCAGCGGGAACGGCGGCAAGTCTTTCCCACGTCGCAGTGTCCGCTACGACGTGGCGTGCCGCGCATCGGGCGAGAACATGTTGCCATTCGTGCACGCTGCCGGACGGCTCCAGTGGCAGTACGACCCCACCTGCCAACAGCGTGCCGTGGTAGGCCACGACGAACTCGGCGCTGTTGTTGCACACCAACGCGACCACTTCGCAAGGGGTATGCACGCGCCGCACCAAAGCTGCCGCGAAACGGTGGACCGCATCACGAAGCTCCGCATATTTGTAGGCGCGCCCGGTTCCATGCTCCACCAATGCTGTTCGGTCCGATAGTGAGGCAGTCCAGACCGAATCGGAGAGGTTGCGCGTCCACTGCGCGGCTGCGATCAACTTGCTCATGACAACTCGGTTCGTTTGCGTGCCACGATGAGACCGTCGGCAATCGGAAGCATGACCGACTCGACGCGGTCATCCGCCCGAACGTGGCTGTTGAACTCGTCGATGGCCTTCGCGTTGCCAATCGGGAAGTCGTCCGCCGCCTCGCCGTAGTAGAACGTGTTGTCGGCGAGTAGCAGGCCGCCGGGTCGCATGCGTGGCACGAGGAGCTCCCAGTACTGCTGGTAGCTCACCTTGTCAGCGTCGATGAACACCATGTCGATGTGCTCGGTCTTCGGCATCGCCCTCAGCGTGCCCGCGGCTTGTCCGAGCCGGACCTCTATCCGGTCGGCGACACCCTCCTTTTCCCAGGCCTGCTGGGCGATCTCGGTCCACTCGCTGGACAGGTCGCAGGTGACGATCTGCCCGCCGGCTCCCAATCCCCGAGCCATGGCCAGTGTGGAGTAGCCGGTGTAAGTGCCGATCTCCACGATCCGGGAGGCGCCGGTGAGCTGGACAAGCAGGGTGAGCAGCACACCCTGCTCGTGTGGGATTTGCATCTCCGCAGATGCGCCGAGCGCGTTCGTCTGGTCGATGAGCCACTGCTGGGCCTGCGTGGGAGGTTCGGTTTGGCGCAATAAATATTCGTACCGTCGTTGGTTCATCACGATGGTCTTCAGTTCGGGCGATTGCAGGTCAGTCATGGGAGGAACCTTCCGAGGAAGTTGGACGTGATGAGGTTCCAGAGGTTCATGGAGCTATCGGTCACGCTTCGAGCGACCGCGTCGATCTCGGCGGAGCGGGCCCCGGCCCAGTCGGCGGGAACGACCAGCGGCATGCTACCCAGGTCGTCGAGCACCACCATGCAAAGGCGCAGCAACTGCATGGCGAACCCCTGGCGGCAGATCTCCGTGCGCCGCACGTGGAAGTAGGCATCATAGAGATCGCGCCTCTGATCCGTGACGATGTCGGCCTCCTGGCCCGCCGTGCGCAACAGCGATTCCCCGCCACGAGCGAGCCGGTGCGCTACCGCCATGTGCACCACCCGGTTCGCCTTGCTCGCCGCGGTGAGTGGCGCGGTCGCGTGCGCCGGGTGCTGCTTCCTGACCTCGCGCAGCAACGCGGGCACGAGATCGTAGTCGCGTGCCCAGCGTCCGCTGAAAGCGCTTTCGGCCGCGGCCATCTCCGGCCTGATGGTGCGGTCGTACACATCAACCGAGCAGCTTCCTGCGTACAGCAACAGAAGCGAGTAGACGTCGTACGTCAGTGCCGCACCGCGAATCAGCTCCGAGGAGGGCCGCCGCTGCCTGGTCAGCTCTTTCAAGCAGTCGGCGAGGACTCGCCATACACAGAAGGTTGTCTGGTGCCCGATCCACCAGCGGTACCTCGCCAGCGCACACTCGTCGCCGAGCGGTGACGGTCCCCACCCTGGGGGCGGGTGCATGTCGCAGTCGACGGAGGCGAAGCCGACGTCGGGATAAGGAAGCCGAAGGATTTCAAGGCCTTGCACGCCCTGGCCAAAGACGCGGGCCAGCTCACCAACGGAGGTCATTCAGTTCACCTGATTCTGGTTTTCGAGCTCGTCCGCGAACTCGTCGAGCACTTCGGCGGCGCGCAAGACATCCGCGCGCAGCGGGCGGTCCGGTTCGATGGCCGGAACGGCCTCGATCAGCCGGTCGAGCACGGTGACGCATGCCGGGGCGGTCGGCGCCCGGCCTACGTGGACCGCCTGCCGCAACGCCACGGCTAGCGAACCATGCAGCCACCGCAAGGATTCCGCCTGATCAAGCGCGCTCAGTGCGGCTTGAGTGCCGAAAGGCACGACGTCCTGGTTGTGCAGATTCGTCGGCACGCTCTGCATTGACGCAGGCGTGCAAGTGCGGCGCATGTGCACGACGGCCGACGTGGCAACCAGCTGAACGCCCTGCACCCCGTGCTGCTCGCCAGGTGTCGTCGCCAGCATTGGAGGCAGACCTCCGTTGCGGTGCGGATCGACCATCAGATCCAGCTGCCGCTCAGCGAGGTTCGCGATCTGCACTGTCACGAGCGACAACAGATCCGCCGCGAACGCGACCGGCTGACCGAAGAAGTTGCCGCCGTGGACAATTTCGCCGTGCTCCGGAAAGAACAGCGGGTTGTCGCTGATACCGTTCAGATCCGTCCGCACAACCTGGTCCGCATGGGCAATCGATGCCGCAGCGGCGCCGAGCAGTTGCGGCACGCACCGGATGCTGTACGGCTCCTGCAGACCACGGTCACCGGTGGGCACGGTGCCTTGCAAGAGGTTACGCATGTGCTGCGCGACCTCAGCGGCTCCTGGATGCGCGAATGCGCCCATCAGATGAGGCGAGAGGTAACCGGTGGCGCATCCCAGCACGTCCGCCATCACCGCCGACAACGTCCACGCGACGACGTGAGATCGCCGGATTGAGGCGAGTGCCAGCCCGGCCGCCGCAGCCGTGAGCGACGTACCGTTTACCAGGCCTAACGCGTCCCGTCCGTCCAGCTCCAAGGCTGGCAACCCACTTTCGACCAAAGCTTGCCCCGCAGGCATCCGCTGCCCTCCGTGATAGGCGGCGCCGATGCCGCGTAACGCTTGTACGGCATGGGCGAGCGGGACGAGGTCACCACTCGCGCCGACCGAACCGATTCGCGGTACGGCGGGGGAAAATTCGGTGCGCAACATCGCCGCGAGTGCTTCCAGCACGGTGTAGGAAACACCCGAGCGTCCTTGTGCGAGCGATCGCAGCCTGATCAGCAGCGCTGCCCGTACCACTGCGGGCTTCAGGTCGTCTCCTTGCCCGGTGCTCAGATGGCTGAGCGTGTTCTCGCACTGGTCAGCGGAGTTGACGCGTCCGCTGAAATCCACCAGCGGTCCGAATCCTGTAGTCGCTCCGTAAACCGCCTGACCTTCGGTCAATGACTGCATCATGAAGGCCCTGCAGGCGAGGACGCGGTCTCTTGTTACCTCATCGATACGGATGTTCAGCGGCTGTGCGGCCGACGACAACATTTCCGGAGTTAGTTCTCCCGAGACGTCGATGATCGGGGTCGACAGCGCACTGGTCCCGGACATCATGAAAAGACCTCCACATTGCGAACGAGACCGCCAACGATAGGATTCGGCGAGCGCCGACCAACCGCTGCGGGGTCAAGAGATTCGGATCAGTGCTTTGATGGCGGTGCGGTTGTCCATCTGGCGGTATGCCTCCGGCACGGCTTCCAGGCCAACGGTGAGATCGAACACCGGCGAGGAGTCGATGCGGCCGTCCAGCACACGGTCGATCAACCGGGGGATGATGACGCGGGCGGGCGCCAGACCACCCGTAATCTTTAGGTTGCGCAGAAAGACCTGCTCTGCGCCGGGCAAAGCGGCGTGCGGGGCGCCGACGAGCGCGACCGTGCCGCCGTCTCTGACCGCACCCACCGCGGTGTCCATCGCCTCCTGGGTACCGACACAGTCGACCACCGCGTCAACGCCATGTCCTGCGGTGAGCTCGCGAACACGTGCGACGGCGTCCGCTCCCCGATCCGGCACCGTCTCGGTCGCACCGAACTTCTGCCCGACCCGAGCCCGCAATTCGTGCCTGCTCAACAGAAGGATTTCCGCCGCACCCGCAGCACGCGCCGCGAGCACAGCGCACAAGCCGACCGCTCCGTCACCGATTACGGCCACCGTCGACCCGGGCCCGGTGCCCGCGTTGCCGATCGCATAGTGGCCGGTCGACATGACATCGGCCAACGCCAGTACCGACGGGAGTCGTTCGTCCTCCGCCGTCATCGGCAATGCGATCAGAGTCGCGTCGGCATAGGGCACGCGGACAGCCTCACCTTGCCCTCCGTCGCTGCTGCCACCCCACATCGCGCCGTCGGCGCAGGATGTCGGTAGCCCCTTCCGGCATGCGGTGCAGGTGCCGTCGGCCCACATGAACGGAGCCAGCACCAGCTGACCTCGGCGGAAATTCTCGACCGCGTTGCCGAGTTCCTCGACCACGCCGAGGAACTCGTGGCCAGCCCGTGGGCCCGGAGGGATTTCCCCGAGGCCGCGATAGCCCCACAGATCGGTACCGCAGACGGCGGCGAGCACGACTCGAACAATGACATCTGTTGGTTCGACGAGAACTGGATCCGGGACGTCCTCTACGCGAATTCCGTGGACACCGGTGCGAACTGCGGCACGCATTTCGTCCCCTTCATTTCCGATATTGAGTAGGTCTGCATCGGAACTCCTTCATGGCGGCGGCGCGAGTGCTCCCTCGTCCATCGGCGGAATCCTGTTGGGTATACGCGCACCGCACGTGCTCAAGTTGCTCGGTCATGTTCCTAGTTCCTCCGCCGCTGCAAACCAAGCCATCAGCTGTTGCGCAGCATCTTCGCGACGAGAAAGGCGACCTTCGACGGACTGCTGGCCGTTCAGGAGCGGATCACACGCGGTCTTGTGCGGGAGGTCCGCGGTCAGTGAGCGCCTGCGGACCACCGAGACACTCGGTGACATCCTCACCGGTGAGTTCGACGTGAACCCCTCCCCGGATGAGCACTGAGCGCCCGATGAACCTCGAAGAAGCCTTCGATCTCGTCCGCGATCCGGTCGAAATGCTCTGTCTTCAGGACGTCTTGGACGTTTCGGTGTTGGCATGTACAGGATCACCTTGTGGGTGATACGCGACAGGACCAGAGACAAGTAGGCAACGATGTATATCGATACATTGAAATATGCCCGAACGGGCAGCTTTCAATGTCGTTCTTGCACTGGTTCCCGGCGTCCTACTCCGACTTCAGTTCCAACCTGCGCTTAGATGATTGATTCGTGCGCCCAGGAGGGCAGGAGGTGAAGGCGTGACGTAGCGGTGGATTTTTCTGTTCGTAAGCTCGTCGTCGCTTGCCGGCGGCCTAAGTCCGGTCCGGGAATGGTCAGGCAGCCCGGTAGCAGACTGCGGCCAAGGCTGATCCCGGACGACGGTTTCACGCGCTGCGAGACAAGGTCTTCCGCAGGGACGTCTTGTGGCGTGGGTGGGTCGCGGTCAGGGCAAAGGCAAGATCACTGTGTGTTGCGCCCTGCAACTTGGAGTGACAGGAGGGGGAGTGTTCGTGTGCGGTCCCTGCTGATCCATTCGGTTGTCCGGCGGATGTCGTTGTGTCCAGTTATGCGAAGCATCGATATTGCGGTATTCCGTAATGTTGCCAGTATATGGGCACCGGTCCCGGTATAGATTTGTTGTGCGTCTTCGTGGTATGTCGTGTCACGGACGTGATGGCTTTTGTTTTCTATTCCCCAGTGGTCGCGGACTTGGTCGTGTAGGTCTTCGGCGGTGACTGTGGTGGTGTTCTGGCTGGTGATGATCCAGGCGCGCTCTTTGCTGACGAGTTCTCCGGAAAAAGTTGTTTCTTCTCGTTTGACGCAGGCTACGGAACGCGCGTGTGGGAAATCGATTCCGCCGGCGTCGGTAATCCAGGTAGTCCAGCGGCGTATCCGGCCGTGGGTGTCATCGACGACGACATGATGCGGTGTTTTCCGCAAGAGCGGAAGAACGCGGTCGAATACCTTTTCCTTAAGCACCGCTTGATTTCCCTTTACTGTCATGACGTAGTCGAATCCGCGTTCGCCGGCAATGTATTCGGCGGTCTCTCACTGGGTGTGCGCGGCGTCCATGGTGACCACCACACGGCCGTCCACACCGCGGGAGACACCGTCGAGCAGGGCCGTGACCTGGGTGATCTCGTTGGTTCCCGGAGGAACGGCCACTTGGGCGACGGTGACACCATCGCAGTGGATCATCGCGGAGAACAGCGTGAACGACTCGTGATCCCCGATCCACGAACCGCGCAGCACTTTGCCGTCGATAGCCAGCCGCAACGTGCCGCCCGGGATAGGCCGGGCATGACGCAGCAGCCACGGCCCGATCAGTCCTTCCAGCTTCGCTACATCGACATCTTCCAGCGCGCGCCGGATCGTGGACGTATCCGGGACACGGAAAAAGCCGCGGAACCAGCACCATCGTCCACCTATTTTCCGCAGTAACGACGCCGGCAGATCGGCGACCTGGTCGGCGATCTGCCGGAAATTCGAGGCGCCCGCCAGCACAGCGATCAACGACGCCGCGAGAAGGAACGCCAAACTATACACGCGGCCCTTCCGCTTACGGCGATCCGGCACCTTGCCGAGCAACTTCATCAGTTCCGCCAGATCGGCATCGTCACCGCCGGCGCTACCCGGAAACGACGCCCATGACGAGCCATGAGAAAATGACAACGGATGGCCTTCTTCTGGAGTTTGGTTATTTCGCAATCTCCATGATCCCAGAAGGAGGCCATCCTCCATTTCCCGGCCCAGCACGCCAACCCGGCCGGCAACCCTACGAGCTGAGTTGATCACTCAGCGCGATCTTGCCTTAGCCCTGGGGTCGCGGTGCACCGCAATGGCGGGCACCCGGTATCGACAAGACCACTCTGGCCGAGGTTGAGGAGTACGGCGTTGACCGGCTGCTCGGCGAGTTGGCCACGGAATTGCGGGAAGGGGCGTATCGACCGTTGCCGACGCGGTGGGTGTTGATCCCGAAGCCCGGCACGAGTGAGCGGCGTCCGTTATCGATTCCGACGGAGGCGGCATACTGCCGCGTCGTCCAGTATCTTCTTCACCCGGAAGGCCTTTCTTGGTGGAGTAAGCGATATACCCAAGCGCCGCAAATCCCCAGCAAGATAAGGCCTTTCCTCTTCTCAATCCCGCAACGACACGCCCCGACACGCTTGATCAGGGTTTCTAGACGGCGGACCACCCCGCTTCGGCACCGGCGCGAGGCCGTAGTTCGCTGATCGCCACCGCGCGGTGCCCACCTCGTCCGGCCCGGTGCTGCCTGCTGGTATTCATGGCGGTGCGGGCCTGCCAGCACCTCGGTTTCCGTGGGTTCCAGCAGCTGCGACTGCTGCTGGCGAGGGACATCGCCGCCGGGGGTCAACCCCGAGTTCAGACCGGGGGACCCGCCTGAGGCCGTCGCGTCGGCGGTGTTCGGCGCGGTGAACGCCGCCGTGGTGGAGGGGATGTGCACTGTGGACACCGGCGCGCTGACCCGGGCCGCTGACCTGCTGACCAGTGCCCGACGGCTGCTGCTCGTCGGCAACGGCGGCTCGGCGTTCGTCGCGCAGGCCGCGGTGCTCAGGTCCGTCAGCATCGGCTGCCCGGCGGATGCTCCGGCGGATGCGGTGACCCAGCAGATCACCGCTCGGTTGCTGGGCCTGGGCCCGGAGGGCGTGTGCGTGCCGATCGGTTCCAGTGGCGCCTCGGCCTGGACCGACTACTTCTGGCCCGCGCTGGTCCTGCAACGAACGGATTTGGTGCTGCAGATCGGAGTGCGCAGCTTCCTGTTCGCCGAGGACGAGAACTGGGGAGCGGTGATGGCGGACTCGGGCCTGGCCTGCCTGCCGATCTTCGCCCTGTACCTGCTCCTGCAACGCCAGGTGCTGGACGCCTTCGTCCGCTCCGGCCTCCGCTGAGCCCTCCCCCCGACGCCCGGGATTTCCGCAATTTCAATTGGAAATCAGAGCTCTGATTTCCATTGAAATTGCGGCACCGGGCACCCCATCGAGGGCCGCTCGGTGTGCGGGATGGCCGTCGGTGACTGACTTCTTCGAGCTGGTCAACAGCTCGCAGCTGAAGATCCCCGAGGGCAAGCACTTCTGCATCCCCGAGTCGAGTTCGGCACGCCCTACGGCCGAACCGACGACCACGGCGTGACGCTGCTGAGCTCCCAAGGCCTCCCCGCCGCTTACGTCTCCGCAGGTCAGAATCCGCGGGTGCCATTGCGCCATTGCGCCATTGCGCCATAGCGCCATTACGCCATAGCGCCGAAAAGCACTCACGGGCCTTCGTCGGCGGGAACGAGAGTGGCCGACGGGTCTGGTCCGCCCCTAATGGCGCATTGACTTGATCGGTGGGCGATCAATAGCGTCGGCAATCGTTTTCCGGCGCGACGGGACTTACCGGGGGTGATCGGCTTGGCTCGTCCGGGTGTCGGCCAGACCAGTCGGCGCGGCTTCCTGCGGGGAGTGGGCGCCGCCGCCCTTGCCGCGCCCGCGCTCGTCGGCTGCGCTCCGGCGCAGAATCCCCGCGAGATCACCTTCTGGAACTTCTACGGGCCCGGCGGCCAGCAGAAGTCCCAGAGCGACTGGGTCGTCCAGTTGGCCGCCGAGTGGAACGCCACCCATGACATCAAGGTCCGGCTGCGCTACGTGCCGACCAAGGACTACACCTCCGGGCCGACGCTGCAAACCTCGTTCAGCGCGGGCGCGGGCCCGGACGTCTTCCTGCTCAGTCCGGGCGATTTCCTGCGCTACTACAACGGCGGCGCGCTGGCCGACCTCACCCCGCACCTGGATCCCGCGGTGCGGGCCGATTTCCTGCCGCAGGTCCTGCGGACCCGGCTGGTCGACGACCGGGTCTACGGCCTGCCGATGGAGATCGAGCCGCTCGCGCTCTACTACAGCGAGACCGCCTTCGAGCAGGCCGGGCTCGCCGAGGGCGACCTGCCGCGCACCTGGGACGACCTGATCGCGGTGGCGGAGCGGCTGACCACCCCCGACCGCTTCGGGATGCTGTTCGAGACGAACCCCGGCTACTACCAGAACTTCACCTGGTACCAGGCGATGTGGATGGCCGGTGGCGAGGTGTTCACGCCCGACCAGCGCCGCGCCACCTTCGACAGCGGAGGCGTGCATGCGGCCCTGAAGTTCTGGCACGACGCCGTGACCGCCGGGGTCGCGCCGCGCCGCGTGCGGGGCTCGGGCGGCAACGACTCGATCTCCAACATCGCCGACGGGTACTGCGCGATGCAGCAGCTCGGGATCTGGGGCATCGCCGAAATCGCCGAGCAGGCCCCGGATTTCCGCTACGGCGTCACCCCCATGCCGGCCCCGCCCGGCGGCGCCTACACCACGTCGCTGGGCAGCTGGGCGATGGTCGCCAACGCCAAGGGCGCCAACCCGGAGGCAGCGGCCGAATTCGTGGTGTGGGCGCTCGGTTCCACCGATCCGGCGTGCATCGAGCGGATGCGGCGGTGGAACACCGTCGCCAAGACGAACCTCCCGCCCCGCTACTCGGTCCAGCGCGCCGCCCAGGAGCACGGCGCGTTCGACCGCGGTCCGATGCGGGTGTTCGCCGAAGAGGTGATGACCGAGGCCAGGCCCGAACCGAGGTTCCCACCGGAG
Organism: Saccharopolyspora pogona; assembly: GCF_014697215.1. Taxonomy (GTDB): domain Bacteria; phylum Actinomycetota; class Actinomycetes; order Mycobacteriales; family Pseudonocardiaceae; genus Saccharopolyspora; species Saccharopolyspora hattusasensis. Next base: position 8,228,018 of record NZ_CP031142.1, read on the forward strand.
GTCTACCGGGCGATCTCCGACGCGTTGCAGTCCTGCCAGCTCGACGGCGGGGACCCGGCGTCGGCCGCCGGTGCCGCCGCCGAGCAGATCGACACGTTCTTGTCCACCTACGACGGAGCGCCGATCCATTGAGCCCACGACGAACGAGAGACAGCCGATCCGACGCCGCGGCGGCGTTCGCCTTCCTCGCCCCCGACGGGCTCGGACTGCTGCTGTTCGTCGCGATCCCCACGGCCCTGGCGCTGGTGGTGGGCCTGTTCGACGTCGACGGCTTCGGCAACATCTCCTGGGCCGGGCTGGACAACTTCCGGCTGATGGCCGGCGACGGCCTGCTGTGGCGCAGCTTCGGCATCACCGCCACCTACGCGGTGCTGTTCGTGCCGCTGGCGTTCGCCGCCGCGCTCGGGCTCGCGCTGCTGGTCAAGGACCACTTCCCGGGCGTCGGGGTGGTGCGCGCCGCGCTGTTCCTGCCGAACGCGGTGAGCCTGGTGGTCATCGGCCTGCTGTGGCAGTTCCTGCTCACCGACAAGACCGGCGCGGTCAGCCGGTTGACCGGCCTGGACGGGGTTTCCTGGCTCGGCGACCCGAATTTGGCGCTGGTAACCCTGGTGCTGATCAGCGTGTGGTTCCTGATGGGCTACCAGATGCTCATCTTCCTCGGCGGCCTGCAGGACATCCCGCGCGAGCTGTACGACGCGGCGATCGTGGACGGTGGCGGGCCGTGGCAGCGGTTCCGCCACGTGACCTGGCCGATGCTGCGCCCGACGAGCTTCTTCGTGCTGGTCACCTCGACGGTCAACGCGGTCACCGGCATGCAGGCGTTCGACCTGGTCTTCGTCACCACTTCCGGCGGCCCGGCCAACGCCACCACGACGGTCGTCTACTACGCCTACCAGCAGGCCTTCCAGTTCGGCCGGTTCGGCTACGCGGCGGCGATCTGCGCGCTGCTCGTGGTCTCGCTCGGCGCGGTCACCGGCGCCATGTTCGCTCTGACCAGGGGAGGTCGTTTCGATGCGTAGGACCCCCGGGCGGGCGGTGCTCGCCTACCTGGTCGCGCTGGTGACGGTCGCGCCGCTGCTCTGGTTGCTGTTCAGCGCCTTCCGGCCGGAGTCTGAGCTCTACGACCTCGGCTGGCCCAGCGAGCTGACGCTGTCCAACGTGGCCTACGTGCTGACCGAGGTGCCGTTCCTGCGCTACCTGGCGAACAGCGCTTTCGTCGCTGTCATCGTCACCGTGATCGCGCTGTTCCTGCACTCGATGGCGGCCTACGCGCTGGCGCGGTTGTCGTTCCGGGGCAGGGGATTCGCGTTCGCTTCGGTGGTAGCGACGCTGCTGATCTCGCTGCCGGTGATCCTCGTGCCGCTGTTCATCGTGGTGCGCGGGCTGGGCCTGGTCGACACCTACGCGGGCCTGATCGTGCCGGGGCTGTTCAACGCCTTCGGCATCTTCCTGCTCCGCCAGTTCTACCTGGGTGTGCCGAGGGAACTGGAGGAGGCGGCGCACCTGGACGGCTGCGGGCACTGGCGGATCTACTGGCACGTCATCCTGCCGCTGAGCCGCCCGATGCTGGCGGCCTTGGCGGTGCTGTTCTTCCTGGCGAACTGGAACTCGTTCCTGTGGCCGCTGGCGGTGGCGCAGGACGAGTCCCTGCGGGTGGTCCAGGTCGGTATCGCGTCGCTGCAGGGCCAGTACGCCTCGAAGCAGCACTATGTGATCGCGGCGGCGCTGCTGGCGGCCATCCCGACGGTCCTGGTCTTCCTCCTCGGCCAGCGCTGGCTGGTCGCCTCCCTGAAGACCACCGGCCTCCGCTGAGCAGCGGAAACCGTGCCGCGTGCGCGGCGGGCAGTCGTCGGCTCGCCGTAGGGTTGGGGAGTGCGAGCGTCGCGGTTGGTTTCGTTGCTGTGCTTGTTGCAGGTCCGGGAGGTCATGACCGGGCCCGAGCTGGCCCGGGAACTGGAGGTTTCCGAGCGGACCGTGGCCCGCGACGTGCTCGCGCTGGCCGCCGCCGGGGTTCCGGTGTACGCCGAGCGCGGGCGGACCGGCGGATACCGGCTGCTCGGGGGCTACCGCGCGAAGCTGACCGGGCTCCACCAGGCCGAAGCCGAGGCGTTGTTCCTGGCCGGCGTGCCGGGCCCGGCGATCGACATGGGCCTCGGCGAAGCCGTCGCCGCCGCGCGCCTCAAGGCCTCGGCGGCGTTGGCCCCGCCGTTCCGCGATGCGCCGCAACGGGTGGGGCAACGGTTCCACCTGGATGCGCCCCGCTGGTTCCGCGAGGCCGAAACCCCCGCGGTGCTGCCGGAACTGAGCCGCGCGGTGTGGCGCGACCGCAAGGTCGTCGCCCGGTACCGGCGCGGCGACCGGGAAGTGCGGCGCGAGCTGGAACCGCACGGGCTCGTGCTCAAGGCCGGTGTCTGGTACCTGGCGGCCCGCTGCGGTCAGCGGTTCCTGACCTACCGGGTCGACCGCTTCAGCCACGTAGAGGTCGCCGACGAGGAGTTCACCCGCGACGAGACCTTCGACCTCCCGGCCTTCTGGGAGGAGAAGTCGGAGGAGTTCAACCGCGCCCTGCTGGCCGAGCGCATCCGGATCCGGATCAGCCCGGCGGGCCTGCGAAAACTGCACGCGACCACGGAAGGCACCGCAGCCCGCGAGGCCGAAACCGCCGCGAGCGAACCCGACGCCCAGGGCTGGGTCACCGCGGACTTCCCAGTGGAGTCCCTCGACGTCGCCTACGACCAGATCCTCAACCTGGGCCCGGAAGCCGAAGTCCTGGCCCCACCGGACCTCCGCAACCGCCTGGCCGAAGCGGCGACCCGCCTCGCCTCCCTCTACAGCGACCCGGGCGAAGGACACCTCTGACCGGCGAAGTCGGTTCTTCAGTCGGTCGGAGGTGTCCTTCACGCCGTTCGTCAGCGGTAGTCCTCGGGTTTGCCCGGCTTGCCGGGCCATTCGACTTCCAGGATGTAGCGCCAGGCGTCCGGCCGGGAGCCGTCCACGTCCGTGAAGCCGTAGACCTTTGCCAGGTAGCCGCTCGAGAACGACTCGGTGTTCCAGCGGGCCACGTCCGGGTCCGTCGCCAGCGCGACCACGGCCCGGCCGACGAATCGCGGCGACTCCGAGATGCCGAAACCCTCCGGCGCCGTGGTGGACTCCCGCCAGTTCTCCTCGGTGACGCCGAATAGTTCGAGCATCATCTCCGAACGCAGCCAGCCCGGGGTCAGCGAAACCGCCGTGCCGCCGTGCTCCTTCAACTCCTCGCCCTGGGCGCGGGCGAGTCGGTGCGCCGCGACCTTGACGATGTCGAAGAACGCGCCGCCCTCGCTGCGGTAGTACTGCTCATGCACCTCGGCGGTGCCGTCGGTGAGCTCCACGACAAGGCCGCCCGGCTGCTTGCGCAGGAGATCCAGGGCGAAGTGGCTGGTGATCAGGTGCGCCTCGATGCCGACCCGCAGCCGCTGCAGGCCCTTGCCCAGGTCCTGCTCCCAGACCGGTTTGTGCCAGTCCATCAGGTGCTCGCCGCCGAGGTCGTTGACCAGGATGTCCAGCCGCCCCTGCTCCGCCTCGATCCGCCGGACCAGCTCGCGGACCTGGTCCGGATCGGTGTGGTCGCAGCGGACCGCGACGCCCTGGCCGCCGGCCTGCGTCACCAGCTCGGCAGTGTCCTCAATGGTCTCCGGCCGGTCGTAGTCCGAGCGCCGCTCCCGGGTGCTGCGCCCGGTCCCGTAGACCGTCGCGCCGGCCGCCCCCAGTTCCACGGCGATGCCGCGCCCCGCGCCGCGGGTCGCCCCGGCCACCAGCGCGACCTTGCCGTGCAGTTGTCCAGTCATGCCTGGGATTCCTCCTGTTCCGAATCGGTCGAGGAGACCATGACAGCGAATCCGGACACCTGTGGTCATGATTTCCCGGCGAGTTCGAATCTGGACTTGCCCGAATCGGGGATCCCGCAGACCAGGCGGCGGCTGAGCTTCCGCCACCCGCACCGCTGCGCAGAAGGAGCGCATGGACGGGCATTTCTGCCTGCCTCGACCGGATGAGCGGGGCTCGGGGTACGGTGTTGGTGGTGATCACGTCCGCGACGTGATCACCACCCAAGGGGAGGAACAAGACTGGGCTCGCTGCGGCGGACGGACCCGCTGGGCGACGGCGAAAGCGGTCGGGACGGAAGCGACGAGGTGCGCGGCACAAAACACCTGCTACGGCTCCCGGCGTGGCTGCTGGACGCGGAGGCAGTTGCTTGCCTACCGTCCGGATCGGGCACGGGATCGGCCGCACCTCGCATCCCGCGCCGACAGCGACCGGGGGAACCCGCGTCGGCGACGACCGGTACTGCGGCCGTCCCGGCGGTCGACGCAGAGAGCACAGAGCCACGATCAGGAAGGCGGATCCGATGACGCCCCCGCACAACTATCTCGCGGTGATAAAGGTCGTCGGCATCGGCGGCGGCGGTGTCAACGCCGTGAACCGCATGATCGAGGTCGGGCTCAAAGGTGTCGAGTTCATCGCGGTGAACACCGACGCGCAGGCCCTGCTGATGTCGGATGCCGACGTCAAGCTCGACATCGGCCGCGAGCTGACCCGCGGCCTCGGGGCCGGTGCCGCGCCGGAGGTCGGCCACAAGGCCGCCGAAGACCACAAGGAAGAGATCGAAGAGGTCCTCAAGGGCGCCGACATGGTGTTCGTGACCGCCGGCGAGGGCGGCGGCACCGGCACCGGCGGCGCACCGGTCGTGGCGTCGATCGCGCGCAAGCTCGGCGCGCTGACCATCGGCGTGGTCACCCGGCCGTTCTCCTTCGAGGGCAAGCGCCGCGCGGCCCAGGCCGAGCAGGGCATCCAGCAACTCCGCGAGTGCTGCGACACCCTCATCGTGATCCCGAACGACCGGCTGCTGCAGCTCGGCGACATCGGGGTGAGCCTGATGGACGCCTTCCGGTCCGCGGACGAGGTGCTGCTCTCCGGTGTCCAGGGCATCACCGACCTGATCACCACGCCGGGTCTGATCAACCTCGACTTCGCCGACGTCAAGAGCGTCATGTCCGGCGCGGGCAGCGCCCTGATGGGCATCGGCTCGGCGCGCGGTGAGGGCCGAGCGGTGCAGGCCGCGCAGAAGGCGATCAACTCGCCGCTGCTGGAAGCGTCCATGGAGGGCGCGCACGGCGTGCTGCTGGCCATAGCCGGTGGTTCCGACCTCGGCCTGTTCGAGATCAACGAGTCGGCGTCGCTGGTGCAGGAATCCGCGCACCCCGAAGCCAACATCATCTTCGGTACGGTCATCGACGACTCGCTGGGCGACGAGGTGCGGGTGACCGTGATCGCCGCCGGGTTCGACGCCGGCGCGCCCACCCACAAGAAGCTCGAACCGACCAAGGTCGGCGCGCGCACCGAGGAACCCGAGCCCGCTCCGGCCGCGGAGAAGCCCGTGCCGCAGCCGGTGGCGGAAACCCGGCTCGAGCCGCCGCGACCCGCACACCAGCCGACTCCGGCACCGCAGCCCGCTCCAACGGCGGTACCGACCCCGGCCCCCGTCCCGCAGGCGGAACAGCCGGTCGCCCAGCCGGCGGCGCCGCCCGTCCCGGAGACCCCGGTGCAGCCGGAGCCCGCGCCGGAACCGCAGCAGCGGCCGAACCTGGGCCAGCGGTCCGGGCTGTTCGGTGGCGACGGCTCCTCGACCGGGCAGCAGAGCGTCTCGGTGCCCACCCGCGCGAGCGGCGGCTACCCGACGCACGGCGGCACCGCCACCACCGGTCGCACCGGCGCGCTGTCCAACCGAGGCATCCCGGTGAACGACGACACCGACGACGACGTCGACATACCACCTTTCATGCGCCGCTGAAGCACGAGAAGGTGCGTCCCCGCGCCGTGCGGCACATGAGCGAGAATCGACACCGGAAACGCCTTCGTTTCCGGTGTCGACTTGTGTGTGCGGGAGGCTGAGCAGCAGTGCGGATTCGGCGCGTGATCACCACGCGGGAGGGCGGGAGTTCCCGGCCGCCTTTCGACTCCTTCAACCTGGGTGGCCGGGTCGGCGACGACCCCGCCGCCCTGGCGGCGAACCAGCGCAAGCTGGCGGACGGAATCGGCCTGCCCGAGGACCGTCTGGTGTGGATGGAGCAGATCCACGGGCGCGCCGCGACTGTCGTGGACGGGCCGCAGCCCGAGCCGGTGGAAGCCACCGATGCGCTGGTGACCGCGGAGCCGAACCTGGCGCTGATCGCGCTCACCGCGGACTGCGTGCCGGTGCTGCTCGGCGACCCGGAAACCGGCGTGGTCTCCGCGGTCCACGCCGGGCGGGTCGGCGCTCGCGTCGGAGTCCTCGTCGCGGCGCTGAAGGCGATGCAGGAGGCCGGCGCCCGGTTGGACCGCATCGAGGCGCTGCTCGGCCCGGCGGCCTGCGGCGAGTGCTACGAAGTGCCCGCCGAGATGCAGGCCGACGTCGAGAAGCACCTGCCCGGCAGCGCGTGCAAGACCCGCAAGGGCACCACCGGGCTCGACCTGCGGGCGGGGCTCTGGGAGCAGCTGGCCGCCGCCGGGATCGCCAAGATCGGCGTCGACCCGCGCTGCACCATGGAATCCCCGGAGCTCTACAGCCATCGCCGCGACCAAGGGTGCACCGGTCGGTTCGCCGCGGTGATCTGGGCCGAGCCGGAGGAGACCGAGTGAGCGAGGAGTTGCGGCGGGCCGAGTTGGCGGAGTCGCTGCGGGAGGTCCGCGACCGGGTCGACCGGGCCTGCCGCGCGGCCGGGCGGCAGCCCGAAGAGGTCGAGCTGCTCGCGGTGACCAAGACCTTCCCGGCGTCGGACGCGGCCCTGCTGGCCGATCTTGGGATGACCGAGTTCGCCGAGAACCGGGAGCAGGAGGCGCGCGGCAAGGTCGCCGATTTCGTCGCGCTGCGGCCGGAGGCGACGGCGCGCTGGCACATGGTCGGGCAGCTGCAACGGAACAAGGCCCGGGCGGTGGTCCGGTGGGCCGACGTGGTCGAGTCGGTGGACAGCGAGCGGCTCGCCGAGGCGCTGGGCCGCGCCATCGCGAACGCCCTGGACGCGGGCGAGCGGCAGCGGCCGTTGGACGTCTTGTTGCAGGTGAGCCTGGACAAGGCGGTCGGGCGCGGGGGCTGCCGCCCGGAGGACGTGCCCGCACTGGCCGATATGATCATGCGGACGAGTGATCTTAGGCTGCGGGGTGTGATGGCCGTCGCCCCGTTGGGTGGCGAACCCGATGTGGCTTTTGCCACACTTTCCGTGATCTCCGAGCGGCTGCGCAGAGATCACCCCGAAGCTGTCGAAGTGTCGGCGGGCATGTCCGGCGACCTGGAAAGTGCCGTTGCCCACGGCTCGACCCGGGTGCGTGTCGGAACCGCGTTGCTCGGTGGGCGGCGGTTAACCTCGCCGTAGCCGTGAACAGGGGGTCGAAGGCTGGCCTCGTGCTCGGTGCTGGGAGTCTCAGAGGAAGGGCATGCCGATGAGCGCTTTGCACAAGTTGAAGGCCTACTTCGGCATGGTCCCGGCCGACGAGGTGGACGAATACGACGACGAGGCCGGATACCGCGACCGGTACTCCGACGCCGACCGCGACGTCTACGACGGCCCGGCCGAGCGGGTGCCAACCCGTAGGCGGGTCGGCACCCGCGGCGGCTACCAGGCGGAAGCCGAAGCGGAATCGGAGAGCTTCGTCGAGGAGTACCGCGAACCGGCGCCACGGCCGCGCAGGCAGTGGACACCGGACTCACCGGTGCGCAGTGCGGCACCCGCGGATCCGCCGCGGGAGCCGGTCTCGCGGCTGCGCGCTGTGACCGACACGGGCACCCAGTTCAACTTGAGTAAGATCACAACCCTGCACCCGCGCAGCTACAGCGAGGCCCGCACGATCGGCGAGCAGTACCGGGACGGCACGCCGGTGATCATGAACCTGACCGAGATGGAGGAGGCCGACGCCAAGCGTCTGGTCGACTTCGCCGCCGGTCTGGCATTCGCGCTGCGGGGCTCGATAGAGAAGGTCACGAACCGCGTGTTCTTGCTCTCACCGCCGAACGTGGACGTCGCGGCGGAGGACAAGCGGCGCTTGGCCGAGGGTGCCTTTTTCAACTACGGGTGAGTGATGGCACAGTTGAAGCGTGAACCTGGTGCAGATCGTCCTGTTTTACGTTCTGTTCTTCTTCTGGCTGCTGCTCACGGCCCGTATTGTGATCGAACTCGTTCGGGTGTTCGCTCGCGATTGGCGGCCCGTTGGGGGGGTTGCAATCGCGTTGGAGAGCATCTACACAGTGACCGACCCACCCGTAAAGTTGGTGCGTCGGGTGATTCCGACGGTCCGGATCGGCGGAGTCGGACTGGACCTATCGATTATGGTGCTGCTGCTGGTCGTGTTCATACTGATGCGACTGGTGCAACCTGGGTGACGGGGAACCCGGGCTGCCCGCAGCCGAGGAGTGCGTGAGGTGATCTTGTGGGCTTGACCCCCGCGGACGTGCATAACGTCGCGTTCAGCAAACCGCCGATCGGTAAGCGGGGCTACAACGAGGACGAGGTGGACGCATTCCTCGACCTGGTTGAAGCCGAGCTTGCCCGGCTGGTGGAGGAGAACAGCGACCTGCGTAGCCAGGTGGAGCAGCGGGAGTCCCAGCTGCAGACCGCGCAGGTCGACCTGGACGAAGCCCGCAGCCAGGCGGCGTCCGTTCCCTCGACCCCAGCCGCCCCACCGGAGGAACCGCGCCGGCTCACCCCGGTTCCGGCGCCGACCGCCGCCGAGCAGACTTCCCCGGGCGGTGATCACCACGTGCAGGCCGCCAAGGTGCTGGGCCTCGCGCAGGAGATGGCCGACCGGCTTACCGGCGAAGCCAAGGCCGAGGCCGACGGCATGTTGTCCGAGGCGCGGACGAAGTCCGAGCAGCTGCTGTCCGAAGCGCGCTCGAAGTCCGACAGCATGGTCAACGAGTCCCGGACCCGGGCCGAGACGATGCTCAACGACGCCCGCACCCGGGCCGAGACGTTGGAGCGGCAGGCGCGCGACAAGGCCGCCAGCCTGGAGCGCGACGCGCAGCGCAAGCACGCCGAAGTGATGGGCAACATCACGTCGGAGAAGAACGCCCTCGAGAAGAAGATCGAGACCCTGCGCACGTTCGAGCGCGAGTACCGCACTCGACTGCAGACCTACCTGGAGTCGCAGCTGCGCGAACTGCAGGACCGGGGCTCGGCCGCGCCCGCCGACAGTAGCGGCGGCCGGTCGTCCGGTCAGCAGGCCAGCTACAGCTTCGGGGCGCGTGCGGCCGAAGCCGGCTGACCAAGTTCGTTCGCATCGGCGGCGACGGGCCGAAACGCCCGTTGCCGCCGACGTGCATCCGGACCGTTCGGCGAGGGACGTGAGATCGCGTGCTGTTGGTCGTGCTGGCGCTGGTCCTGGTAGCCAGCGGTGTCCTGGCCGGCGCGGTCGTCGCCGGCGAACCGGACCTGGCATGGTTGTCGGTGCTGGCGAGCGTCGTCGGCGTGGGCCTGCTGGTCGCAGATCGGCGGCGCCGGACCGGAGCGGGCGAGCGTCCGCCGGCCGCGCCGGCTTCTGCCGATGGCAAGGAGCCGGGCGAGGAGCGCAGCAACGCCGCGGCAGCTGCGGATCCGGACGCCGAGGTGCTGGTGCTCGACGAACGGCCGCGCTACCACGTGCGGACCTGCGAGTGGCTCGGCGAGCGGAAGACGATCGCCCTGCCGCTGCGCGAGGCGCGGGACCTCGGCTTCACGCCGTGTGCGCGCTGCGCGCCGAATGCCACGCTGGCCGCCGAGGTCCGCCGGGTTTGACCGCAGTTTCAGTTTCAAATTGGAACCGTGGTCCCCGGGTTCCTGGGCGCAGTTTCAATTGAAACCGCGCACCGGTGAAAGCCGGTGGCGGGCGCCCGGTACTCTGGAACGACCAGGCGATGATCCGGCTATCACCGGGGAGCCTCCGGAAGAACGGGTGCCCGGCCGGCACCTCAGTAGAACCGGACGGGTCCAGCCCGTCACAGCTGGCAACGAGTGGTCGTCGGCGTCGATCGGCGGCAAGCGGGGTGGTACCGCGGATCTCGTGCGGGCATGCGCGCGAGGTGTCGTCCCCGCGTGGACACCGAGGTTTCGGTGACCGTGCGGCGGAAACAACACACCGCGAGGAGCGCATCCGCGATGGCTTATCCCAAGGTTCGGTTCGGCGACGCCGGCGAGCGCGGCGTGGCTGCCCAGCCCGCGTTCCCCGAGATCGAGCGCCAGGTGCTGGATTTCTGGGCCGACGACAAGACCTTCCAGGCCTCGGTGCAGGCCCGCGAGGCCGGCGCGAACGGCGCCAACGAGTTCGTCTTCTACGACGGGCCGCCGTTCGCCAACGGACTGCCGCATTACGGGCACCTGCTCACCGGCTACGTCAAGGACGTGGTGCCGCGCTACCAGACGATGCGCGGCCGCCGGGTGGAGCGCCGGTTCGGTTGGGACTGCCACGGGCTGCCCGCGGAGGTCGAGGCGGAGAAGCAGCTCGGCATCACCTCGAAGTCCGAGATCGAGACGATGGGCGTCGCGGCGTTCAACGAGGCGTGCCGGACCTCGGTGCTGCGCTACACCTCCGACTGGGAGGCTTACGTCACCCGGCAGGCCCGGTGGGTGGACTTCGGGAACGACTACAAGACGCTCGACCTGGACTACATGGAAAGCGTCATGTGGGCGTTCAAGACCCTTTGGGACAAGGGTCTCGTCTACGAGGGCTTCCGGGTGCTCTGGTACTGCTGGCGCTGCGAGACGCCGCTGTCCAACACCGAAACGCGGATGGACGACGTCTACCGCCAGCGGCAGGACCCGGCGGTGACCGTTGGCCTGCGGCTGGACGCCCCGGGCAAGGCATTCGACGGCGCGCTGGCCCTGGTGTGGACGACGACGCCGTGGACGCTGCCTTCCAACCTGGCCGCCGCGGTGCACCCCGAGGTCGACTACGTGCTCGTCGCGCCGGCCAACAGCGCCGAGCGGTACGTGCTGGCCGAAGCCCGGCTCGGCGCGTACGCGCGGGAGCTCGGCGAGGATGTCGCCGAGCACGTCGTGGCCCGGTTCAAGGGGACCGAGCTGCTCGGCACGAAGTACGCGCCGCCGTTCGACTTCTTCGTGGGGCGGGAGAACGCGCATCAGGTGCTGGCGGCCGACTACGTCACGACCGAGGACGGCACCGGTCTGGTGCACATCGCGCCGGCCTTCGGTGAAGAGGACAAGGTCGTTACCGACGCCGCGAACATCGAGCCGGTGATCCCGGTCGACGCGCACGGCAAGTTCACCACCGAGGCCCCGCCGTACGAGGGGCTGCACGTCTTCGAGGCCAACAAGCAGATCATCCGGGACCTCAAGGAGACCGGCCTGCTGCTGCGGCACGAGACCTACGACCACCCGTACCCGCACTGCTGGCGCTGCGACAACGCGCTGATCCAGCGGGCGGTGTCGTCGTGGTTCGTGTCGGTCAGCCAGTTCAAGGACCGGATGGTCGAGCTGAACCAGCAGATCAACTGGGCGCCGGAGCACATCCGCGATGGCCAGTTCGGCAAGTGGCTGGAGAACGCCCGCGACTGGAACATCTCCCGGAACCGTTACTGGGGTTCGCCGATCCCGGTGTGGGTCTCCGACGACCCGGCCTACCCGCGCACCGACGTCTACGGTTCGCTGGACGAGCTGGAACGCGACTTCGGGGTGCGCCCGGCCAACCTGCACCGCCCGGAGATCGACGAGCTGACCCGGCCGAACCCGGACGACCCGACCGGGAAGTCGACGATGCGCCGGGTGCCGGAGGTGCTGGACTGCTGGTTCGAGTCCGGCTCGATGCCGTTCGCCCAGGTGCACTACCCGTTCGAGAACTCGGAGTGGTTCGAGCACCACTACCCGGGCGACTTCATCGTCGAGTACAACGGCCAGACCCGCGGCTGGTTCTACACGCTGCACGTGTTGGCGACCGCGCTGTTCGACCGCCCGGCCTTCGCCAACGTGCTGGCGCACGGCATCGTGCTGGGCCACGACGGCCTGAAGATGTCGAAATCTAAGCGCAACTACCCGGACGTCAACGAGGTCTTCGACCGCGATGGCTCGGACGCGATGCGCTGGTTCCTGATGTCCAGCCCGATCCTGCGCGGCGGCGACCTGGTGGTCACCGAGCGCGGCATCCGGGACGCGGTGCGGCAGGCGGTGCTGCCGCTGTGGAACTCCTGGTACTTCCTGGCGCTGTACGCCAACGCCGAAGGCGTCCCGGGCGAGTTCGAAGTGGATAGCAAGCACGTGCTGGACCGCTACGTCCTGGCCAAGACCCACGAGCTGGTCGGCGACGTGCAGTCCGCATTGGACACCTTCGACCTCGCCGGGGCCTGCGCGGAGGTGCGCGACTTCCTCGAGGTGCTGACCAACTGGTACGTGCGGCGGTCCCGAGACCGCTTCTGGGCCGGTGACCGGGATGCCATCAACACGCTGCACACCGTGCTGGAGGTGACCTGCCGGGTGGTGGCGCCGCTGCTGCCGCTGACCGCCGAGACGGTCTGGCGCGGGCTGACCGGCGGCCGCTCGGTGCACCTGGCGGACTGGCCCCTGGTCGACGAGTTGCCCGCGGACGCCGCGCTGGTGACCGCGATGGACGAGGTGCGCCAGGTGTGCTCGGCCGCGTCGGCGCTGCGCAAGTCCAACAAGCTGCGGGTGCGTTTGCCGCTGGCCAAGCTCGTGGTCGCCACCCCGGACGCGGAGGCGCTGCGGCCGTTCGCGGACCTGATCCGCGACGAGGTCAACGTAAAGGAGCTCGAGCTGAGCACCGACGTCGCCGCGCACTGTCACTTCGAGATCGCGGTTAACGCGCGGGCCGCGGGTCCGCGGCTGGGCCGCGACGTGCAGAAGGTGATCAAGGCGGTGAAGTCCGGCGAGTGGCAGCGCACCGGGGGCACCGGGGGCACCGTGGTCGCGGCGGGCATCGAGTTGCAGGACGGCGAGTTCGAGGAGCGCCTCGTCTCCACCGACCCCGGCGCGGCCTCGCCGCTGCCCGGCGGCAAGGGGCTGGTGGTGCTGGACACCGAGGTGACCCCGGAGCTGGCGGCCGAAGGCCTGGCCCGCGACGTGGTCCGGGTCGTCCAGCAGGCCCGCAAGGAGGCGGACTTCCAGGTCTCCGACCGGATCACGGTGGCGATCTCGGCACCGGCCGAGGTTCTGGCGGCCGTCGAGTCGCACCGCGACTTCATCGCGGGCGAAACCCTGGCGAACGCCGTCGAATCCGGCGATGTGGCGGACGGCTTCACCGGCAGCGTCGGGGAGGGCACCGAGATCAAGGTCGCCGTCACCAGGGTCTGACCTGCTGTTCCGGGTGGCACCGGCGAGCGCGGTGCCACCCGTGCGTGCAGTTGTGGCCGCCACGTGGGCGTCGAGATCGCCGCGCCGGCGCCGTGTGACGGAGACCGCTCCCACGGTTTGGGAATGGTGTTGCCCGCAGTGTGGGCGGTTTCCTAGAGTGCTGGAACGAAGGTCATGAGCGCCAGCATCAAGCCCCGGCTTGCTGGCCGGCAACCCTCCAACCGCGGTGGGGTGCCCCGGGTGAAGACCTGGCCGGTCGTGCAGGGCGATCCGGCAAGCGCGGACCCCTCTGGGCGGGTCCGATGAGGCCCCCGAGGAGGCCATCATGTCGTCTGCCGTCATCGAAATCCCGGCGCAGTCCAATGTGGACTACCGGATTCCCGCCGTGGTCGGCGGTGCGCTGCAGGTCCCGCTGGTCAACGGCCAGCGCATCGGATACGCGAATCTCGATCACGCGGCCAGCGCGCCATGCCTGGAGTCCGTGCAGTCGGCGGTGAACGAGCTGCTGCCCTGGTACGCGAGCGTGCATCGCGGCGCGGGGTTCGCCTCCCAGGTGTGCACCCGGGTCTACGAGGGAGCGCGCGACGAGCTGCGGAACTTCGTCGGCGCCCGCCACACCGACTCGGTGATCTTCACCCGCAACACCACCGACGCCCTGAACCTGCTGGGGCGCGCGCTGCCGCGCGGCACGTCCGTCGTGGTCTTCGACACCGAGCACCACGCCGCGCTGCTGCCCTGGACCGGCCCGCGGGTGCGCCGCCTGCCCGCGCCGGAGACGCCGGCGGACGCCATCGCCGCGCTCGATGCCGCGCTGGCCGACTGCCCGGAGGGACCGCGGCTCGCGGTGATCACGGGTGCCTCCAACGTCACCGGGGAGCTGTGGCCCGTCGCTGAGCTGGCGCGGGTGGCTCGCCGTCGCGGGGCCCGCACGGTTCTCGACGCCGCGCAGCTCGCGCCGCACCGGCCGGTCCGGATCCGCGAGCTCGACATCGACTACGTGGCGATCTCGGGGCACAAGCTCTACGCGCCGTTCGGTGCGGGCGCGCTGATCGGCCGCGCGGACTGGCTCAACGCCGCCGAGCCGTACCTGGCGGGTGGCGGCGCGACCCGGTCGGTGCAGGAGCGGTCGGTCAGCTGGACGACCGGGCCGGAGCGGCACGAGGCGGGCTCGCCGAACACCGTCGGCGTGCACGCGTTGGCCAAGGCCTGCGCGACGCTGGCGGCGAACTGGACGGACGTCATCGAGCACGAGGAAGCGCTGCTGCACCGGCTGCGGGCCGGGCTGCGCGGTGTGCCGGGGCTGCGCGAGCTCCGCCTGTTCGACGCCGATCACGACCGGGTCGGCGTGGTGAGCTTCACCGTCGACGGTCAGGACCCGGGCCTGCTGGCCGCGGCGCTTTCCGCGGAGCACGGCATCGGCGTCCGCGACGGCTTGTTCTGCGCGCACGTGGCCACCCGGCGGCTGCTCTCGCGGGCGGGCTCGGACACCGAGCGCGCGGTCCGCGTCAGCGTCGGGCTGGGCAGCACCGCGGAGCACGTCGACCGCCTTGTGAACGCGCTGCGGCGGCTGGTGGCCGAGGGCCCGACCTGGCGCTACGAACAGGTCGACGGCCGCTGGGTGCCCGCTGACGACCCGCGCCCCGCGCCCGCCTTCCTCGACTGACCGGGGCTGGACGAGCCGTGAGTGAATTGCGGCGTCATAGCACCCGAAAGTACTCACGGGTCCTGTTTTCGCGGGGAGTGGTCCTGCCGAACCGGGTGCGGGCGGGTTCAGGGACAATGGTGGTCGTGAGCACCGAGCAGTCCTCCCCGAGGGAGTCCTCAGCAGAGCAGGCGGGCACCGAGCCGACCGCCGCAGAACAGGCGTCCGAGACGCAGACCGGGGCGGCGCAGCAGTCGCCCAAGCGCGGGTCCGGGAAGCTGCTCGGGTTGTTGGGCGGGGTCGCCGTGGTGGCCCTGGGCGTCGACATCCTCACCAAGGTCGCAGTCGTGGCGAACTTGGAGGGCAACCCGCCGGTCGAGCTGTTCGGCGGCCTGCTCTATCTCGACGTGCTGCGCAACCCCGGTGCCGCGTTCTCGCTGGCCACCGGCATGACGTGGCTGCTCGCGCTGCTTGCGATCGCCGTCGTCGGGGTGATCATCTGGCTGGCGCCGAAGCTGCGCTCGCCGGGTTGGGCGGTGGGCCTCGGCCTGGTGCTCGGCGGGGCCTGCGGCAACCTGGTCGACCGGATCTTCCGCGCCCCCGGCCCCCTGCAGGGGCACGTGGTGGACTTCCTGTCGGTGTTCGCCCCGGGTGGCTCGGTGTGGCCGGTGTTCAACGTCGCCGACTCGTGCATCGTCTGCGGCGGCATCCTGGTCGTGCTGATGTCGCTGCTGGGCCGCGACTACGACGGCACGGTGCACCGCAAGAAGAAGGCTTCGAAGTCGTGAGCGACCTCCGAACGCTGCCGGTTCCCGAGGGGCTGGACGGCATGCGGGTGGACGCGGGCCTCTCGAAGCTGCTGGGCCTGTCCCGCAGCGCCGTCGCCTCGCTGGCGGAATCCGGTGACGTGCTCGTCGACGGCAACCCGGCCGGCAAGTCGGACCGGTTGGCCGCCGGGGCGTGGCTGGAGGTGACGCTGCCGCCGGCTCAACAGCCGCTGC
Source organism: Saccharopolyspora pogona (assembly GCF_014697215.1). GTDB lineage: Bacteria > Actinomycetota > Actinomycetes > Mycobacteriales > Pseudonocardiaceae > Saccharopolyspora > Saccharopolyspora hattusasensis. The sequence goes on from NZ_CP031142.1 coordinate 8,243,965, forward strand.
AGGTCGTCGCGGTGCCGGTAGAGGGCCTGCGGATCTTGCACCAGGACGACGACATCGTCGTGGTTGACAAGCCGATCGGCGTCGCGGTGCACCCGAGTCCTGGCTGGGAAGGACCGACGGTGGTCGGCGGGCTCGCCGCGGCGGGCGTGCGCATCGCGACTTCCGGGGCCGCCGAGCGGCAGGGCGTCGTGCACCGGCTGGACGCGGGCACCACCGGTGTCATGGTCGTCGCCAAGAGCGAGCACGCGTACTCGGTGCTCAAGCGCGCCTTCAAGGAACGCACCGTCGACAAGCGGTACCACGCCGTGGTGCAGGGGCACCCGGACCCGAGCCGCGGCACCATCGACGCGCCGATCGACCGGCATCCGCGCCACGACTACAAGTTCGCGGTCGTCACCGGCGGCAAGCCCAGCATCACCCACTACGAGACGGTGGAGGCTTTCCGCGCGGCATCGCTGGTGGACGTGAAGCTCGAAACCGGGCGCACGCACCAGATCCGGGTGCACTTCGCGGCGATCAAGCACCCCTGCGTCGGTGACCTGACCTACGGCGCGGACCCGGTGCTGGCCCAGCGGCTCGCCATCACCAGGCAGTGGTTGCACGCGCGCAGCCTCTCGTTCGAGCACCCGTCCGGCGGCTGGGCCACCTTCGAGAGCCAGTACACCGCCGATCTCCAGCACGCGCTGGACGAGCTCCGCGACCAGGACGGTTGAGCCGGGTACGGTGTCGGAAGCCTGTTACGAGCAAGGGAGCTTGATGGCACAGTCGAGATCGTTCGAGGGGTCGGACGAGCCGACGCCGCCCACCGGCATCCCGGTGGTCGACCCGGGAGCCGACGCGCAGACCCCGCCGACCGGTTTCACCAGCCTCGGCGACGTCATCAGCGCGGAGGACATCGGCACGGCGCCGCCGTCGGTGTACGGCGCCCCGGAACCGGAGGGTTCGCGGGGCGACGCGAGGGACTGGCCGAGGCTTGAGTACCGCAGCCGCAACAAGCCGGAACGCCCCAAGCGCAACAACCCGCTGAACTTCTTCCGCCGGGACAAGGACGCGTGAGGGCCGGGGCCCGCCTTACAGCGGCTGTTTGAATGTGGTGGCGCGTGGTCATACATGAGTCGGGGATCCCGGAGTCCAGACGGCGTCTGAGGTTCCGCCACCCGCACCGCCACGCAAAACGAGTTCTACAGCGCTTTGAGCTCTTCGACCACTTCTCGGACCGAGGACTTCGCGTCGCCGAAGAGCATCGTGGTCTTCGGGTCGGTGTAGAGCGGATTGTCCACTCCCGCGAAGCCCGCTCGCATCGAGCGCTTCAGGACGATGACCGCCTTCGCCTGGTCGACGTTGAGGATCGGCATGCCGTAGATCGGCGAGTTCGGGTCGGTTCGGGCCGCCGGGTTGGTGACGTCGTTGGCGCCGATCACCAGCGCGACGTCGGTGCGGGCGAACTCGTCGTTGATCTCGTCCATCTCCTTCAGCTGCTCGTAGGGCACGTCCGCTTCGGCGAGCAGCACGTTCATGTGGCCGGGCATCCGGCCCGCGACCGGGTGGATCGCGTAGTCGACGACGACCCCCTTGTCCGCCAACAACTTCGCCATGTCCTGCACGGCGTGCTGGGCCTGCGCGACCGCCATGCCGTAGCCGGGCACCACGATCACCTGACCCGCGTAGGCGAGCTGGACCGCCACGTCCGCCGCGCTGACCGAGCGCACCGTGCCGCCGCCGGTGACCGCCGGTGCCGCGGCCTCGCCGCCGCCGAACCCACCGGCCACGATCGACGGGATCGACCTGTTCATCGCCTTGGCCATCTGGTCGGTGAGGATCGAACCGGACGCGCCCACCAGCATGCCCGCCACGATCATCGCGGTGTTGCTCAACGCCAGCCCGGCCGCCGCCGCGGACAGCCCGGTGAACGCGTTGAGCAGCGACACCACCACCGGCATGTCGGCCCCGCCGATCGGCAGCACCACCGCGATCCCGGCCAGCCCCGCCAGCACCAGCACCGCCACCAGCAGCAGTTCGGCGCTGCCGCCCAGCCCGATCGCCACGGCGCAGCCGACCGCCCCGGCCAGCAGCAGCACGTTCAGCGGCATCTGCAGGCGGCCGACGGTGATCGGGCGGCCCGGCACGATCTCCTGCAGCTTGCCGAAGGCGACTAGCGAGCCCCAGAACGAGATCGATCCGATGATCGCCGCGAACAGCGTCGCGATCGCCACGTTGGCGGGTTCGCCCTGGAAACCGATGGTCTCCCGGAACTCCACCCACGCGGTCAGCGCCACCGCGCCGCCGCCGACGCCGTTGAACAGCGCGACCATCTGCGGCATCGCGGTCATCTTCACCCGCCGCGCGGCCGGTACCCCGATGACCGTGCCGATCACTAGGCCCAACACGATCAGCCACCAGTTGCTCAGGCCCGGGGTGAGCAGCGTGGCGACGACGGCGACCACCATGCCGGCCGCGGCGATGGCGTTGCCCCGCACCGCGGTGCGCGGGCCGGTCAGCCCCATCAGGCCGTAGATGAACAGCGCGAACGCCAGGATGTAGAGCACCGATCGCAGCGTGATCATTTGCCGGCACCCTTGCGCACCGCGTCCGGCTTCCGCTTGAACATGCCCAGCATCCGGTCGGTGACCAGGAAACCGCCGACCACGTTGATGGTCCCGAACACGATGGCCAGCAGCGCCAGCAGCTGCGACGCAACACTGTCCACACCGGACCCGAGCACCAGCACGCCGCCGAGTAGCACGATGCCGTGGATCGCGTTGGTGCCGGACATCAGCGGGGTGTGCAGCGTGTTCGGCACCTTAGAGATCACCGCGAAGCCGACGAACCCCGCCAGCACCAGAACGGCCAGATCAGCCAGGAACATCGCTCCTCCTCCCGTTCACCTGGAAGTGGTCGGTTGAGGGCCCTCGGGCGGGTGCCCCTCATCTCGTCGTCGAAGGTCATGTCGGGTCCGGTCGGCTGATGCAGGTGGCGGCCAGGATCTCGTCGGTGAAGTCCGGGGCGAAGCGCCCGTCGACGAGCGTCAGCTCCAGTAGCGCCTGGACGTTCCGGGCGTAGAGCTCGCTGGCGTGCTCCGGCATCGCGGCCGGGAGGTTCAGCGGGGCGGCGATGGTGATCTCGTGGCTGACCACGGTGCTGCCGGGCTCGCTGAGCTCGCAGTTGCCGCCGGCCGCCCCCGCGAGGTCGACGATCACGCTGCCCGGCCGCATTCGGCGCACCGCCTCGGCGAGGACCAGCATCGGGGCGGGCCGGCCCGGCACCAGGGCGGTGGTGATCACGACGTCGAAGCCCGCGATCGCCGCGTTGAGGCGGTGGGCCTGCTCGGCGCGCTCGTCGGCCGTCAGCTCCCGGGCGTAGCCGCCCTCGCCGACCGCCGAAACGCCCAGGTCCAGCCACTTCGCGCCCACCGAGCGCACCTGGTCGGCGACCTCCGGTCGCACGTCGTAGCCGGTGGTGCGGGCGCCGAGCCGCTTCGCGGTCGCCAGCGCCTGCAGCCCGGCCACCCCCACGCCGAGCACCAGCGCCGACGCGGGCTTCACGGTGCCCGCCGCGGTGGTCAGCATTGGCAAGAACCGGGTGCACTCGCTCGCCGCCAGCAGCACAGCCCGGTATCCCGAGACGTTGGCCTGGGAGGACAGCGCGTCCATCGACTGGGCCCGGGAGATGCGCGGCACCGACTCCAGCGCGAAGCCCAGCACCCCGGCGGCCAGCAGCCGTCCGGCGATGTCCGGGTCGGTCAACGGCGCCAGGAAGCCGATCAGCGCCGAGCCGCGGGACAGCCGGCCGATCTCCGCTTCGGTCGGCGCGTTCACCTTGACCACGACATCGGCGGACCACGGATCACCGATGGTCGCGCCCGCCTTGACGAACGCTTCGTCCGGGATCAGCGCGGCTTGCCCGGCGCAGGCCTCCACCACGACGCCGAGCCCTCGCGCGCACAGCCGCTCCACCACGCCCGGGACAAGCGCGACCCGGCGTTCGCCGGGCACCGTCTCGCGTGGGACACCGACGCTGGTGCGACCGCTCTCCGGAGAGGTCATGACTCCAGCTCTCCACACCACAGCGCAAATCGCAAGACCACACGCCCGTTCACCCCGGCGGATCACTAGGACAGACGCAAGGCCGTCCCAGAATTACGGGCCGAGCGCCTGGCTTGGACCGCGTTCCACCGTCGGCTGGGCGCCGATTTCGCGCGAAATCGGCGGCACATCGCTGAGCGGGACCGAAGTCGCCGCGTTTGACCGCTCGTCAGAGGTCGGTGATGTCCCAGGTGAGGGTGCGTTGTTCGTCTCCGGGGCGGGGCGTCCAGCGCACCGTCGTGAGCTCGGTGAACTCCGGCAGCACGTACACCGTGTGCCCGCCCGCGGTCTCGCCCGGCTGCACGCCGATGCGGTGCGGGGGACGGGACGACAGCGACACCGGCGCCTTCGACACCGCGGAGCCGTCCTTGGTGATCAGCTCCAGGTACAGGTCGGGCAGCGAGGCGAACGGCGTCGCCCCGCGATTGGTCAGCTCGGTGTGCACGACTACCGCGCGCTCGCCGTCCTGCAGCTCGTAGCCCGCGGCGGTGAACAGGAAGTCGGCCGGGTCCACGACCTCCACGAGGAGGATGGTGATCCGCTCGCCTTCCAGGCCCTCGACGTCCAGTTTGGTGCCCACCTTGCCGCTGCGCACCGGCTGCTGCGGCGGTCCGGGCTGGACGCCCAGCCCCTGCTGGTCGCCGCGCGCCCACGCGGCCGATCCCGGCGGGCCCCAGACGTTCATCGGGTTCGGCGGCCCCGGCGGGGCCGCCTGCTGCTGGAAGGACGTCGGCGGCGGACCCTGCGGGGCGAACGGCTGCGGGCCGCTCGGGCCGCCGTAGGCGGGTCCCGGGTAGGCGCCGCTGGGCATCGGGTAGCCGCCGGTCGGCTGCGGGTAGGGGCCGGACTGCTGCACCGGGTGGGCGCCGGTGCCCGGCGCGGGCACCTGGTACGGCCCGCTGGCCATGCTCTGCTGCGCCGCCCAGTGCTGCGCGGCGGCGACCGCGTTGCGGATGGCCTGCGGATCGCATTCGACGCCGACGATCAGCGGCAGGCCCGTCGTGGACAGGGCAGCAAGACGTGCGGCGACGTCACGCACATCCATGCCGAGCCGACCGGCGATCTCGGGAACCGCCGCACGGCCCATCTCGGCGACGACGCTCAGCAGACGCACGTCCACGGGATCAGGGCCAGCCACGTCGTGCCACGCTACCCGCTCGGGTCTTCCCATGCGTAAACGGCACGTGGTTTTGATCCCGCACGTCCGGCCGCACCGCGCCGGGACGGGCGTCGAGTGGCGGGTCTCACCACGTCTTGCGGGAAACACCGCGCAACGCCGGGGGATTCTCCGATCGCGTCGGGGGCGCGAGTTAGGCTGGCAACTCTCCCAGAGCCTGCCGAAGGAGGACTTCCCCGTGCCTGTCGACCCCTTCGTTCACCTGCATGTGCACACCGAGTACTCGATGCTCGACGGTGCGGCGAAGGTAGGGGCGTTGTTCGCCGAAGCCGAACGGTTGGGCATGCCCGCGGTGGGGATGACCGATCACGGGAACATGTTCGGGGCGGATGAGTTCTACCAGCAGTCCCGTAAGTCGGGAATTAAGCCGATTATCGGGATTGAGGCGTATCTGGCGCCGACGAGCCGGTTTCACAAGAAGCCGGTGTTCTGGGGTGAGGCGAAGCAGCGTGGGACCGATGAGTTCGGTGAGGGTGGTGACGTCTCGGGTGCGGGTGCGTACACGCACATGACTATGGTGGCGCGCAACGCGACCGGTCTGCGCAACCTGTTCACCCTGTCCAGCCGGGCCAGTTTCGAGGGCTATTACCGCAAGCCGCGGATGGACCGCGAGCTGATCAGCGAGTTCTCCGAGGGCATCGTCGCCACCACCGGCTGCCCGTCGGGTGAGGTGCAGACCCGGTTGCGGTTGCGGCAGTTCGACGAGGCGTTGCAGGCGGCGGCGGATTACCGGGACATCTTCGGGGCGGAGAACTTCTTCCTGGAGTTGATGGATCACGGCTTGCGGATCGAGCGGTCGGTGCGGGAGGGTCTGCTGAGGATCTCCCAGGAGCTGGGGCTCAAGCCGCTGGCGACCAACGACAGCCATTACGTCACCGTTGATCAGGCCGACTCGCATGGGGCGTTGCTGTGCGTGCAGTCCGGTAAGACGCTCAGCGACGAGAGCCGGTTCAAGTTCGACGGCGACGGCTACTACCTGAAGTCCGCGGCCGAGATGCGGGAGTACTGGGACCAGGAGGTGCCGGGCGCGGCGGACAGCACCCTGCTGGTCGCGGAGATGGTCGAGTCCTACGAGGACGTGTGGTCGTTTCAGGACCGGATGCCGCGGGTGGCCGATGGCAGTGGCCGCAGTGAGCGTGAGTTGCTGGAGGCCGAGGTCCAGCAGTACCTGCCGACGCGTTATCCGGACGGGCCGAGCGAGGAGTGCCTGGAGCGGATCAAGGTCGAGCTGGACGTGCTGGACACCAAGGGGTATTGCGCGTACTTCCTGGTGGTGGGCGACCTCACCCGGTGGGCGAAGTCGCAGGGCATTCACGTGGGGCCGGGTCGTGGTTCGGCGGCGGGTTCGCTGCTGGCCTACATCCTGCACATCACCAACCTGGATCCGCTGGAGCACGGGTTGATCTTCGAGCGGTTTTTGAACCCGGAGCGTGACTCGCCGCCGGATATCGACCTCGACTTCGACGACCGCCGCCGTGACGAGGTCCTGCAGTATGCGATCAACAAGTACGGCCGGGACAAGGTCGCGCAGGTCATCACCTTCGGCAAGATCAAGACGAAGGCGGCGATCAAGGACTCCGCGCGGGTGCATCACGGCCAGCCGGGGTTCGCCATCGCGGACAAGATCTCCAAGGCGTTGCCGCCGCCGATCGCGGCCAAGGACATCCCGTTGTCGGGGATCGTGGATCCGCAGCACGAGCGTTACGCCGAGGCCGCCGAGGTCCGCAGCCTGATCGAGACCGATCCGGCGGTGTCGCAGATCTTCGACACCGCGCGTGGTCTGGAGGGGCTGATCCGCAATGCCGGTGTGCACGCGTGTGCGGTGATTCTGTCCTCGCAGCCGTTGCTGGGCACGGTGCCGTTGTGGGCGCGGGATGACGGGTCGATCATCACCGGCTGGGACTACCCGTCCTGCGAGGCTATCGGCCTGCTGAAGATGGACTTCCTGGGGCTGTCCAACCTCACCATCCTCGGTGACTCGTTGACGATGGTGAAGGAGAACCACGACCGCGACATCGACCTGTCCAACCTGGCGCTGGACGACAAGACCACCTACGAGATGCTCGCCCGCGGGGAGAGCCTGGGCGTGTTCCAGTTCGAAGGTGGCGGCATGCGGGAGCTGCTCAAACGCCTGCAGCCCACCGAGTTCGGCGACCTGGTGGCGGCCAACGCGCTGTACCGGCCGGGGCCGATGGATGTCAACGCGCACCTCGACTACGCCGACCGCAAGAACGGTCGCAAGGCGATCGAGCCGATCCATCCCGATCTCGAGAACGATCTGCGCGACATCCTCGACGAAACCTACGGCCTGATCGTCTACCAGGAACAGATCATGGCGATCGCGCAGAAGGTGGCCGGTTACAGCCTCGGCCGAGCGGACATCCTGCGCCGCGCGATGGGCAAGAAGAAGAAGTCGGTCCTGGACCAGGAATTCGAGGGCTTCCAGGCCGGTATGCGGGCCAACGGCTACCGCGACGAGGCCATCACCAAGCTCTGGGAGACGGTGCTGCCCTTCGCCGGCTACGCGTTCAACAAGTCGCACGCGGCGGGTTATGCGCTGGTGGCGTACTGGACGGCGTATCTGAAGGCCAACTACCCGGCCGAGTACATGGCCGGGCTGCTGACCTCCAACGGCGACAACAAGGACAAGATGGCGGTCTACCTCGCCGAATGCCGCCGGATGGGCATCAAGGTCCTCTCCCCGGACGTCAACGACTCCCGCGACACCTTCGCCGCCGTCGGCTCCGACATCCGCTTCGGCATGAGCGCGATCCGCAACGTCGGCTCCAACGTCGTCGCCTCGATCGTCAAGACCCGCAAGGAAAAGGGCCGCTACACCTCCTTCACCGACTTCCTCGACAAATCCGAGATCCTGGCCTGCAACAAGCGGGTCATCGAATCACTGATCAAGGCCGGCGCCTTCGACTCCCTGGGCCACACCCGCATGTCCCTGGTCCAGCACCACGAAGCCGCCGTCGATGCCGTGATCGGCCTGAAGCGGCAACAGGCGATGGGACAGTTCGACCTCTTCGGCGCGGACACCTCCGAAGACAGCGCCGACGCCTCACCCCTGGCACACCTGAACTTCACCCACGAGGAATGGCCGCGCAAGCAGCTGCTGTCCTACGAGCGGGAAATGCTGGGCCTCTACGTCTCGGCCCACCCCCTGGACGGCGCGGAACGACTGCTCTCGCCCTACCAGGACACCGGGATCGCCGACCTCGTCGGCGGCGAACGGGAGTTCGGCAACGGCAAAGAACAACTCAAGATCGCTGGCATGATCTCCGGAATCCAACGCCGCATCAACAAAAACGGCCACCCCTGGGCCATCGTCACACTCGAAGACCTCGACGCCAGCGTCGAAGTCCTCTTCTTCCCGAAGTCTTACGAGATGTTCGCCGACTGCCTGGTGGAGGACACCGCGCTGGCGGTCAAGGGCCGCATCAACGAGCGCGAGGGCACGATCAGCGTGTTCGCCTCCGATGCGGTGCCAGTAGACATCTCGGCGGCGGAGACCGACCCGGGCACCGACCCGGCGTTCGTGATCAAGGTGCCGGTGGGCAGGGTCAACCAGTCCCTGGTGGCGGAGCTGAAGCGGACGCTGCAGGCGCACACGGGAGCCACGCCGGTGCAGCTCAAGCTGCAGAGCCCGCGCGGCACGACCCGGCTCGCGTTGTCGAGCGACTACTTCGTGTCCACGGAGAACGGCCTGCAGGGCGAGCTCAAGGGCCTGCTCGGCGCAGGCTGCTTCGAGGTGTACTGACCCCGGCGCGTGAGTGGTTTGGCTGCGGCAGAGGCTGTTTTGGAGGGTTCTGGTTGAAGCGAACGGACCGTTCGCGCCGCCTATCGAGGTGAACAGTCCGTTCGCTTCACCCTGGTTGGATCTTCGCCGTGCGCAGGCGGTCCACCTCGGGTTGGTAGTTGGCGTGGCCGCCGTTGCGGACTGGGCGTTCCGGGAAGCAGCCCGTCCGGTCACACGGTTTCGAAGGTGGCCATCATGCCCATGTCCTCGTGTTCCACGTTGTGGCTGGCGCCGCGACGCCTACCTCTCCGCAGCCGCGCAGCGGTTCCGGGAACACGTCACCGACGCCATCCGAAGCAGCGCCGCCGATGATTCTGCTGGTCGAAGGTGGTGAGTGATTTCGCGTGCCACAGACGTGTCCCAGACGTGCCACAGCGTCCGAAAACGCTCACGGCTCTGGTGGAGTGCGTTGGCTGAGGTAGTTCTCAGATCGGCGTGACAGCTCAATGTGAAAGGTGTTCACTGGAGTCACGGTCAACGCTGCCGAACGCGAAGGAATCCGATGTCCACCACCGAGGCGCACACCGATCTTCCCGTCTTCGACCACGACTTCGTGCAGAACATGCACGCCTGGTTCGACCGGATGCGGGCCGCCACGCCCGTCCAGCGCATGGTCACCGGGCACGGCCTGGAGGTCTGGGTGATCACCCGGTACGACGATGCCCGCGCCGCGCTGGTGGATCCCCGACTGAGCAAGAACAACGCCGGTACGAACGAGGTGATCCAGGCGAAGCTGCCGCCGGACGTGGACCGCCGGGAGTTCGTCGACGGGCTGCTCGAGCACATGCTGAACATGGACCCGCCGGACCACACCCGGCTGCGCAAGCTGGTGGTCAAGGCGTTCACCGCGCGCCGGGTGGAGGGCATGCGCTCGCGCATCGAGGAGATCAGCGCAGGGCTGCTCGACGCGATGGCCGAGGAGTCCGAAGTGGACCTGCTGGACGCGTTCGCCTTCCCGCTGCCGATCCGGGTGATCTCCGAGCTGCTGGGGGTGGACGAGAGCCGCCGGGACGATTTCCGGGCCTGGACCAACGCCCTGGTGGACGCACCGGAGGATTCGGAGCAGGCCGCCAGGGCGATGGCCCAGTACGTGGTCCAGCTCATCGAGACCAAGCGCCGCGACCCGGCCGACGACCTGGTCACCGCGCTGATCGAGGCCACCGAGGACGAGGACCGGCTCAGCGAGCCGGAGCTGGTCTCGATGGTGTTCCTGTTGCTGGTCGCCGGGCACGAGACGACGGTCAACCTGATCGGGAACGGGGTGCTGGCGCTGCTGCGCAACCCCGGCCAGTGGGCGGCGCTCGTGGCGGACCCGGGCATGGTGCCCGCCGCGGTCGAGGAGATGTTGCGCTTTGACGGCCCGGTGATGCACGGGACGTTCCGGCACACCGCCGAACCCGTCGAATACGGCGGCGTGCAGATCCCGGCGGGCGAGATCGTCTGGGTGGGGTTGGCGTCGGCGAACAACGACCCGGACCGCTTCCCCGAGCCGGACCGCTTCGACATCACCCGCGACGCGCACGGGCACCTGGCCTTCGGCCACGGCATCCACTTCTGCCTGGGAGCGCAGCTGGCCCGCCTGGAGGCGCAGATCGCGGTGCGTCACCTGGTCGAGCGTTTCCCGAACCTCCGCGCGGCCGGTTCGCTGGACGACGTGCACTGGCGCTTCAGCACGTTGATCCACGGCCTGCAGAGCCTCCCGGTCCGCCTGCGCTGATTTTCAGGCCCGTTTTGCGTGGCGGCGCAGGTGGCAGAACCTCGGACGCCGTCTGGTCTCCGTCCTACGCAATTTCCATTGAAATCGGAGCTGGCGGATTCAATGGAAATTGCGACCTCCTCGCCGGGAGCCGACGGTGGCGGGGTGGGCTAAGCGGCTGCGCCGCTTAATAGCAAGCTGGCCCAAAGGCAAGAACTCCTCCCCGAGGAGGAGGTTTCGCCCAGGTCCGCGCGGCTACCGTGGTCAGATGCGGATCTCGTGGCCGGACCACCGGCTGGTGCTGGACGGCGTGTTGGCACTGCTGGTCTTCGCGCTGGCGGGCGGCACTTCGCTGGTCGCCATCCGGGGCGCGGTCCCGCTGCTGTGGTACGGGATCCTCGGGGTTTCGGTCGGGCTCACCGCGTGCCTGGTGTTCCGCCGGGTCTGGCCGACCGCGGCGTTCGTCGCGGGTTCGGCCTGCATGCTCGTGCTGGTCGCGTTGCCGGACATGACCGGCGGCGTGTCGCCGGTGCTGCTCCCGTTCTCGCTGGTCTACCCGGTGCTGCTGTACTCGGTCGTCGCCTGCACCGAGTGGTCCGCGCTGCCGGTCCTGTGCGGCCTGCTCGGCGCGGTGATCGTCATGCTGCGCGTCGTCTTCGGGTACCCGGACCCGGCGGTCGACTGGCTCACCGTCGGCGTCCTGGGCGCCGGGGCGGTCGGATCCGTGCTCGCCGCCTGGGCGCTCGGCCGGTACCGGCGGATCAGGGTGGCTTACGTGCGGTCGCTGGAGGAACGCGCGGCGCAGGCGGAGCGGCTGCGGGAGCAGCAGGTGCGTGAGGCCATCTCCGCCGAGCGCCGGCTGATCGCCAGGGAGATCCACGACGTCGCCGCGCATTCGCTGGCCGTCGTGCTGGCGCAGGCCGATACCGCGCGGTTGGTCTTCGACCGCGATCCGGACAAGGCTCGGGCGATGATCGGCACGGCCTTGGAGGTCGGCCGGGAGGCGATGGGCGAGATGCGCAGCATGCTCGGCGTGCTGCGCTCCGGCGACGAGACCGTCGCGACCGGGGGTGACCTCCCGGAGCTGGTCGAGACGTTCCGTGGCGCAGGCGCCGAGGTCGAGCTGGTCAGCACCGGCACCCCGCGGGAGATCAGCACCGCGCAGCGCCACGCCGTCTACCGGATCGTCCAGGAATCCGTCACCAACGCCGTCAAGCACGTCGGCCCAGAGGTCGCCTGCCGGGTCGCCCTGGACTGGGGCGCGGACCGGCTCACCGTGACGGTATCCGATGACGGCCCGGGAACCACGGCGGATCTGGCCGCGCGCGGCGGCTATGGCATCGTCGGGATGGCCGAGCGGATGCGGCAGATCGGAGGCGATTTCGTGGTGCGCAGCGCGCCCGGTGCCGGGACCGCGGTCCGGGCCGAGTTCGGGCTTTCCGCGCGATGACGATCCGAGTCGTCGTCGCCGACGACCAGCAGCTCATCCGGTCCGCGTTGACCACGGTGCTCGGGCTGCACGAGGACCTGGAGTGCGTCGCCGAGGCGGCGACGGGCCGGGAGGCCGTCGAGATTTGCCGGGCGCACCGGGTGGACGTGGTGCTGATGGACATCCGGATGCCCGGCATGGACGGCATCGCCGCCACCGAGCTGATCACCACCGAAGTCCCCGGCACCCGCGTGCTCGTACTGACCACGTTCGACCTGGACGAGAACCTGTTCGCCGCGCTGCTGGCCGGGGCCAGCGGTTTCCTCACCAAGGACACGCCCGGAGAGGACGTCGTCGAGGCGGTCCGAACCGTCCACAAGGGACATTCGATCGTCTCGCCGCGCGCTACGAGCAGCCTCCTGGAGCTCGCCCGCCGGTCGTCGCCCCGCCGGAAGGGGCCCGGGTGGGAGGGGCCCGGGTGGGAGGGGCCCGGGTGGGAGGCGCTGACCGGCCGGGAACGCGACGTGCTCGTCTCGCTGGCGCGGGGCTCCTCCAACGCCGAGATCGGCGCAGAGCTGCACCTCGCGGAGACGACGGTGAAGACCCACGTCGGCAGCATCCTGCGCAAGCTCGCGGTCCGCGACCGGCTGCACGCGGTTATCTGGGCGTACGAGAACGGCGTGGTCTGAGTCTCTTCTCCTCCTTGGGGAGGAGGAAGTCGGTCCGTCGCGGAGGAGGTCGGCCACCGGTGCGGCGGGCGAACATCGGGGCATGACAACCGAAAGACACCGTTGTTCCGCCTACCTGGCCGGAATCGTCGGACTGGCCCTGATCACGATCGCTCTGGTCTGCTGGGCTGCGGGCAGCACGAATCCGATGGCCGATTCCGCCGACACCTTCGGGCGATCCCTCGAATTCCTCCCGCAAACCGCCGCGCACCTGGTCTTGGCCGCGGTCGGCGCGCTAACCGCCGCTGCGTCAGTCCTCGCCCGGCGCGGCGGGCGAACTGCCAGCGCGGTCCGGGTGGCCGCCATCGGCGGGTTGATTCTGCTGCTGGACGCGAGTGTGCTGGCGGTGTTCGGATACGTGCCGTTCCTGACCATCTCGCTGCTGACCGGGCACGCCGAACGCTTGAGCCTGCTGGCATCCCCCTCGTTGCTGGTGCAACTCGGCGTTGCCGCCGGGGCCGCGAGCCTGCTGTGGATGCACGTGGCTCGCGCGACGGCCAACGCCACCGGGAAGGATCCGGCGGCAGCGCACGAGCGGGCCGCGGCGCGGACCCGGAGGTGGACGGTGATCGCCATGGCGGTACCGCTGGGCTACGCGATTTCGAGGTTCCTGATGGTCCTGCAGGTGCCCGGTTTCGCCCTGGACGACGGCTCCGTAGGAGCGCTCGCTCCGTTCGGGCTCGCCGCGGCGGCGACCGGGGGCGCGGTGCTCACCTGGGGGTTGATCCGTCCGTGGGGCGAACGGTTCCCGCGCTGGATCCCGCGGGCAGCCGGCAGGAGGGTTCCGGTCGACCTCGCCGTGGCACCGGCCCTCGGGGTGTCCGTGCTGGTGATGGCGGCGTCCAAGTTGCTCCTGATGCAGACCTTCACCGAGGCGTTCGGCCCCGGCGACGTGCTGATCGTGCTGCCCGTCTACCTATGGCCGCTGTGGTCGGTCGCCCTCGCGCTGGCCGCCGTGAACTACCGCATCCGCCGCAGCACCGCGGCGGAACCCGTCAGCGCAGCGCGATGATGGTGTAGGGGCCGACCTCGCGCTTGGCGAAGGCGGGCGAGTCGAACACCGCCGGGTCGAAGTAGACGTCGTAGTCCCGGACGTTCGGCAGCTGCGGGAAGGCGTCGCCCTTCAACTGCAGCACCAGCTTGCCCGACTGGTCCTCCGGGCGTTTCACATCGGAGTGCGGGCTCACCGGGTTGGTCAGGACGAAGACGTTGGGCGTCTTGAACCGGCTCTTGCGCAGCATGCCCAGCAGCTCGTCGGGGGTCTTCGCGGTGGTCCACTCCTGGACCTCCGCGGCGCGCGCCTCGTAGTCCGCCAGCGGGTTGGCGTAGTGCGGAGTCTCCTGCTGGAAGCCCCAGTACGGTTGGAAGGACATCAGCTTGTAGTCGGTGGTGAGCAGCACGTTGTCCACCGGCTTGCGGCCGGTCAGCTCGGCGATCGCACGGATCTCGTCATCGGTCCACGAGCCGGGCTTGGCCGGGTCGCGCTGCCCCATCGCGTTGTCGCCGGTGGGGTAGTAGTCCGCGTAGGCGCGTTCGACGGACGGCTGCAGCGCCAACCCGATCGCGCCCTGGTTGATGGTGATCGCGCCGAGCAGCCCGAGCGCGGTGGCGACCATGCTGATCCGCAGCGCGTACCGGGTGTCCAGCTTTTGCCGCAGGTAGCCGACGAGTTCCAGCAGGCCGAAGACGCCGGCGACGGCCAGCGTCACGTCGAGGATCACGTTGAGGCGAAACGCCAGCAGCGTGGTCTTGGCGACCAGTGCCAGCGTCGACAGCACGAACCAGCCGTAGACCGCGAGCACGATGCTCAGCATCGAGGCGGCGACCTCGCTGCGCCGGCACCGCAGCAGCAGCCACACCAGACCGGCCAGGCAAAGCACCCCGAACGCGGTGCCTTCCATCATCGGCACCGGCAGGAACGCGCCGTCTTCGGGCAGGTAGTGCTGCGCCGCGCTGCGCGGGTTGGCCAGCAGGAAGTGGGTGGAGAGCAGGTAGGGCAGCCAGACCAGCAGCGCGATGACCAGGCTGACGATGCCGATCGGCAGCAGCCGCAGGAACAGCTGCCGCACCGTCGGCCACAACCGTTCCCCCTGGTGCACCCGGAACACTCCGGTGATGACCGCCATCAGCACGACCATCAGCACCGCGAACCCGAAGTGCAGGGTGTAGGTGATGGCCGCGAAACCGACGTAGCCGCCGATGCAGACGAGTGTCCACCGTGGAGCGTGGTCCCGGCGGCGCAGCGCGTGCCAGGCCAGTACGGCGATCGGTGCCAGCCACGCCGCCGACGGCCAGGCGTAGGGCTCCTCGATGCCGTGCAGCATCCCGGCCAGCCCCGTCACGACCGCGGCGAGCAGCGCCAGCCGGCGCCGCACCACGACGCTCCACAGCGTGAACGCGACGACTGTGGTCACCGCCACCCAGGCCAGCGCGTACGGCTTGTAGGCCGCCCAGCCCTCCCAGCCGATGAGGTTGGCGAACCGGCCGCCCAGCCAGAACCAGCCGCCCGGGTAGTAGGGAGCGGTGTCGGCGTAGTTCAGGTCGGTCAGGCCTGGGGTGCTGGCCATCCGGGTCATGTACTGCAGGCGGAACCCGTTGTCCACGGACGAGCCGCCGTAGTAGAACCTGGTGGCCTGCAAGGGGATTGCGAGCGCGAACGTGCTGAACGCGCTGAGCGCCACCCAGGCGCCGAACAACCGCAGCCAGCGCGGCGAGCGGCGATGTCCGAACGCCAGCAGCAGGAACAGCAGGGCCAGCACCAGCGCGCTGCTGGTGGCCGCGAGCGCTTCCGGTGCGAAGCTGGGCTCGCTGATGCTCAGCCGGGCGATGCCGAACTGCAGCACCAGGCTCACGACCGCCGCGACGAACGCGCTGAGCAGCAGCTCGACGACGGTGCTGCGTAGCGGTAGCCGAACGGCCGAAGCCCGGCGCGGTTCGTCGATCGGGCTCGGTCCGGTCAACAGCGGACTCGGCAGGATTCCCGCCACTTCGCGCGTCCTTCGGCGTAGCTGACATGAGGGCTCGCGCAGAATAGTTGATGTGCGCTGCGCACACCGCCGTCGGGTGATGCGGGCACGCGGCGTTGGAGCGCTAGGGTGACGCAGCAGAACGGTCATGGCAGCCGGTAGGAGGTTGGCGGGTGGCGGACAGCCCGGTGGAGCCCGGCGGCACGCGCGCCGCCCCGGAGCGGATCGAAGCCGCGGCCGGAGCCGAGGCGGAACCGGTGGTTCCGCAGCTGGTCGCGCCGCCGCCCCGCGTGGTGGTCAAGGCCGACCTGCTGCCCGCGGTGAGCTTGGTATCGCTGATCTCGCTGCTGGGCCTGCCGATCGGCTGGGTGTGGTCGCGGTTGGCGCCGCCTCAGGAGAGCGTGCTCGGCCTGCAGGGCAGGCTGACCCCGCTGCTGGTGGAGGGCTACCACGGCTTCGACGCGATCGCGATCTTCGCGCTGCTCGCCTTCGCCGCCGGACTGCTGACGTCCTCGGTGCTGTGGCTGGTGCGCAGGCGGCGCGGCCCGGTGCTGCTCATCGCGGGTGCGCTCGGGTCGGTGGTCGCGTCCTGGCTGGGCGTGCAGCTGGGCGCGTCGTTCGCCGGTGGGCTGTACGCGATGCCGGCGAACCCGCAGCTGGGCGACCTGATCACGGTCGCCCCGGAGGTCGGCACCTACTGGGTGCTGCTGGTGCAGCCGTTGGCCTTCGCGCTCGGCTACGGCCTCGCCGCCTCCTGGAACGGCCTCGACGACCTAGGCCGCCGCCTCGGATAAGCGTTTCCGCTGGCCAGGTGCCGTGAGCGTTTTCGGGCGCTATGGCACCCGAAAACACTCACGGGCGCCGCCCAGTGGAAATGTTCCCGCCGATCACTTCGGGGCCCCGCGGAAGGACTGGGTGATCTGCTTCAGCGTGTCGACCGGAACCGAGTCCGGGACGTTCTGATCGGACGCGGCGATGAAGACCACCGAGCTCTGACCGTCGTTGTTGGTGGCGAGCACGCTGACCGCGACTGTCGCGGAGTCGCAGGTCTCGGGGGACGGCATCGTGATCTGGGCGGTGATCCGGACGGCAGGAACACCGCCGGCGAGCTGCAGCTGCTCCGGCGGGCCCGGCAGGACCACCGGTGCCTGGCCGGCGCGCGTGTAGGCCACCGCGGCGAACTTCTGCAGCGTTTCGGTGGCCACCGTGGTGTCGTCCGGGCCCCTGCGGGCGGTCGCGCCCGAGACCGCCCGGTAGCTGGTCGGAGCGCCGGTGCAGAAGCCCTTTTGGTACTCGGCCACGCCGGTCATCGTCACCGGGTCGTCGGGCGGGCCGAAGCCGTGCACGCCCTCCGGGTTGGAGTCCAGCTTCCAGTTCATCGGCACGTCGTAGACCGCGCCCCGCTTCGGCACCGTCGCCACCTGCCAGCCGGGCACCAGCGGCGTCAGCTGCGGGTTGGCCGCCGTCGCCGGCGCGGCGGACGTCGCGCTGGTGGTCGGCTTGGACGGCGTGCTGGTGCCCGCGGGCGGCGGCGGTGCCGCCTGCGATCCGCCGTCGGAGGTGCTGAGCACGACGATCGTGGTGACGATCGCGATCACGGCCACCGAGGCGAGCGCGATCGCCGCGATCATCGGCCCGCGGCTCTTCCCCGGCGGGGTCGGCGCGGGATGCGCCGGGTAGCCGCTGACCATGCCGGGATAGGGCTGCTGCTGGGGCTGCTGCTGGGGCGGCGGCGGCGGCTGCTGGGGCTGGGAGAACGTGCCGAAACCCTGGTACTGCATGCCGGGCTGGGACCCCGATGCGCCGGGCTGCCTGGTGTTCGGATCGTAGTGCCCGTACTCGTTGGAGCCCCAATTACCAGGTGACGACATGCGGAGATCCTATCGATGCCGCAAGACACTCCAGCGCCACGTCTTTCGCCTTCGAAGCGGCGCAGCCGCACGCAGCTCGCACCGCGCGTGGGATCAGCCGCGCATCGTCCTGCTCAGTTCACGCTGGTGTGCTGGGCGAAATCCGTCAGGGGTGCCGGAACCGCGCGAAGTTCGCGGAGGAACTCGGTTTCCCGCAGCAGCAGCCGCCGGATGCTGCGCAGCCGCTCCAGGGGGTCGGTTTCTTCGAGCAGCTTCTGCCGGTCCTCCACGGTCAGCACGCAATCGTCGGCCAGCAGGTACGAAAGCGTCGCGGCGTCGGTGTCCGCGGCCGGGGCTTCGCGCTGCCCGCCGCGCAATCCGGTGTCGTGGTAGCGCTGGTACGCCGCGCGGGCGGCGGTCGTCAGGTGCTCGCGGCGCGCCGGCGAGTCGTTCTCCGGGGCGGTGTCCGGCAGCCATTCGATGTCGGCCATCAGGTACGGCGCCGCGCTCCGGTCGATCTGCAGCAGCCGGAACCGGCGCTCCCCGTTGGCGCTGACGTCGTACCGTCCGCCGGGCAGCTGCCGAACCTGGTCCAGCAGCGCGGAGCAGCCGACGTCGTACATCGAGTCGACGTTGTCCTCGCCGACTTCCCAGCCCTGCCGGATGGCGACCACGCCGAACCGGCGGTGCGGCAGGTCCTCGCCGACGAGATCGGTGACCAGCTGCCGGTAGCGCGGCTCGAAGATGTGCAAGGGCAGGTGGCTGCCCGGCAGCAGGACGGAACCGAGCGGGAAGAGCGGCAGCACGTTCATCACGCCCCAAACCTACGTCGCGAATGCCCCGGAAGCAGCGTTCAAGGAATGGATGCACTCCCTTCAGCTCGGGGGCCGGAACACCGCGAATGGGTCGGTGACCTGCAGATCCCGGGAGGTGAACTGGAACAGCGCGGGCGGACGGCCACCGGCCGGACCCGCGGGCACCGTGCGGCCGGTGGGTTCCAGCACACCGCGCCGGGACAGCACGCGCTGCAGGTTGGTCGCCGCGACCTGGTAGCCGAGCGCGGCGGAGTAGATCCGGCGCAGCTCCGAGACGGTGAACTCGGCGGGGGCCAGCGCGAAACCGATGTTCGTGTAGGACAGCTTGGCGCGCAGCCGGTCCCGCACGGCCAGCACGATCAGCTCGTGGTCGAAGGCGGTCGGCGGCAGCGCGTCGACCGGATGCCACGCCGTGTCGGCGGGGATCTCGGGGTCGATATCGGAGGGCACCAGCCCGAGGAAGGCGGTGGCGACGACGCGGCGGCCGGGCACCCGGTCCGGGCTGCTGAACACCGAGAGCTGCTCGACGTGGGTCAGCTTGTGCACGTCGACCTTCTCGGCCAGCTGCCGCCGGATCGATGTCTCCACGTCCTCGCTGGCGGCCAGCCGCCCGCCGGGCAGTGACCAGCGGTGCACGTCTGGTACCTGTGCGCGTTGCCAGAGCAGCACCTGCAGCCGGTCGTCGCGTACCTGGAGGACGCCGGCGAGCACTTCGTGACGAGCGTCGCCCTTGTCCGCGCAACTCGTGGTGTTACGATGTGTCACGTTTTCGATTCTAAGGCGAAAACCTCGGCGAGCTTGATCCGGGGTGCTAGCGGAGCCTCCGGGCGGGTTCTCCCGGAGGTCCGGCGAGGAGGACGACATGGCCGCGACTGCAACCTGGGAGCGGACCGACGCCGGTTACACCGGGGTGGCACCCACCGCCGAATGGGCGCGCGAGGTGCGCAAGCTGGCCGACGAGCGGGACGCCGTGCTGCTGGCGCACAACTACCAGCTTCCCGAGATCCAGGACGTCGCCGACCACACCGGCGATTCGCTGGCGCTGAGCCGCATCGCGGCGAACAGCTCCGCCAGCACGATCGTCTTCTGCGGCGTGCACTTCATGGCCGAGACGGCGAAGATCCTCGGTCCGGACAAGACGGTGCTCATCCCGGACGCGCGGGCGGGATGTTCGCTGGCCGACTCGATCACCGCCGACCAGCTGCAGGCCTGGAAGGCCGAGCACCCGGGCGCCGTCGTGGTGTCCTACGTGAACACCACCGCCGACGTGAAGGCGGAGACGGACATCTGCTGCACCTCGTCGAACGCGGTGGACGTGGTCCGCTCCATCCCGGCGGACCGCGCGGTGCTGTTCTGCCCGGACCAGTTCCTGGGCGCGCACGTCAGGCGCGAAACCGGCCGGGAGAACCTGCACATCTGGGCCGGGGAGTGCCACGTGCACGCCGGGATCAACGGGACCGAGCTCGCCGAGCGGGCGGCGGCCAGCCCGGACGCCGACCTGTTCATCCACCCCGAGTGCGGGTGCGCGACCTCGGCCCTCTACCTGGCCGGCGAGGGCACCGTCGCCAAGGAACGGGTGAAGATCCTGTCCACCGGCGACATGCTGACCGCGGCGAAGGAGACCGGCGCCCGCTCGGTGCTGGTGGCCACCGAGGTCGGCATGCTGCACCAGTTGCGCCGCGCCGCACCCGAGATCGACTTCCGGGCGGTCAACGACCGCGCGTCCTGCCGCTACATGAAGATGATCACCCCGGCGGCCCTGCTGCGCTGCCTGCGGGAAGGCGCCGACGAGGTGCACGTGCCGACGGACGTCGCCGACCGGGCGCGCGCCTCGGTCGAGCGGATGATCGCCATCGGCAAGCCCGGAGGCGGCGAATGAGCTGGGAAGCAGGTGCGGACTTACTCGTCGTCGGCACTGGCGTCGCCGGCCTGACGGCGGCGCTGCGGGCCCGCGAGCTCGGCCTGCGGGTGCTGGTGGTCAGCAAGGACAGCGCGTCGGCGGGCAACACCAGCTGGGCGCAGGGCGGCATCGCCGTGGTCCGGCCGGACGAGCTCGACCCGGGCGACAGCCTGCGTAAACACGTCGAGGACACGCTGACCGCCGGCGCCGGACTGTGCTCGCGCCCGGCGGTGCGGGACATCCTCGCCGACGGTGCCGAGGCGATCGCGCGGCTGCGCGCGGCGGGTGCCCGCTTCGACCTGGGCGCGGACGGTGAGCTGGCGCGGACCCGCGAGGGTGGGCACAGCGCGTTCCGCGTGATCCACTCCGGCGGCGACGCGACCGGTGCAGAGGTGCAGCGCGCGTTGTCCGAAGCCGTGCGCGGCGGCGGGATTCCGGTGCTGGAGCAGCATTGCGTCGTCGAGCTGCTGCGCGGCGACAGCGGCGCCGTCGTCGGGGCACTGGCGATGGACTCCCAGAGCAGGCCGGGCGTGCTGCACGCCCCGGCGGTGCTGCTGGCCACCGGCGGCCTCGGCCAGCTCTACGCCGCCACCACGAACCCCGAAGTGTCCACTGCGGACGGTATCGCGCTCGCGCTGCGGTCCGGTGCGTCCGTCGCGGACCTGGAGTTCGTGCAGTTCCACCCGACGGTGCTCTACACGCCGGGTGGGCCGCGAGGGCGGCGGCCGCTGATCACCGAGGCGGTGCGCGGGGAAGGCGCGGTGCTCGTCGACGTGCACGGGCGGCGCGTGATGGAGGGGGAGCACCCGCTGGCCGACCTCGCCCCGCGCGATGTCGTGTCTGCGGCGATCAACAAGCGGGCCGCCGAAACCGGCGTGGAGCACGTGTTCCTCGACGCGACGAGTATCGGTCCGGGGTTCGTCGAGCGGTTCCCGACGGTGTACGCGGCGTGCCAGGCCGCCGGCATCGACCCGGTCCGCGAGCCGATCCCGGTGGCCAGCGCGGCGCACTACTCGTGCGGCGGCGTGGTGTCCAGTGTGGATGGTCGAACGACCGTGACCGGGCTCTACGCCGCCGGTGAGGTCGCGTGCACCGGGCTGCACGGCGCGAACCGGCTGGCGTCCAACAGCCTCCTGGAAGGCCTCGTGGTCGGCGGGCGCGCGGCCGAGGCGGTGGCCAAGGACCTGTGCTGCGGGCTGCTGAACCGCAAGGCCCCCGGTGCGGCGGTGCAACCGGCGATGGCGGTGGTCGACCGGGACCTGCTGCAGCGCACGATGAGCCGCTACGTCGGCATCGGGCGCGACGACGAGGGGCTCGCGGAAGCGACCCGGATCCTGGACCGGGCGGCCATCGTCCGTCCACTTCGGACTCGGCAGGCCGTCGAGGACTCGTCGCTGGCGCTGACCGCGCAGGCGCTGCTGGCGGCGGCCAGGCAACGCGCCGAGTCGCGCGGCTGCCACCGCCGAACGGATTTCCCGGACACCGACGACCTGCGCTGGCGGCGCAGCACGGTGCTCCGGCTGGACGCCTCGGGGTTCCTCATCCACACTGCGGCCGGGATTGTAAGGACAGCGGCATGAGCATCGATCTGGAGAAGGCCCGCGAGGTCGTCCGCACGGCGCTGGCCGAGGACCTGCGCTACGGGCCGGACGCGACGACCGACGCGACGGTCCCGGCCGGCGCGATAGCCGAGGCCGGGTTCAACACCCGCCGGGCCGGGGTGGTCGCGGGCCTGCCGCTGGTGCGCCTCGTGCTCGACGAGGTGCTGGGCGCGGGCGCCTACGCCGTGCTCTCCGAGCGTTCCGACGGTGATGTGCTGGCGCCCGGCGACTGCGTGCTGCAGGTGAAAGCCCCGGTCCGCGGCCTGCTCACGGCGGAACGCACGGCGCTGAACCTGCTGTGCCACCTGTCGGGCATCGCGACCGCGACCGCGGCGTGGGTCGAGGCGGTCGCGGGCACGGGCTGCCGGATCAGGGACAGCCGCAAGACGCTGCCGGGCCTGCGGGAGCTGCAGAAGTACGCGGTCCGCTGCGGCGGCGGGGTCAACCACCGGATGGGCCTCGGCGACGCGGTGCTGATCAAGGACAATCACGTGGTGGCGGCGGGCTCGGCGGTGGCGGCGGTGCGGGCCTGCCGCGAGCACGCGCCGGACCTGCCGATGGAGGTCGAGGTGTCCACGCTGGACGAACTCGACGAGGTGCTGGCGGAGGACGTGGCGCTGGTCCTGCTGGACAACTTCACCCCGCCGCAGTGCGCGGAAGCGGTCCGCCGGGTCCGGGAGACGTCGCCGGCCACGGAACTCGAAGCATCGGGAGGCCTGACCCTCGACGTGGCCCGCGCCTACGCGGAAACGGGAGTCCAGTACCTGGCGGTAGGGGGCCTCACCCACTCCTCCCCGGCCCTCGACCTCGGCCTGGACATGTAGTCACTCGGTAGCGAAGGCCTCGCTGAACAGGTCCGCGTCCCACTGCTCGACTAGTGCCCGATGAGTGCCGTGCCACTGCTCTCGGCAGCGCCGAGGTGTGTCGGCCCGATCGAGCGCGTCGTGCTCGGTCACAGCAGGGATTTGTGGATGACGGGGATGATTCAGTCATGGCTGGAGCTGATCGGGGTGAGGTACTGGTGAGCACTGTGCAGGCCGAGCGGGTTCTGCCTTCGCCGTTGTTGGGCGGGATCTACCGGGCCAGGCGGCCCACCGGGCCCGTTGTGGGGCTGGTCGTCGTGCTGGGCTGTCTGATCGTCGGGCAGACTATCGCCGCGCTGGTGCTGTTCCCGGTGCTCGGGGCTTCGCCGGAAGCCCTGCTCGGTGGCGCCATGGGGCTGATCGACCAGCTGGCGATGTTGCTCAGCTTCGGCGGGGCTGCCGGTCTGCTGGCGCTGTGGATCTGGGGCAAGGAGCGCCGGTCATTCGGCAGTGTGGGGTTCTTCCCCGCGTCGCGCGGCGGCGCGCACCTGGCGCTGGGCGCCGGGGTGGCGGTGGTGCTGCTGTCCGTGCCGGTCGGCGTGAACATCCTCAGTGGACAGTTCGAGGCCGGCTCGGTTCGCGCCGCGCAGGCCGGCGGCGCGCTCGTGGCGCTGATCGGGTTCATCGTGCAGGCCAGCACCGAGGAGGTCATCACCCGTGGCTACCTGATGCAGGTCACCTACCGGAAGTGGGGCCTGACCGCCGCGATCGCCTTCCAGGCGGTGGTGTTCACCGCGCTGCACGGCGTGAACGCCAACGTCAGCGTGATCGGCCTGGTCAACATCCTGCTGATCGCCCTGGTGCTGGCGTTCTGGGCGCTCGCGGAGGGCGGCCTGTGGGGCGTTTGTGCGTTCCACGCGGTGTGGAACTGGCTCCAGGGCAACGTGTACGGCATCGAAGTGTCCGGAATGGACATCCGCACGACGGTGCTGGACATCGGCGGCGCGCCGGGCAGCACGACCCTGCTCACCGGAGGCGGGTTCGGCGTCGAAGGAAGCCTGCTCGCCACCGCGGTGCTAGCCATCGCCACGGTGCTCGCCGCCCTCGCCCTCCGGCACAAGCTCGCCCGTTCGGGTTGACGGGTGAAGGGCACCGCTGCCTGGCTATGCCGGTCGGAGGCGCCCTTCACCTCGGGACGATCGCGTCAGAAGCGGCGGTTGGCGAGGACCGGGACCGCTTGGCGGGCCTGGTCGACCGCCGCCGGGTCGATGTCGACGACCCGGACCTCGGGGGCGTCGGCGAGCTGGGCGTGCACCTGGCCAAGCGGGGTCGCGACGAGGCTGTAGCCGATGCCGGTCGGTGCCTTGCCGCTCGGCTCCCGGCCGATGCTGCGCGGGTCGGCCTGGCCGCAGGCCACCACCCACGACGTCGAGTCCAGCGCGCGGGCGCGCACCAGCAGCTCCCATTGCTCGCGCTTGCCCTCGCCGGAACCCCAGGAAGCCGAGGTGACGATCACCGACGCGCCCTGGTCGGCGAGCGTCGTGAACAGGCCGGGGAACCGCACGTCGTAGCAGGTCGTCAGGCCGATCTTGGTGCCGTCGAGGTCCACCACCACCGGCTGCGCGCCCGGCGCGACGGTGTTCGACTCGGCGAAGCCGAAGGCGTCGAACAGGTGGATCTTGTCGTAGGAGGTGTCCAGGCCGCGGCCGGTGATCAGCAGCGTGTTTGTCACCCTGCCGTCTTCGGTGGGCGTGAACATGCCCGCCACGACCGCGATGCCGGCCTCCTCGGCGAGCCGCCGCACCGCGGTGGCCCACGGCCCGTCCAGGGGCTCGGCCAGCGGCCCGAGCTTGATCCCGAAGCAGGCCATCGTCGCCTCCGGGAACACCGCGAGGTCGGCACCCGCCTCGGCGGCCTTCCGGACGCCGTCGGCCACGAGTTCCAGGTTTGCCTTGGGGTCCGGGCCGGACACGATCTGGCACAAAACGATCCGCATAACCACAACCATCCTTCCAGGGACTTTTTCCAAACTCGTTTTGCGTAGCGGTGCAAGTGGCGGAATCTCAGACGCCGCCTGAGAATCCGCGGCGGTGCGAGTGGCGAGGCGAAGCGGCTGCGCCGCTTCGAAGACAAAGAACACCTTCCAGCGCTCACCCGTTACTATGTTTGTATACCAGCGATATGCGCTCGGTAAATTCACGCAGGGGGTCTTCGTTGCCGTCTGGACGAGAACTGGCTTACGACCATCTCAAGGACACGGTGCTCAGCGACCCCGCGATGCAGGGGCAGTTCATCAACGAACAGGCGTTGGCCGACGCGATCGGGGTGTCCCGAACGCCGATCCGCGAGGCCCTGCTGCTGCTCGCCGCCGAGGAACTGGTGCAGCTGGTGCCCAAGCGCGGCGCCTACATCGCCCCGGTCGGCGGCCGGGAGATCCGCGAGCTCTTCGAGATCCGCGCGATGATCGAGTGCTACGCCGCCCGCCGCGCCATCGAGCTGGACGCGGTGCCGGTGGAGCAGATGCGCGCCGAACTGGCGGCCCAGCGCGAGCTCAGCGGCGACGACCAGGCCCGCGCGTTCATCGACTGCGACCACCGGTTCCACGCCACGCTGGTGTGCGCGGTCGGCAACGACATGCTCAGCAAGACCTACGACGCGTTGCGGGCACGCCAGATCCGCGCGGGCATCGTCGCGCTGTTCAGCAGCGGCGGGCGGCGCAAGGCGGTGCTCGTCGAGCACGAGGCGATCCTGGCCGCGCTCGCCGCGGGCGATGCGGAGGCCGCGGCTGCGGCGATCACCGAGCACTTGTCCGCGACGCAGCAGGTCCTGCTGGCGGGCTGAGGTGGACCGGGCCGTGGGTCTTTCCGGTCGGAAAGACCCACGGCCCGGGCGAAATCCGAACCTCACCGCGCGTTCGAGCGCCCGAGGGACAGGCCGATCAGGGTGACCACGCAGGTCGCCGCGAGGTAGCACGCCGGGGCCAGCCAGGTCCCGAACGACGCGAACAGGTACGTGAACAGCAGCGGGGCCAGCGCGCCGCCGATGACGCCCGCCAGCGTGTAGGCCAGGGACGACCCGGTGGCCCGCAGCGCCGGGCTGAACTGCTCGGACACGAACGCCGCCTGCGGCCCGTACATGAGCGCGTGCCAGATCAGGCCGACGACGACGCCGGCGATCAGCAGCCCCGGCGAGCCTCCGCCTGCCATCGGGAAGAAAACGAACGGCCACACCCCGGCGCCGATCGCACCCACGGCGTAGACCTTCCGCCGGCCCCACCGGTCCGACAGCGCGCCGGCCAGCGGCATCAACACCAGCTGCAGCGTCGAGCCCAGCATGACGCCGGTGACCGCCCAGCTCTTCGGCATGTCCAGCTGCTGCGTGGCGTAGGTGAGCACGAAGACCGTGAACAGCGCGTATAGGACGTCCGGGCCGACGCGGGACAGGATGGCCGCCACCAGCGCGCGGGGCTCGCGGGTGAAGACCTCCCGCACCGGCGCCCCGGCCTGCTCGCCCTTCTCCTGCAGCTCCTTGAAGACCGGGGTCTCCTCCAACTTCACCCGGATCCACAGGCCGAACAGCACCAGCACCGCGGAGAGCAGGAACGCGACGCGCCAGCCCCAGGACATGAACTGCTCCTGGGTGAGCAGCGCCGCGAGCGCCGCCAGCACGCCGTTGGCCAGCAGGTTGCCGGCGGGCGGGCCGATCTGGGCGGCCGAGGCCCAGAAGCCCCGGTGCTTGTCGCTGCCGAACTCGCTGGACAGCAGGACCGCGCCGCCCCACTCGCCACCGATGCCCACGCCCTGCGCGAACCGCAGGACCACCAGCAGCACGGCGCCGAGCGAGCCGACCTGGCTGTGCGTCGGCAGCAGCCCGATGAGGACGGTGGAGATGCCGGTGATCAGCAGGGTGATGACCAGCACCTGCTTGCGGCCCAGCACGTCGCCGAGCCGGCCGAACACGAAACCGCCGAGCGGCCGTGAGACGTAGCCGACGGCGTAGGTGGAGAACGCGAGCAGCGTGCCGGACAGCGGATCGTGGCTCGGGAAGAACAGCTGGCCGAACACCAGCGCCGAAGCCACCGAGTACGCGGCGAAGTCGTACCACTCCAAGGAAGTTCCGCTGAGGCTCGCCACGAAGGCCTTGATCAGGTCCTTGCGGGGCGGCTTGGCCGTTGCGGGTAGGGCTTGGGTCATCGGGATCCTTTTCCTGCCGGGGCTTCCGGGTCGGTCGTGGGTGCCGACCGCCGGGTACTGTGGTACACCGACGGTATACAACCAGTATGCGTACTTTGGAGGACATCTTGTTTCCGCTGCGTTTCGATGTCAACGGTGAAGTCGTCGACGTGCCGGTGACGACCCTGCTCAACGGCGGCTACGCCGGGCGCAGCCAGGAGGACGTCGCGGCGCACGTCGCCGAGCTCGCCGAGCTCGGCGTGCCCGCGCCGACCAGGACGCCCTGCCTGTACCCGGTGGCGCCCTACCTGGCGATGCAGCCCGACGAGGTGCCGGTGCAGCACGGCCGCACCTCCGGCGAGGCGGAGTGGGCGCTGATCGTCGCCGGGCCGGAGGAGCGAAACATCCTGCTGACGGTGGCCAGCGACCACACCGACCGCCAGCTGGAGGTGCACGGCGTCGCGTGGAGCAAGCAGGCCGGGCCGGACGTGCTGGGGCGCAAGGCCTGGCGGCTGGTCGACGTCGCCGACCGGCTCGACGAGCTGACGCTGACCGCCTGGGCGGGCGGCGAGGTGATCCAGCGAGGCGCCCTGGCGGAGCTGCTCACCCCGCAGTTCTGGCTCGACGACCTGCGCGAACGCGGCCTGTTGCAGCCGGGCACGGTGCTGCTGTCCGGCACCATCCCGATGGACGCCGCGGTGGACCAGTTCGCCGACTCCTGGCGGGTCGAGCTGGGCGACCCGAAGACCGGCGACGTCATCGCCTGCGAGTACCAGGTCCGCCGCATGCCCGAGCCGGTGGCGTGAGCCGGCGGGTTTCCACTGCTCAGGGCTCGTGAGCGCTTTCGGGGGCCGTGGCCCCCGAAAACGCTCACGAGCCTGGCCCGGCACCCGCTGCGCCGACGAGCAAGATCTCAACTTATTGAGAAAAACTTGCAATAGCACCTATTGTGCAGGGGTGCTGAAACGCCGTGCTTTGTTCGTCGCTGTTCCGGTCGCCCTGGGCCTGCTCGGGGCGGGGTGCGCCGCGCCGTCCGCGCCGGGCACCGGTGACCCCCGGTCGATGCTGCTCGCCGACGGCTACGAGCCGGAGAGCCTGAACCCGCTGCTGGGCTACGGCGTGGAGGGTGCCGCGAAGTTCTACGACGGCCTGCTGGCCTTCGACGGCCAGTCCGCGTTGCGCCCCGCGTTGGCCGGCGAGGCACCGCAGTCCACGCCCGACGCCAAGACCTGGACGGTCAAGCTCCGCGACGGCGTCCGCTTCCACGACGGCACGCCCTTCGACGCCGAAGACGTCGTCGCCACCTACCAGGCAGCGATCAACCCCGCCTACGCCTCGACGGTGTCCTCGGACTTCGACATGCTCGCCGACGTCCGCTCGCTCGACCCGCACACCGTGCGGTTCGACCTCAAGATCCCCTACGCCGCGTGGCCGTCGAAACTGATGCTCGGCATCATGCCGAACGAGCAGCTCGCCGAGCCGAAGTCGCAGGAGAGCTCCCCGCCCAACACCAAGCCGGTCGGCACCGGGCCCTACAAGCTCGTCGAATGGCGCCAGGGTGACCAGATGACCTGGGAGGCCAACCCCGGCTACTGGGCCGGTGCGCCCGCCGTCGGCAAGGTCACAGTCGTCTTCGCCAAGGACGACAACACCCGCGCCCAGCGCCTGGTCTCCGGCGAGTTCGACGGCACCGTGCTGCCGCCGGTGCTGGCCGAGAGCGTCGGCCGCGACGGCTACCGGACGGTGCACCACCGCACCGCCGACTTCCGCAGCATCGCGCTGCCCAACAGGCACCCGGTCGCCGGCGACCGAGCCGTGCGGCTGGCGCTGAACCTCGCGGTCAACCGTGAGGGCATGATCCAGGCCTTGCTGGGCGGGCACGGAAAGCCGGCCTACGCGCCGATCCCGGAGTCGATGGGTGCCAACTTCGAGCCCACGGCCCGCTTCGACTTCGATCCCGAGCGCGCCAAGAAGCTGCTCGACGAGGCCGGTTGGCGGGTCGGCGGCGACGGCATCCGGGAGCGGGGCGGCGTCCGCGCCCAGTTCACCGTGATGTATTTCGCCGACGACAGCCTCCGCAAGGACCTCGCCCGCGCGTTCGCCTCCGACGCCAAGGCGGTCGGCATCCAGGTCGAGCTCGCCGGGGTGGACCGCTCGGCCGTGCCCGATCGGCTGGCAACCGACGGGATCGTGCTCGGCGGCGGCAACCCCATCGACCCCGACCCGCAGGTCTACACCAGTCTGCACTCCTCGGTCATCGGCACCGGCACCTACAACAACCCGGGCCAGTACCGCAACGCCGAGGTGGACGCCGCGCTCGACGGCGGCCGGCAGGAGGTGGACCAGGCGAAGCGGGCGGAGTTCTACAAGCAGGCGCAGCGCGCCTACGTCGCCGACCCAGGCCTGGTGTACCTGGCGTTCATCGACCACAGCTACGTGATGCGCGACGGCAAGTGGTCCGGCTACCAGCCGCCGGTCGAGCCGCACGTGCACGGGACCACCTGGGGCCCGTGGTGGAACGTCGAGGCCTGGAAACCGCAGGCATGAGCCGCGCGATCGGCCGGTTGGTGCTGCGGCGGACCGGGTTCGCGGTACCGGTGCTGGTGGTCGTGGCGTTCGGGGTGTTCGTGCTGGCCGCGGCGTCCCCGTTCGACCCGGTCCACCAGTACTACGGTGTGGAGCTCTTCGGGACGTCCGCGGCCGACGTCGCGCAGGTGCGGGCCCGGCTGGGGCTCGACGAACCCGTGCTGGTGCAGTTCTGGCACTGGGCGACCGGCGTGTTCGGCGGCGACCTCGGGGTGTCGCGGTCGTTCCGGCAGCCGGTCGCGCAGGTCGTCGCGCAACGGCTGCCGTGGACGCTCCTGCTGACCGCGACCGGGCTCGCGCTGGCCGTGGTGATCGCCCTGATGCTGGGCACCGTCGCGGCCTGGCGGCAGGGCGGCTGGATCGACCGGTTCGTCACCGCCATCGGCCACGCGCTGGAGGGTGTGCCGCCGTTCGTGCTGGCGCTGCTGTCGATCGCGGTGTTCTCGCTGGGGCTCGGCTGGCTGCCGGTGGCGGGCCTGACCGACGCGGGCGCTCCGGTGTCGTTCGGGCAGGTCGCCGAGCACCTGGCACTGCCCGCGCTGGTGCTGGGCATCTCCCAGTCGCCGTGGCTGGTGCTGCACGTCCGGCAGTCGATGCTGACGTCGCTGTCCGAGGACCACGTGATCGGGGCGCGGGCGCGCGGCCTCGCGGAGAGCGCCGTCGTGCTGCGGCACGCGCTGCCGACCGCGCTGCTGCCGTTCGTCACGCTGATCGGCGCGCGGGTTCCGGAACTGGTCACCGGAGCCGTGCTGGTCGAGGAGGTCTTCTCCTGGCCGGGCCTGGCCGCCGCCGTCGTCACCGCCGCAACGGCGGTCGACTACCCGCTACTGGCGATCCTGACGCTCGTGGCCACCGCGGCGGTGCTGATCGGCTCGCTGTTCGCCGACATCGCGGCGATCGTGCTAGACCCGAGGGTGGCGACCGATGGCTGAAGAAGATACGCAACGTGATTTGCGTAGCGGTGCCGGTGGCGGAACCTCAGATGCCGCCTCGACTGCGGGATCCCCGACTTATGTATGTCCAATACGCGGCATCGGGGCTGTCCTCGCGAGGCGACCTCTGAGAACTCGCGGCGGTGCAAGTGGCGTGTCTCACCGCAAGCGGCTTCGCCGCCTTTTAAAGACATCTGACGAGTCCACATCGGTCGGACCGTGGCGATTCGCCGGCCGCAAGCGCGCCGGGGTGTCGCGGACCCGGGCCCGGTTGTGGGTGTCGCTGGGCGGCCTCGCGGTCCTCGTGCTGGCGGCGATCGCGGTGCCCGCGCTGTTCGGCAGCGAATCGGTGCGCTACGACTCGATCCGGCTCGCGCCGAGCCCGGCGCACCCGTTCGGCACCGACTCCGGCGGGCGGGACCTGTTCGTGCAGTCCCTCGCCGGACTGCGGATCTCCTTGCTGGTGGCCGGTTTCAGTGCGGTAGTGTCCACTGTGCTCGGTTCGTTGGTGGGCGCCGTCGCGGGCGGCGTCGGCGGCTGGCCGGACCGGTTGCTGATGCGGCTGGTCGACACCATCAACTCGGTGCCGCACCTGCTGCTGGGCATCGTGATCGTCGCGCTGTACCGGGGCAGCCTGGTCGCGGTGATCCTGTCCATCGCCCTCACACACTGGACGACCGTGGCACGCATCGTGCGCTCCGAGGTCCTGTCGCTGCGCCAGCGGCCCTACATCGACGCGGCGATCGCGGGCGGTTCGTCGCGGTCGCGGGTCCTGCTGCGGCACCTGCTGCCCGCGATCGTGCCGCAGGCGGCGCTCTCGGCGGTGCTGCTCGTGCCGCACGCGGTGTGGCACGAGACCGCGCTGAGCTTCCTCGGCCTCGGCCTGCCGCCGCACCTGGCCAGCATCGGCAACATCCTCGGCGACGGCCGGGAAGCGGTGCTGCTCGGCGCCTGGTGGATCGTGCTGTTCCCGTCGGTGCTGCTGGTGGCGACGACGCTGGCGGTGTCCGGACTGGCCGCGACCTGGCGCGATCGGGTCTTGCCGCGACGGCGATCGGAGTTGGCGCTGTGAGCGAACCGCTGCTCGAACTGGACCGGCTCTCGGTGCGCTTCCTGCTGGGGCGCGGCGCCGAAGTGCGGGCGGTGACCGACGCGACGCTGCAACTGCGGCCGGGCCGGGTGCTCGCGCTGGTCGGGGAGTCCGGCTGCGGCAAGTCGGTGCTGGCCTCAACGCTGCTGGGGCTGCTGCCCGGGAACGCGCAGGTTCGCGGCGAAGCCGTGCTGTGCGGCGGCATCGAGCTGCTGTCGGCGCCGGAGCCGGTGCTGGCCGGGCAGGTCCGCGGCCGGCTCGTCGGCCTGGTGCCGCAGTCCGCGAGCACCCACCTGACCCCGGTGCGGACCGCGCGCAGCCAGCTCGTCGAGGCGATCCGGGCGCTGGGCGGCGCCGCCGGGCCGGACGAACTCGCCGAACGAGTCGGGCTCGATCCGGCCGACCTCGACCGCTACCCGCACGAGCTTTCCGGCGGGATGGCCCAGCGGGTCGCGGTGGCGCTGGCGCTGGCCGGCAACCCGCGGATCATCCTCGCCGACGAGCCGACCACCGGGCTGGACCGGCCGCTCGTCCATCGCACCGTCGACCTGCTCGCCCAAGCCGCCACCGACGACCGCGCGGTGCTGCTGATCACCCACGACCTGGCCGCCGCCCGCCGGGTGGCCACCGACATCGCGGTGATGTACGCCAGCCGCATCGTCGAGGCCGGGCCCGCCGAGCAGGTGCTCGCCGACCCCTGGCACCCGTACACCGCGAGGCTGCTCGCGGCGTTGCCCGACGTCGGTTTCCGGCCGATCCCCGGCCACCCGCCGGCCCTCACCGAACTGGCCCGCATCGAACAGGAATGGGGTTGCGTGTTCTGCCAACGCTGTCCGGACGTGCCCGGATTCGGGCCGTGCACGGGAGATCCGGAACTGCTCGACCTCGGCGACCGGTGGGTCGCCGCGCACCCGCCGTGCTGAGCGCGACCGGCCTGGTCGCCGGCTACCGGCGCGGCGAACCGGTGCTCGACGGGGTCGACCTGGACGTCCCGGGCGGTTCCGTGGTCGGGCTGGCCGGGCCGAGCGGGTGCGGGAAGTCCACATTGGCCAGGGTGCTCGGGCTGCTGCACGAGCCGTGGTCCGGGCAGGTGTCGCTCGACGGCGAGCCGGTCAGCGGCTTCCGGCACGCGACGCCGCGGGAGCAGCGCAAGGCGATCGGCATCGTCTTCCAGCAGCCGCGGCCCGCCGTCGACCCGCGCTTCACGCTCCGCGAGATCGTCGCCGAACCGCTGCGGGCCACCGGAACCGCCGGCGACGTCGACGAGCTGGCCGACGAGGTGGGGCTGACCGCGGAGCTGCTGTCGCGGCGGCCGCACGAGGTCAGCGACGGGCAACTGCAACGGGCCTGCCTGGCGCGGGCATTGGCGTTGTGGCCGAGCTACCTGATCTGCGACGAGATGACCGCGATGCTGGACGCGTCCACCACGGCGGCGCTGGTGCAGGTCGTGGACCGGCGGGTGAACGAGCACGGCACGGGGGTGCTCGCGATCAGCCACGACGAAGACCTGCTGCGGTATTGGGCGGTGCACGTGGTTCGCCTCGGCGGGTCGATATGACATGGTGGGGCCGAAACGCGGTCGCGGGGGACCGCTCGGTACTGACGACGGACCCGAGGAGTCGACGTTGAGCGAGGGCGAAGGCACCACCTTCATGCAGTGGCGGGATCGGGCCCAGACCGAGGTTCGCGACGACCGGCCAAAGATGCGGGCGATCATGATCACCGCGGCGGTCGTGGTGCTCGTCGGAATCATCGTGGGATCCGTGGTCCTGCTGCTGTCCTGACGCGGTCGTCCGCAATTTCAATGGAAATCGAATGTCCGATTTCCATTGAAATTGTGGGAGTTATCCACAGTCTCCGGCGTGTCGTGGTCCGACACGCCGGAGTTCTGCAATTTCCATTGAAATTGCGGTGATCGAACCCGGGTTGGGTCACTGCTGGGCGGGGAGCTTGGTGACCAGCAGGCGGGATACGCGGTGGCCGTCCATCGCGCGGACCGTGAAGCGGTGGCCCAGGGCCTCCAGCGAATCGCCCTCCGCCGGGACGCGCCCGAGCCGGCTGACCACGAACCCCGCCACCGTGTCGTAGGGACCGTCGGGCAGTGCGATCCCGGTCTGCTGCTCGAACTCGGCGCGGTGCAGCAGCCCGTCGGTCTCGAAGCTGCCGTTGCCCTTGGGGCGCACCGGGGCCGTGCTCGGGTCGTACTCGTCCCAGATCTCGCCGACGACCTCCTCCACCAGGTCCTCGACGGTGACGATGCCAGCGGTCCCGCCGTACTCGTCGACCACCACCGCCAGGTGCCCGCCCCGCCGCCGCATCTGCGACAGCGCCGCCAGCACCGGCTTGCTCGCCGGCAGGGCGGTGACCGGCCGGGTCAGGTCGCCGACCGTGCGCACCGCCGCGCGTCCGCCGTGCGTCGTGGCGAGCAGGTCTCGGACGTGGATGAAACCGACGATGTCGTCGGCGGTGTCCCGGATGACCGGGTACCGCGAGTGCGGCTTGCCGGCCACCTCGGCGATCGCCTCGGGCAGCGGCATGGTGCGGTCCAGGAAATCGACCTCGGTGCGCGGCACCATGACCTCGCCGAGCACCCGGTCGGTGGCCCGGAACGCGTCGCTGAGCAGCCGCCGCTCCTCAATGGTCAGCTGCTCGTTGGTGCGCACCATGTCCCGCAGCTCTTCCTCGCTGACCTTGTCCTGGTCGGCGCGCGGATCGATGCCGAGCAACCGGACCACCGCGTTGGTGGACTTCGACAGCAACCAGATCAACGGCCGCGACAGCGTCGCCAGCCGGTCCAGCACCCCGGCGGTGACCATCGCGACGCCCTCGGACTTCTGCAGCGCCAGCCGCTTGGGGGCGAGCTCGCCGAGCACCAGCGACAGGTACGACACGAACAGCGTCACCAGCACCAGGGCCACCGACGCGGCCACGCCGATCGGCAGGCCCCAGCCGGCCAACACCGGCTCCAGGCGCACCGCGAT
Source organism: Saccharopolyspora pogona (assembly GCF_014697215.1). Taxonomy (GTDB): domain Bacteria; phylum Actinomycetota; class Actinomycetes; order Mycobacteriales; family Pseudonocardiaceae; genus Saccharopolyspora; species Saccharopolyspora hattusasensis. Next base: position 8,278,575 of record NZ_CP031142.1, read on the forward strand.
CGTCGCGCCGCCGTAGCTGGAGGCGAAGAACCCGGCGAAGGTGACGCCGATCTGCACCGCCGACAGGAACCGGTTGGAGTCGGCGCGCAGCTTGGCCACCCGCGCGCCGCGGCGGTCGCGTTCGGCGAGCTTGCGGACCTGGCTCTCGCGCAGCGACACCAGCGCGATCTCCGCGGCGGCAAAGTAGCCGCCGAACAGCACGAACAGCAGCACCAGCGCGATGTTCCAAGCGACACCGTCCATCTTCCGATTGTTCCATTCCCGGCGTTCGCGAGCCCTCCACTGCCACAGTCCAGGCTGGTTCTGCGTGGCGGCGCGGGTCGAGAGCGAATTCTGCGACTGCGCTCAGTCGGTGGTTCGCCAGAACTGACGCTTCTTCACGTCGCGCACGAGGATTCCGTGCTTGACCAGTTCGGTGCGCAGCAGCGCCGCTTCCTTCCCGTCGCGCTTGCGCAGCGCGCGTTCGCGGGCCGCCATCAGCGCGTTGATCCGCAGCGACAGCTCCGGCGTGTCCTCGACCCACAGGCTGTAGGAGCCGGTGAACGGGTCCTTGTCCCGCCACGGGTAGCCGTGGTCGGTGAAGGCCCTGCGCAGCGCGAACCTGTCTAAATCGGACGGTTGCCGGATGTGCTCGCCGCCGGATTCGTCCAGCACCACGAGGTTCTTGCCGTCGACGTACACGTAACCGATCTCGGCGCGCGCAATGTGCTGCTGCGACCGCCCGACGGTCAGCACCACCTGCTCCGGTTCGACGGTGACCGTGAGCCGCTCCTGCGCCATCAGCCCGGCGAAGCCGAGCCCGAGGATCGCGCCGATGGCGATGGCGCCGACCGAGCCCCACGGGTCGGGCACCGACGCGGCGAGCTGGAACACGCCCTGGAACGGCGCCCACGGCAACCCGGCGACCCAGGCGGACGCCAGCCGCAACAACCAGACGACCAGCGCTCCCAACAACGGGCAGACGATCCACGAACCGTGCCGGACCAGGCGGTGCTCGGTGACGGTCGTCGCGGCGGGTTCTGCAGCCATGCCGCCATTATCGCCACCGGCCGAGCGCTGTGGCCGCTGGTGCGGAAGAGGTTGATGCCTTGAAGCGGCGAAGCCGCTTGGAAGAACGGGCCCGGGGTGCCGAAGCGCCCCGGGCCCGTTCCCCCTCCTGCCGGATCAGGCTCCTGCCTCGCGGAGCAGGATGTCCACCGCGGCGTCGTTTCGCGCGGTCTCCTTCTCGATGACGTCGTCGGGCGGGTAGAAGCCGTCGATGCCGCCGCCGTTGGCCGGGTACATCTCGAAGGTGTAGGCCAGGATCTTGTGCTGACCCCACATCCAGTCCAGGCTGTCGCCGTCGGTGATGTAGAGGTCGCTGGACTGCTGCGGGGTGTAGCCGTTGGTCTTGGCCATCTCGCCGCCGACCCGCGCGAACCGGTCGTACTCCTCCTGGGTCATGCCCTCGGTGGCGTCGTCACTGGTGTGCCCGAAGGGCCACAGCACGAGCTCGGAGTAGGTGTGGAAGTCGATCGCGGCCTTGATCTGCTGCACGCCGCCGACCACCCGCGAGTCGATGAAGTCGCGCATCGCCGCGGTCTCCGGCGCCGACCACGCGGCCGGGCCCCGGTAGGTCTCGCCCTTCGGGTCGTTGTCGGAGCCGCCGCAGCAGCCCCACTTGTAACCCCAGTTGCGGTTGAGGTCGGTGCCGGCGTCCTGCCGGTTCTTGCGCCACCCCTGGAACTCGCCGGACGCCACGTCGTAGGACGAACCGTCCGGGTTGACCACCGGGATGATCCAGATCTCCCGGTTGCCGACCGCGTCCTTGATCGCCTGGTCGCCGGCGTAGCCGTCGGTGAGCCGGTTGGCGATGTGCAAGCACATCTCGGTGGTCAGGTGTTCGCGGGCGTGCTGGTTGCAGTCGAACAGCACCTCGGGCTCGTCCTCGTCCTGCCCGACGTTGTCGCTGATCTTCAGCACCGGGATGTCGCGGCCCTCGAAGGACTTGCCGATGCTGGACTTCGCCGCGATGTCCGGGTGGTCCTTCACCACGGCGTCGAGCTCGGCGTTCATCTCGTCGAGGTTGTGGTAGCCCTCGTACCCGGGCGGGAAGTCGCCCGGCACCCGCTGCGCCGGGTTGATCCGCTTGAGCGCGTCGGCGACCTTGGTCTCGTCGTTGAGCACGAACCCGGCGGCGCGCAGCTGCTCGGCCTGCGCCGGGGTGGCCTCCACGGTGGCCACCGCGCCGGACACCGCGATGACCTGGGCGCCGGTGCGGTTGATCTCGGTTCGCGTCTTGCTGTCGGTGTTGGGAACGCGGTAGGTGGCCAAGTCCTGGGCGGCGGTCGCCCCGGTCGGCTCCGCGGACACGCTGGCCTGGATAGGGGCCAGCAGGACCAGGCACGCGGCGGCCGCCACGGTCACTGCCTTGCGCCGTGAGCTGAACATCGGGTCTCCGATCGATCACTGGTGGTGATGTTGGCAGGTTCTAGGAGCCGCCCGATGTTGGCAAGCCACTGGCGAACAATGGCCGCACGTTGACATTTTCCCACTCCGGGCCCTCGTCCGGGGTGACCTGCGACCGGGTTCGAGGACGGCCGCGTCCCGCGGCGATTACCCTGGTCGGTGTAGCCCCCGGGTATTGGAAGGACGCACATGCTCACCCGTACCGACCTGCGCGGTCGCGTTCCGTCCACCGTCGAGCTGCGCGCGACGCTGCCGCGCGCCGAGATGGACGTCGAGCACGTGCTGCATCGGGTCCGGCCGGTGATCGAGGCGATCCGCGACCGCGGGGTGGAAGCCGTCCTCGAATTCACCGAGAAGTTTGATTCCGTCCGACCGGAACGGGTGAGGGTGGCGGCCGCCGAGCTGAGGCGGGCCCTCGACGATCTCGACCCGGCGGTACGCGCGGCCCTGGAGGAGTCGATCTCCCGCGCCCGCAGGGTGCACGACGACCAGCGGCGCATCGACACGACGACGCAGGTCGTGCCCGGTGGCACGGTCACCGAGCGCTGGGTGCCGGTCGCCCGCGTCGGCCTGTACGCGCCGGGCGGGCTGGCGGTCTACCCGTCCAGCGTGGTGATGAACGTGGTCCCGGCGCAGGCCGCCGGGGTGGAATCGCTGGTGGTGTGCAGCCCGCCGCAGGCGGAGTTCGGCGGCCTGCCGCACCCGACGATCCTGGCCGCCGCGCAGCTGCTCGGCGTCGAGGAGGTCTGGGCGGTCGGCGGCGCGCAGGCGGTGGCGCTGCTGGCCTACGGCGGGCACGACACCGACGGCGCCGAGCTGACGCCGGTGGACATGGTGACCGGGCCGGGCAACGTCTACGTGACCGCCGCCAAGCGGCACCTGCGCAGCCTGATCGGCATCGACTCGGAGGCCGGGCCGACCGAGATCGCGGTGCTGGCCGACGAGACGGCCGACGCGGTGCACGTGGCCGCCGACCTGATCAGCCAGGCCGAGCACGACACCCTCGCGGCGAGCGTGCTGGTGACCACCTCGGTCGAGCTGGCCGACGCGGTCGACGCCGAGCTGGAGCGCCAGGTGGCGCAGACCAAGCACGTCGAGCGGATCAGCACCGCGCTGGCCGGCGAGCAGTCCGGCTGCATCCTGGTGTCCACTGTGGAGGACGGCCTCCGGGTGGTGGACGCGTACGCCGGCGAGCACTTGGAGATCCAGACCGCGGACGCCGAAGCGGTGGCCGCGCGGGTGCGCAACGCGGGCGCGATCTTCGTCGGCCCGTACGCGCCGGTGTCGCTGGGCGACTACTGCGCGGGCTCCAACCACGTGCTGCCCACCGGTGGCTGCGCGCGGCACTCGTCCGGCCTGAGCGTCCAGAGCTTCCTGCGCGGCATCCACGTGATCTCCTACAGCGAGCAGGCTTTGCGCGACGTCGCGGACCAGGTGGTGGCGCTGGCCAACGCCGAGGACCTGCCCGCGCACGGTCAGGCGGTCACCGCCCGCTTCTCCCGCTGAGCGCCCGGAACAACCGAAGGTAGAACCCATGAGTGACGTGCTCGGCGCCGACACGACGCTGGCCGACCTGCCGCTTCGCGACGATCTGCGCGGCCGCAGCCCCTACGGCGCGCCGCAGCTGGACGTCTCGGTTCGGCTCAACACCAACGAGAATCCCTACCCACCGCCGCAGGAACTCGTCGACGACGTGACCGCCGCGGTGCAGGAAGCCGCCACGGTACTGCACCGCTACCCGGACCGCGACGCCACGGCGCTGCGCGCCGACCTCGCCGCGTACCTGACCGAGGCCACCGGCGTGCAACTGGCGACCGGGAACCTGTGGGCGGCCAACGGCTCCAACGAGGTCCTGCAGCAGATCCTGCAGGCCTTCGGCGGGCCCGGCCGCACCGCGCTCGGCTTCGTTCCGTCGTACTCGATGCACCCGATCCTGTCGGCGGGCACCCGCACCGACTGGCTGCCCGCGCCGCGCCGCGACGACTTCAGCCTGGACGGCGCGCAGGCCGCCCGCATCGTCGCGGAGAAGCAGCCCAGCGTGGTGTTCGTGACCAGCCCGAACAATCCCACCGGGCAGTCGGTGTCGCAGGACGACCTGCGCGCGATCCTGGACGTCGCCCCCGGCGTGGTCGTGGTGGACGAGGCTTACGCCGAGTTCTCCGCCCGGCCCAGCGCGATCGAGCTGATCCGGCAGTACCCGGCGAAGGTGATCGTCAGCCGCACGATGAGCAAGGCGTTCGCGTTCGCCGGCGGTCGGCTCGGCTACCTGGCGGCGGCCCCGGCCGTGATCGACGCCCTGCTGCTGGTGCGCCTGCCGTACCACCTGTCGGTGGTCACCCAGGCCGCCGCGCGGGCGGCCCTGCGGCACGCCGAGGCCACCCTCGGTTCAGTGCGGGCGCTAGTCGACGAGCGCGAGCGGGTCGTGGAAGCGTTGCGGGAGCAGGGTTTCTCGCCGGTGCCCAGCGACGCCAACTTCGTCCTCTTCGGACGGTTCGCGGACGCGCACCGCGCGTGGCAGCGCTACCTGGACGCCGACGTGCTGATCCGCGACGTCGGGATCCCCGGCCACCTGCGGGTCACCATCGGCACGCCGGAGGAGAACGACGCCTTCCTGGCGGCGAGCAAGGTCGTGAGCGAGGAGATCAGCAAGTGACATTCCAGCCCGGGACCCGGGTCGGCCGGGTCGAACGCACCACCAAGGAATCCTCGGTGCTGGTCGAACTCGACCTCGACGGCACGGGGCAGGTCGACATCGACACCACGGTGCCGTTCTACGACCACATGCTCACCGCGCTGGGCACCCACGCGGCCTTCGACCTGAAGGTTAAGTCGACCGGCGACATCCACATCGACGCGCACCACACGGTGGAGGACACCGCGATCGTGCTCGGCCAGGCGCTGCGCCAGGCGCTCGGCGACAAGAAGGGCATCCGCCGCTTCGGCGACGCCTGGATCCCGATGGACGAGACACTCGCGCACGCGGCGGTGGACGTCTCGGGCCGCTCGTACTGCGTGATGACGGGCGAACCGGAGCAGTTCAACAGCTTCACGATCGGCGGCAACTACCCGTTCGTCCTGAACCGCCACGTGTTCGAGTCGCTGGCGTTCCACTCCCAGATCAACCTGCACACCAGGGTGATCCACGGCCGCGACCCGCACCACATCGCGGAAGCTCAGTACAAGGCGATCGCCCGAGCCCTGCGGGCGGCGGTCGAACCCGACCCCCGCTTCGCCGGCGTGGTCCCGTCCACGAAGGGCGCCCTGTAGGAGGTCTTGGGTGCGAAAACCGGTTGGAGCCGGTTTTCGCACTCACGACGCCTCACCTCAAACCGGCCGGGTAACCAGATCCCGGTTGACGGCGTCGACTGCGTCGCTGAGCGCGGCAAAGCCGCGGCGCGTGCAGCTGAGCACGAGCTCGTCGTTACCGCGGAAGATCAGATTCACCTCGTCGACGCCCTCGTCGTACTCGTGCGTGACCTCGACGGTCTCCGAGATCCAGGCCAGCGTGGCGGTCTCAACCCCTTGCCCTCGGTACACAGCCGACTCCCCTCCGGGCACAAGACCCGAACTAGATAAGGTTCAGTGGACGGAAATCTCAAGGCTCATGCAATAGCCTTGTGATGAGGATAAGGATTGTTGGCGAGCTTTGACATTGCCCGAATTGGGTGATCATCCGACGAGGGAGGCTCCTGTGCCAGCCGGACGTCAAACCGTGGAACGCCGCCAACTGGGTCTGATGCTCCGTCGTTTCCGCGACCGAGCGGGCAAGACCCAGCAGCAGGCAGCCCAGGCGATCGGCCGTAATACGGCCCGCATCAGCCAGGTCGAAACGGCCAAAGGCTCCTTCAGCCCGGAGGAGTTGAACGCGCTTCTGGACTTCTACGGGGTCAACGCAACTGAGCGGCAGACGGTCCTTGACCTCGGTGTGCAGGCGAGGAAGCGCCAGCGCGGCCCCATCTACGCCGACCAACTGCCGCTCGCGTTCGAGCGCCTGGCCGACCTCCAAGCCGACGCCGAGTCGATCGGGTTCTACGAAGCTGGCGTTGTGCCGGGCTTGGCTCAGTCCGCCGACTACGTTCGTGCGGTTATTGAGTCAGGTGACGGCGTCTGGTGGGATTCCTCTGAGGACGAGGTGGAAATGCGGGTCGCGTTTCGCTTGGAGCAGCAGCGCCGGGTCCTGGAAGCCGGCGATCCGAAGGACGTCTTCCTCGTTCTGGCTGAGGCGGCAGTGGACCAGCCTGTCGGCAGCATTTCCGTGTTGCGTGGTCAAATCCTGCATCTGCTTCAACTCGGTGAGCGTCCGAACGTCATGGTTCAGGTGTTGCCGAACAATGTGCGGAACAACCCGTTGCTGGGCGGAGGCTTGATCACTCTTGACTTTGGGGGCGCAGCGCCGCAGATCGCCTTCGTCTCGGTGATCTATGGGTCAGGTATCTATCACGATCAAGAAGAGGACACTGGGCCCATGTTCCGTGCCTTCGAGCGAGTGCAGGATCTTGCGTTGGACTTGGAACAGACCCGCAACCTGCTGATCGACAAGCTGAAGGGGCTTGGGCAATGAGCTATGACACCGGCTGGTTCAAGAGCAGTCGCAGTGCCGCCGCGAGCAATACATGTGTCGAGGTCCGATTAACCGACCAGGCTGTGGGTGTCCGGGATTCGAAGGTCCCGGAGGCTGGCCACATCACGGTCAGCCACGCCGCTTGGCGTGCATTCCTGAACCGGCTCCGCTGATCCGGTTCCTCGGCCGCGGTTCGATGTTTCCGCCGCCAGCAGGAGAACGGCTGCTCGGCGTGGTTGGCCGGGTGCTGGTGGTTACGCCGTTCGGCTGACACGGGTGGTTCATTGTTGCGTCACTGCGGGGATTCCGCCGCTTGGCTTTCGTCGATGACGATGTCCGCTCGTGACTGAGGTTTCTCGACGTCGGGTTCTGACCGGTGCCGCCGGGGTCGTTGGCGGCGCAGCCGCCGCTTCACTGCTGCCGCCTTCGCTGCACGAGGCCATGGCGCGGCCCGCTCCCAAAGGCGGCTTGGACGCGATCGAGCACGTCATCGTGCTGATGCAGGAGAACCGTTCCTTCGACCACTACTTCGGCACGCTTCGCGGCGTGCGCGGCTACGGCGACCGGCAGCCATTGCAGCAGTCCGATGGCCGGACCGTGTTCCAGCAGCCCACCGCTGGCGGTGAGGTGCTGCCGTTCTCGCTGCGGCAGGGCGCCGAGCGCGAGGGGCGGCCGGTGTCGGATATCCAGTACCTCGGCGACCTCGACCACAGCTGGGGCGGCAGCGGTAAGGCGTGGGCGCGCGGCTGGAACAACGACTGGATCGCCGCGAAGACCGCCGCCACCATGACGTACTACGAGCGGCAGGACATCCCGCTGCAGTACGAGCTGGCCGACACGTTCACCATCTGCGACGCCTACCACTGCTCGGTTTTCGGCTCCACCAACCCGAACCGCAACTACCTGTGGACCGGCACCACCGGCTACGAGCCGGGCACCACGAAGCGCGCGGTCACCAACGCCGCCTACAGCTACGACCACGCCGGCTACGAGTGGACCACGTACCCGGAGCGGCTCGAAAAGGCCGGACTCTCCTGGCAGATCTACCAGGAGTGGGACAACTTCACCGACAACGCGGTCGAGTACTTCAAGACGTTCAAGGCGATCGGCCACAAGATGCTCGCCTCGGTGGACGGGAACTTCCGCACCACCGAGGAGTTCTACACCGCCCTCTTCGACAAGCCCGCCGCGGAGCAGCAACGGCTGCTCAAGCAGTTGGAGGCCGGTCGCGCGGCCTTGACCGACGCCGAGCGCAGCCTGTTCGACCGCGCGATGTACCGCAGCGAGCCGGGTACGCTCGTCCAGCGGCTCCGCGCCGACATCAAGGCGAAGCGGCTGCCGAAGGTGGTCTGGCTGGTTCCGTCCGCTGTCGATTCCGAGCACCCGGGCAGCTCCACGCCAGTCGGCAGCGCGAACCTGATCTACGACGTGCTGGACGCCATTGCCCACCCGAAGATCTGGTCGAAGACCGCGCTGCTGCTCAACTTCGACGAGAACGACGGCTTTTTCGACCACGTGCCGCCGCCGGTGCCGCCGAAGCGGGAGTCCGGCAACGGCGACGACTACTTCGAGGGCCAGCCGATCGGGCTCGGCCCGCGGGTGCCGATGACCGTGGTGTCGCCCTGGACGATCGGCGGTTTCGTCAACTCCGAGGTGTTCGACCACACGTCGGTGCTGCGGCTGCTGGAGCGCTGGACCGGTGTCCAGGAATCGAACATCAGCTCCTGGCGGCGCTCCGCGTGCGGCGACCTGACCTCGGTGTTCGACTTCGAGAACGCGGCGAAGGCGCCGAAGCCCGCCGAGCCGGGCCTGGTGCCCGAGCCGATCAAGCGCTGGCACCCCAAGCCGCCGGCGGAGCAGGCACTGCCGGTGCAGGAGCAGGGGCGGCGGCCGGCGCGGGCGCTGCCGTACCAGCCGCATGTCTCCGGTGCGGTGAACGGGGAAGCGGTCGGGCTGCGGCTCGGCAACGCCGGTCCGGGCTCCGCGCACTTCACGATCTACCCGTACGCGGGAGAACTGCCCGAACCGTCTCATGTGGACGTCCGCGGCGAGCAGGTGGTGGACGTGCCGGTGCGCGAGGACTACCGGTTCGCGGTGCAGGGGCCGAACCGGTTCTGGTTCGAGTTCAGCGGTTCCCGCAGCGGCAAGGCGGCGGGCATCGACGTGCGGACGAACCCGGACGCCCGTTCCGGCGGGCTGTCGCTGGAACTGCGCAACAACGGCGGCGAGGCCGTCACGCTGCGCCTGCGGTCCCTGGGCTACGCGGCCGGTGAGCAGCGCGAGGTCCGGCTCGCCGCAGGCGGCGCGGAGACCGTGGCGTGGCCGACGGACCAGGGCTGGTACGACGTCGAGGTGACCGCCGCCCAGGACAAGTCGTTCCGGCGTCGCGCAACCGGCCGCGTCGAGAACGGCGCACCGGGCCTCACCGGCTGACCCCGCCGGTCAGGTGCCGTGCGTGTTTTCGGGCGCTACAGCACCCGAAAACACGCACGGCCCGGCATTGCACACCGATATGTGCAATGCGTGATCACGCGATTACTCAGCTGGCTAGAATCCGTGGTTGGCAGTCGGCCGAATTCGGTCGATGTCGAGCTGAATCAGGACATGTGGCCGGGAGGAAGCTGGGTATGTCATCTGCGGCGTGGCTCGTGCGCGGCGGTCGTGAAGGTGAACGAGAGGACCGAGCCCTGAGCATGGGCTTGGTGATAGCTGGTTGGGACGAGGTCGGTGATCTGACCGGGTTAACCACCAAATCAGACGTGCGCGGGGTGATCGAAGATTCGTATCCAGGCGATAGCAAAGCGACCGTGGCGAACTGGACGGGTCAGCTGTGGCGGCTCGTCGCCGAAATCCAAGAGAGCGACCACGTCGTAATGCCGCTGAAGACCCGATCGCAGCAGATCGCGATCGGTCGCGTCAGCGGGCCGTACCGCTTCGACTCCGACGCGCCTCCCGGCTTTCAGCACGTCCGTGCGGTGGATTGGATCCGCAAAGACGTTCCGCGTGATTCGGTCCAACGGGATCTGCTGGACAGCATGGGTTCGCTCTTGACGATCTGTCGGTTGCAGCGCTTCCAGGCTGCCGAGCGGGTGGCGGCACTCGCGGCGGAGGGGGTGGATCCTGGGCCATCTGCGGACGAGCACGAGCGGCATGGCGTGCGCACGCCGCGGGAACTGGTCGACAAAGCCGTTGCCGCCGATCCGAAGTCCCCGATCCGGCTGTCGATCAGGGAATTGCTGGCTTGTTGGGGCCTCGTCCGTCGCACCCCGGCCAACATCGCTGCGATCGAGACCGATCTGAGCGAGCTCGGGCTCACCACCAAGCCGCCGTTCACCGAGGGCTGGATCGACAACGTGGTCGAGATCGTGCCCGTCGGCGAAGAACCCGGTGAGTCGGAAGCGTTGGACAGCCGCGCATCGACCGAGAACACCCAAGACGTATCCGAATTCCCGCCCATCACGTTGCGGTTGGGCATGCTGAAGCCGGCGAACAACGGTGTCGCAAGTGTGCGGCCTGAGGACAAACTTTCAAAGGCGACGACTCGGATGCTCGCCGACAACTATTCGCAGCTGGCGGTAATCGATGGCGAGGGAAACTTGCGGGGCGCGGTCAGTTGGGAGTCGATCGGCCAGTCCAGCATGTCGCGGTCAGCCACCCAGGTATCGCACGTGATCGTCCCTGCCCGGACTGTCGATCATCGTGAAGATCTGTTGAGTCAGCTGGATGAGATCTACCGCAGTGGCTACGTCTTCGTCCGCGGAGCGGACCAGTCGATCAGCGGTATCGTGACGACAGCGGATCTCACCGGTCAGTTCGGGGACACCGCTCGCCCGTTCGTGCTGATCGAGGAAGCCGAGCGGAGGCTGCGTCGGCGGGTGGACGAAGCATTCAGCCTCGAGGAAATCCAGAACGTGGCTCCCCGACGACGTCGCAGTACGATCAGTTCGGCCGCGGACCTCACCCTCGGGAACTACAAGTATCTGCTCGAGCCGACTGAGCATTGGCGGCGGCTTGAATGGCCGCTCGATCACGAGGTTTTCCTCGACCGGTTGGACCAGGTACGTGAAATACGTAACGAGCTAATGCATTTCACCCCGGACCCGCTGAACAACGCTCAGCTTGATTGCTTGACGGGGTTCGTCCGGATGCTGCGCACCGTCGATCCGCGGGATTGATCAGGCGAAACGCAGAAGGGGCCCGGTCACTGCAAGAGGACCGGGCCCTTCTGCTTGGTGTCAGCTCTTCGTTGCCGCCGCGACCTTTTCGGGTTCTTCGTCGGCCGGGGTGGCGCCGCCGTGGCCATCGTCGACGAAGGACTGCTCGTTGAACGGGCTCTCGCCCGCGAACACCTGCTTCATCTGGTCGCGGTCGATCTCCTTGGTCCACGCGCCGATGAGGACGGTCGCGACCGCGTTGCCCGCGAAGTTGGTCAGCGCCCGCGCCTCGGACATGAACCGGTCGATGCCCACGATCAGGCCGACGCCGTCCAGCAGTTCCGGCCGGTGCGACTGCAGCCCGCCGGCCAGGGTGGCCAGCCCGGCGCCGCTGACGCCCGCCGCGCCCTTCGAGGCGATCATCATGAACAGCAGCAGCCCGACCTGCTCGCCCAGCGCCAGCGGGTCGCCCAGCGCGCTCGCGATGAACAGCGACGCCATGGTCAGGTAGATCATGGTGCCGTCCAGGTTGAACGAATAGCCGGTCGGCACCGTGATGCCCACCACCGGCTTGCTCACCCCGAGGTGCTCCATCTTCGCGATCAGCCGTGGCAGCGCCGCCTCCGACGACGAGGTGGACACGATCAGCAGGAACTCGCGTCCCAGGTAGCGCAGCAGCGAGAAGATGTTGACCCGCGCGAACATCCACAGGACCGGGCCCAGCACCAGGAACACGAACAGCAGGCAGGTGGTGTAGAAGCCGAGCATGATCACGGCCAGGCCCTTGAGCGCCTGCACCCCGGTCGCGCCGACGACCGCGGCGATCGCACCGAACGCGCCGACCGGCGCCGCCCACATGACCATCGCCAGCATCTTGAACACCAGCCGCTGGATGTGCTCGATGCCGCGCAGGATCGGCGCGCCCTTGTCGCCCATCGCCTGCAGCGCGAAACCGGCCAGCAATGCGACCAGCAGCGTCTGCAGCACCTGTCCCTCGGTCAACGAGGAAACGAGGGTGTGCGGGATGATCCCGAGCAGGAAGTCGGCGGTGCTCTCGGCGCCGTCACCGGCCTGCTGTGCACCCTGGCCGCGCAGCGAGTCGGTGATGTGCAGGCCCTCACCGGGGTGCAGCACGTTGCCCACCAGCAGGCCGATGACCAGCGCCACCACGGACATGACCATGAAGTAGGCCAGCGCGAGGCCGCCTACCTTGCCGACCTTGGCGGCCTTCCGCACGCCGCCCACGCCGAGCACGATGGTGCAGAAGATGACCGGCGAGATCATCATCTTGATCAGGTTGACGAACCCGGTACCCAGCGGCTTGAGGGCCTTGCCGAGGTCGGGCGCGATGAAGCCGACGGCGATGCCTGCCACGACTGCGGCGATCACCGCGATGTACAGGTAATGCGTTCGATCCCGACGGTGTGTCTGCGCAGCGTCGTTGCTTGCCACTGTTGCACTCCTACTGGGATACCGGGTCACACTCGTACCAGCCGTGTCCCAGGTCACGGTCCGGCCGGATGAGACTATCTGCGCCAGGTATCGTCTGCGTCACGCTTCTGTTCATTGTGTTCACCTATCCGACACGGGTTTGTCATGCCTTCCGCCGATGACCGGAACTGGTTCGGCCGCGTCCGGCCACGCTGGAGCCTGGCCCGCCAGCTGTTCGTGCTCCAGGTGGTCGTCGTGGCCATCGTGGTGCTCACCGGAGCCCTGCTGGCCTGGTACGACGCTGGGCAGCGCAACGAGGAGAAGGCCGCGGACAAGGTCGTCACGGTGGCCCGCGTCCTGGCCGCGCAGCCCGCGGTGCGCGACGGGCTGACCGCGCCGAACCCGACGGCCACGCTGCAGCCGCTGGCCGAACGCGTCCGGGCCGAGACCGGCGTCGATTTCATCACGATCATGTCCCCGGCCGGCATCCGCTACACGCACCCGGACCCGACGCGCATCGGGCAGCCGTTCATCGGGCACATCGAGCAGGCCGTGGCCGGGCAGGTGTTCACCGAGACCTACACCGGCACGCTCGGCCCGTCGGTGCGCGCGGTGGTGCCGGTCTACGACGACGCGCACCGGCTGGTGGGACTGGTGTCGGACGGCATCACGGTGCAGATGCTCACCGCCGAGCTGCGCGAGCAGGTGACCGTGCTGGTCGTGGTCGCGGTGGGGGCGCTGCTGGTCGGCGGGCTGCTCACGTACCTGGTCAGCGCCCGGATCCGGCGCCACACCCACGGGCTGCAGCCGGCCGAGCTCAGCCGCATGTACGAGTACCACGACGCGATCCTGCACGCGGTGCGCGAGGGATTGCTGCTGGTGGCGCCGTCCGGGCGGATCACGTTGTGCAACGATGGTGCCGCTGTGTTGCTCTCGCTGGATCCCGTCGAAACCGAAGGCAAGCACGTGTCCGAGCTCGGCCTCCCGCAGTCCCTTGTGGAGACTCTCGCGACGGGGCGGGCAGTGCGCGACGAGGTCCACCTGACCGACGACCGCGTGCTGCTGGTCAACGTCTCGCAGATCCGCAGCGGCGAGCGCGACCTGGGCACCGTGGTCACGCTGCGCGACCACACCGAACTGCAGGCGTTGAGTGGCGAGCTCGACTCGATGCGCGGGTTCGCCGAGTCGCTGCGCTCCCAGGCCCACGAGTCGGCGAACCGGCTGCACACCGTGGTGTCGCTGATCGAGCTGGGCCGCGCCGAGGAAGCCGTCGCGTTCGCCACCGCCGAGCTGCGGCTCGCCCAGCAGCTGACCGATCGGGTGGTCGGGGCGGTCGGCGAGTCGGTGCTCGCCGCGGTGCTGCTGGGCAAGAGCGCCGAGGCAGGGGAGCGCGGAGTGGAGGTCGTGTTGAGCGCCGACACTGAGATCGACGACGTCGACGTGGGGCACATCGACTCCCGGGACCTGGTGACCATCCTCGGGAACCTGATCGACAACGCCGTCGAGGCGACGATGGAAAGCGCGCGCCCGCGAGTGGAGGTGACCCTCCGGTCCACTGAGGACGGTGTGCTGATCCGGGTCGCCGACAACGGGCCGGGGGTCGATCCGGGGAGCGCGCAGCGGGTCTTCCAGCGCGGTTGGTCGACGAAGGATGACGGCCGCGGGCTCGGGCTCGCGCTGGTCGGGCAGAGCGTGCGCCGCCACCGCGGCAGCATCGACGTGCACAACGAGGGCGGCGCGGTGTTCACCGTGCTGTTGCCCAGCCGTTCGGGGTGCCGGGGATCGGACGCGGCTCGGTGATCTCGGTCCTCGTCGTCGAAGACGACCCGCTGGTGGGTGAGGCGCACGAGACCTATGTCAACCGCGTTGCCGGCTTCGCGGTGGCCGGCCGGGTCCGCACCGGCCAGGAAGCCCTGCGGTTCGTCGAACGCACCTCGGTCGACCTGGTGCTGCTCGACCTGCGGCTGCCCGACATGGACGGGCTGCAGGTCGCGCGGGCGCTGCGTACCGCGGGCAGCAACGCCGATGTGATCGCGGTGACCTCGGCCCGCGACCTCAAGGTGGTCCGGGCCGCGGTCTCCAGCGGCGTGGTGCAGTACCTCCTCAAGCCGTTCACGTTCGCGGCGATGCGGGAGAAGCTGGAGCACTACGCGCGCTTCCGGGCCAGCCTGGGGCACGATCGGGAGGTAAGCAGCCAGGCCGAGATCGACCGGGCGTTCTCCGCGCTACGCGGCGTCGACCGAGCGGCGTTGCCGAAGGGCATGGGCGAGGAGACGCTCGCGGCGGTCGTCTCGGGGCTGCGCGCCAACCCCGGGGGAGCTCCGGCGGGGGCGGTCGGCGAAGCCATCGGGGTGTCGCGGGTGACCGCCCGCCGGTACCTGGAATACCTGGTCAACAAGGGCATGGCTGAGCGCCGCCCGCTCTACGGCGCGGTCGGCCGCCCCGAGATGGCCTACCGCTGGATCGGCGAAGCCTGACCGGAAGCCCTTTCCCGATGCCGCAATTTCAATGGAAATTGGACCTTCGATTTCCATTGAAATTGCGGTAACTAGTGGCGCGCGGACGGTCAGGGGCGGTCGGCTATGGGGCGGAGGAGGGGTGCTCCCGGGCCGAATTCCGCCAGCTTGTCGTCGGCATTGTGCAGGGCGCAGGTGCGCAGCGAGAGGCAGCCGCAGCCGATGCAGCCGGTCAGGCGGTCGCGAAGCCGTTGCAGGCCGTCGATCCGGGCGTCCAGCTCGTCCCGCCAGCGGCGGGACAGCCGCGCCCAGTCTGCCTTGGTCGGAGCGTGGTCCTCCGGCAGCGTCGCCAGCGCCTCGGAAATCTGCTCCAGGCTCAGGCCGACCCGTTGCGCGGAGCGGATGAACGCCAGCCGGCGCAGCACCGAGCGGTCGTAGCGGCGCTGGTTCCCGGAGGTCCGGGTGGTGGCGATCAGGCCGCGCTGCTCGTAGAAGCGCAGCGCGGTCTGGGCGATCCCGCTGCGGTGTGCGACCTCTCCGATGGTCAGCAGTTTCGGTAGCTTGGACACGTCCGCCAGGTTAGCCGAAACTTAGAGCATGGTGCAGGTATTTTCCCTTCTGGGGCCTTGACTTCTCCGACACGCCGCACCGGGTGCTGGCGCTGGGTGTCAGCCGCGAGGGGGGAACTGCGGGCCTACGGCACCGCCGACGAGCACGAAGCCGCGCACGGCCTGGGCCCGACCGGCACCGGCGCGGCGGTGCGGGACTTCCTGGACGCTGCGGCGAGGTGACCTGCGCCGCCCGCGACGTGGCCTGATGCGCCATCCGGGTAGCCTGGGGCCGTGGCACGAGTCGTCATCTTGGACTACGGATCAGGCAACCTCCGCTCCGCCGAACGCGCGCTCCAGCGCGTCGGGGCCGACGTCGAGGTGACCGCCGACCATCGTGCCGCGATGGAGGCCGACGGGCTGGTCGTTCCCGGTGTCGGGGCGTTCGCCGCGTGCATGGAGGGCCTGCTCCACGTCGGCGGCGACAAGATCATCGACCACCGGCTGGCCGGCGACCGCCCCGTCCTGGGGATCTGCGTCGGCATGCAGGTGCTCTTCGACGAGGGCGTCGAGCACGGCATGCAGGCCAACGGCTGCGGCCAGTGGCCGGGCACCGTCGAGCGGCTGCAGGCCGACATCCTGCCGCACATGGGCTGGAACGAGGTGCAGCCGCCGGCGGGCAGCACCCTGTTCGCCGGGATCGAGCCGGGCACCCGGTTCTACTTCGTGCACTCCTTCGGCGTCCGCAAGTGGCAGCTGCCGCCGTCGGACGCGATCGCGCCGCCGCTGGTGACCTGGGCCGAGCACGGCGAACCGTTCGTCGCCGCAGTGGAGAACGGGCCTCTGGCAGCGACCCAGTTCCACCCGGAGAAGTCCGGGGAGGCGGGCGCGCGGCTGCTGCGGAACTGGCTGGACAGCCTGTGACGCGGCGGCACGGCCTGCTGGGGCCGCGAGCGGTCCGGGTGATTGCCCTGGTCCTGGCGTTGGGGATGATCGCGGGCCTCGGCGCGCCTTACCTGCTGCAGGCCGGGGTGCCGCTGTGGACGGTGCTGCTGCTGGTGCTGATCGTGCTTGCGGTGCCCGTCGTCGCCGTGGCCCGAGGCGACCGCACCCGCCGCTGAGCAGGGCAGGTGCGGCGTCGTAGGGTTGGGGCGTGACATTCACGCTACTTCCCGCTGTTGACGTTGCCGACGGTCAGGCAGTGCGCCTCGTGCAGGGTGCCGCCGGTACCGAGACCTCCTACGGAGACCCGCTGGAGGCCGCGCTGGCCTGGCAGCGCGCGGGGGCGGAGTGGATCCATCTGGTCGACCTGGACGCCGCGTTCGGCCGGGGCTCGAACCGGGCGCTGCTGGCCGAGGTGACCGGCAAGCTCGACGTGCAGGTGGAGCTCTCCGGTGGCATCCGCAACGACGCCTCGCTGGAGGCCGCGCTGGCCACCGGCTGCGCGCGGGTCAACCTCGGCACCGCCGCGCTGGAGAACCCGCAGTGGGCGGACCGGGTGGTCGCCGAGTACGGCGAGCGGGTCGCGGTCGGGCTGGACGTGCGGATCACCGAGCAGGGCCACCGGTTGGCCGCGCGCGGCTGGACCAAGGACGGCGGCGACCTGTGGGAGGTGCTGGCCCGGCTGGACGCCGCCGGCTGCCGCCGCTACGTGGTCACCGACGTCAGCAAGGACGGCACGCTGCAGGGGCCGAACATCGCGCTGTTGCGCGAGGTCTGCGCCCGTACCGAAGCTCCGGTGATCGCCTCCGGCGGTGTGTCCAGTGTGGACGACTTGGTGGAGCTGTCGAAGCTCGCGTCGGTCGGCCTGGAGGGCTCGATCGTCGGAAAGGCGCTCTACGCCCGGAACTTCACGCTCGAAGAGGCCCTCGCAGCCGTGCGCTGAGCGCCCCGTCCACCGCACCGCACGGCCGTGTCTCTACCCTGGAGATATGGCCGTTGCGGTGCGTGTGATCCCCTGCCTGGACGTCGATCAGGGGCGGGTCGTCAAAGGCGTCAACTTCACCAACCTCAGGGACGCCGGCGACCCGGTGGAGCTCGCCCGCGCCTACGACGCGGAGGGCGCCGACGAGCTCACCTTCCTCGACGTCACGGCGTCCTCGGCGGACCGGGAGACCACCTTCGACGTGGTCCGCCGCACCGCCGAGCAGGTGTTCATCCCGCTGACCGTCGGCGGCGGCGTGCGCAGCACCGACGACATCAACCGGCTGCTGCGCGCCGGGGCGGACAAGGTCAGCCTGAACACGGCGGCGATCGCCCGGCCCGAGCTGCTCAGCGAGGCCTCGCAGCGCTACGGCGCCCAGTGCATCGTGCTGTCCGTCGACGCGCGGCGCGTGCCCGAAGGCGGCCAGCCGACGCCGTCCGGCTACGAGGTCACCACGCACGGCGGTCGGCGCGGAACCGGGATCTGCGCCGTGGAGTGGGCCGCGAAGGGCCAGCGGCTCGGCGTCGGCGAGATCCTGCTGAACTCGATGGACGCCGACGGCACCAAGGCCGGTTTCGACCTGGAGATGATCCGCGCGGTGCGCGAGGTCGTCGACGTGCCGCTGATCGCCAGCGGCGGGGCCGGCGCGGTCGAGCACTTCGCCCCTGCGGTGCGCGCCGGGGCCGACGCGGTGCTGGCCGCCAGCGTGTTCCACTTCGGACAGCTGCGGATCGGCGAGGTCAAGGACGCCATGCGGGCGGAAGGGATCACGGTTCGATGAGCGGTCTGGACCCGGCGATCGCGGCCCGGCTCAAGCGCAACCCGGACGGGCTCGTCGCGGCGGTCGCGCAGCAGCGCGGCACCGGCGAGGTGCTGATGATGGCGTGGATGGACGACGAGGCGCTGCACCGCACCCTCGCCACCCGCCGCGGCACCTACTACTCCCGCAGCCGCCAGCAGTACTGGATCAAGGGCGAGACGTCCGGCCACACCCAGTACGTGCACGAGGTCCGCCTGGACTGCGACGGCGACACGGTCCTGCTGGTCGTCGACCAGGAAGGCGCGGCCTGCCACACCGGCGACCACACCTGCTTCGAGGCGGACGTGCTGCTCGAAGCGGAAGGCTGACGGTCACCGGCCGGAGATGTCGCCGGTGAGGTAGCGCTGGAGGTTGGGGCCGATCGCTGACACGACGGTCTCGTGGTCGGCCGAGGCCAGCGGCTCCAGGTGGACGACGTAGCGGGCCATTCCCAGCCCGACGATCTGCGACCCGCACAACGCCGCGCGCAGCTCCGGCTGGTCCACGCCGAGCACCTTGATCAGCCGGTTGAACATCACGTTCTGGATGAACTCCCGGAGCATCGCCACCGCGTTCTCGTTGGCCGCGATGCTGCGGACCAGGGCCGCGAACTGGCCGCCCTCCGCATTGTCCCACACGGTCAGGAACCGCCGCAGCAGCCGCTCGGCCAGCTGCTCCCGATCGCCCGCCAGCAACTCCGGCACCACCTCGGCCGGGTTGACCGGGATTTGCACCGCCGCGGTGAACAGCCCCTCCTTGCCGCCGAACCAGTGGTTGACCATCGCCGGATCGACCCCGGCCCGGCCCGCGATGGCGCGCACCGTCGCCGAGTCGTAGCCCTGCTCGGTGAACACCTCGCGCGCCGCAGCGAGCAGCGCAGCCCTGGTGTCGGCTCCGCTGCGCCGCCGCCCGCGGCGTTTCGGCTCGGTTCCGCTCTGGTCGATTCCACTGCCCACCCGCCCATCCTGGCCGCCGCCGCGGCCCGGGGGCAAAGCGGTGTGGAGGTCCCGCGCGGACCGGAACGGGTGGGCGGCACAATGACGACATGGTCGGCGACGGTGAAATCGGCACTATCAGCCCTGGACGCGAGGAGTTCCGCGCACTGGCGGCGGGCCGCCGGGTGATCCCGGTGGTGCGGCGGTTGCTCGCGGACGACGAGACCCCGCTCGGGGTGTACCGCAAGCTCGCCGGGGACCGCCCCGGAACGTTCCTCTTCGAGTCCGCCGAGAACGGTCGCTCCTGGTCGCGATGGTCTTTCGTGGGTGCGCACTGCGCGGCCGCGCTGACCGTCCGCGACGGCCAAGCACACTGGACGGGCAACCCGCCGGTGGGGCTGCCAGACAGCGGCGACCCGCTGCAGGCGCTGCGCGAGACGGTCCGGCTGCTGCACACCGATCCGCTGCCCGGGCTGCCGCCGCTGACCGGCGGCATGGTCGGCTACCTCGGCTACGACGCGGTCCGCCGGCTGGAGCGGCTGCCGAACCTGACCGAGGACGACCTGCAGATCCCCGAGATGGTGATGCTGCTGGCCACCGACCTCGCCGCGCTGGACCACCACGAGGGCAGCATCACGCTCATTGCCAACGCGGTGAACTGGGACGACAGCCCGGAGCGGGTGGACGCGGCCTACGACGACGCGGTGCGCCGGCTGGACGAGATGACCGAGCGGCTGTGCACCCCGGCCGCGCCCACGATCGCCTCGTTCTCCCGGCCGAGCCCGCAGTTCGTCCGGCGGCGCCAGCCCGACGAGCATTACGCGGCGGTGGCGAAGGCCAAGGAGGCGATCCGGGACGGCGAGGCGTTCCAGGTCGTGGTCTCGCAGCGGTTCGAGATGACGACCAGCGCGGACGCCCTCGACATCTACCGGGTCCTGCGCACGACGAACCCCAGCCCGTACATGTACCTGCTGCGGCTGGCGGCACCGGACGGCGGCACGCCGTTCGACATCGTCGGCTCCAGCCCCGAATCGCTGGTCACGGTGCGCGACGGGCAGGCGACCACGCACCCGATCGCCGGGACCCGCTGGCGGGGTGCCGACGAGGACGAGGACGCGCTGCTGGAGAAGGAGCTCCTCAACGACGACAAGGAGCGCGCCGAGCACCTGATGCTCGTCGATCTCGGCCGCAACGACCTGGGCCGGGTCTGCAAGCCGGGTTCGGTGCACGTCGTCGACTTCTTCCGCATCGAGCGCTACAGCCACGTCATGCACATCGTGTCCACCGTGACCGGGCAGCTCGCCGAAGGGCAGACGGCGTTCGACGCGATCGCCGCGTGCTTCCCGGCGGGCACGCTCTCCGGCGCGCCGAAGCCGCGCGCGCTGGAGCTGATCGAGGAGCTGGAGCCGACCCGGCGTGCCCAGTACGGCGGCGTCGTGGGCTACCTGGACTTCGCCGGAGACGCCGACACCGCGATCGCGATCCGCACCGCGCTGGTGCGCGACGGCACCGCGTACGTGCAGGCCGGCGGCGGCATCGTGGCCGACTCCGACCCGGTGGCCGAGGACCAGGAGTGCCTGAACAAGGCGCGCGCGGTGCTCAACGCGGTGGCGACGGCGGAGACGCTGTCGCGGCCGGCCAGCGATCAGGCGACGGGGGAGCGGGTTGACCACAGAGCCGGGATCTGAGACGACTGCGCGGCCCGCGCGGTCGAAGGGCCTGCTGTGGTCGGTGGTGCTGCTGGCGCTGGTCGCAGCCGGATTGATGTGGGGCGCCAGCGCGCTCACCTGGGTCGGCCAGCGCTACCGCACGCCGTTCGGCACCGAGGTCACGGGCGGGTTCACCGGCGAGGACCTGCGCCCGGAGCTGGTGCCGATGGCGCTCGCGGCACTCGCCGCCGTCGCGGCGGTGCTGGCGACCGGCGGGTTGTTCCGGCGCGTGGTGGGTGTCCTCATCGCGGTCGCGGGCGGCCTGCTGGCCTGGCGGGCGGCCCAGCTCTACACCTCCGGCTGGTTTGCGACCGGGAAGCCCGCTGACGTGCCGCCGGGCAGCACGCCGATCGGTGAGCTGTCCAGCCAGCCGTACGGGCCGCTGCTGATGGCCGCGGGTGCGCTGCTGCTGTTCGTCGCCGGGCTGCTGGTGGCGTTCCGCGCGGGCAGAATGCCTGCGATGGGTGCGAAGTATTCGGCCCCGGGTGCCGCGAAGCCGAGATCCCACGATCCGGAGCGCCAGATGTGGAACGACTTGGACGCCGGGCGCGATCCAACTGACGAACAGGATCGTTGAAAGTATTTCAAATTAACCGAAGGGTGGAAAAGCCAGTTCGGGACGGTTCCGAACGGGTGCCCGACCACGCCGCCAGGGCCGAAGGTCCTTGTTGTGCAGGGACGTTGGGCCACCCCCTTGGTGGGACCCGTGGCCGGTGAGGTTTAGCATCGGCCATGCGACGGCACGGCGGGAAGGGGAGTGTCGTGATCGAGCGCAATGAGTTCATCTGCGCATCCAGTTGCTTGCGGACCGACATGAAGGCGAGTGTGTGGGGCACGGTCGGCGAGGTGTTCGCGTGACCGTTCTGGAATCCATCATCGAAGGTGTTCGCGAAGATCTTGCAGTTCGCGAATCCGCGATCTCCTTCGACGAGATCAAGCAGTTGTCAGCTGCCGCGGCGCCGCCGCACGACGTGCTCGCCGCGCTGCGGGCGCCGGGCGTGGGCGTCATCGCGGAGGTGAAGCGGCGCAGCCCGTCCAAGGGCGAGCTGGCCGAGATCGGCGAGCCGGCCGATCTCGCCGCCGACTACGCCGCCGCCGGTGCGCGCGTGATCAGCGTGCTCACCGAGCGGCGCCGCTTCGGCGGCTCGCTGGCCGACTTCGACGCGGTCCGCGCCAGGGTCAACACGCCCCTGCTGCGCAAGGACTTCATCGTCAGCCCGTACCAGGTGCACGAGGCCCGGGCGCACGGCGCGGACATGGTGCTGCTCATCGTGGCGGCACTGGAGCAGAACGCGCTCGAAGCGCTGCTGGACCGGGTCGAGTCCCTGGGCATGACCGCGCTCGTCGAGGTGCACACCGCCGAGGAAGCCGACCGCGCGCTGGAGGCCGGCGCGAAAGTAATTGGCATCAACGCGCGCAATCTGCATACGCTCGAAGTGGACCGCGACGTGTTCGGCCGGATCGCTCCGGGACTGCCGCAGGAGATCCTCAAGATCGCCGAGTCCGGGGTCCGCGGGCCGAGCGACCTGATGGCCTACGCAGGGTCCGGTGCGGACGCGGTGCTGGTCGGCGAGGGCCTGGTGACCAGCGATAATCCCAAGACGGCCGTCACCCAGCTGGTGACCGCCGGGTCGCACCCCGCGTGCCCGCGGCCGAGCCGGTAGTCGGACCGGTTTCACGGGTTCAGGGGTCGGCGAGGCACAGGAGGTAAGGCAATGACCGTAGGCGCAGAGACCGCGCGCGCCCACCGCCCGGGCAAGCCCGTGCCGGAGGGGCACGACCCGGACGAGCGCGGGCACTTCGGTGTCTACGGCGGCCGGTTCATGCCCGAGGCGCTGATCGCCGCCCAGGACGAGCTCGCCGCCGAGTACGCCAAGGCGCAGGGCGACCCGCAGTACCTCGCCGAACTCGACGACCTGCTGCGCAACTACGCCGGGCGGCCGTCGCTGCTGACCGAGGCGAAGCGGTTCGCCGAGCACGCCGGCGGCGCGCGCATCCTGCTCAAGCGCGAGGACCTCAACCACACCGGCTCGCACAAGATCAACAACGTGCTGGGGCAGGCGCTGCTGGTCAAGCGGATGGGCAAGCGCCGGGTCATCGCCGAGACCGGCGCCGGGCAACACGGCGTCGCCACCGCGACGGCCTGCGCGCTGCTCGACCTCGAATGCGTCGTCTACATGGGCAAGGTGGATACCGAGCGGCAGGCCCTCAACGTCGCCCGGATGCGGCTGCTGGGCGCCGAGGTCATCCCGGTCAACAGCGGCTCGGCGACCCTCAAGGACGCCATCAACGAGGCGCTGCGCGACTGGGTCACCAACGTCGACCACACCCACTACCTGCTGGGCACCGCCGCCGGTTCGCACCCGTTCCCGATGATGGTGCGCAACTTCCACAAGGTCATCGGCGACGAGGCCCGCCGGCAGGTGCTCGAACTGACCGGTCGGCTGCCCGACGTGGTCGCGGCCTGCGTCGGCGGCGGCTCCAACGCCATCGGCATCTTCCACGGCTTCATCGACGACCCGGGCGTGCGGCTGGTCGGCTTCGAACCCGGCGGGCACGGCATCTCCTCCGGGGAGCACGGCGCCACCCTCTGCGAGGGCACCCCCGGCACGCTGCACGGGGCCCGCTCGTACCTGCTGCAGGACGACGACGGGCAGGTCATCGAGGCCTACTCGATCTCCGCCGGACTGGACTACCCGGGCGTGGGGCCCGAGCACTCCTACCTGAAGGACATCGGGCGCGCCGAGTACCGCTCGATCACCGACGACGAGGCCATGCAGGCTTTCCGGCTGCTGTCGCGCACCGAGGGCATCATCCCGGCCATCGAGTCGGCGCACGCGCTGGCCGGCGCGATCAAGCTCGGCCAGGAGCTCGGCCCGGACGCGATCATCCTGGTCAACCTCTCCGGTCGAGGAGACAAGGACATGGACACCGCGGCGAAGTACTTCGGGCTCGTCGACGAGAGCAAGGAGGAGTCGCGGTGAACCTGCGCGAGGTTTTCCAGGCCTGCCGGGAAGAGCAGCGGGCGGCCCTCATCGGCTACCTGCCGGCCGGGTTCCCGACCGTCGAGGAGTCCAAGGAACTGTTCTCGGCGATGCTGACCGGCACCGACGGCTCGACCGGTTGCGACATCGTCGAGGTCGGTATCCCGTTCTCCGACCCGGTGATGGACGGACCTACCATCCAGGCGGCCAGCGACAAGGCGCTGCGCGCCGGCTTCCGGCTGCGGGACGCCTTCGACGTGGTGTCCTCGATCGCCGACGCCGGTGGCCACGCCGTGGTGATGACCTACTGGAACCCGGTGCACCACTACGGCCCGGACGCGTTCGCCCGCGACCTCAAGGCGGCCGGCGGGCTCGGCGTGATCACGCCGGACCTGATCCCGGACGAGGGGGAGGACTGGATCGCCGCGACCGACGCGCACGGCCTGGACCGGATCTTCCTGGTCGCCCCGTCGTCGACCGAGGAGCGGCTGGCGCTGACCGCCAAGGCCACCAGCGGCTTCGTCTACGCCACCTCCGTGATGGGCGTGACGGGCGCGCGCGAGAGCGTCGGCGCGGCCGCGGCCGGACTGGTGCAGCGCACCCGCGCCCACACCGACCTGCCGATCGGCGTCGGGCTCGGTGTGCGCTCCGGCGAGCAGGTCGCCGAGGTGGCGGGCTTCGCCGACGGCGTCATCGTCGGCTCCGCCTTCGTCACCCGCGCCGAGCAGGATGGCCCAGCGGGCGTCCGCGAGCTCGTCGCGGAACTCGCCCGCGGCGTCCGGTCGCGCTGACTTCCTGAAGCGAACGGCCTGTTCGCACCTCCTAGGAGCCTGTTGCAAAATTACGCCTACCACGGACCGTGATCGATCGATCACGGCTGAGATGGCCACTGGCGGACAAACGGCGGCGATCGAGACTGATTTGGTACTTCGGTTCAGCCGTTTTCGCCGAAAACGCAACAGGCTCCTAGCGAGACGAACGGTCCGTTCGCCGGCAAAAGCTGAGGCGGCTGGGACTGGTGTGAACGGTCCGTTCGCTCCCCAGCTGGAGCGAACGGACCGTTCACCTCGTCGAGACCGGGTGGTGCTCAACTTTCGTCGAGCGACCGATACGGTTAGCGGCGTGAGTGCCCCGGTTGCAGCCTTGGCGAGTCCGTTCCTGGCCAACATCCCCAGCCCGCCGCAGGGGGTTTGGTTCATCGGCCCGATCCCGCTGCGCGCCTACGCGCTGTGCATCATCGCCGGCATCATCGCGGCCGTATGGATCGGCAGCCGCCGCTGGGTGGCGCGCGGCGGACGCGAGGGCACGGTCATCGACATCGCGGTGTTCGCGGTGCCGTTCGGGCTGGTCGGCGGTCGGCTCTACCACGTCGCGACCGACTGGTACAAGTACTTCGGGCCGGACCGCAACCCGCTGGACGCCCTCAAGGTGTGGGAAGGCGGCCTGGGCATCTGGGGCGCGGTGGCGCTCGGCGCGGTCGGCGCCTGGATCGGCTGCCGCCGCCGGGGCGTGCCGCTGTCCGCGTTCGCCGACGCCGTCGCGCCCGGCATCATCCTGGCGCAGGCGATCGGCCGTCTCGGCAACTGGTTCAACCAGGAGCTCTACGGCGCGCCGACGGACCTGCCCTGGGGCCTGGAGATCTACCGGCGCATCGACCCGGCGACCGGGCTCGCGGACCCCATCACCGGTGTGGCGATGGACAGCACACCGATCACGGTTGTGCACCCGACGTTCCTGTACGAGCTGCTGTGGAATCTCAGTGTCTTCCTCCTGGTCATCTGGGCGGACCGCAAGTTCCGGATGGGCCACGGCCGGGTGTTCGCGCTCTACGTCGCGGGCTACACGGCGGGCCGGCTGTGGATCGAGATGATGCGCACCGACGACGCCACGCACATCCTCGGCGTCCGAATCAACGTCTTCACCTCTCTGATCGTCTTCGCCCTCGCGGTCCTGTACCTGGTGCTGGTGCGGGGCAAGCGCGAGGACCCCGAGCTGCTGCGCGGCAAGCCGATGCCCGGCGACGACGACACCGCTGCGCCGCCGGAGCAGGCGGACGCCGAGGAGCCGAAGGCGACGACCGACGCCGGTGAGGACGACGGCCCGGCGGGCAAGGACGACGGCCCGGAGGGCGAGCACGCGGAGGCGCGAAGCGCCGACGGCGCCAAGGACACGAAGGACTGACCTTTGGCGCGCCCGGTACGCGCCTACCGGGCGCCGAAGGCCACCGCGCCGCTCGGCGAGTCCTTGGAACCGGTGGGGTCGTGCTGCGATGCCACCAGCTCCAGCCGGACACCGACGGCCTGCCCGAGTCGGTCGAGCAGGTCTATGGTCGGCAGGCTGCCGCCGCTCTCCCAGCGCGCGACCGAGGACTGTGTGGTGCCCATCCGCTTCGCGAGCTCGGTCTGGGTCAGCCCCGCGTTCGTGCGCAGCCCGTACACCAGCCGCGCAAGCTCGAATGCCAGCGAGGCTTCCGCGTACGACTCGTCGTACTCCTCCTGGTCGGCAACCGGATTCTCGCGGCGAATCTGATCGAGCTTCTTCCAGGTCATCTCATGGCCTCCGCTTGTGCCTCATGGCTACTCGAGCGCGAGCGACCTCGCGCCGTTCGTTCGATCGCTGCTTCCGGAACGTCGTCAAGACGATTGCGAGGTGGTCGGGGTCGAGGAAGTAGGTCACCCGGCGGTCGACTCCTTCGCAATGGAACCTCAGTTCGCGCAATCCGCCACCGAGATGCCTGCTGTGCGGCATGCCCAGCAGTGGGCCGAACTCCGCGAGCAGGTTGAACATTCGGTCTGCCACGGCACGCTCTCGGTTCTTCAAGCTGCAGTACCAGCGCTCGACTTCTGGCGACACCACGATGATCCATTGTCCACCACCGCTTTCCTGGGGCACCGTCCGAATATAGCGAGCGCGAGATATCGTGTCGATGCTATTCTTCTGGTGTGATCACATCGGGTGGCGGGTGGCGCAGATTCCGATCGGGAAGCCGCATGGCGGAACACGGTTCCGTCGACTGATCACGCGCGGATCGGGGTGATGACCGGGGAGCCGTCGGGGGCGTGCAGGACCGCGACCCGGGCCGTGTAGCGCTCCGCCAGGGCCGTCGGGGTCAGGACCTCTGCCGGGGTCCCCTCGGCCACCACGCGGCCCTCGTCGAGGAGGAGCAGGCGCTCGGCGTACTGGGCCGCGAGGGTCAGGTCGTGCAGCGTCATGACCACCGTCGTGCCCAGCTCCCCGCGCAGTTCGTCGACCAGGTCGAGCAGGGCCTGGGCGTGTCCGACGTCCAGGCCCGTGGTCGGCTCGTCGAGCAGCAGGACGCCGGCCCGTTGGGCGAGGGCTCGGGCCAGCACGGCCCGTTGGCGTTCGCCGCCGGACAGCGTCGACAGGGCTCGGTCCGCGAGTCGCGTCAGGTCCAGCCGCTCCAGCAGGGAACCGGCCACGTCCAGGTCCTCGGGCCCTTCCCGCCCCAGCACACCCAGGTGCGGGGTGCGGCCGAGCAGGACGTAGTCGGTGACCGTCAGGCCGATCGGCAGCTGGGGGATCTGCGGCGCGTAGCCGACCGCCTGGGCGCGTTCGCGGCGGCGCAGCGAGGCCAGCGGGCGGCCGTCGACCAGCACCCGGCCGTGGTGCCGCACCAGTCCCGCGACGGCCTTCAGCAGCGTCGACTTGCCCGACCCGTTGGGCCCGATGATGCCCAGCCAGCCGCCATTGTCCACGGTGGTCGAAATGTCGGAAAGCACCGTGCTGCGACGGTATCCGGCCGACAGCTCGTGCACCTCCAGGGTGCTCATGCGCGCCTCCGGTGCAGCAGGACCGCGAAGAACGGCGCGCCGGTGAACGCCGTGATCACGCCGATCGGGATCTCGGCCGGGGCCAGCACGGTTCGGGCGAGCATGTCCGCGACGACCAGGAACGCCCCGCCGAACAGCAGCGACAGCGGCACGATGATCCGGAAGCTGCCGCCGACCGCCAGCCGCACCAGGTGCGGCACCACGAGTCCGACGAACCCGATCAGCCCGGCCACCGACACCGCCGCGGCGGTGGCCAGCGACGCGGCCGTGAGCACCAGCAGCCGCACCCACCCCGGGTGCACGCCCAGCGCGGCCGCCTCCTCATCGCCGGTGCCCAGCAGGTCCAGCAGCCGCGCGCAGGTGCAGAGCACGACCGCCGAGATCGCCAGGTAGGGCAGCACGATCAGCACTTCCCGCCAGCCGGTGGTGGTCAGCCGCCCAAGGATCCACATGTAGACCTGCTCCAGCGTCTCCACGCGCAGCTGCTGCACGAACGTCTGCCCGGCGGTGAGGAACGCCCCGACCGCGACCCCGGCCAGCACCAGCGTCGCGGTGTCCCGGCCGGCGGAGCGGCCGACCAGCCAGGTCAGGCCAACGCCGCCGAGCGCGCCGGCGAACGCCGCGAACTGCACCGGGACGGACGGCGCGGTGGTGATCACCAGGGTGGCGCCCAACCCGGCCCCGGACGCGGCGCCCAGCAGGTACGGGTCGGCCAGCGGGTTGCGGAACACGCCCTGGAAGGCCGCCCCGGACACCGCCAGCGCGGCCCCGACCAGCACGCCGAGCACCACCCGGGGCACCCGCAGCTGCCACAGGATCGCCGCCTCCCGCTCGGACAGCGGCGACATGCCGCCGGTCAGCTGCGCGACGATCTCCCCGAGCACCCGCTGCCAGCCGAGTTCGGCGGCGCCGAGCAGCACCGACAGCAGGATGCTCGCCAGCAGCACCACCAACGCGACCAGCAGGTGGCGCGGGCGCAGCTTGGTCTGCCTCAGGGGCGCGCGGGCCGGGCTGAGCGCTTCGGTCACCCGTGCTGCGCCTTGGCGACGCCGTCGCCGATCGCGCGCACCAGGTCGACCACCCGCGGGCCCCACCGGCCGGCGATGTCGTCGTCGAGTCCGATGATGCGGCCGTGCTGCACCGCGTCCAGGGTGTTCCAGCCCGGCCGGGCCGCCACCGCCGCCGCGTTGACCTGGCAGCACTTGGTGTCCGCGACGAAGATCAGGTTTGGGTTGGCCTGCACGACGTGTTCCTCGGACAGCTGCGGGAACTTGCCGCCGGCCGGGTCGGCGATGTTGTGCAGCCCGAACAGGCCGTAGACGCTGCCGACGAAGCTCTGCGAGGTCGCGGTGTAGTAGTCCGGGCTGACCTCGTGGAAGTAGCTCAGCGGCTGCGGCGGGCGCGGAGTGTTGCGGACGATCTCGTCGATCTGCGAGCGCATCCGGTCGACCAGCTGCGCGGCCTGCTTGGTGTGCCCGGTGGCCTGCCCGAGGACCTCGATCTGCTGGTAGGCGTCCTCCAGCGTCGTCGCCGACGGGGTGAGCAGCGTCGGCACGTTGACCACCTTCAGCCCCTCGGCCAGCTTCGCGGCGTTGTCCGGGGCGATGACCAGGTCGGGGGTGTGCGCGCCGACGGCTGCCGCATCCGCGGTGAAGCCGGAGAGGTCGGTGCGCGGCGCCTGCGCCGGGAAGTTCGAGTACTGGTCCACCGCGATGACCTGGTCGCCGGCGCCGATCGCGTACAGCGTCTCGGTGGCGGTCGGGGACAGCGAGATGATCCGCTTCGGCTGCTGCGGGAGCGTCACCGGCGGCGAGCCGGGCAGCTCGACCTTGACCGGGAAAGCAGCGGCCGGGTCGTCGGCCGGGGCGGGGGCATCGGAGCGGGGGCGGGTGGCGCACGCGGTGACCCCGGCGAGCAGGGCGAGCATCGCGAGCAGCAGGGTGGCGAGTCGGCGGAACCCGGTCATGTCTTCCCTACGTTCGGCCGGTGCGGTCGGGCAGGCGTGGCCGGGCAGCCGACGCCGCACCCCTGCACCGGAGGTGGCGGACATCGACGCCACGCGCAAGGCGACCTGGCTTGTGCCCGCCCGGGGGCGGGCCATCGCAGTTGCGGCACAGCACCGGGTTCACACCGGTTTCGCTTGGCGCTGGCGTCCCGCGAGCACCCGCAGCGCGGGCACTCTGAGCTGGAAAGATATCAGGAGAAGATCGGCCGTCCGAGCCGCGCGTGAGTGGCCTGCGGAACTGGGACTACCCCGCGTGCGACCCAGCGGTTAAATTTGACGACGCACTGTGTTCGGCGGCGCGCGTCCGCAGGCGTGGGTAACCAACCAGGTGCGTTACTACAAGATGGTCAGCATCACGTCCAGAGTGCTGCTTCCAAGTATCGCGGCTGTTAAAGTTCTCTAAACGCTCCGGTCACGAGCGGGCTTTAGAAAGCCCGAAAACTCCTGTCATGCCACCGGTAGCCAATCTGCGGGCCAGCGTCGTCCCGTGCTCAGAAGTCATGAAGTCAGGTCAGCGATTGACCGTGGGCTTCCAGCACGAGAAATGACGAGGGAGGTCTGTGCAGTGGTCTTCTCCGCCGTCCCAGCAGCCCAGGGGTTGTACGACCCAACAGCGGAACAGGATTCCTGCGGTGTCGCCATGGTCGCCGACATCCGCGGCCGCCGTTCCCACGGCATCGTCGCCGACGCGCTGACCGCGCTCGCGAACCTGGAGCACCGGGGTGCTGCCGGTGCCGAACCGACCAGCGGCGACGGAGCCGGCATCCTGCTGCAGCTGCCGGACGAGCTGCTGCGCGCCGAGGCTGGTGTCGAGCTGCCGGAGCCCGACGAGGCCGGCCAGAACCGCTACGCGGCAGGTATGACTTTCCTGCCCACCGACGCCGAGCAGCGTCGTCAGGCCGAGGAGCTGGTGGCGCGGGTCGCCGCCGAGGAGAACCTGCGGGTGCTGGGCTGGCGCGACGTGCCGGTGACCCCGGAGCGGGCCGGCGTCGGAACCACCGCCGTGAAGTGCATGCCGCACTTCGCGATCCTGCTGGTCGCCGGGCACCACGACGAGGCCGGCGTCGAGCTGGATCGGCTGGCGTTCTGCCTGCGCAAGCGTGCCGAGCGGGAGGCTGCGCGGGAAGGGCTGGAGCTCTACTTCCCGTCGCTGTCCAGCCGCACCCTGGTCTACAAGGGCATGCTGACCACCGAGCAGGTGCCCGCCTTCTTCCCGGACCTCACCGATGAACGGCTGGTCAGCGCGATCGCGCTGGTGCACAGCCGGTTCTCCACGAACACCTTCCCGTCGTGGCCGCTGGCGCACCCGTTCCGCTACGTCGCGCACAACGGCGAGATCAACACGATCCGCGGCAACCGCAACCGGATGCGGGCCCGCGAGGCGCTGCTTGCCTCCGACGTGATTGCGGGCGACCTCTCCCGGCTGTACCCGGTCTGCACCGGCGACGGCTCGGACTCCGCCTCCTTCGACGAGGTGCTGGAGCTGCTGCACCTGGGCGGCCGCAGCCTGCCGCACGCGGTGCTGATGATGGTGCCGGAGGCGTGGGAGAACCACGCCGAGATGGACCCCAAGCGCA
This sequence comes from Saccharopolyspora pogona, assembly GCF_014697215.1. Lineage (GTDB taxonomy): Bacteria > Actinomycetota > Actinomycetes > Mycobacteriales > Pseudonocardiaceae > Saccharopolyspora > Saccharopolyspora hattusasensis. The sequence continues at coordinate 8,309,897 of NZ_CP031142.1, forward strand.
AGGCCTTCTACCAGTTCCACGCCAGCCTGATGGAGCCGTGGGACGGCCCGGCGTGCGTCACTTTCACCGACGGCACGCTGGTCGGCGCGGTGCTGGACCGCAACGGGCTGCGCCCGGCCCGCTGGTGGCGGACCGCCGACGACAGGGTGGTGCTGGCCAGCGAGACCGGCGTGCTCAGCCTCAAGCCCGAAGAGGTGGTGGCCAAGGGCCGCCTGCAGCCGGGCCGGATGTTCCTGATCGACACCGCGCAGGGCCGCATCGTCGACGACGAGGAGGTCAAGGCCGGTCTCGCCGGGGAGCACGCCTACGACGAGTGGCTGCACTCCGGGCTGCTCAACCTTGACGAGCTGCCGGACCGCGAGCACGTGGTGCACACCCACGAGTCGGTGGTGCGCCGCCAGCTGTCCTTCGGCTACACCGAGGAAGAGCTCAGCCTGCTGCTGGCCCCGATGGCCACCGGCGGCGGCGAGCCGCTGGGCTCGATGGGCTCGGACACGCCGACGGCGCCGATGTCGCAGCGCTCGCGGATGCTCTACGACTACTTCGTGCAGCAGTTCGCGCAGGTCACGAACCCGCCGCTGGACGCGATCCGGGAGGAGATCGTCACCTCGGTGGCCCGCGTGATGGGCCCGGAGCAGAACCTGCTGGCCCCCTCGGCCGCGTCCTGCCGGCACATCGTGCTGCCCAACCCGGTGATCGACAACGACGAGCTGGCCAAGCTCATCCACGTCAACGACGACGGCGACCTGCCCGGTTTCGCCTCCGCTGTGCTGTCCGGCCTCTACGAGGTGGACGGTGGCGGCGAGGCGCTGGCCGAGGCCATCGAGCGGGTGCGCCAGGAGGCGTCCGAGGCGATCGCCGCCGGGGCGCGCGTGCTGGTGCTCTCCGACCGCGACTCCGACCACAAGATGGCGCCGATCCCGTCGCTGCTGCTGGTCTCGGCGGTCCACCAGCACCTGGTGCGCACCAAGGAGCGGCTGCAGGTCGCGCTGGTGGTGGAGAGCGGTGACGCCCGCGAGGTGCACCACATCGCCACGCTGCTCGGCTACGGCGCCGCGGCGGTCAACCCGTACCTGGCGTTCGAGACCATCGAGGACATGATCGTTACCGGCCAGATCGCCGGTACGCGGGCGAAGGTCGCGATCCGCAACTATGTGCAGGCGCTGGTCAAGGGCGTGCTGAAGGTGATGTCCAAGATGGGCATCTCCACGGTCGGCGCCTACACCGCCGCCCAGGTCTTCGAGGCCGTCGGCCTGTCCGGCGAGATCGTCGACGAGTACTTCGAGGGCACCACCTCGAAGCTCGGCGGCGTCGGGCTGGACGTGCTGGCCGAGGAGGTCGCGCAGCGGCACCGCCGGGCCCACCCGGACAACCCGACCGAGCGGGTGCACCGCAAGCTGGAGATCGGTGGCGACTACGCCTACCGGCGCGAGGGCGAGCTGCACCTGTTCACCCCGGAGACGGTGTTCCTGCTGCAGCACTCCACCAAGACCGGCAAGTACGACGTGTTCCGCGAGTACACGGCGGAGTGCGACCGGCTGGCGGCCGAGGGCGGCACGCTGCGCGGGCTGTTCAAGCTGGACAGCGGCCGGGCACCGATCGACATCGACGAGGTCGAGCCGATCTCGGAGATCATGAAGCGGTTCTCCACCGGCGCCATGAGCTACGGCGCGATCTCTGCGGAGGCGCACGAGACGCTGGCCGTCGCGATGAACCGGATCGGCGGCAAGTCCAACTCCGGTGAGGGCGGCGAGGACGTCGACCGGCTCTACGACCCGCAGCGGCGTTCGGCGGTCAAGCAGGTCGCCAGCGGCCGGTTCGGCGTGACCAGCGAATACCTGGTCAACGCCACCGACATCCAGATCAAGATGGCGCAGGGTGCCAAGCCTGGCGAGGGCGGGCAGCTGCCCGCGCACAAGGTGTATCCGTGGATCGCGAAGACCCGGCACTCCACGCCGGGGGTGGGGCTGATCTCCCCGCCGCCGCACCACGACATCTACTCGATCGAGGATTTGGCGCAGCTCATCCACGACCTGAAGAACGCCAACGAGTACGCCCGGGTCCACGTCAAGCTGGTCTCCGAGATCGGCGTCGGCACCGTCGCCGCGGGCGTCTCCAAGGCGCACGCCGACGTGGTGCTGATCTCCGGCCACGACGGCGGCACCGGTGCGGCGCCGCTGACGTCGCTGAAGCACGCCGGCACGCCATGGGAGGTCGGCCTGGCCGAGGCGCAGCAGACGCTGCTGCTCAACGGCCTGCGCGACCGGATCACGGTGCAGGTCGACGGCGGCTTCAAGACCGGCCGCGACGTGGTCGTCGCCGCGCTGCTGGGCGCCGAGGAGTACGGCTTCGCCACCGCGCCGCTGGTGGTCGAGGGCTGCGTGATGATGCGCGTGTGCCACCTCGACACCTGCCCGGTCGGGGTCGCCACCCAGAACCCGGAGCTGCGCAAGCGCTACACCGGCCAGGTCGACCACGTGGTGAACTTCTTCGAGTTCATCGCCCAGGAGGTCCGCGAGTACCTGGCGGAGCTCGGGTTCCGCACCCTGGACGAGGCCATCGGCCAGGTCTCGGCGCTGGGCAGGGACGAGGCGATGGCGCACTGGAAGGCGCGCGGCCTCGACCTGACCCCGGTGTTCACCGAGCCGCAGACCCCGTACTCGCCGGTGCGGCGCCGGGTCCGCGAGCAGGACCACGGCCTGGACCATGCGCTGGACCGCACGCTCATCCAGCTCGCCGAGGCGGCGCTGGAAGACGCCCGCCCGGTGCGGCTGGAGCTGCCGGTGCGCAACGTCAACCGCACCGTCGGCACGCTGCTGGGCGCCGAGGTCAGCCGCCGCTACGGCGGCGAGGGCCTGCCGGCGGACACCATTCACGTGGAACTGGAGGGTTCGGCAGGGCAGTCGCTGGGCGCGTTCCTACCGCCGGGCATCACGCTGGACATGGTCGGCGACGCCAACGACTACGTCGGCAAGGGCCTCTCCGGCGGGCGGATCGTCGTGCGCCCGCACCCGGCTTCGGCGTTCGCCGCCGAGGACCAGGTGATCGCGGGCAACGTGATCGGCTACGGCGCGACCAGCGGCGAGATCTTCTTGCGCGGCAAGGTCGGCGAGCGGTTCTGCGTGCGCAACTCCGGCGCGCTCGCGGTCGCCGAGGGCGCCGGTGACCACGCCTTCGAGTACATGACCGGTGGTCGCGCGGTGGTGCTCGGCGGCACCGGCCGCAACGTCGGCGCCGGGATGTCCGGCGGCATCGCCTACGTGCTCGACCTGGACCCGGTGCGGGTGAACACCGCGATGGTGGATCTGCAGCGGCCCAGCGCCAAGGAACTGAAGTGGCTGCACGAGGTCGTGCAGCAGCACCGCGACCTGACGGGTTCGGCGGTGGCGGCCTCGCTGCTCGGCGACTGGCCGCGGCGCTCTGCGGCGTTCACCAAGGTGATGCCGCGCGATTACCAGCGAGTCCTGGACGCCATGCGGATGGCCAAGATCGAAGGCCGGGACGTGGACGAGGCGATCATGGAGGCTTCCCGTGGCTGACCCGAGGGGATTTCTGAAGCACGCGCGGGCCGACGCCCCCAAGCGTCCCGTCGACGAGCGGCTGGGCGACTGGCACGAGGTCTACGCCGCGCTGTCCGCCGAGGACCGCAAGGCGGAGACCGCCACGCAGGCCGCGCGGTGCATGGACTGCGGCATCCCGTTCTGCCACTCCGGTTCGGCCGGTTGCCCGCTGGGCAACCTGATCCCGGAGTGGAACAACATGGTCCGCCGTGGCCAGTGGCAGGTCGCCAGCGAGCGGCTGCACGCCACCAACAACTTCCCGGAGTTCACCGGCAAGTTGTGCCCCGCGCCGTGCGAGGCAGGCTGCGTGCTGGCGATCTCGCCGGAGGCCGGCGGCGCGGTGGCCATCAAGCGGGTCGAGGAGACCATCGCCGAGGTCAGCTGGAAGAACGAGTACGTCACCGCGCAGGTGACGGAGGCGCACACCGGCAAGCGGGTGGCCGTGGTCGGCTCCGGGCCGGGCGGGCTCGCCGCGGCTCAGCAGCTGACCCGCGCCGGGCACGAGGTGACCGTGTACGAGCGCGACGACCGCATCGGCGGGCTGCTGCGTTACGGCATCCCCGAGTTCAAGATGGAGAAGTCCGTCCTGGACCGGCGGTTGGCGCAGATGCGTGCCGAGGGCACCAGGTTCATCACCGGCTGCGAGGTCGGCGTCGACCTGACCGTCGAGGAACTGCGCGCCGGTTACGACGCCGTGGTGCTGGCGGTGGGCGCGCTGCGCAGCCGAGACGACACCACGATCCTGGGGCGGGACCTCAAGGGCGTGCACCTGGCCATGGAGCACCTGGTGCCGGCGAACAAGGAGTGCGAGGGCGACGGCCCGACGCCGATCTCGGCGCAGGGCAAGCACGTCATCATCCTCGGCGGCGGCGACACCGGCGCGGACTGCTACGGCACCGCGACCCGGCAGGGCGCGCTTTCGGTGACGCAGCTGGACAACTACCCGCAGCCGCCGACGTCCCGCGACGTCGACCGGTCGCCGTGGCCGACCTGGCCGTACATCCTGCGCACCTACCCGGCGCACGAGGAGGCCGGGGAGCGGAAGTTCGCGGTGGCGATCGAGTCGTTCGTCGGCGACGACGAAGGCAACGTGCGCGCCGTGCGGCTGCGCGAGGTGAAGGTGCAGCGCGACGCGGAGGGCCGCCGGCAGGTCGTGCCGATGTCCGACGAGGTCCAGGAGCTGCCCTGCGATCTGGCGCTGCTGGCCATCGGTTTCGAGGGCGTCGAGCACATGCGGCTGCTGGACGGCCTGGGCATCGAGCTGACCAAGCGCGGCACCATCGGCTGCGGCTCGAACTGGGAGACCACGGCCCCGGGCGTGTTCGTCTGCGGCGACGCGCACCGCGGCGCGTCCCTGGTGGTGTGGGCGATCGCGGAGGGCCGCTCGGTGGCCAACGCGGTCGACGCCCACCTCACCGGCGACTCCCGCCTCCCGTCCCCGGTCCACCCCACCGCGCTTCCCCTGGCGGTGTGATTTTTTCGAGGTGAGGGGCACCCTTGAGCGGACTAGGAGCCTGTTGCGTTTTCGGCGAAAACGGCTGAACCGAAGTACCAAATCAGTCTCGATCGCCGCCGTTTGTCCGCCAGTGGCCATCTCAGCCGTGATCGATCGATCACGGTCCGTGGTGGGCGTAATTTTGCAACAGGCTCCTAGCCGCTCAAGGGTGCCCCTCACCTCAAACCGACCGGGTGATCGAGGCTGGGAGCGTTGCGGTCAGCCACGCCGTGTGGCGGGCGTTCTTGCGTCGCTTGCGCTGATCGACAGCATTGCTGGGAGACCATGTTTAGTCCGTTCGGGCGTGGCGTTCGTCTCGTTGCCGTCGGATCTTCTCCGGAATCCCGCCTGTCCGAGTCCGGGCGCTGCTTAGGATCTTTCCCGCCGCCGGGCTGGTCACGGCGGATCGTGTCCACAATGGAATGGGAGAGTCGGCGTGGATTTCCACAAGAGCCTCGTCGGGATGATCGCGGCGCTGATCATTATGGCGCTCGGCGTGGTCGGAACGGCGTTGGTGATCGGCTGGTTCAGCGAAGGCGGCCGGATCCCGGTGCTGTTCTTCCTGGCGCCGGTCGTGGTGGTCCTCGGGGTGATCGCGCTCATCAACAGCCTCCGGCCGCTGAAGATGCGAATCGACGAGCGCGGCATCCTGTTGCAGCACAAGGCGACGAAGGTCGCGCTGGGCTGGCAGTACATCGCGAACGTCACGGTCGAGGAACTGCCCAAGCCGAAGGGTGAAAAGGGCACCGCCACGTACCTGACGGTGTGGCCGCACGGCGGGGCGAACCCGGGCGTGCCGCAGGACCGGATGATCCAGCGCAACGGCTGGACCGGCTACCGCCTGATCGACATCAGCGACCTGCGCGAGGACAAGGGGCGGCTCGAAGCCGCGCTGGGCCGCTACGTCGCCCCGCTTCGCGCGCAGCAGCCGCGCTGATCTTCCCGGGTGAGGGGCACCCGTGACCCAGTTATTTGGTCACGGCGGCCCCTCACTTCACCTTTTCGTGCGGCGGCGTTTCACTGCGGCGACGGAGCGGATTCGGTCCAGGCGGAACTGGCGGTCGTCTTCGCGTAGGTGGCAGAAGGCGTCCAGGTAGACCTCGTCTACGTCGTCCGGCGTAATGACACGCGACGTGGGATGGCCGTTCTGGTCCCGGTATTCGATCTCCACGTCGGTGCCTGCTTCCAGTGCCTTCGCGAGGAGTTCGAGTTCGGGGTCCGTAAGTGCGGTCCGTTCGGCGAGGAAGGGAACCAGGCCATCGAACGGATCCGTGTTTTCGTCCAGCGAGCCCGGCGGCATGATCTGGATGTCGATCCAGGGATTACCAGGCAGTGCAACGCCGGACGGAGCCTTGTCCGGTTGGGCCAGCAGGTGCTCGGCGAGTCCGCGGAGTTCGGCTTGCGACAGCAGTTCCGGCGCAGCCCGGTAGTAGGGCTGCTCCACGAGCAGCGGCGGGCGGTCGACGACGGTGCGTTCGACTGCGACGGTGCCGTCGGCCTGCTGCTGCACCGGGGCGTATCCCGCCTTCCGCAGCGCGGCCAAGGTCTCCTGCACCGGTTTGCTCGATGCGAGCACGGTCGGTGCCAAGACGTGCAGCGACAGCTCGCGCAGCGCGCGGTGCCGGCTGACCTCCAACAGAAGGGCTTCTTCACCGAGCACGCAGCAGCGCACGTTTCGGACCTGAAGTTGGCCGAATCGCCGTCCGACATCCTTGATCAGGTATTCCAGCGGTTGCGGCAGGCCCGTGTGGGCCATTGCGGTGAGCTTGCCGAGTAGGTCCTCGGTGCTATGGCCCTGATCCATTGCCCGTCGGACGGATTCTGGGCTGAACCGCCAGGTCGATGCGGTGTCCCGGCCTTCGGGGTCGGCCATCAGGTTCAGCGCGGCAGCGAGTTGGCCGCTGGGCGTACCAGCCACCACTGCGGTCAGATCCGCCTGCAGGAGTACGGTTTCCTGCGCTCTTGGTAACAGCTGCGTGGCGGCCGCCAGCAACGCTGCCTCGTCGTCCACGCAACGGCCCAGTGCGGACACCGCGCCGCGGGCGATCGCGCCAACAGCTTCGGCCTCGGACCAGGTGACCTCGATGAGATCGACCAGGCAGTCCGCGCAGCAGTAGCGCACCGGTCGCTTCCAGGCCAGCTTCTCGCCGATCAGGTTGGGCTCGCTCAACGCGGAACCGGTTGCCCAGCCGGAAAGCTCGGCCAGCAGGTCCATCCGGAACAGCCGGTAGAACGTGTCGTGGTGCGGGAGCAGAGCCGGTTCGGGCTTTTCCATGACCTTGCTGACCATGGCTGCGGCAGGCTGCTTCCACCAGGCACGCACCAGTTGGACGTAGCGTTGTGCGGGTGTTGCCTGCTGCCAGGCATCGGCGAGGTTCGACAGAACGACGCAGCCTGCTCCGTCGATGCTGAGTAGCTCGGCTGCGGCGGCGGTCTCCAACCACAGCCGAACCTCGTGCTGGTCGGTCCGTAGGGCCTTCGCCACCTGCTTGAGCACCCGAAGACCGATACCGCCGTTCTGCAGCTGCGCCAGCGGGTTGGCGGCGCAGTGTTCGAGAAGTCGAGCCACGCCGTCGACGAACCCGATCGCGGCCAACGACGCCGCCTTGTCGATCTCGATGGAGTCGACCAGGTGAATCGCAGGCATCGCGGGTTCGGGCCGAAGCGCCGGTTGGTCGGCGGACTCGCGCAGCGCCAGCCCGATCTCGCAGGGCATTTCAACTGGGCCGCCGTAGCTCGTGTACTGGCTCTGGTTGATGAGGAAACCCCGGTCGAGCAGCCAGCGCACCTCCGGGCTCTGTAGCGACGGGCCGCCGATAGCGTAACCGAGCACCGAGTCATCGTGGGCCAACTGCATGGCGAGCTCAACGGTCGGGCCGGGGGCTTTCGCGAGCTCGGCGGACACCTTCGCCGGGTCCCGCATGAACTCTTCGATCCGCTGTACCGTGTCGGCCTTCCGCTTGGCGGGCGCCAACCCGAGCGCTTCGGCGATCCCACGGATGGTATTGCTCACATGAGGGCGGAGGAGCGTCGCCACCGGGCGGCCCAGCCCCGCAGTGCGAAGATCGCGCAGCGGTACGGCAAGCTGGAACCCTCCCTGCGAACTCGGCCGGATGAGGGCATGTTCCTCCAGCACCCGCAGCGCGCGATCGAGTTCGGGATCGTTGCCAAGCAACTGCTCGATCGCGCCGCGGGTGCAGCCGTCCCCGAGAATGCAGACCGCTGCGAGTACCGCGCTGGACCCGGCGTCGAGCCTCTCCAACGCGCGCTGCACGGCGCCAGGGGAGTCGAGCACGGCCGCCAGGTGGGGCAGTGACTGGGCGCCCGCTGACTCGGGGCGGTTCTTCAGGACTGCTGCCAGGCCGTCTTGGCCAAGGTCGCGGAGCCACTGGACGAGATCGGATTCCACCCGGCCGAGTCTCTCAGAGGCTATTGGTGAATGGTCTGGGTGGGTGGTCGCTTAGCGGAACCTGAGAGCCTCCCCGGACTGTGGGTGCCCCTCCTTATGTATGTCCAATACGCGGCGGAGGGGCCGTCCTCGCCAGGAAACCTCTCAGAACCCGCCGATGGTCGTCTTGGCAAGGTGGCTGCAAGCGGCTGCGCCGCTTCCAAAGGCGTGGACGGCATTCGCCGACAGGTTCTCATCCGGCGGTCAGTTCCCGACCATCGGTTCACCTGCCGCGCAGCACCGCCGGGAGCTCGTCGGGGTGGACCACACCGAGGCGCTGGGTGGCTCGGGTCAGCGCCACGTATAGGTCGTTGAGCCCGCGCTCGGATCCCGCCACGATCGCCGCCGGGTCGACCACCAGGACCGAGTCGAACTCCAGGCCCTTGGCCTGGTCGACGGTCAGCAGGACGCACGGCGATTCCAGGTCGTCCGGGCGGGTGCCGATCACCGCGTCCGGCAGGGATGCCGCCAGCCGCGGCCCGATTCCGGCCAGCAGCTGCGGCGGCATCAGCACCGCGAGGCGGCCATCGCCGACCCCGCGCAGTTCCTCGGCGACCGCCTCCGGCAGCGCGGCGGCGAGGTCGTCGACCTGGCGGGTCCACGGCTGGTGCCCGCTGGTGCGCACCGAGCGCGGCGCCACCAGCTCGGTGTCCATTTCGGACAGTACGTCGGCGGCGATGGCCATGATCTCGGCCGGGGTGCGGTAGTTGACGGTCAGTTCGACCAGCTTCCAGCGGTCCTGCACGTACGGGTGCAGCACGTCGTGCCAGGAGTCGGCCCCGGCCAGCGCGCCGGTCTGGGCGACGTCGCCGACCAGCGTCATCGACCGGCTCGGGCAGCGCCTCATCAGCACCCGCCACGCCATCGGGGACAGCTCCTGCGCCTCGTCGACGATGACGTGGCCGAAGGTCCAGGTGCGGTCCTCGGCCGCGCGTTCGGCCGCGGTCAGGTCGCTGGTGGCGCGGAACCGCTCGGCCAGCAGGTCGGCGTCCAGCACGTCGGAGACCCGCAGCCGTTCCTCGTCGGCGAGCTCCTCGTCCTGCTCCATGATGTGCAGAACGCCTTGCGCGTAGGCGAGTTCCTCGCGCTGCTGGCGTTCGCGCTCGGCAAGCTCCTGGGCGTCGTCCTCGCCGAGGAGCTCGGCGAGCTCGTCCAGCAAGGGCACATCGGTGGGCGTCCACGGCGTGCCCGGCAGGCGCAGCAGCTCGTCGCCCTCGTCGTCGTCGAGGTGCTTGCGGGTTGCGGTGGCCAACCGGTCGGGCGAGCACAGCAGGTCGTCCAGCAGCTCCTGCGGGGTGATCTCCGGCCACAGCTCATCCAGCGCCTTGCTGACCACCGCATCGGCGCGCAGTTCGCGGTTGATGTCGTCGAGGTCACGGCGGTCCAGCAGGTCGCGGCCCAGCCGGTCGGCGACCTGCAGGGTCAGCGCCGAGAACATCTCGTTGCGGAAGATCCGCCGGGCGAGGTTGTGCGGCCTGCGGGACCGGCGGGCGCGGGTGCGAGCCTGGGTCGCGGTGCGCCGGTCGATGCGCAGCGCCTCGCCGTCGTTGGTGAGTTCGGTGTAGTCCGCGGGCACCTGCTGCCGGTCGCGGACCGCGGCGGCGAGCACGTCGACCATGCTCGCGCGGCCCTTGATCTCCGCCGCCCGAGCGGATTCCTCGCCGGTGGCCGTGATCCCCGGGTACAGACCGCCCACAGTGGACAGAAGGACGCCGGTTTCACCCAGCGACGGCAGGACCTGCCCGATGTAGCGCAGGAACGTCGGGTTCGGCCCGACCACGAGCACGCCGCGCTTGGACAGCTGCTCGCGGAAGGTGTACAGCAGGTAGGCGGCGCGGTGCAGTGCGACGGCGGTCTTGCCGGTGCCAGGGCCGCCCTGCACCACCAGCACGCCGTTCATCCCGGCGCGGATGATCCGGTCCTGCTCGCCCTGGATGGTGGCGACGATGTCCTGCATCTGCCCGGTGCGGCGGGCGTCGAGCCGGGCCAGCAGCGTGGCCTCCCCGGCCAGCCCCAGGTCGCTGCCCTGCTCGACGGCGTCGAGGTCGAGCACCTCGTCCTCGTAGTCCAGCGCCTTCCGCCAGCTGGTGCGCAGGTGCCGCCGACGGCGCACGCCGTCCCGCGCTGCCGCGGTGGCCAGGTAGAACGGCCGGGCCGCCGGGGCCCGCCAGTCCACCAGCAGCGGCTCGTACTCGTGGTCCTCGTCGAACAACCCGAGCCGTCCCACGTGGAACGTCTCGCCGCTGTCGAGGTCCAGCCTGCCGAAGCACATCCCGTGCTCCACCGCGCTCAGCTGGGTCAGCCTCTCGGTGTACATCCGGGTGGAGATGTCGCGTTCGGTGCGGGCCTGCGGCGGGCCGCCGCCGTCCCGCAGCGTTTCCTTCAGCCGCTGCGTGGTTTCCTGCCGTAGGGCGTCGAGCTTCGCGTACAGCATCGAGAGATACTGCTGCTCGGCTGCGATCTCCTGGGCGCGGACGGTGTCCCGATCTACTCGGGCGTTGGACAATTCGCCACCTCGTGCCTGGGCGGGTTCGTTGGGGGCGGGCTTGCGACCTGCGCGCAGACCCGACCCGCCAATATACCGCCTCAGTAGCCCGAGTAGCTGCCGCCGGACCTCAGGCCTGCGACGCCGGGGACGTCGCCGACCGAGCCGTAGGTCGTGATCGCGTACCGGGTCGCCGCGACGATGTTGTCGACCGGGTTGTAGATGTCGTCGTGGCCGGGCAGCGCGTAGGACTGGAAGGTCGGCTCGATGGTCTGCATCAGACCGATCGACGGGGTGCCGGCCGCCGCGTTGGAGTCCCAGTTGTTGGTGGCGTTCGGGTTTCCGTTGGATTCATGCATGATGATCGTGCGGATCGCGTCGGCGTCGACCTGGTCGCGCGGGATGCCGTTTTTCTCCAGAACGCCGATCGCCTCGCTGATCCAGCCGCCGATCTGGTCCTTGGGCTTCTCGGCCACCTGCTCGGCGGGCGGTTCCTGCTTCGCCGGTTCGGGGGCAGCTTCGGGGGCGGGCTGCGCGGCGGGAGCGGGCTGCGCGGCGGGAGCGGGGGCGACCTCAAGGGCGGGGGCTTGCGCGGGCGCCGCCGGGACGGGGAGCTGCTCAGCGGCCAGCGAGGTGACGTCCGCGGCGGCCTGCACCGGGGGGTTCTCGGTCTTCGTGCCCGCGGCGGAGGTGAACACGGCGATCACGCCGAACGCGGCCACGGCGACACCGAGCTGCAGGGACCGCGACTTCGGGGGAACGCGGTGCTGCCGGTTCGCCGAGTCGCCGGCGAACGCGGCGCGGATCCAGCTCGCCGCCTGCGGGACTGCCCTCTCCCCGCGGTGCCGGTCGGGGAGGCGGGTACGTCGGTCGGGGAGGTTCTGATCGGGGAGCTTCGGTTGGTCGGGGGTCACGAGAACCGAGAATCCGGGACGGAGAGTGCACGCGCACCGAGGTTTGTACGTACGCGAGTACCTAGGTTCGACCAATTGGGTGCGGATTCGAGCCGTCTCGACTACGGAAAGTGAGATTGCCTGGAAATGGTGTCGCTCGTATCACTCGTCTTCTGCGCGGCCACCCAGCCGCCGATCTGCGCCCGCGACGAGAAGTCGAGCTTGGTCAGGATGTTCTGCACGTGGCCCTCGACGGTGCGCTGCGCGATCACCAAGCTCTCGGCGATCTCCTTGTTCGTCTTGCCCTGCGCGACCAGCTCCGCGATCTGCCGCTCGCGCCGGGTCAACGGCATCGGGTGCACGTTGTCGTCGGCGCGCGGCCGCGCGTGCCGCTTGACCTCCAGCGCGAAGTCGATGGTGTCCGCCAACGACAGCTGGCGGCCGCGGTCGAACGCCGCATGGAAGGCCGAATCCCCGAGCGCGGAGCGGATCTGCGCCTCGTGCTCGTCATGGTCTCCGGCGAACCTCGCCCAGAAGCCAGGTGCCGCTCGCACGGCCTCCCACACCGCCGAGGCCGCGCCGAACAGCCGGGCGGCGCGGTCGTTCCTGCCCTGCTGCTGCGCGATCCAGGCGAGGGTGTCGATGTTGAAGGCCATGCCCAGCCGGTTGTCCAGCTCGCGCTGCAGCCGCAGCGCCTCCTTCGCCGCGGCCTCGGCCCGCTCCGGTTCACCCCGCCGCACCTCGACCTGCGCCGACGCCCACAGCGAGTAGGAGCGCCAGTACAGCTCGCCGAGCTCGGTCGACGACCGGATGCCTTCCGAGAGCAGCTCCAGCCCGGACTCGTGATCTCCGCCCAAGCCCTTGATCAGGCCGAGCCCGAACAGGGCGAACAGCTCGCCGACGAGCACGTCGTGCTTGCGGAACCGGCTGAGCGCGTCCTCCGCCAGCCCGGCGGCACGCGGCGAGTCGTTCAGGAAGAACGCCGCAAGCCCGCGCACCAGCGCCAGGTACGCCTTCTCCGTCTCCTCGCCGCGCTGGGCGGCCAGCACCGTGGCCTGCTCCGCCGTCGGCAGGACCTTGTCGAGATCGCCCTGCAACAGGGCGAACCACGCGCTGACCCACAACGCGCGCACCCTCTCGGGCACTCCGGTGGGCGCGATGGCCAACGCCTGGTCGAGCCAGTGCCGGGCCTCGCCGTTGAGACCGCGGATGCCCCAGTACTGCCAGAGGTCGGTGCACATCTGCAGCGCTACCCCGGCCGTTCCCGGGCTCGCCGCGGCCGTGTGCAGCGCGACGCGCAGGTTGCCCTGGTCGCTGCGCAGCCGGTTGACCCAGGCGACCTGGTCCGGGCCGATCCACCCCGCGGCGAAGCGCCCGGCCAGATCGGAGTACCAGGCGCAGTGCCGCTGCCGCTTGGTCGCCAGCTCGCCGGACTCGACGAGCTTGTCCTGGCCGTATTCGCGCAGGGTGTGCGGCAGCCGGAAGCGGACCTCGCCGCCTTCCTCCTCGCGCATCAGCACCGACTTGTCCACCAGCGAGTGGATGGCGCCCAGCACATCGGAGTCCGACAGCCCGTTGCCGGCCACGTGCTCGGCGGCCGCGAGGTCGAAGGACCCGGAGAACACCGACACCCGCGCCCAAGTGATCCGGTCCTGGGTGGTGGCCAGCTCGTAGCTCCAGTCGATCAACGCGCGCAGCGTCTGCTGCCGGGCGGGAGCGCCGCGACGGCCCTCGGTGAGCAGGTCGTAGCGCTCGGCCAGGCGTCCTTCCAGCTGCTGCAGCGACAGCGACCGCAGCCGGACCGCCGCCAGCTCTATCGCCAGCGGGTTGCCGTCGAGGTGATGGCACAGCCGCATGAGGGCGATGGCGTTCTCGTCGTTGGTGACCTCGAACTCGGGGACCGCGGCCTTGGCCCGCTCGACGAACAGCCGCACCGAGGCGAACTGCTCGTAGGACTCCGGTGGCGGCAGGTGCTCGATGTCGGGCACCTGCAGCGGCGGGACGACCATGGTCGCCTCACCGGCGACGCCGAGGGACTGCCTGCTGGTGGCCAGCACCCGCACCCCGGGGCACCAGCGCACCACCGCGTCCACCAGCAGCGCGACGTCCTCGATCACGTGCTCGCAGTTGTCCAGCACGAGCAGCATCTCGCGGGACTTGAGCTGCTCGATGACGGTGTCGATGTCCTCCCCGCCGGACGGGCCGCCGATGCCGAGCTGCTCGATGACCGCGTCGACCACCAGCGAGCCGTCCCGGATGTCCTCCAGTTCGACGCACCACGCCTTGCCGCGGAACGAGCGGCGCATGTTGCCCGCGACCCGCATCGCCAGGCGGGTCTTGCCCACGCCGCCGGGGCCGGTGAGGGTCACGACCCGGGATTCGGCCAGCAGTCGCTTGGTGAGGGTGATCTCGCGGCGTCGGCCGACGAAGCTCGTGACGTCGGCCGGGAGGTTGCCCGCTGGCTCCCGCACACGGGCTCGCGCAGTGGAGACCACGCTTCGAGCTTAACCCGCTGCGCGGCCCCTGACCTGGGATCTTGGTCCTGGCTAGCCGAATCGCCGAAGGCCTGCTCACCGGGGAGCAGATCGCCCCGGACTTCGCCCACGGCCTCCGCCTCCACCGAGTCCTCGACGCGATCCGGGCCTCGGCGGCCACCGGCACCCGCCAAACCCTCACCTGAGAAAGAGCCGTGAGCACTTTGCTGCTGCAGCGACCCAAAGTGCTCACGGCCTCGACGGCAGGCGCGTTCAGCTCGATTGCCTTCGGGGCTACCGGTCAGGGCTTTGTCACCTCAACGAGAGCCTTGTCGCCGTACGCCAAATCGGAGACGTGGTGCCCGTTCGCGTCGCGCAGCCTGGCGACATCGCCCTTGTCGTTCCAAATCGGTCGCTTGCTGCCGTAGGAGAAGCCGCCGTAGCCGGGGTGCATCTCGTTGGTGTAGACGCGGATCCGCTGCCCCGGCTGCAGCACCGTCCCGGGCGGGAAGGTGAAGTCCTGCCCGGGGTCGTCGGCCCCCAGCACCCAGCCGGACATCTCAGCGCTCACGGTGCCCCGGTTCTGGATCTCGACGTACTCGTCTGCTTGGGTTCGCTTCACCTTCCCCTTGTAGACCACCTCGGTCACCACGACATCCGGCTTGCCCACCCGGGAGAACATGGCGACTATGTGAGCGCTGTTCGATCCGCTCTCGGGGCTCTTGAACTGCCTGACGATCTGCCCGTCCTGCTTGAACCCGCTGATTACAACTGCATATTCCGCACCGTTGACCTTCACCGTCTCGGGAGAAACGAACGTCGGCAGGTCGACCAAGTCCTCCGGGGCCGCCGAGTCGTTCGGCGTTTCGAAGTGGTGGAAGCGGAAGCTGAAGTCGCTCTGGGTTCCGTCGTCGAATCCGACTTCGACCTTGAGATCCACGTCGAACTGGTTCGACGACATCGGTGTGGTCGGGAAGTTCTTGTGGGTGAAGGTGCCCAACGTGAATTCTTGGCCGTCGAGCCGCACGTCGACCTTGCCGCCGCGGAACTCGTACCCGCTCCCGCCATCGCCCCACGTCACGTGCTCGGTGCCCAGGCCTGATGCTTCCGAGGAAGGGAGGCTGATCAAGGACCATGTTCCCGAAGTGGTAGCAGTGCTCATAGGTTTATCTCCTAAATGCGAGCAGAATTCATTGAGAAGCGACCTGAAGAGAAGCGCCGAGTTCTCGATGATTCCGGCGGCGCACGTGTTGGAGGGTTCTCGACAGGCTCGTCATCTACGGTCCGGTCGCAGCTTCATGGTCACCACTGCTTGCCCACGAACGTGGCTCCGAGAGCGCACAACCGCATGAAAGTCAAGCTGCAAGAGCCCGAAACGCGCGGTGTAGGTCAGCAGGACCGCGTCCGGGCCGAGCTGAACTCGCTGAACTCGTCGTGCAGCAGCGCCCTCACGGCCTCGCCGTCCGCGCGCGCCTCGGGGGTGAGCAAAGCGAGCTCGCTGCTGATGACCGCCTCGAAATCTTCGTCCACGTCTGATGAAGCTAACGCCGCAGTCACGCGGTTTTCCGGGCGTCAACGGCCGGTCATAGGGTGGCGGCGTGCGGTTCGAGGGTTTCGGGGATGGTGCGCTGGAGTTCTTTGACGGCCTCCGGGCCGACAACTCCAAGGCTTATTGGGGCGACAACCTCGCTCTTTACCAGGAGCATGTTCGGGCTCCGATGGAGGCGTTGCTCGCCGAGTTGGAGCCCGAGTTCGCGCCCGGGTTCGGGAAGGGCAAGGTCTTCCGGCCTTACCGGGACGTGCGTTTCAGCGCCGACAAGTCGCCCTACAAGACGCACTGCGGCGCCGTGATCGAGCAGGGGCGCGGGAGCGGCGCCTACTACGTCGAGGTCGGCGCGGACGGGATGCTCGTCGCCGGGGGCTGCTACCACACCGAGTCCGACCAGCTGGCCAGGTTCCGCGCCGCGGTCGACACCGACATTCACGGCGAGCGGCTGCGGGCGTTGCTGGCCGCGCTCGTCGGGCAGGGGTGGGAGATCGCGGGGGAGACCCTCAAGAGCCGGCCGCGCGGGTTCGCCACCGACCACCCCCGGCTGGACCTGCTGCGGCACCGCACGCTCTACGCGTCCCGCACCTGGGAGTCCGACGACGTCCTCTACGAGCGCGCCTGCCTGGACCGGGTTCGGCAGTCCTGGGTCGCGGTGCGCGAACTGAACCACTGGTGCGCCGACCACATCGGAGTCACCGAGAAGAAGCGCCGCTGACCTACCGCATCCGCCGCGCGGCCGCCACGACCGCCCAACCCGCCACCGCACCCGCCACGTCGACGAGCCCGTCGGCCACCTCGCAGCTGCGGCCGATCGGCAGCAGCCCCTGCAGGATCTCCGAGGCGGCCGCGTAGCCCACCAGGCCCGGCAGCAGCCTCGACGTCCGGAATCCGGCGATGCGGCCGGTGGCCGCCAGCGCGCCGAACAGCACGAAGTGCACCACCTTGTCGGTGCCCGGCGGCGCGGTCGGCACCCCCGAGTCCGGCATGAAGATGATCACCAGGCTGGCCAGCACCGCGACCCCGAACGGTATCCGGGTGAGCCGCGTTCTGTAATGATCCAGCAACGGTCTCCCCGATCGGCGTCGACAGGTATGGCTGAGTGCTGCGCGCGTCGGTCAACAGACTACGCTGGCATAACGTGAGTCGACGAGCCAAGATCGTTTGTACCATGGGCCCAGCCACCGCCACACCGGACAAGGTGGCCGAGCTCGTCAGCAGCGGAATGGACGTCGCCCGGCTGAACTTCAGCCACGGCAGCCACGCCGACCACCAGCAGGTCTACGAGATGGTGCGGGCCGCGGCCAAGGAGTCCGGTCGCGCCGTCGGCATCCTCGGTGACCTGCAGGGGCCGAAGATCCGCCTCGGCAAGTTCGCCGCCGGGCCGGTCGAGTGGCGAACCGGCGACATCGTGCGCATCACGGTCGACGACGTCCAGGGCACCCACGACCGGGTGTCCACCACGTACCAGGGCCTCGCCAGCGATGCCAAGGTCGGCGACCGGTTGCTGGTCGACGACGGCAAGGTGGGGCTGATCGTCACCGGCGTCGAGGACAACGACGTCATCTGCGAGGTGACGGAGGGTGGTCCGGTCTCGGACCACAAGGGCATTTCCTTGCCTGGCATGGATGTTTCGGTGCCGGCACTGTCCGAAAAGGACATCGAGGACCTGGAGTTCGCGCTCGAGCTGGGCGTGGACGTCATCGCGCTGTCCTTCGTCCGCAGCCCGGCCGACATCGACCTGGTGCACCAGGTGATGGACCGGGTCGGCCGCCGCATCCCGGTGATCGCGAAGCTGGAGAAACCGGAGGCGGTCGACAACCTGGAGGCCATCGTGCTGGCCTTCGACGGCGTCATGGTCGCCCGCGGTGACCTCGGCGTCGAGTTGCCACTCGAGCACGTGCCGCTGGTGCAGAAGAGGGCGATCCGGATCGCGCGGGAGAACGCGAAGCCGGTCATCGTCGCGACCCAGATGCTGGACTCCATGATCAACAACTCGCGTCCGACGCGGGCGGAGACCTCCGACGTCGCCAACGCGGTGCTCGACGGCACCGACGCGGTGATGCTCTCCGGCGAGACCAGCGTCGGCCGCTACCCGATCGAGACCGTGCAGACGATGGCGCGCATCGTCGAAGCGGTCGAGGCGGGATCGACGGCACCGCCGCCGCTGAGCCACGTCCCGCGCACCAAGCGCGGCGTCATCTCTTACGCGGCGCGCGACATCGGCGAACGCCTCAACGCCAAGGCGCTGGTCGCCTTCACGCAGTCCGGCGACACCGTGCGCCGGTTGGCCCGGTTGCACACCAGGCTGCCGCTGCTGGCGTTCACCCCCGAGGAATCCGTGCGGAGTCAGCTCGCCCTCACTTGGGGGACGGAGACGTTCTTGGTCCCTAAGGTGGACACCACGGACCAGATGGTGCGGCAGGTCGACCAGGCGATGCTGTCGATCGGCCGTTCGCAGCGCGGCGACATGGTCGTCGTCGTCGCGGGCTCGCCGCCCGGCACGGTCGGTTCCACCAACCTCATCCGCGTGCACCGGCTGGGCGAGGAAGACCACGTCTGATCCGCATTCTCGGACGGGAGCCACCCGGCGCTCCCGTCCGGCGATCCAGCGTACTACTCCGAGGAGCGCAGTGACCGAAGCTGCCCGAGCCGCTGCGGCCGATCCCGCGGGGACCCGCCTCCAGGGCGGGGTCCCGCGCGACGTCAACGGCATGCCGCACGGCCAACCGGTGCTCGACAGCCTGGTCGCGCTGCTCGACCTCGAACGCATCGAGGAGAACATCTTCCGCGGCGTCAGCCCGGCCTCCTCGCCGGTCCGCGTGTTCGGTGGCCAGGTCGCAGGCCAGGCGCTGGTCGCCGCCGGTCGCACCGTGCCGCCGGAGCGGCGGGTGCACTCGCTGCACGCCTACTTCATCCGGCCCGGCGACCCGAGCATCCCGATCGTCTACGAGGTCGACCGCACCCGCGACGGCCGGTCGTTCACCACCCGCCGCGTGGTCGCCGTGCAGCGCGGCAAGACGATCTTCTCGCTGTCCGCGTCCTTCCAGGTGGACGAGGACGGCATCGACCATGCCGAGCCGATGCCCGAGGTGCCGGACCCCGAGACGCTGCCGACCTTCGGCGAGCAGATCGGTCCGATGATCGAGAAGCTCGGGCGGGCCCAGCCGAGGCCGATCGACGTGCGCTACGTGACCGAGCCGCCGTGGGTCAGCCGCGACCGCGGCCCGCGCGAGGCCCGCAGCCAGGTGTGGATGCGCGCCGACGGCGTGCTGCCCGACGACGACCTGCTGCACGTGTGCACCGCCGCCTTCGCCTCCGACATGACGCTGCTCGACGCTGTGCTGGCGCGGCACGGCGTGTACTGGGGCCTGGACAAGGTCAACGGCGCGAGCCTGGACCACGCGATGTGGTTCCACCGGCGCTTCCGCGCCGACGAATGGCTGCTCTACGACTGCGCTTCGCCCAGCGCCTCCGGCGCTCGCGGCCTGGCCACGGGCCGGTTCTTCTCCCGCGACGGCCAACTCGTCGCCACCGTCGTGCAGGAAGGCCTGCTCCGGGTAGGCGACTGATCACGCCTGGCCGGACCGGCGGCGGCGCTTCGGGCGCAGGTGCCGCGGCGGCGTCAAGGCCCGGGTGTGCAGCTGCTCCAGCACGATCGAGCTGGTGAAGTGCCGGACCTCGGTGCGGGACGCGAGCTTGTCCACCAGGAACTCCTGCAGGTGTTTGGTGTCGGCGACCGCCACGTGCAGCAGGAAGTCGGCCTGCCCGCTGACGTGCAGCAGGGAGCGGGTTTCCGGCTGCGCCATCACGAATTCCCGGAACATGTCGACGACTTCGCGGGTGTGCGGGCGGACGTTGATCGCCACCACCGCCTCCAGCGCCAGCCCCGTCGCGGCCGGGTTGACGTCGATGTGCGACCCGGTGATCACGCCCTGTTCCCGCAACCTCCGAACCCGTTGCAGGCAGCTGGACGCCGCCAACCCGACCCGCTCGGCGAGCACCCGGTTCGGCAAGGTCGCGTCGTTCTGCAATTCCTCCAGGATCCGCCAGTCCACCGAATCGAGTTCTACAGATTCCTGCACAACCGAACATGCTACGGCGCGACTGGCGTGGCGGCGAACGAACATCGAAAATTTCGGTATCCCACCGCTGATCCGATTCGAAGGAGCCGTCGTGCACATCGCCTGGGGGTCGTTCCTGCTGGCGCTGCTGGTGATCGTCCTGGTACCGGGGCCCGACTTCGTGCTGGTGACCCGCAATGCCGCGAACGGCGCGCGCTGGGGCTGGCTCGCGGCGGCCGGTGTGACCTGCGGGCTGCTGCTGCACGCGACGGCGGCGACCGCGGGGCTGTCCGCGCTGGTCGTGACCGTGCCCGCGGCGCTGCTGGTGGTGAAGGTGATCGGCGTCGCCTACCTGGCCTGGATGGGCCTGCAGATCCTGAGGAAGTCCGGCGTGGTGCCGGCGGGACCCGAGGTCGACGAGCCGCGCTCCGGCGGTGCGGTCTTCCTGCGCGGGCTGCTGACCGACGTGCTCAACCCCAAGGTCATGCTGACCTTCCTGACGCTGCTGCCACAGGCCATGGACCCGGCGGCGGACCCGGTGACGCAGGCCGCGCTGCTCAGCGGCGTCGCGGTGTCCGCGTTCGCGGCGTGGTGGCTGGCCGTGGTGCCCTCGGTGCGCTGGCTGTCCGCTTTCCTGGCGGATCCGCGTCGCCGCAAGGTCTTCGAGCGGTGCTGCGGAGGCGCACTCCTAGCTATGGCGACCGCGATCGCCGTCGGCTGAGGCCCGTTTCCGCTTGGCAGGACCGCGTTTCGGCACCGTCCGTGCAAATCCGTTGACCGTCCGTGATGACCGTGACTACGCTGCATGATCTGGTCGGGAGAGCCGAGGGAGCTGCGCGATGCGTCGACGGTGGGGAGTGGCGTTCGGACTTGCAGTGGCCCTGGGGGCATCGGTCGTCCTCGTAGCGCCGTCCGGTGCTGCGCCCAGCGGGCCGGACGCGCTCCGCGTCGACCTCGACAACATCCTCGCCGACCAGCGGCTGAACGGCTCGCACGCTGGCGTAGTGGTGCGCGACCCGGCCACCGACGAGGTGCTCTACAGCCGGCAGGCGGCGGACCGCGCGACTCCGGCGTCGAACGCGAAGCTGCTCACCTCTGCCGCGGCTCTGGAAGCCCTGGGGCCGGAATACCGGTTCCGAACCGATGTGGTGACCGATGCTCCGCAGCTGGGTCCGGTGCTCAGCGGCGACCTCTACTTGCGCGGAACCGGTGACCCGACGCTGCTCGCGGCCGACTACGACCGGCTCGCGGAACAGGTCGCGGCGTCCGGGATCCGGCTGGTGCGCGGGAGGTTGCTGACCGACTCCAGCTGGTTCGACGACGTGCCGCTGGGCACGGGCTGGGCCTGGGACGACGAGCCGTACTACTACGCCGCCCCGGTCTCGGCGCTGACGGTGGCGCCGAACACCGATTTCGACGCCGGAACCGCGATCGTGCGGGTCAGCCCGACCGCCGAAGGCCGGCCCGCAGCGGTGCAACTGGAACCGGCGACCGGCGTGGTGCAGGTCGACAACCGGGCCACCACCTCGGCCGCGGATGGCGAACCCGATGTGACCGTGGAGCGCGAGCACGGCGGTTCCCGGGTGGTCGTGAGCGGGACCGTCCCGGTCGGCGCGCAGCCGTTCGAGGACTTCACCACGGTTCCGGACCCCGCCGGGTACGCCGCGGACGTCTTCGCGAGTGCACTGGCCGCGCACGGCGTGACGATCCGGGGAACGGGGAAGGGCACCGTGCCGGTTGGTGGGCGGGAGCTCGCTTCGCGGCAGTCGATCCCGCTGCGGGAACTCCTCGTGCCGTTCCTGAAGCTGAGCAACAACGGGCACGCGGAAGTCCTGGTGAAGGCGATGGGGCGGGAGATTCGTGGTGACGGCAGCTGGTCGGCCGGGCTCGAAGTGCTGACCGACAAGCTGAGCGGTCTGGGCGTGGACCCCGCGGTACTGCGCATGGTGGACGGCTCGGGACTGTCCACGATGGACCAAGTGACGCCGGAACAGCTGACGGTGCTGCTGGACAACGCTCGCGAGCGGGCCTGGTTCCGGGCCTGGTACGACGCGCTGCCGGTGGCCGGGGTCGCGGACCGCATGGTCGGAGGCACGCTCCGCAACCGGATGGCTGGAACCGCGGCCGAGAACAACGTGCACGCCAAGACCGGCTCACTGACCGGAGTCACGTCGCTGTCCGGTTACGTCACCACCGCAAGCGGCCGCGAACTGGTCTTCTCGGTGGTGTTCAACGACTTCCTCGCGAGCTCGCCGAAGGACCTGGAAGACGCGATCGCGATCCGGCTGGCCGAGTACAACGGCGCCGACGACCAGCCGCGCGGCCGGGTGCACGTGCCGCAGTCGCGCACGCAGGTCGACGATCCGGGCACGTGGGTGGACGAAAGCGCCCTCGAATGCTCGTGGGTGAAGGCCTGCTGACCCTGAGGGGCCGGTGTGGGCCCGGTCTCAGGTGAGGCTAAGGGGCATTCCGGAGGCCGGGGTGCGGTTACGCCGGTAGCGTGAAGGCGTCCAGCCAGCACGCGAGCGTAGGAGCCCGTCCCGTGACCTTCATCAGCGACATTCTGGCAGTCGTCGGAGGCTTGCCGAAGCCGCTATTGGTACTGGTGACCGGGGCATTGGTGCTCGGCGAATGCACCATCGGGCTCGGCTTCCTGGTGCCCGGGGAGAGCGGTCTGCTGGTCGCCTCCGCCGCGGTGACCGATGTGGGGTTCTTCATCGTGCTGGCTTCGGTCGTCGCGGTTTGCGCGGCTGTTGGCGACAACATCGGGTTCTGGTTGGGGCGTCGGTATCGGCTGAAGATGCGCGAGACCAAGGTTGTGCGCAAGCTTGGTCAGCAGCATTGGGATCGGGCCGGGAGGTTGTTGTGCCGGTGGGGTATCGGGGCCGTTCTGGTGGCCCGGTTCCTGCCCGTGGTCCGGACCTTGATGCCTGCTGCCGCCGGGGCCAGCGGGATGTCCTACGGGCGGTTCTTCGTCTCGTCGTTGGCTGGGGCTGTTGCTTGGTCCGCAACGCACGTGAGCATCGGATGGGCCGCCGGGGCTTCGGCCAAGTACATCGAGGAGATGTTGGGGCGGGCCAGTTGGGTTTTGATCGTGCTCGTCGTGGCTGTTGGGGTTGGGGTTTGGTTGCTTCGGCGGAACCGGGCGCGGCGGGCCGTTGTCGAGGAGGAGCGCGCCGGCGGTGAGCTGGCGGACGTTGAGTCCGCGGCTTGAGGGACTTTGGTGAGGGGCACCCGGTTGGGGGTGTCTCTTTCTTTTTTGGGGGGTTTGGGGGGTTGGGTTTCGCTGGTTGGGGTTGGGGTTGGGGTTGGGGCTTTTGGGGTTCTGTTGTGGGTGGGCCATCCCCGTGTCGGTGGAGTGTGGGGGCTGCGGGCCGGAGGTCAAGCCCGGCCTTCGGCCGCCCCTTCGGGGGTGAACGGCTTGACATCCGTCCCGCAGCCCCTGTTCGGCTTTGTGCCACGGGGATGGCCAGGAGTGGTCTGGCGGGGTGGGGCTTTTGCGTTGCGGGGTTTGTCTCGGTCGGGCATTCACCTAGCTAGGGGGCGTGGGCGGTGGTGATCGTTCCGTTCCGAGGTGGTCCGTGCGTGGTTTTCGGTGCTATAGCGCTTGAAACCGCTCACGATGCTCGTGCTGGTGGTCTGGTGGTGGTTGGGTGTCGCCTTCGGCGTGCTGTGGTTTTCGTTGCTGTTTCTGTGTCGGGTTTCCGGTGTTTTCGTTTCCGCGGCTTGGGTTTTTGGGTTTCGGGCCGGGTGTTTCACCTGATCAAGTGACCATAAAAGGCGTGCGAACTGGTGTTCTAATGCGGGAGAATATTTGGTATGACACCGCTGTTGAACATCCAGGATCCGGCCGTCGGCACCGTTGGTGCCCGGTCGGCGGTGTCGTGCACGGATGCCGAACTCGCCGCCCGTATCTGTGAACTGGAGCAAGCGATGCGGGTGTTGATGATGGAGCAGTTGCAGTGCATCGCCGAAGCCGACCACCGTGGTGGGTATGCCGAGTTGGGGTTCCGGTCGGCGCAGGTGTGGTTGCAGGGGTTGCTCAACATCGATGCGCGTGATGCGAAAACCCGCGTCAAGGTCGCCCGCAATGTTGAGGACCGGCAGAGCTTGTATGGCGAGGTCATGCCCGCCGACCTGCCTGAGACTGCTGCGGCTTTGGCAGAGGGTGCGATCGGGTTGGAGCATGCGCGGGTGATCGTGGACGGGGTCCGCCGCCTGCCGGAGTATGCCCGCTGTCATCAGGTCGGTGAGGTCGAATCAACCCTGGCTGGGTATGCGCGGATGATGACGCCTCGTGAGCTGGAGAAGCTTGCCGAGCGCATCCCCTATCTGCTGGATCAGGACGGTGCCTACGACGACGAGGAAGACCAGCATGAGTCGCGGGAGCTGCACTACACGGTTGCCCGGGATGGGATGACGGTCATCAAAGCCCGCCTCGACCGCGAGACCGGGGCGAAGTTCGCCGCGCTGATGCAACCGCTGGCCGCACCGCGGCCGGAGGTGGAGGGGGAGAAGGATCCGCGGTCGGTGGGGCAGCGCAACGCCGACGGGTTCGCCGCGATCCTGGACCTGGCGCTGGATCATGACGGGGTTCCGCGTTCGGGTGGACAGCGGCCGCACATCACCATCTCCATCGACTTCGAGGACCTCAAGCGAGGGCTCGGGTTCATCGCCGCCGAGACTGGTATGCCCGGCACCCTTAACACCGAACGGGCCATCACCGCCGAGAACGCCCGCCGCATCGCCTGCGACGCCGAGGTGCTGCCGGTGGTTCTCGGCGGGGACGGGCTCCCGCTGGAGGTGGGTCGGGAGAAGCGGACCGCGCCGACGCATCTGCGGGCGGCGTTGCTGCAGCGGGACGGGGTGTGTGCGTTTCCGGGGTGCGACCGGCCGCCGGGAACCCCGGAAGCACATCACATCGCCCACTGGGTCGATGGTGGAAGCACCGAGCTGGGCAACATGGTGATGCTCTGCGGTCATCATCACCGGACCCTGCACAACCAGCGGTGGGAAACCGAGATACGAGACCGGCGACCGGTGTTCATCCCACCGCCCACAGTGGACCCCAAACGAACACCAAGACCAGGCGGTAGAGCACTACCCACCCAACACCGCGAATACCTCCGGGACCTCATCCCCACCCAGCGGGGCCCGGCGGGCGATTCGTGACGCTCAGATTGGGGTGGTGGCGCGTTGGGTTCATGCGACACCAGGCCATGACCCGGTTCGCCGTCTACACCGCGGCGCTACCTGGGCTCCTGAGCTTCAGGCGATGGGGGGCATCAACTGCGCGTGACTTCGCTCCGCGGCTGCTTGTTGCGCGTGGCCAGGTAGCCGATCACCAACGCGATCGCGAGCACGGGTGTGATGTACAGCGCGATGCGCGTTTCGGCGTCGAAGGCCAGCAGGACCACGACGAACGCGAGGAAGGCCAGCACCACGTAGTTCGAGTACGGTGCGAGCGGCATCCGGAACGGTCCGGCCTGGAGTTCGCCGCGGGCGACCTTGCGCCGGTAGCCCAGGTGCGCGATCAAGATCATCGCCCAGGTGAAGATGGCACCGGCGGTGCTGGCGCTGGTGATGTAGGTGAACGCCTGCTCCGGCACGAAGTAGTTGAGCACCACGCCGATCAGCATCGCGCCGAACGTGACGCCGATGGCCCGTGAGGGCACCGCCCGGCCGCTGAGCACCCCCACCGAGCGCGGCGCCTGGCTGTCCTCGGACAGCGTGCGCAGCATCCGCGCGGTGGAGTAGATGCCGCTGTTGCACGACGACAGCGCCGCGGTGGTGACCACGAAGTTGATCACACCGGCCGCCGCCGGTATACCGATCAGGGTGAACGCTTGCACGAACGGGCTACCGCTGGTCGGGAACTGGAACCACGGGACCAGCGCGGTCAGCGCGATCAGCGCGCCCACGTAGAAGATCAGGATCCGCCACATCACCGAGTTGATCGCCCGCGGCAGCACCTTCTGCGGGTTCTTGCTCTCGCTGGCGGTCTGGCCGACCATCTCGACGCCGACGAAGGCGAACATGACGATCTGGAACGCCAGCAGCGACGAGGCCAGGCCGTTGGGGAACAGCCCGCCGTGGGACCAGATGTTGCTCAGCGACGCGGTGTCGCCGAGGTCGCTGAAGCCGAACACTAGGATCGCCGCGGCCAGCACGATCAGCCCGATGATGGCCAGCACCTTGATGAGGGCGAACCAGAACTCGAACTCGCCGAAGAGCTTCACCGCGATCAGGTTCACCCCGCTGAGCACGATCAGTGCTCCCAGCGCGGGGATCCACTGCGGGATCGTCGGGAACCAGAACTGGAAGTACTTGCCGACAGCGGTGATCTCGGCCATGCCGGTGACGATCCACACCAGCCAGTAGCCCCAGCCGACCGCGAACTTCGCCCACGGGCCGACGAACTCGCCCGCGTACTCCGCGAACGACCCGCTGACCGGTCGGTACATCAACAGCTCGCCGAGCGCCCGCATCACGAAGAAGATCATCAGCCCGGCGATGGCGTAGATCAGGATCAGGCCGGGGCCGACCTGGTGCAGGGCCTTGCCTGAACCGAGGAACAGGCCGACCCCGATCGCCCCGCCGATCGCGATCATGTTGATGTGCCGGGGACTCAGATCCTTCCGGTACTCCTCGGCCACTGGTTGGCTCATCGAAGTGGACTCCTTGCTCGCCAGCGTGTTTCGCTGAAACTGCGCAGATAATCCGGCATCCGGCGAGGGCCCGCAAGGGGGGGCTGAACCAGTTGGAATACGGCCTTTTCCCGTTCCAACATGGTCCACTTAGGATCGAAAACAGGAAGAACGCCGCATTTCGGTCATCGTGGCTGAAATGCGACGTTCTTCTCCTGGAAGAGCCTTCCGATCAGAGGTTCGGGTAGAGGGGGTGTTTGGCGGCGACGGCTTCGACGCGGGCCCGGAGCTTGCCGCTGGCGGCTTCGTCGAAGCCGGGCTTGAGGGCCTCGGCGATGACGTCGGCGACCTCGGTGAAGTCGTCCTTGCCGAAGCCGCGGGTGGCCAGGGCCGGGGTGCCGATGCGCAGGCCGGAGGTCACCATCGGCGGCCGCGGGTCGTTGGGCACCGCGTTGCGGTTGACCGTGATGCCGATCTCGTGCAGCCGGTCCTCGGCCTGCTTGCCGTCCAGCTCGGAGTCGCGCAGGTCCACCAGCACCAGGTGCACGTCGGTGCCGCCGGAGACCAGCTGCACACCGGCCTTGGCGGCGTCGTCGGCCAGCAGCCGCTCGGCCAGGATCTGCGCGCCCTCCACGGTGCGGCGCTGCCGGTCGGCGAACTCCTCACCGGCGGCGATCTTGAACGCCACCGCCTTGCCGGCGATCACGTGCTCCAGCGGCCCGCCCTGCTGGCCGGGGAACACCGCCGAGTTGAACTTCTTGGTGAACTCCGAGTCCGAGGACAGGATCACGCCACCGCGCGGGCCGCCCAGGGTCTTGTGCGTGGTGGTGGTGACGACGTGCGCGTGCGGCACCGGGTTCGGGTGCAGCCCGGCGGCCACCAGACCGGCGAAGTGCGCCATGTCGACCATCAGGTACGCGCCGACCTCGTCGGCGATCTCGCGGAACCGCTTGAAGTCCAGCTGCCGCGGGTACGCCGACCAGCCGGCGATGATCAGCTGCGGCTTGTTCTCCCGCGCCAGCCGGGCGACCTCGTCCATGTCCACGCGGTGGTCGTCGGCGCGCACGTGGTAGGGCACCACGTTGTAGAGCTTGCCGGAGAAGTTGATCCGCATGCCGTGCGTGAGGTGACCGCCGTGGGCCAGGTCCAGGCCCATGATCGTGTCGCCGGGCTTGAGCAGCGCGAACATCGCCGCCGCGTTGGCCTGCGCCCCGGAGTGCGGCTGCACGTTGGCGTAGGAGGCCCCGAAGAGCTCCTTGACGCGGTCGATGGCCAGCTGCTCGACGACGTCGACGTGCTCGCAGCCACCGTAGTAGCGGCGCCCCGGGTAGCCCTCGGCGTACTTGTTGGTCAGCACCGAGCCCTGCGCCTCCAGGACCGCCTGCGGTGCGAAGTTCTCCGAAGCGATCATCTCCAGCGTGGTCTGCTGGCGGTTGAGCTCGGCGCCGACCGCCGCCGCCACCTCGGGATCCACCGCGGCCAGCTGGTCATTGAACAGGTCCGGTGTCGACATGGTGTTGCCTCCTGGTTCGATCTCGTCAGGCATTGCGGCGGTAGAACGGCAGCTCGACGACCTGCACCGCGACGTTGTTGCCGCGGATGTCGACCTGCAGTTGGGTGCCGGGTTCGCTGTGGTCGCGGTCGACGTAGGCCATGCCGACCGGGTGGCCGAGGGTCGGCGACGGGGCACCGCTGGTCACGACGCCGATCTCGGCGCCGTCGGCGTCCAGCACGCGGTAGCCGTGCCGGGGCGCCCGGCGCTGGTCGGTGCTCAGCCCGACCAGCGTCCGCTCGGTGGGCTTCTCCGCGGCGGCGGCCAGCGCGTCCTTGCCGACGAAGTCGCCGGGCTTGTCCAGCTTGACCACCCGGCCGAGGTTGGCTTGGAAGGGCGTGAGGTCGGCGGACAGCTCATTGCCGTACAGCGGCATGCCCGCCTCCAGCCGCAGCGTGTCGCGGCAGGACAACCCGGCAGGCTGCAGGCCGTGCTGCGCGCCGGACTCGGTCAGCGCCTGCCAGACGGCCTCGGCGTCGCCGGGCGCGGTGAACAGCTCGAAGCCGTCCTCGCCGGTGTAGCCGGTACGCGCCAGCAGCACGTCCTTGCCTGCGACCTGGCTGCGGTAGCCCGCGTAGTACTTGACCTCCGCGAGGTCGGTGTCGGTCAGCGGGGCGAGGATGGCGACCGCGTTCGGGCCCTGCACGGCGATCAGCGCGTAGTCGTCGGAGACGTCCTGGTGCTCGGCGTCGAAGCCGCCGAGCCGCTCGGCCAGTTCGGCGGAGACCACGGCGGCGTTCGCCGCGTTGGCCACCACCAGGAACTCCTGCTCGCCGAGCCGGTAGACGATCAGGTCGTCCAGCACGCCGCCGGTGGCATTGCAGATCATCGTGTAGCGGGCGCGGCCAGGCTTGATCGCGGAGGCGTTGGCGACCAGCGCGTAGTCCAGCGCCTCGGCGGCCTGCGGGCCGCTGATCCGGATTTCACCCATGTGGGTCAGGTCGAACAGGCCGGCGCTGTTGCGCACCGCGTTGTGCTCGGCGGTGTCGCCGGAGTAGCGGAGCGGCATCCGCCAACCGGCGAACTCGGTGAACGTCGCCCCTAGGGCTTCGTGCACTCGGTGCAAGGGCGTCTGTCGTGGCGACGACATGGTGAGACTCCTCCTGGTGGGCGCCGGTCGGCAGTCGAGGGCCGGTCAGCTCACTGCGCCCAACCTTATCGGGGACACCTCGACCCCGACCTGCGCGGGCTTGCGCTGGTCGGGCGGTCTCCCCGGAGTCATTGGCCTGAGAGTTTCGCCACCCCGCGAGGGGCGGCTTGCACCGTGGGCGAGAAGCGCGTTGCTCCTGCTTTTCTCCGTGTTCGCCTGGTGCCGTGCGGTGCCGGTGCCTGAGAGTTTGCTGGGGAGTATTGCTCCTTCGGCGCTCCGGTCTCCCGAGGTTGCTCGGGGGCCGGAGTCTCTCCCGCACGACGTCATCGGCGCGGTATTCGGTTGTGCGAACGCCGACGCTACGAACTGAACGTGACCGGAGTCAACCCGGGCAATTAGTCGATCACGATGTGCGGATCCGCCGTCGAGACGGTGCGCCGCTCATCCTCACCCGCGAGGACCGGGCCGTCGGGGCGTCGGAAGGCGCCGTGACGGCGGGCCGATCGAAGGTGACTACGGCCCGGTGCCTCCGCGACGGTAGCGCTGCGGCCAGCCGCCGCATGGACAGCGCTTGGAGGCTGCCACAAAACTAACAACGTTAGTTACGTGCCTGCACCGAAGGGGATCCGGCGATGGTCGACTTCTCGCTTTCCGACACGGAGCGCGACATCCGCGACTGGGTGCGCAACTTCGTCCAGCGCGAGCTGGTGCCGCTGGAGCCCGAGGTGCTGCGGCGCGAGCGGGCCGGGAAACGCGGCCTGACCAAGGACGAGCAGCGGGAACTGCAGGACAAGGCGAAGCGGGCCGGGTTCTGGGGCGTGCAGACGCCCGAGGAGTACGGCGGCATGGGCCTGTCGGCGGTGATGACGGCGCTCATCGAGGTCGAGCTCGGCCGCACGTTCGTGCCGTTCCGCTTCGGCGGCTACGCCGACAACATCCTGTACTACGCCAACGACGAGCAGAAGGAGCGCTACCTGCTCCCGACGATCGAGGGCACCCGCAAGTCGTGCTTCGCGATCACCGAGCCGGGCGCCGGCTCGGACGCCAAGAACCTGCGCACCAACGCCGTGCAGGACGGCGACGAGTGGGTGATCAACGGCGAGAAGACGTTCATCACCGGCGGCATCGACGCCGACTTCGTGATGGTCTTCGCCGTCACGGACAAGGAGAAGGGCGCCAACGGCGGGGTCACTTGCTTCCTGGCCGACCGGGACGCGGGCTGGAAGTCCGAGCCGATCGACATCATGGGCCCGTGGGAGCGGCAGCCCGCCGCGCTGGTGTTCGACAACGTGCGCGTTCCGGAGCGCAACGTGCTCGGCGAGGTCGGCCACGGCTTCAAGCTCGCCATGCAGTGGATCGGCCGCGGCCGCTACCTGCTGCCCGCGAGCGCCCTCGGCGCCTGCGAACGGCTCGTCGAGATGGGCATGGAGTACGCCAAGACCCGCGAGACGTTCGGCAAGCCGATCGCCGAGCGCCAGGCCATCCAGTGGATGATCGCCGACTCCGCCGTGGAGATCGAGGCGCTGCGCTGGCTGGTGCTGCAGGCGGCCTGGCAGGTGGACCAGGGCATGGATTCCCGGCACGCGCAGTCGGTGGCCAAGCTCTTCGGCGCCACCCGCGCCAACGAGATCGTCGACCGGGTGCTGCAGCTGCACGGCGGCATGGGCTACACGAAGGAGCTGCCGGTCGAGCGCTGGTACCGCGACCTGCGGCTGCTGCGCATCTTCGAGGGCACCGACGAGATCCAGCGCCGCACCGTCGCCCGCAACCTCCTGAAGGGGCACGCGTCGATCAGCGGCGTGCTCGGCTGAACTCTGTTTCCGGGCTCGTTTTGCGCAGCGGTGCGGGATACGCCACGTCGGGGCTGTCCTCGCGAGAAGACCTCTGCCCGTTTTGTCGGTAGCCTGGTGGCAGCCGTGACTCCGAACCGCCGGGAGCGACGATGTCTCTGTTCAAGAAGGTCGCCGACTTCGCCAGCAGCCCGCAGGGCCGCAAGGTGATCGACCAGGCCAAGAAGTACGCCTCCGACCCGAAGAACAAGGAGAAGATCGACCAGGTCAAGAACAAGTTCTTCGGCAAGGACGGCAAGGGCCACTGACCGAAAACCCCGACGAAGGCCCCTGGTGCCCGCTAGAACCCAAGAACCCAAGGCGCCGGGGGCCTTCTCGTGCCCCGAGGGCAGGTGGTATCAGTTGATACCACGCGATACCATGTCGGCATGGCCATGACTCTGCGGCTCAACGACGACGACAACGCGAAGCTCCGCGAGGTAGCCGAGCGAGAGGGCCGGTCGATGCACGAGATCGCGGTGACAGCGCTGCGCGAGTACTTCGCCCGCCACGAGGAGTTCCGGGCGAACCAGGTGCGCCGATTCCTCGCGGAAGATGCTGAGCTGCTGGAGTTGCTGTCCCGGTGACGCACTACCTGGAGCTGGAAGATCTCCTCTACCTGATCTCGGAAGCTCTGCGGCAGGAGCCGAAGTCGGTCGTGCGCGACTGGGGTGAACTGGAGTCGGCGTTGCATCGACCGCGCTCCACGGTTTTCGGGGTGGACGCCTACCCGGCACTCGACGAGAAGGCAGCGGCCCTGCTGCATTCTCTGGCTCGCAACCATCCGTTGCTCGATGGCAACAAGAGGCTCGCCTGGCTGGCCGCGAGGCTCTTCTACGCGTACAACGGCCGGGACCTCAAGGCCCCGGATGCGCGGACTGCCGATGCGTTGATCCGTGATGTCGCGGCGGGGAAGCACGATGCCGATCGCCTCGCCGAGGTGCTCCGCTGCTGGGGCGCCGAGGCGCAGCAGCGGCTGGAGCAGTAGTGGGCAGCGCGTACGTCGCCGGGACGTTCGACACCAAGGCCGCTGAGCTGCTCTACGTCGCCGGGCTGATCGCCCGCGGGCACCCCGTGATCACCGTGGACCTGTCCACCGCGGGTGGGAGTTCCGACGCCGACGTGTCGGCCGCCGAGGTCGCCGCGCACCACCCGGACGGGGCCGACGCGGTGTTCACCGGCGAGCGGGGATCGGCCGTCACCGCGATGGCCGCGGCGTTCGAGCGGTTCCTGGTCGCGCAGGACGTCGACG
Source organism: Saccharopolyspora pogona (assembly GCF_014697215.1). Lineage (GTDB taxonomy): Bacteria > Actinomycetota > Actinomycetes > Mycobacteriales > Pseudonocardiaceae > Saccharopolyspora > Saccharopolyspora hattusasensis. The sequence continues at coordinate 8,342,232 of NZ_CP031142.1, forward strand.
GGATCATCGGGCTCGGCGGCTCGGGCGGCACCGCGCTGATCACGCCCGCGATGCGCGCGCTGCCGGTCGGCGTGCCCAAGGTCATGGTGTCCACAGTGGCCTCCGGCGACGTTTCGCCCTACGTGGACGCCACCGACATCGCGATGTTCCCGTCGGTCACCGATGTCGCCGGGCTGAACCGGATTTCCCGCCAGGTATTGGGAAACGCCGCGCACGCGCTGCTGGGCGCGGTGACCCACCCGGTGCCAGCGGCCGAGGACAAGCCCGCCGTCGCGCTGTCCATGTTCGGCGTCACCACGCCGTGCGTGACCGCGGTAGCCGAGCAGTTGGCCGCCGACCACGACCCGCTGGTGTTCCACGCGACCGGAACCGGCGGTCGGGCCATGGAGAAGCTCGTCGACGACGGCCTGGTGCGCGCCGTCCTGGACATCACCACCACCGAGGTCTGCGACCTGATCGCCGGCGGCGTGATGAGCGCGGGGGAGCAACGACTGGACGCCATCGCCCGGACCCGAGTGCCCTACGTCGGCTCGTGCGGCGCCCTGGACATGGTGAACTTCGGCGCGCTGGAAACCGTTCCGCCGCAGTACCGGGACCGCAACCTGTACGTGCACAACCCGCAGGTCACGCTGATGCGCACGTCCGCAGAGGAGTGCCGCCGGATCGCGGAGTTCATCGCGGGCAAGCTCAACGCCTGCGACGGCCCGGTGCGGTTCCTGCTCCCGGCCGGCGGAGTGTCCATGTTGGACTCACCGGAGCAGCCTTTCTGCGATCCCGACGCGGACGCGGTCCTCTTCGAGACGCTGGAGAGCCGGGTGCGGCAGACCGCCGACCGGCGCGTCGAGCGGGTGCCGCACAACATCAACGATCCGGAGTTCGCCGCCGCGCTGGTCGCGGCGTTCCGGGAGATCACCGGATCCGCCGAGCGAACCGGGCAGGAGGCACGATGAGCCGATTCGACCGCGCCGGACTGATGCGCCGGTTCCGCGCCAAGGTCGAGCGCGGCGAGCCGATCGTCGGCGGCGGCGCGGGCACCGGCCTGTCCGCCAAGTGCGAAGAGGCCGGCGGCATCGACCTGATCGTCATCTACAACTCGGGCCGCTACCGGATGGCCGGGCGCGGTTCGCTGGCCGGGCTGCTGGCCTACGGAAACGCCAACGACATCGTGGTGGAGATGGCCCGCGAGGTGCTGCCGGTGGTGCGGCACACCCCGGTGCTGGCCGGCGTCAACGGCACCGACCCGTTCATGCTGCGCGACCGGTTCCTCCGCGAGCTGCGCGACCTCGGGTTCGCCGGGATCCAGAACTTCCCGACCGTCGGGCTCATCGACGGCACCTTCCGGGCGAACCTGGAGGAGACCGGCATGGGCTACGGCCTGGAGGTCGAACTCGTCGCCGCCGCGCGCGAAGCCGACCTGCTGACCACGCCGTACGTGTTCTCCAGCGCCGACGCCCGGGCGATGACAGGGGCCGGCGCCGACATCATCGTTTGTCACCTGGGGCTGACGACCGGCGGCGCGATCGGCGCCGAGACCGCCAAGTCGCTGGACGACTGCGTGGCGCTGATCGACGAGTGGTCGCAGGCGGCGACCGAGGTCCGTGAGGACGTGCTGGTGCTCTGCCACGGCGGGCCGGTCTCGATGCCGGAAGACGCCTCGTACGTGCTTTCGCGGACCAAGCGTTGCCACGGGTTCTACGGTGCGAGCAGCATGGAGCGGTTGCCCACCGAACAAGCACTGACCGAACAGGCGAAGGCGTTCACGAAACTCAGGTTCTGAGGAGGCAAGCGGTGGCGAAGTCCTACACGAGCGCGGTCATCGAGGCGTCGGCCGAGCAGGTCTGGCAGGCGGTGCGCGACTTCAACGGGTTGCCGACGTGGCACCCGGCGATCGAGCGCAGCGAGATCGAGGGCGGCGGCGCGGCCGACGCGGTGGGCTGCGTCCGGCACCTGACGCTCGCCGACGGCGGGGCGGTCCGGGAGCGGCTGGTGGCGCTGGACGACACCGAGCGCAGCTACGCCTACGAATTCGTGGAAAGCCCGTTTCCGGTGCGCAGCTACCGCTCCACCATCCGGATCGCGCCGATCACCGACACCGGGCACAGCTTCGTCGAGTGGTATTCGCACTGGGACGCCGATGCCGCCGACGAGGAGAAGATGGACAAGACCTTCGCCAAGGGCGTTTACCGGACCGGGCTGAACGGACTCCGGGAACACCTGGGCGGTTAATCCGGTCGGGATGGGCGTGAACCGGAGCGAATCCGGCGGCGGTTAGAGTCGGCGCGTGCCAAGCAGCGTTAATCCTTCCGCCGCAAATGCAGCTAACGCAGCAGACACCGTCACCGTCACGGGTGGTTCCGGTTTCGTCGGCAGAGCAGTGGTTCGAGCCTTCCTGGAGCGCGGCACCCGGGTGACCATCGTGGACACCCAGGCCCCGCCCGCCGAACTGCGCAGTGGCCTGGTGACCCACGTCGAAGGCGACCTGCGGGACGCCGCGGTCCGGGAGGCCGCGGTCTCGGCGGACTCGGCCGGGATCATCCACCTGGCAGCGATCACCTCGGTGCTGCGCTCGGTGGACCAGCCCGCCGAGACCTACGCGAACAATGTCGCGGTCACCCAGGAACTCCTCGAACTGGCACGCGCCCGCGGCGTCCGCCGGTTCGTGCTGGCCTCCACCAACGCGGTGGTCGGCGACATCGGCCGCGGCACGATCTCCGAGGCGCTGCCGCTGCGCCCGCTCACGCCCTACGGCGCCACCAAGGCGGCGTGCGAGATGCTGCTCTCCGGCTACGCCGGCGCTTACGGGCTGGCCACCTGCGCGCTGCGCTTCACCAACATCTACGGGCCCGGCATGGGCCACAAGGACAGCTTCATCCCGCGGCTGATGCGCGCCGCGCTGGCGGGCAGCGGCGTCGAGGTCTACGGCGACGGCTCGCAGTCCCGCGACTTCGTGCACATCGACGACGTGGTGCAGGGCGTCCTCGCCGCGTGGGACAAGCAGTACACCGGCACCGCGATCATCGGCTGCGGGCGGTCGATCTCCGTGCTGGAGCTCATCGACGCGGTCCGCGCGGCCACCGGCGAACCCGTGCCGGTCAACCACGTGCCGGCCAAGAACGGCGAGATGCCCGCGGTGATCGTGGACGTGGCCAAGGCGCAGCGCGAACTCGGCTACGCCCCGAACGTCGGGCTCACCGAGGGGTTGCGCACCGTTTGGGCGGACTTCCGCGGGGCGCGATGAGCACCGCGCTCACGCGCGTCCTCCGCCGGCACTGGCTGCTGGCGCTGCTGCTGCTCGCCGGACTGGCCCTGCGGATCGTGGTGCAGCTGGCCTACCGGCCCGCGCTGCTCTACATCGACTCGTTCCGCTACCTCGACGACGTCGGCGCGTTCTTCCCCGGCGGCATCAACCCGATCGGCTACGAGCTCTTCCTGTGGCCGCTGCTGGCGGTGGGCAGCCTGACCGGCGTGGCGGCAGTGCAGCACCTGCTGGGCCTCGGGCTCGGCGTCGGGATCTACGCGCTGCTTCGTCGTTTCGAGGTCAGGGCCTGGATCGCGGCGCTGGCCGCCGCGCCCGTGCTGCTGGACGCCTACCAGCTGCAGATCGAGCAGAACATCATGTCCGATCTGCTGTTTCAGGTGTTGCTGCTGGCCGCGATCTACGTGCTGACCTGGTGGGGCGCGCCCGGCCCCAAGCTCGCCGCGCTGGCCGGGATCGTGCTGGCCGCGGCGGTGGTGGTGCGCGTCGTGGGAGTGACGCTGGTGGTTCCGGCGGCCGTGTTCGTGCTGCTGGCCACCGGTTGGCGGCCGCGTGACGGCTGGTCTCGGCGCCTGATCGCAGCTGGTGCGCTGGTTGGCGGGTTCGCGGTCGGCGTGTCCGGCTACTCGCTCTACCACCTGGCGTGGACCGGTTCGCTGGGCCTCGGCGGCTCGGGCGGCGGCGCCCTGTACGGCCGCGCGGCCGTGGTCGCCGACTGCGAGCACCTGGACCTGACGCCGCAGGAGAGGCTGGTCTGCCCGGCCGAACCGATCGAGCGCCGCGCCGCCAACGGCATCGATTTCTACATCCACTTCTGGCACGTCCAGGAGAACGTCGACAAGTTCTTGCCGGCGGACATGGACGTCTCCGCCGCGCAGGGCTCGTTCACCCGCAAGGTTCTGCTGCACCAGCCGCTGGACATCGTCGGCGGGATGGTCGCGGACTTCCTCAAGGGATTCGCCCCGACCCGCACTCAAACCCCCGGTGACGTGCCGCTGGACCGCTGGCAGTTCCAGCTGCACTACCCGGCGTTCGCTGCCGGCTGGTACGTCGCGGAGTGGACGGAGCTGTACGACGACGGCACATTCTCGGTCGATCCGGACCTCGCCGCGTTCCTGCGCGCCTACCAGCTCGGCGGCGGCTACACGCCGGGCATCGTCCTGGGCGGCGCGCTGGTGGTGGCCGCGCTGGCGGTGCTCGGCGTCGGCCGCGCCCGCAGTTCCGGGCTGCGCGCGATGTGCCTGCTCCCGGCCGGGATGGCGACCACGGTGCTGGCAACCGCGGCGGCCATGGAATTCTCCTGGCGCTACCAGTTGCCTGGCCTGGTCCTGATCCCGATCGCGGGCGCGCTCGGCGTGACCGCGCTGACCGGCCGCCGCCCCAGACGAACAACATCCCCGAAGGAGAGTTGAAATGCCCACGACCTTACCGAGCGAGGCGGACCGGGCGGCGCTGGCGGACTACGCCGAGCGCTGCGGTGACCACCGGTTCGCCCCGGTCGTCGTGCTCATCGCCGCCTACAACGAGGAGGAGTCGATCGGCGAGGTGCTCGACAGCATTCCCGCCCGCAGCTGCGACCTGGACGTCGACAAGCTGGTGGTGGTCGACGGCGCGACCGACGACACCGCCAAGATCGCGCTGAAGCACGGCGCGCAGACCTGCATCGTCCCCACGAACCGGGGCCAGGGTGCCGCATTGAGGCTCGGGTACCACCTGGCCGTCGAGCGCGGTGCGCATTACATCATCACCACCGACGCCGACGGCCAGTACGACATCACCGAGCTGCCGAAGCTACTGAGGCCGCTGATCGACGGCGACGCCGACTTCGTCACAGGTTCCCGCGTGCTGGGCAGCAACGAGCGCCCCCAGCTGATCCGCCGCGCCGGCACCCACGTTTTCGCCTGGCTGGTCAGCGCGCTGACCGGGCAGCGCATCACGGACACGTCGTTCGGGTTCCGTGGCATGCTGGCCGAGGTGCCCAACTCGGTGACCCTGGAGCAGCCGCAGTACCAGTCCTCCGAGCTGCTGGTCGGCGTGCTCAGCCGCGGTTACCGGGTGCGGGAGCAGCCGATGCGGATGCTGGCGCGCACCGCCGGTGTCAGTAAGAAGGGCAACAACTTCCGCTACGGCTACCGCTACGCGCGAGTGGTGCTCGAAACCTGGTGGCGGGAGCGCCGGGCGGTGAACACCAACCGGTCGACGAGGAAGAACTTGACCACGAACATCACCGCGTAAGTACCGAGGAAAGCGCCCCAGACCACGGCGACCTGCGCCGCCCGCGCCTCCGGGAACAGCGCGTGGGCGAGGGCTTCTGCGTTGTGCGTGGCCAGCGCAGCGAGCAGCGCGGTGCCCACCGAGATCGCGCCGTAGCGCAGGATCTCGCCGCGCAGCGCGGCCCGGCCGCCGCCGCCCCAGGTCCGCCGGTTCAGCACGAAGTTCGGAATCGCACCGGCCAGCCAGGCCAGCACGGTGGCGAGCACCGGTGTGGCGCCGAGCGAGTACGACAGCAGGAAAACGAGTTGGCTGATTCCGGTGGCCACCGCGGAAGCGGCCGCGAAACGGCTGAGCAACCGCCAATAGCGGCGCCGAGCGCTGGTGCTCTCGGTGGCCCTTGTCGCCATGCCGTCTCCGTTCGGGATGTCGCGGTTTGCTCCCGACGCACCATACAGAGTCCGGTCTCAGCGGATTCTCAGTGTTAGGAAAGGAAAAGGGGAGCCCGCCGTGAAATGGTCGCGGGGTGAGACCATGCCGGATGTTTGTATCCAATGGGTGAATACAGGGGGAGTGAAGGCGTGCGAATCCTCGTCCTCGGAGGAGACGGCTACCTCGGATGGCCGACCGCTGTGCACTTGTCCGACTGCGGCCACGATGTCGCCGTCGCCGACAACTACGCCCGCCGGGGCTACGACCACGAGCTCGGCGTGGACAGCCTGGTGCCGATCGAGCCGATGCAGGTCCGCCTGGACGCCTGGCGGGAGGTCTCCGGCAAGTCGATCAAGTGCTACTACGGCGACCTGGTCGACGGCGAGTTCACCGCGGAGATGATCGCCGGCTTCCGGCCCGACGCGATCGTGCATTTCGCCGAGCAGCGGGCCGCGCCGTACTCGATGATCGACCGTCGGCACGCGGTGTACACCCAACAGAACAACGTGATCGGCAACCTCAACGTGCTGTTCGCGATCCAGCAGGTCGACCCGGACATCCACCTGGTCAAGCTCGGCACGATGGGCGAGTACGGGACGCCGAACATCGACATCGAGGAAGGCTGGCTGGAGGTCACCCACAACGGGCGGACCGACCGCATGCTGTACCCGAAGAAGCCGGGCTCGTTCTACCACCTGAGCAAGGTGCACGACAGCCACAACATCGAGTTCGCCTGCCGGATCTGGGGGCTGCGCGCCACCGACCTCAACCAGGGCGTCGTCTACGGCCAGGAAACCCCGCAGACCGCGCACGACACCCGGCTGGCGACCAGGTTCGACTACGACGCGATCTTCGGCACCGTGCTCAACCGGTTCGTCATTCAGGCCGTGCTCGGCCACCCGCTGACGGTGTACGGCACCGGCGGGCAGACCCGCGGCCTGATCGACATCCGCGACACCGTCGAGTGCATCCGGCTGGCCGCCGAGAACCCGGCCGACCGCGGCGAGTTCCGGGTGTTCAACCAGATGACCGAGAAGTACTCGGTGGGGGAGATCGCCAAGATCGTGGCCAACAGCTTCGCGGGGTCGGCCGAGATCGAGTACCTGGACAACCCGCGGGTCGAGCAGGGCGAGCACTACTACAACGTCAAGCACACCGGCCTGGTGGAGCTGGGCCTGCAGCCGCACCTGCTGTCGAACACGCTCATCGAGTCGTTGTTCCGGGTGGCGGACAAGTACAAGGAGCGGGTCGACCTCGCCGCGCTGCGGCCCACCGTCAACTGGCGCCAGGCCACCAGCCCGTTGCGCGAGGACCGCTGACCGATCTCGGCAGTGCTGCAATTGCAACCAAACTGCGCCGCGTGGCGGCTGGAATATACCAACGAGGCCGGGCACACTTATCACTAACGCTGCGGCCACCGCCATCGGACGTGGTGTTCGGGGAGCGGTGCCCCGGGCGCGGAGTGTGAACTCCGAACCCGGGGCACCTACCGTGTGTCGGGGGGCTTCCACACGGTCTACCGAACAGTAACTCGTTCGGTTGATCCCTGCGATACGGCACGTGGGTAAATCTTCGCGGTGCGTCAGCTTCCGACCGCTTCGGCGGATTGCTTGTCCACCTCGTCCACCTTGTTCAACTCGTCCGCCCAGAGTGCGAGAAGGCTCCGGCGCGGTCTCGCGCAGTGTGTGCCCAAGGCCACTTTCGGGGCGGATTGATCTCGCCGACGGTGTGATCGACGCAGTCGGGTGGCGGCTCGCCGCGGTGTCCATTGTGCACTGATCGGGTCGCGGCAGCGGCGTCGGCTGCGGCGTCGGCGTCGGCTGCGTCCGGGGCCGCCCGGCCTTCTCGTCGCCGTTTTGGACCAGCGAAAACGGGACGCGTCTTGATCTTTTTGGGGAGGTTTCCGGCGGGCCGTCGGCGGCGCTCCGCCCAGCAAAAAATCTTCCGGGCGGCCGTTATTTGGTGGTCATCTTCGTCAAACACTGAGAGTGTTTGTTTGGGCGGGAACTGTGCGCCTTTTTCCCGCTAAACGGGTTAATGGTTGCGCCTGTCGATAACCCTCAGCTACTTTCACTGCTCGTACGTCACGGTTCGATCACGTCGATGTCTCGCCCCCGAGAGGCATCACCCGCAATCCCCCGGCGGGCAGCGACCGGATCCCCCCGAGACGGAAGGTGAAGATGGGCAAGCACCGCAAGGAGGGCGGCCATCCCCCGAAGGCCGCCCTCCTGGTCCGCAACAAGTTCGTCGCGACGGTGGTCGCCGGCGGCGCCTTCGCCGCGGTCGGTCAGCCGATGGCAGCCTCCGCCGGCCCCGAGCAAGAGCTTCCCGTGCACCCGCTGGCCGACTCAAAGAACCTGAGCCTGGCCGTCACCGGGACCGACACGAGGCCGGCCACGGTCCGGCTGCTTGCCAGCCAGACCGTGAACGACTCCTACGCCGAGGCGCAGAAGGTCCAGAAGAGCGAGGCGATCGAGCAAGCTCGCGCGGAGGCCGTCCGCGCGGAGGCGGCGCGCGCGGAGGCGGCGGAGCGGGCCGCAGCCGAGGCCAAGCGAGCGGCCGAGGAGCGGGAGCGGAAGGCGCGCGGCTTCGTCAAGCCCGCCGAAGGCACCTTCACCTCCGGCTTCGGCTCGCGCTGGGGCACCAGCCACAGGGGCATCGACATCGCCAACAAAATCGGCACCCCGATCCGGTCGGTGGCAGCCGGCAAGGTCATCGACGCCGGCCCGGCCAGCGGCTTCGGGCTGTGGATCCGGGTGCAGCACGACGACGGCACGATCACCGTCTACGGCCACATCAACACCGTCGGGGTCAGCGTCGGCGAGCGGGTCGATGCCGGTGAGCAGATCGCCACGATGGGCAACCGCGGCGAGTCCACCGGCCCGCACCTGCACTTCGAGGTGATCAAGAACGGCATCAAGATCAACCCGTTGCCCTGGCTGAACGAGCGCGGCATCGAGGTGTGACCACCCCCAAGGCCGCCGCCCGGGACCCAAATCCCCCGACGGGTCCCGGGCGGTTTTCTATTCGCTCAAAGTTCTCGCCGTTTCGTTGAGGAATGCAACTGGGAGCCGGAATCCGCTTATTCTGCGGCGGTTTCGGCTGGCTTTTCTTCTTCGAGGCGTTGGCGCAGCCAGCCGAGGGTTCGGGCCAGCAGCCGGGAGACGTGCATCTGGGAGATGCCGATCTGCTCGGCTATCTGCGTCTGGGTCATGCCGCGGAAGAACCGCATCACCAGGATTCGGCGCTCCCGGTCCGGCAGGTCCGCCAGCAGCGGCCGGACCATCTCGCGGTTCTCCACCTCGGCCAGCTCCGCGTCGTCGGAGCCGATCGCGTCGCCGAGCGGGATCTCGTCGGTGTCGGTGAGCAGCTCATCCAGCGAGGCGCTGCGGTAGGCGTTGCCCGCCTCCAGGCCGCGGTAGACGTCGTCGGTGCTGATCCCCAGGTGCTTGGCGAGTTCGCTCGGCGTCGGCGCCCGGCCCAGCTCCTGCGACAGCCGGGCGATCGCCGCCGACACCGACAGGTGCAGCTCCTGCAACCGGCGCGGCATCCGCACCGCCCAGCCGGTGTCCCGGAAGTGCCTGCGGACCTCGCCCATGATCGTCGGCACCGCGTACGACAGGAAGTCCACCCCGCGCTCCGGGTCGAACCGGTCCACCGCGTTGATCAGGCCCAGCGTGGCGACCTGGGTGAGGTCCTCCTGGGACTCGCCGCGGTGGCTGAAGCGCCGGGCGATGTGCTCGGCCACCGGCAGGTGCTCGGTGACCAGCGTTTCGCGGAGCCCGGAACGCCGCGGATCCTGCTTGCCGAGCTTCGCGAGCTCACGGAAGAGCGGCGCCAGCCGGTCGTAGCGCTCGTTGCGCGAATGCGTGGTCGGCTTGGATTCCGCTCGTTTCACACGTGGGCCGTCCGTCCCTTGGTCAACTCGATCCGCACCAGGTGGCTGCCGTTGGCAGCCGGATCCGACTCGACCGAGGTTGACACAACGTCGGCCAACGCGCTCAGCACGCGCCAGCTGAAGGTGTCCTTGCGGGGTCCGAACGCATCGTCACTGATCACTTCGGCGGTGACCGACAGCCGGTCGCCGCCGGTGCGGAACCGGCAGACCAGTGTCGCCTCCGGGGCGGCCAGCCGGACCAGCGACGAGCACGCTTCGTCGACGGCCAACCGCAGGTCGGCGATCGAGTCGATGTCGTAGTCGGCGCGCATCGCGAGGTCGCCTACGACGGCTCGCATCACCGCCAGCTGGGCGGCTTCGGCGGCGATGCGGACCTCGACCAGGTTCGTCGCGGCTGTCTCCGGCTCGACGTGCGCGAGCTCGCGTTCCACGCTCATCCCGGGCCACCTCGTCTCGGTCGGTGCGGGGCACACCTTACTCACAGTCACCTGGTACCCGAGGGCCGCACCGAACAAACGGACGCCCGCGCGACTACACCAAGGTGGTCCAGTAGTCCCAGAACGCCTGCAGGATCAGGACCACGATCACCAGATACCACACCGCGAGCACCACGCTGTGGAACCGGCGCAGCGCCGCGCCGGGGGAATTGCCGCCGCCGACGTTGCCGGCGTCGAGGTTGTGCAGCGTCGTGTACCAGAACAGCGGGATCGTCACGACCCACACGATCATGCAGTACGGGCACAGCGCGCCGATCTCGTAGAGGCTCTGCACCACCAGCCAGTGGATGAAGGCGACCGCGAGGGTGGTGCCGAGCTGCATGCCCAGCCAGATCCAGCGCGGCGGCCGGAATCCGGCCAGCACTACCACCCCGGCGGTGACCACGACCGGGAATGACGCCACCCCGAGCAGCGGGTTCGGGAACCCGAACACCGCTGCCTGGGCGCTGTCCATTACCGAACCGCACGAGATGATCGGGTTGATGCTGCAGGTCGGCACGTAGCCGGGGTTCGCCAGCTTCTGCAGCTTCTCCAGGGTCAGCGCGAACGAGCCCGCGAACCCGATCACGCCGCCCACGACGTACAGCCAGCCGAGGCCGCGCGGGACGCCGCTCGACTCGGGCATCCGGGCCGGGGCCGGTTCGACGGCGTGGGCGGCGGTCACTTCACGAGCTCCTTGTCGAGCTCGCTGCGGAAGGCGTTGTTGAGCTGCTCGACGGTCTCGATGTTGCCCTGGTCGAACTGCTTGCCGTTGATGAAGATCGTCGGCGTGCCCGACACCCCGGCCTTGTTGCCGTCGGCAACGTCGGCGTCGATCTTGGCGTTGACCTGAGGCGAGTTCATGTCCTGGTGGAACTTGTCCAGGTCCAGGCCGATCTGCTGGGCGTACTGGTCGAACAGCCCGCGGGCCTTGGCCTCGTCGGTGCTGACGTTCTGGCCGTCGGCGGCGAGCGCCCAGGCGTCGTAGTTGTCGTAGAGGGCGTGGTACATCTCGTTGAACTTGCCCTGCAGCGCGGCGGCCTCGGCGGCCTGCGCGGCCGGCCGGGCCAGCGGGTGCATGTTCAGCGGGAAGTTGCGGACGACAAAGGTGATCTTGCCCGCGTAGTCCTTCTCGACCTGCTTGGTCAGCACCGAGTAATAGGTGTGGCAGGCGGGGCACTGGTAGTCGAGGAACTCGACGACGGTGACCCTGTCGTCAGGCGCCGAGGTCAGCACGTTGCTGTCCGGCTTGCGCAGGATCTCGGCGGCCACCACGTTCCCGCCGCCGGAGGAACTGGAGGAGGTGTTGTCCGCGCCGCCGCGGTTGAACAGCAGGACGCCGCCGATCACCACGACGGCGACGATCACCACCACGATGGTGAGGATCACGTTCGTGGACAGCCCGCTCTTCTGGGTTACCGGGTTCTTGTTCTTCGACATCGCGTGCTTCACCTTCGGCGCTCGGGCCCGCTCGCGCGGCGGGGACGGCAAGCCCAGTTTCCCGCATTAACCTGAATGGGGATTCTGGCGGGGGTGAAACTCACAGTCCGTTCACAGCTCGTTCTCAGCTCGGCTGGTTTGCCCGATCGAGAAGAACGGGTATTCATCAATCGATGAATGATGCCCTGCGCCTGCTCGACGACGCCGAACGCGGTGAACTGAGGTCCTGGCCCGGCGGAACCTGGCACGAGCCGGCGCTGGCGACGCTGACCCACCACCGGTTCTCCCACCCGGACTGGATCTTCGAGCGCAAGCTCGACGGGGCGCGGGTGATCGCCGGCTGCGACGGGGACCGGCCGGTGCTGTGGTCGCGCAACCACAGGCGGGTCGATGCCGCGTACCCGGAGATCATCGACGCGCTCGCCGAGCAGGGCGCCGAGCGGTTCGTGCTGGACGGCGAGATGGTCGCCTTCGAGGGCGGCCAGACGAGCTTCGGCCGGCTGCAGAAGCGCATCAACCTCACCGATCCGCGCGCGGCCCGCCGCACCGGCGTGGCGGTCTACTACTACGTGTTCGACCTGATTGCCTTCGGCGGCGTGGACCTGACGGACCTGTCGCTGCGCACCCGGAAACGCCTGTTGCGCGAGTGCTTCGACTTCACCGATCCGCTGCGGTTCAGCGCGCACCGGGCCGGCAACGGCGAGGAGTTCTATCGCGAAGCGTGCCGCCGCGGCTGGGAGGGCCTGATCGCCAAGCGCGCCGACCGGCCCTACCGCGGCGGGCGCAGCCGCGACTGGCTGAAGTTCAAGTGCGTCGCCGACCAGGAATTCGTCATCGGCGGCTACACCGACCCCAAGGGCTCCCGGTCCGGTTTCGGAGCGTTGCTGGTCGGCTACTACGCGGATTCGCGGCTGCGCTACGCGGGTAAGGTCGGCACCGGCTACGACGAGCGGACGCTGCGCGAGCTGCGCGGCAAGCTGGACGAGCTGGCCCGCGACGGCTCACCGTTCGCCGACCCGGTGGCCGAGCGCGACGTGCACTGGGTGGCGCCGGAGCTGGTAGCGCAGGTCGGCTTCACCGAGTGGACCGGCGACGGCAAGCTGCGGCATCCCCGCTTTTCGGGGCTGCGCAACGACAAACGTCCGCAGGACGTGGTCCGCGAGGCCTAGCGGTTGACGCTGCTGATGAGGGTTTGGTTCGCCGCCGGCTGCACCGAGGTTTGCGATTGCGGGGGGTTCCACGTCGCGAGCAGAATGGTCGTCACGACCATCAATACCGTTCCGACAACCGACACGAAGGTGCGGCTGTTGCTCTGCATGGCAAGTGCCCCCGAATTTCTCGCGTAGAAACAAGGCGAATGCGGCGAACGTCACTCAGGCGTCCCACCCTGGGTGTCGCCACGAGGGGGAACAACGTTAGCGACCCGGCCCATCTTCCCGGTGTGATGCGGAACTCCCTGGTGGGGGTGGGTTTTCGGGCGACTCGGCCCACATCCCCCGTTGCTGCAGGTGATGGATCAGTAACTGTCCGGTACGGGTGACGTGCTGGTGCATCGCGGCGCGTGATCCTGCCTGGTCCCGGAGTCGCAACGCGGCCAGCAGCGACTGGTGGCCGGTCGCGGCCATCTCCCGCCAGCCCGGCACGTCGACGGTGGTACTGCGCGGCGTGTAGTGCATCGCGATTCCGAGGAACCAGGCCAGTTTCGGCGAATTCGCGGCCATCCAGACCACGGCGTGGAAGCGGGTCACCAGCTCGCCCATGTCGAGCAGCGTGAACTGGCACGCGGTCTGGATTTCCTCTTGCAGCGCACCGAGTTCGGCGAGCCGCTCGGCGTCGATCTGGTCCGCCGCGCGGGCCGCGAGCTCGCCCGCGATGGTGGCCTGCAGCCGGTGGGCGTCCTCGAAGTCCTGCCGGCTCAGCGACGCCACGGTAAACCCGCGGCGCGGTTCGAGGTCGACGAATCCCTCGCCGCGCAGTGCCAGCAGCGCCTCCCGCACCGGTGTGACGCTGACGCCGAGTTGTTCGGCGAGGCGCTCCAGGTGCAGGTGCTCGCCCTGCCGCAGCCGGCCGGTCATGATCCGTTCCCGCAGCCGACCGGCCAGCTCGTCGGGAAGCCGGGGGGAGCGTGCCCGCATCGCCGCGTCGATCACCGCTCGGCCGCCCCGCGCGACGCCGATGTACCGGGTGTGTCGCCTGTCACGTGCAACTTGATACCACCTGCCGGGAGTAGTTGATTCTGATCATGGACTGCCCGGTTGCGGCGGGCGGTCGGGTGCTTGGACGCGGCAGCGTCTTCGACCGTTCCGGAGAGGGCTGTTTCCGGGCTCGGGGGGCTGGGCAGGCCGGTATTGTCCAGGGCGTGGTAGCTGATCCTGCCGACTCCGCCGCCGAAGTCACGAATGCGCTGGCCAGAGCTCGCCTTGCGGACGTGCCCGCCCTCACCGAGCGGCTGATGGCCGCGATCTTCACCGACAACCCAGAGTGGACCGACTACAGCCCTGTTCCCAAGGAGGACCTCTGGGAGGGCTGTCGGCAGTACCTCGAACGCATCCTGCAGATACTCAGCGGCGAGGTGCCCGGGCCCGACGGCGACGACGTGGCCGCCGCCATCGGCCGCCGCCGCGCCGAGCAGGGCGTGCCGCTGGAGGTGATGCTGCGGACGTTCCGGCTGGGCGGCCGGATCGCCTGGGAGGCGCTGGTCGACCAGGCGTACCAGGACGGCGCCGACCCGGACTCGATGTTGAGCGTGGCTACCTCGGTGTGGACCGTGATCGACGGGTTGTCCTCGACGCTGTCGACGTCGTACCGCAACACCGAGCTGGACCGGCTGCGCCGGGACGACCAGCGGCGCCACGCCCTGGTGGAGGACCTGCTCGCGGGCCGCGCGCGCGACACCGCCTTCGCGCAACGCACCGCGAAGGAGCTCGACCTGCCCACCGGTGGCCTGTACCTGGTGATCGTCGCCGAGATGTCCAACGACGGCGGTTTCGCGCTGCGCGGGCACCAGGACGCACTGAGCGCCTTGCGCTTCCGCTCGGTGTGGCAGGTGCGCGCCGATTCGTTGGTGGGGCTGGTGGCGCTGGAGCAGGGGAAGAAGGACCTCGCGCTGGACGCGCTGCGGCCGCTGGCGCGGGGCCGGGTCGCGGTGTCGCCGTCGGTGCGCGGCCTCGCGGAGGTAGGCCTCGCCCACCAGCTCGCCCTCACCACGCTCGGCACCTCGTCGTACGGGGCGGCGGAGCTGGTGACCTTGGAGGAGCGGTTCCCGGAGGCGCTGCTGGTGCAGTCGCCGGACCTGGCGCAGCGGCTACTGGAGTCCCAGCTCGGCCCGATCCTGGAGCTGCCGGTCAAGGAGCGCGACATGCTCCTGGAAACCCTGACGGCCTGGCTGGAGGAGAACTGCTCGACGGCCAACGCGGCGGTCCGCCTCCACTGCCACCGCAACACGGTCCTCAACCGCTTGCACCGCATCACGTCCCTGATCGGCCGACCCCTCTACGGCCGAACGGCCTACGTGTCCCTGTCGCTGGCGCTGTCCGCCCTGCGGCTCCGCGACGGCCTGCGGGACTAGGGCTGGACTAGGGCTGGACGCGGCGTCGGTTGTGCAAGGGCGTCATTCGGACAACTTGATCATTTCGCGCTTCGCGGGGCGGTGTCTGGGTCGAACCGGCACCGCCCTCTTGCCATTTTGTGCCCAGGTGTGACTGCGCTCGTGTGACGGCCGTCTCGAACACTGTGAGTGACGTTCATGTTACATGTTGTGTACGTCACGCCCGGAAATGTGCGGTCTGCACACCCGTGTTGAAAGAAGTCTGGGCGAGCGGGCATAGCGCAGAAGTGGTTGTGCTCACGACACTCAGAGTAAGAATTGCCCGCTCGATCCAGGCTTTCCGTAACCGGCGCGTGCAGTCAAAGGAGCACAGCGAAGTGCAGGAGTTCGACCTTCTCGTGGTAGGCGGCGGTCCCGGTGGATACGTCGCCGCGATCCGGGCCGCGCAGCGTGGCCTCGCGGTCGGCGTGGTGGAAAAGGAGCGGCCCGGCGGGGTCTGCTTGAACTGGGGCTGCATCCCGACCAAGGCGATGCTGCGCTCGGCCGAGGTGTACGAAACCGTGCTGCACGCGGCCGATTTCGGGGTGAACGTCGAGAACGTCACCATCGACTACGACACGATCACGCGCCGCAAGAGCAGCGTCGTCAAGGGCCTCACCGACGGTGTCGCGGGCCTGCTGAAGACCAACGGCGTCACCGTCATCAACGGCCACGCCCGGTTCACCGGCCCGACCACCGTGGACGTCTACGCCACCGGTGAGTCGCCGCTGGGCGCCGACGGCCCGCGCTACGCCGCCGAACCGGCCGGCGCGCAGCCGATCGAGCAGGTCAAGGCCCGCGACGTCATCATCGCCACTGGCTCGGTTCCCGTGCAGCTGCCGCTGCCCGGCGCGGACCTGCCCGGCGTGATCACCTCCGACGGCGCCTTCGGCCTCACCGAGGTGCCGGGGCGCATCGCGATCATCGGCGGCAGCGCGGTCGGCGCCGAGTGGGCGACGCTGTTCGCCACCCTCGGCAGCGAGGTCAGCATCATCGAGATGCAGAAGACCCTGGTACCGGCCGAGGACGTCGAGGTCGGCAAGGCGCTGGGCCGCTCGTTCACCAAGCGCGGCATCAAGGTCCTCACCGAGGCGACCGTGTCCCGCGTCGACCAGGCCGCCGGCGGCCTGAAGGTCACCGTAAACGGCGCCAAGCCGCAGCAGATCGACGCGGACGTCGTCCTGGTCGGCGTGGGCCGCAAGCCCAACACCGCCAACCTGGACCTGGACAAGGCCGGCGTCGCCACCAGCGAGCGCGGCTTCATCACCGTCGACGACAAGCTGCGTACCAACGTCGAGCACGTCTACGCGATCGGCGACGTCACCGGCAAGGCGCTGCTCGCGCACGTCGCGTCGCACCAGGGCGTGGTCGCGGCCGAGACGATCGCCGGGCACCACGCCGCGATCGACTACAACGTAATCCCGGCCGCCACCTTCACCCACCCGGAGATCGCCAGCGTCGGGCTCACCGAGGCCAAGGCGATCGAGGCCGGCCACGAAGTGGTCGCCGCCAAGTTCCCGTTCGCCGCGCTCGGTCGTGCCCAGAGCTACGGCGACACCGAGGGCTTCCTGAAGATCGTCGCCGGCAAGAAGTACGGCGAGGTCCTGGGCGTGCACATCATCGGGCACTCCGCCAGCGACCTGATCACCGAGGGCGCCCTGGCCATGGCGCTGGAAGCCACCCTCGACGAACTCGCCGAGACCATCCACGCGCACCCGACCCTGGGCGAGATCGGCATGGAGGCGGCGATGGCCGCGCTGGGCCTGCCGATCCACGTCGCGCCGCCGAAGAAGCGTTGAGCGAAAGACCAATGAGCGTTTCAGAAGTTCGCGTAGCGGTGCCAGTAGCGGAACCTCAGGCGCCGTCTCGCTCCGGGATCCCCGACATCATGAATGCCAATTCACCACGTCGGGGCAGGTCCTCGCAGAGAACCCCTTCGGGGTGGGACCAGCCTGAGAACCCGCGGCGGTGCAAGTTGAGTCCCGCACCGCAAGCGGCTGCCGCCGCTTCTGCAACGGCAAATCGAAGAGGGGATCTGTGATGGCACAGACTGCTACCCGCACCAAACCGGCCACGCGCGCCACCAAGTCGCGCCGCAGCGGCTCGGTACGCGGCTCCGGCGGCGGACGGTTCGCCGGTGAGTCGCCGGAGCTCCTGAAGGACTACTTCTACGAGATGACCCTGATCCGCCGCTTCGAGGAGCGCGCGGCGCAGGGCTACACCCAGGCCAAGATCGGCGGCTACTGTCACCTCAACCTCGGTGAGGAAGCCACCGTCGTCGGCCTGATGCGTTCGCTGCGCAAGAGCGACCTGCTGTTCACCAACTACCGCGAGCACGGCTACGCGATCGCCAAGGGCATCGAGCCCGGCCGCGTGATGGCCGAGCTGTACGGCCGCACCACCGGCACCTCCAAGGGCTGGGGCGGCTCGATGCACATGTTCGACGTGGAGGCCGGGCTGCTCGGCGGCTACGGCATCGTCGGCGGCCAGATCCCGCTGGCCACCGGTGCCGCGCTGGCCATCGACTACCGCGGCGGCGACCAGGTCGTGATGTGCCAGATGGGCGACGGGACCACCAACATCGGCGCCTTCCACGAGGCGCTGAACATCGCCGCGCTGTGGAACCTGCCGGTGGTGTTCGTGGTGATCAACAACCAGCTCGGGATGGGCACCACGGTCGACAAGTCCTCCGCCGAGCCGGAGCTGTACAAGCGCGCCGCGGCCTACCGGATGCACGGCGAGCGGGTGGACGGCAACGACGTGCTGGCCGTCCGCGACGCGGCGGCCCGGCTGGTCGAGCAGGCCCGTGAGACCGGTCGCCCGGCGCTGCTGGAGGCGGTCAGCGAGCGGCTGAAGGGCCACTCGGTGGTCGACCCGGGGAAGTACCGCAGCGAGGAGTCGGTCGAGCAGGCCAAGCAGGCCGACCCGGTGGCGAACTTCCGGGCCGAGCTGATCGAGGCGGGCGTCCTGGACGAGGACGTCGCCGTGGAGATCGAGCGCAAGGCCCAGGCCGAGGCCGACGCGGCGGTCGCGTTCGCCGACGACAGCCCGCACCCGGACCCCTCGACGCTGTTCCACTACACCTACGCCACCCCGGTGGCCAACGACTCGCGGCGCCTGCCGGCCGACCCGGTCTTCTGAGGCACCCGCCCGCGATCTAGCGACACCCCGCCACTGAGACCCGTGGATCTCTCCGACGCCAATTCGAGAGATCCACGGGATCACCAATGCTTTTGTGCAGGAGAAACACCCTTGGCCGTCATCACGTATCGCCAAGCGTTGCACGACACGCTTCGCGACGAAATGCTGCGCGATGAGGACGTCTTCCTCATCGGCGAGGAAATCGGGGTCTTCGAAGGCTCCTACAAGATCACCGCCGGGCTGCTGAAGGAATTCGGCGAGAAGCGGGTGCGCGACACCCCGATCGCCGAAGAGGGCTTCGTCGGTGCCGCGGTCGGCGCGGCCATGCTGGGCCTGCGGCCGGTCGTGGAACTGATGACGATCAACTTCTCGTTGATCGCCCTGGACCAGATCGTCAACCACGCGGCCAAGATCTACGGCATGTTCGGCGGCCAGACCAGCGTGCCGATGGTGCTGCGCACCCCGGGCGGCGGCGGTCAGCAGCTGGGCGCCACCCACTCGCAGAACATCGAGCTGTACTACGCGTTCGTGCCGGGCCTGAAGGTCGTCGCACCGAGCACGCCGGCCGACGCCAAGGCGCTGCTGCTCGCGTCCATCCGGGACAACGACCCGGTGCTGTTCCTGGAGAACCTCGCGCTGTACAACACCAAGGGCGAGGTCCCGGACGTCGTCGAGCCCGCCGAGATCGGGAAGGCGAAGGTGACCAAGCAGGGCACCGACATCACCATCATCGGTTACTCGCGGATGGCGATGGTCGCCCAGCAGGTCGCGGAGAAGCTGCAGGCGGACGAGGGCATCAACGCCGAGGTCGTCGACCTGCGCAGCCTGCGGCCGCTGGACCGCGAGACGGTCGTGGAGTCGGTGCGCAAGACCGGCTGCGCCGTGATCGCCGAGGACGACTGGCTGACCTACGGCATCGGCGCGGAGATCGCCGCGTCCATTTCGGACGGTGCGTTCGACTACCTGGACGCCCCGGTGCGCCGGGTCGCGGCGGCGGAGGTCCCGCTGCCCTACGCCAAGCCGCTGGAGCGCGCCGCGCTGCCGTCGGCAGAGTCCCTTACGACGGCGGTCCACCAAACGCTGGACGCCGTCGGCCGCCGCCGCCGCTGAGGCCTGTGCCCACCCGAGGAAGACCATGACTGAGATTCAGATGCCGAGGCTCTCCGACACGATGGAGGAGGGCGTGATCTCGACCTGGCGCAAGAACGTCGGCGACCAGGTCAGCCGCGGCGAAGTGCTGGCCGAGATCGAGACCGACAAGGCCATCATGGAGCTCGAGGCCTACGACGACGGGGTGCTGGAGAAGATCCTCGTCGAGGCGGGCGCGACGGTGCCGATCGGCACCCCGATCGCGATCCTCGGCGACGGCTCCGGTGCCGCGGCGGAAGCCGCCCCGGCCCCTGCGCCCGCCGCCGCTGCGGCCCCGGCTGCCGCCGAGGCTCCGGCCCCGGCCGAGCCCGCTGCGGCTGAGCCTGCGGCCGCGGCCGCCGAGCCGGATACGAAGCCGAAGGCGTCGCCGCTGGCCAAGGCGGTCGCCAAGGAGAAGGGCGTCGACCTGTCGGCGGTGCAGGGCACCGGGCCCGGCGGGCGGATCATCCGCGCCGACATCGAGGCCGCCGCCGCGGCCGCACCGGCCGCTGCCACTCCGGCTGCCGCCGCTCTTGCCGCGGCCCCGGTGGCGGTGTCCAGCGAGGACGTCGAGGAGATCCCGCTCAGCAACATCCGGAAGGTGACCGCGAAGCGCCTCACGGAGAGCAAGCAGCAGGCCCCGCACTTCTACCTGACCAGCGCCATCGACGTCACCGACCTGATGGCCTTCCGGGCGACCCTCAACGAGCGCCTGCAGGCCGCGGGCGGCCCGAAGGTCAGTGTCAACGACCTGATCGTCAAGGCGGTGGCCACGGCCCTGCGCGCCAACCCGGCGGTGAACGTCTCGTTCGCCGGCGACAAGATGCTGCAGCACAAGCGCATCAACCTCGGCGTCGCGGTGGCCATCGACAACGGCCTGGTCGTGCCGGTGATCAAGGACGCCGACCGCAAGAGCGTCTCGGAGATCGCCGCGGAGAGCCGGGAGCTGGCCGGGCGGGCCCGCGAGGGCAAGCTGAAGCTGGCCGAGATGTCCGGCGGCACTTTCTCGATCTCCAACCTGGGCATGTTCGGCATCGAGCAGTTCAGCGCGGTGATCAACCCGCCGGAGGCGGCGATCCTGGCGGTCGGCGCGGCCCGCGACGAGGTGCAGGTGCGCGACGGCGAGTTCGTGGCGCGCAAGATCCTGCGGGCGACGCTGTCGGCGGACCACCGGGCGGTGGACGGCGCGGTCGGCGCGGCGTTCCTGCAGCTGCTGACCGGGCTCCTGGAGGACCCGATCCGCATCATCGCCTGACGACCGGCGACTTGGGCCCCTTCCGCGACGACCTCGACTCTCGCGGGAGGGGCCTTCTTCATGCCCCGATCGTGTGCGGTTCCCGCCCGGCGGTGGGGCTGCGGCCGATACGGTGGGCGTTGATCGCCACCGCGCACGGGAGACCCAATCCTGATGAGTTCCTTCTTCGCCGGAGTCCGCACGCTCGGCACCGGTTTCGGCATCATCCTGCGCAGCCCGAAGCTGCTATTCCTGGGCGCGTTGCCGGCGCTGATCAGCGCCGTGCTGCTGCTGGGCGGCCTCGGCGCACTGATCTACTTCAGCCCGGACCTGGTCGCCTGGATGACGCCGTTCGCCGACGGCTGGGGCGATGCCGCCCGCCAGGCGCTGCGCATCCTGGTGGGCGTGGCGCTGGTCGCCGCCGCCGGGCTGCTGGCGTCGGTGTCGTTCATCGCGGTCACGCTGCTCATCGGCGGCCCGTTCTACGAGCACATCGCCGAGCAGGCGGAGCAGCAGCTCGGGCTGGACGCCTCCGACGACGGCGCCGGTTTCGCGCGCCAGCTCGGCCGCGGGCTGCGGGATTCGCTGAAGCTGGTGGGCGTCGCGCTGATCGGCGCGATCGTGCTGTTCGCCATCGGATTCATCCCGGTGGCCGGGCAGATCGCGGCTCTGGTGCTGGGCGCGGTGTTCGGGTCGTGGCTGGTCACCCTGGAGATGGTCGGGCTGGTGTTCCAGCGGCGCGGCCTGAGCTTCGGCGACCGGCGCAGGGCGCTGCGGCGGCACCGGGCTGTGGTGTTCGGCTTCGGGCTGCCGACCTACCTGTTGTGCCTGATCCCGGTCGCGCAGCTCGTCGTGATCCCGGCGGCCGTCGTCGGCGGCACGCTGCTCGCGCACCGGGTGCTGGGGCCGGTTCCCCGGCATGACGCCGTTACGCAGCGATGATCCGCGCGGTAACTCGTTCGGCCTAGAGTCGAGGTTGTGACAGAGCCGACACCGCCAGTGCAGCCGACACAGCCAGTGCAGCCGACACAGCCAGTGCAGCCCGATGGCTCCTATCTGCGTGCCGTCTCCGCGGCCACCGAGCGGGCGGTGGCCGCGGCCGAGCCGGTCCGCTCCGATTTCGCCGGCGCCGGCGAGGCGCTGCGCGCCGGCGTGGAGCGGTGGGTGGACGGTCATGCCGACGACCTCGTTGCGCTGAGCCGGGATCTGCACGCGCACCCGGAGGAGGCGTTCGCCGAGCACCGCTCCGCAGCTCAGGCCGCCGAGCTGCTGCGGCGCCACGGGCACGACGTCGAGGTGGGCGTCGGCGGGCTGGACACCGCGTTGCGCGCCGAGAGCGGCGGCGACGGCCCGCACGTCGCGATGCTGGCGGAGTACGACGCGCTGCCGGGCATCGGGCACGGCTGCGGGCACAACATCATCTGCTCGGCGGCGGTCGGTGGGTTCCTCGCCGCGGCCACCGCGGTGTCGGCCACCGGCGGCCGGGTGAGCCTGTTCGGCACCCCTGCAGAGGAGGGCGGCGGAGGCAAGGAGCACCTTGCCAGGGCTGGGCTTTTCGACGACGTCGACGCGGTCGTGATGCTGCACCCGTTCTCGCACGACATCGCCGCCCACCCGTTCCTGGGGCGGCGCCAGGTCGAGGTGATCTTCCACGGCGTGGCCGCGCATGCCGCCGCACAGCCGTTCATGGGCCGCAACGCGCTCGACGCGGTCGTGGCGACCTACCAGGGCGTTGCGGCGATGCGGCAGCACATGCCATCCACGGACCGCGTGCACGGGATCATCACCGACGGCGGCAAGCGGCCCAACGTCGTGCCCGACCACGCAGCGGCGCTGTTCTACGTGCGTTCCGCCGAGCCGGGCTCGTTGCAGGACCTCGCCGCCCGGATCGAAGCGATCGCGCACGGCGCGGCGTCCATGACGGGCTGCGGTGTGGAGCTGCGCTGGGACAACAACCCCGCCTACCTGCCCATTCGGCACAACGACGTGCTCGCGGCCCGCTGGGCCGAGCACCAGGCCCGCCGGGGCCGGACGTCCTTGCCGCGCGGAGTCGTGCCGGAGTACCTCACCGGCTCGACGGACCTCGGCAACCTCAGCTACCGGCTCCCGGCCATCCACCCGATGATCGGCCTCGGCGACCCGAACCTCTCGCTGCACACCGAGGAATTCGCCGCCGCGGCCGGCTCTCCGGCGGGCGACCGAGCGGTCCTAGACGGCGCCATCGGCCTGGCACTGACCACAGTGGACTACCTGGTCGACGCGGACCTCCGCCAAGCGGTCCGGGCCGAATTCCAGGCCGAGGGCGGCGCCCTCGACGTCGCCACCTACTTCGACTGACGGCGCCCCCGGTTAGGCTGGCGGCGGCCTGTCCCCAAAGCTTCGGGTGTCTATTGTGGACGATTTAGTGCGGGAGTGGACCGCGCAGCTGCTGGA
Source organism: Saccharopolyspora pogona (assembly GCF_014697215.1). GTDB lineage: Bacteria > Actinomycetota > Actinomycetes > Mycobacteriales > Pseudonocardiaceae > Saccharopolyspora > Saccharopolyspora hattusasensis. The sequence goes on from NZ_CP031142.1 coordinate 8,365,467, forward strand.
TTCCGGCAACGTAGCCGCGCTGATCGCCGGCGTGATCTCGCTGGTGCTGGTGCTCGGCCGGAACACCTGGCTGCTGCTGCGCAACGTCGTGACGATCGCCCACGAGGGCGGCCACGCGGTTGTCGCGCTGCTCGGTGGGCGCAAGCTGAACGGCATCCGCCTGCACTCCGACACTTCGGGGCTGACCGTCTCGACCGGCAAGCCGACCGGGCCGGGAATGGTGTTCACCCTGGTCGCCGGCTATCCGGCGGTGTCGCTGCTCGGGCTCGGCGGCGCGTGGCTGGTCTCCGCGGACCTGGCCCACGTGATGCTCTGGGTGTGCGTCGCGCTACTCGCCGCGATGCTGCTGGCGATCCGCAACGCCTACGGCGTGCTGTCGATCGGGGTCACCGGTGGCTTGATCTTCGCCGTGTCCTGGTTCGCGACCCCGGCGTGGCAGGCGCTGTGCTGCGCGCTGTTCAGCTGGTTCCTGCTGTTCGGCGGCCTGCGTCCGATCGCCGAGCTGCGCCGCAAGCGCGTCGGCGGCCGCGCGCCGGACTCCGATGCCGACCAGCTCGCGAGGCTCACCGGGCTGCCCGCCGCGCTGTGGCTGGCCTGCTGGTTCCTCATCGGCCTGGCCGCCCTCGTCTTCGGCGCGCGCTGGCTCCTGCTGATGCCTCAGATGTGAGGAAGGGCTTGTTGCTGTCGGGGCGGTTTTCTAGCAGCATCGCGGCGTGACGAATGCTTCGACCGCCCTTGGTGGCGAGTTTCAGCTGGGCGCGGACCTGACGGTGAACCGGCTCGGTTTCGGCGCGATGCAGTTGGCCGGCCCCGGCGTTTACGGTCCGCCCGCCGACCGCGAGCGGGCGATCCGGGTGCTGCGGCGCGCCGTGGAACTGGGCATCGACCACATCGACACCAGCGACTTCTACGGGCCGTGGGTGGTCAACGAGCTGATCGCGGAGGCGATGCGGCCCTACGGCGACGACCTCGTGCTGGCCACCAAGATCGGCGCCTACCGCGACCACCAGGCGGCGTGGCTGCCGCTGAACCACCCCGACGCGCTGCGCGCGCAGGTGCACGACAACCTGCGGCGCCTGCGGCTCGACGCGCTGGACCTGGTCTACTTGCGGCACGTCGCCGACACGGGCATCTCGCTGGCCGACCAGCTCGGTGCGCTGGCGGAACTCCGGGAGCAGGGCCTGGTGCGCAACATCGGTCTGTCCAATGTGTCCGTCGAGCAGTACGCCGAGGCGCGGCGGCACGCCGAGATCGCGGCCGTGCAGAACCTCTACAACGTGGTGAACCGCACGTCGGCTGAACTGCTCCGCGCGACCGCGGACGACGGTGCGGCTTTCGTCCCGTTCTTCCCGTTGGGCTCCGGGTTCGCGGACAGCCGCGCCCGCGAGGACGGCGTGCTGCGCGCGGTGGCCGAGCGGCGCGGCGCGACCCAGGCGCAGGTGTCGCTGGCCTGGCTGCTGCAGCGCTCGCCGAACATCCTGCTGATCCCGGGCACGTCGTCGCCGGAGCACCTCGAGGAGAACACCGCGGCCGCCGGGGTGGCGCTCACCGCCGAGGACATCGCCGAACTGAACGCCCTGGTCGCCGAGGGAGAAACCCTCGAAGAAGCCCACTGACGCGGTTCACCGCGCCTCTCTCGCGGCCGGAATGCCCGAAGTGTGACGACAGCCGTCTCGATCGATACGGATGGGCGCGGCGGGGTAATGTTTTACGACCCGCCTGGTGTCACCCAGTAGTCTTTTCGACACTCAACGGCGCCAAGAGTGAGGTGAACCTTGACCGAACAGGCGACATGGGCATGGCGCAGCAGGGAGTTCGGCAGTTCTTCGTGGCGGCCGGACCGGCCCGAACAGGCCGCCGACGAGCCCGGTGCGGTGCACAGATCTACGCGGGAGTGGGACGCAAGCGATGACACGTCACGGGGGCGTGGCGCTGGATCCTGACGATGCTAGGAAGGTGTGCACCAGGGCGATCTGCCGGCGAACGTTGACGGACGGGTGAGATGAGCGAGGGAACTCCGGACGCCCCGCAGGGGATGCCGGATGTGCCGGTCCAGCAGCGGTACGACGCCGACTGGAGGGTGGCGGTCGCACGCCGCTGGGCGGCGCGACTCAGCACCGCGTCCTACATCCCGCTCGCCCGCGAGGTCGTCGAGCAGACACTGCTGGAACTCGTCGACCGCGCCATCGGGGCGCTCGACGATCCGTCGACAGTGGACGAAGTGGGGCGCGCCGAGGCGCTGCTGCGCTCGAAGCTGAAGGCCGACCGCGAGCTCGCGGCCAGCGAGGCGAGATTCGGCGAGGTGTTCACCACGACCCCGATCGGGGTCGCGATCTGCGACCTCGAGGGGAAGTTCACCCAGGTCAACCCGGCGTTCGAAGTCACCATGGGCTACCAGGCGCAGGACCTGGCGTCGATGACGATCTACGACCTGTTCCACTCTGACGACGCGGAGTACCTGGCGGCCGCCTACCGCGAGCTGGCCGATGGCGGCAGTTCGAAATGGCTCGGCGACCGCAAGCGGCTGCTGCGCGCCAACGGTGAGGACGCGTGGGCCTACCTAGCGGTGTCGGCGCTGCAGGGCTCGGACGGGGCACCGCGGCACTTCGTGACCATGGTCGAGGACATCACCGAGCTGCACCTGCTGCAGGACCGTCTCCAGTACCAGGCCCTGCACGACGCGCTGACCGGGCTGCCGAACCGGCAGTTCTTCCGCACCCGGCTGGAGGCGATGCTGGCGAACCTGCCCGGCCACGCCCAGCTGGCGCTCTATCACCTGGGCTTGGACGGCTTCGAGCTGATCAACGACGGCCTCGGTTACGAGGTCGGCGACCAGGTGATCAAGGCGGTGGCCCGGCGGCTGGAGCAGCTCTTCGAGGACGAGGAAGCGATCGTCGCACGCTTCGGCGGCACCGAGTTCGCGATCCTGCTCTGGGAGCAGGAGGAGACCCCACCGGTGCCCACCTTGACCCAGCAGATAAACGAGCTGCTCGCCGAACCGGTCCACGTCGACGACCACGGCATCGCGGCGTCGGCCGGGATCGGCGTGGTGCAGCGGGCGGTGGCCGACGCCGACGCGTCGAACATGCTGTGGGCCGCCGACGTCGCGCTGCGCCGCGCGGAGGCCGCCGGCAAGCGGCAGTGGGCGCTGTTCGACCCGGACAAGGCGCCGGAGGAGCGGATCGAGTCGAAGCTGGCCGCGGTGATGCCGGGCGGCCTGGAAATGGGCGAGTTCGACGTCGTCTACCGGCCGCTGGTGCACATGGACACCGGCGAGCTGGTCGTGCTGGAAGCCGAACTCCGTTGGGAGACCAGCGAATACGGCACCCTCGAGCACGACGAGTGCCTGCGCCTGGCCGAACGCTCCGGGGTCACCCTGTCGCTGCGGGACTGGATGCTGGAAACCGCGTGGCAGCAGCTGTGCGAATGGCACGCGGACGGGCACCAGGTGCAGCTGAAGCTGGCGCTGAGCCCGAACCAGGGCAAGGACCCGGACCTGGCGGCGGTGATCCACCAGGTGCTGGACGCGTGCGAGGTCGACGCGACCTGGCTGCGGCTGTGCCTGCCGCTGGCGGCCATCCGCGGTGACAACGAGGAAGCCCGCGACAACGTCCGCTACCTCAACAGCCGCGGCATCAAGACCTCGCTGCACAGCTTCCACGGCTCCCCGGACGAACTGCGCCTGCTGCGGGACCTGCCGATCGACGCGGTGCTCCTGGCGGGCGAACTGGTCGACCTCGTGCACGCTGCGGACAACGCGGACCTGCCGGAGGTGCAGGCGATCCACGGCCTGATCCCGCTGGTCCACGCCTGCGGAGCGCGCCTTTGGGTCCGCGGCGTCGACACCGAGGAGCAGGCCCGGATCTGGCGCGGCATGAACTGCGAAGTCGGCGCGGGAACGCTGTTCGGAGACCCGCTGCTGTCCTTCGACGTCCCCGACTACCTCCGCGGCGCGTAGCTACCGGGTCAGTTCTGGTAGATCGGTTGGGTTTGCGGGTTGAATTCCTCGAAGCGGATCTTCTTCGCCGAGTCGGTTCGCTTGTCGCGGATGTCCAGCACGTCCAGGCCTTCCTGGATGCCGCTGGAGTAGATGTAACCGTTGTAGTAGTACGCCGACCAGGAGCCCGCCACCTGTAGCTTCGCCGGGTCGAACGCGGTGCGGTCGAAGAAGCCGATCTCCTGTGGCTGCGTGGAATCGGTGAAGTCCCACACCGAGACGCCGCCCTGGTACCAGGCTTGCACCATGATGTCGCGGCCGTCGACGGGGATCAGCGAACCGTTGTGTGCCACGCAGTTCTCGGTGTCGGCTTGGTGGCGCGCGTCACGATCGCGGGCGCGGTTGCCTCGGGGGAGAGTAGCGCAGGGTAATAGGACTGTGACATAGGGCAACGACCGATTAATCTGCGTCCCAGGCGTACCGAAGCTCGTAGCTCTCAGCAGGCATCACCATGTCATTGGCCTCGACGAGACGCCCGTTGCTGTACGTGAGCCGCTGGATCGTCAGCACTGGCCCGCGACCGAGGCCGAGAGCCTGCTTCTCGTTCGCATCCGGCATCTTCGCGCCGACGATCTCTTCGTGGCTGAACCGTTCGAATCCAAGTTCGTCCAGCCGGGCCAACACGCCACCGGTCCCGGTATCGACTTCTTCAACCGCGGTTCCGCGGGTGATCTCGCGCGGATACCGGGAGACGGAGAGCATCACAGGTTGGCCGTCCGCGGTCATGACCCGGTCTCGGACACACAATTCCGCAGTCTCGTCGATCTCGAAAAGTTCAGCGAAGTCCTGTGCTGGCTCAAACCAGATCTTCACGTTCGACGACGGCGTAAAGCCCTGATCCTGCGCCTCTGCCAGGAACGCCCCTTCGTTGCGCTCCCACCTCGCCCGGGACAACCGCTCCCGCGAGTCGAGCCTCTTCACCACCCGAGGGGAAGCCACAAACACCCCGACCCCGTGCCGCATTCGCACCAGCCCGGCATCCCGAAGCTCCGCGAGCGCCTGACGAACCGTCGTACGCGAGGCATCGAACCGCTGGATTAGCTCAGGCTCCGCGGGCAGCTTGTCTCCGACCGCCCAGACACCCGAAGCGATCTCGCCTCGAAGGACCTCGGCGATCTCCTTGTAGCGGGCTGCCGCATTCATTCGGGACCTCTCACACGTCTGGGTCGTCTTGCCTGGCTCTCCATGAAATCACTTGTTGGCCCCTTGCCGAAACTCGATCGACATGCTTATCGTATCACTCGTCTCAGACGAGTAGGACGACTGATATGAATGGAGCTTCCTATGGCTGGCCCTGCCTTGGTTCGCAACACACCTACGCCCCCACCCGAAGATCCCGAAGTTGCTTACTGGATCTGCCCGCCAGCGGAAGACTTTCGGCACTCCACGACACAACGACCAGGCGCTCTCCAGCACGGCAGCACGATCACGGCGCTGGGCGGATGCGACCTGAAGATCCCGTGGCCAACGCCGTACGGGCGACACCGCGGAGCGCACACGTCATAGATGAGTGCCCACGCTGCGCAAAGGTTGTCCTGCATCAGGGCCTCGTGTCCCGCACTTGGGACTTCTAAGACCGCCCGGCCGGTGGTACCGAGATCTCCACGGAGCGGATCACGGGCCGCGCCCACCGGACCGGGCAGCCGTCCCCGCGTCTCGCGTCCATTCGGGCGCGGGGACGGTCCAATCTTCACCCGAAATTTCGTCGCGGACTAGGTCTTGCTGGCAGCCATCAGGAACGAGGCAACTCGATGACCATTTGGGGATTCGTGATCGGTCTCGCCGCCGTGGCGAGCATCGCGCTGTGGGCGACGTTCTATTACGCCCCGGCACGGCACGCCGGTAGTGGCGAGGGTGCGCTGACGGTTGCCTATCTGGTCGCGCGGGTGGAGGCCGAGACGTGCGGACATGGCCGGCATCGGCTCCGCGAGCCGGTCGTAATGCGCGGCGATCTGGCCGCTGCGCTCGCCATCGAGGAAACCCGGCACCTGCCACTGGTCGAGTCTGGTTTGCCGGTCGATGACCGGGAAGCGATGGCGCGGCACCCCGGAATGCTGCGGCGACTCCTGGTCGCGCTGCGCGCCTTGTAGACCCGCTGGGGGCGCCGCTGCCTTCCCCCGACCGGCGCCCCCACCGCAACCACGTGCCCAGTCGTCATCGACTCTCGGCGGTGGCTGGGCACTCGGATGGTCGGGTAGCGGAAGCCCCCGACGTCGCCCGACCATCCACCCCGGCGTGGAGTGGGAATCGACGCGCGGCAGTGCGCCGCAACCGAGCTCCGCGCGCCGGGGCGGGTCCCAAATGGAAACGAGAGCGAGGGGAGGTGATCGGGTGCCATCCGAAATCACCCACAAGTCGGCGTTCTCGCCGATGAGGCTACTAGGGGCGCTCGTCGCGATGTGGGTCTTCGGCTACCTGGTCGGGATCAACAACGCGCGGAGTGAGCCGACGATGCCCGAACCGAGTCGCACTATCCACGTCACGCCGAGCCAGTGAGCCGTCAGGAGGATACCCGTGCACGAACTCATTGCCGCGCCGTTTCTTGATCATTATCTACTGATGCGGCCGGGCAGGCAGGAGGGGATGAAGATCCCGTTTCGCCGGTACCACGAGCTTCGGACGGCGACCGTCGACCAGCCCTGTCCCTCGTGGCTGGTCGACGCCGTCCAGCGGGCGTGGGGGCTAGATCTTGCCCACCGCCAGGCGGACGCGGTACTCGTCCGGCCGCCATCGCTGTACGGATACGCCCGCGCTTCCTACGAATTGAACCTCGGGTGTAACTACAATTGCGCGTTCTGCTACCTCGGCGAGAAGAAGTTCGAAGGTCTGGACTGGCACGGCCGGGAACGACTCCTCCACGTCATCCGGGACGCCGGGGTCGTGTGGCTTCAGCTCACCGGAGGCGAACCGCTGATCGATCCGCTGTTCCGAGAGGTCTACGGGCTCGCCTACGCGCTCGGAATGATGCTGACGATCAGCTCGAACGGTTCCAGGCTGCACGATCCGCGAATTCTGAACCTGATCACCCGGTACCGGCCGTACCGAATCGTCGTCAGCATCTACGGTGCCACGGAAGAGACCTACGACAAGGTAACCCGGCGGCGCGGCACGTTCCGACAGTTCCGGCGCGGGCTCGCCGCCGCGCACGAAACGGGTTTGTCCCTGCGGTTCAACGTGGTTGTGATCGATGAGAACGCGCATGAGCTCGACGCGATGCGGGCGCTTGCGGACGAGTTCGGCGGCGATCACCACGTCTACAGCAACATCTCGCCGACGATCCACGGTGGACCTGAGAGCCTGACGTCGCAGTCAACGGAGCACCTTCGCGTCCGTAAGCCGTTCACCGGCTGCAACGCCGGGGTGACCCACTTTCACGCCGACCCGTTCGGGCTCGCGTCCATCTGCAAGGTCGGCCGAGACGAACAGGTCGATCTCGTGGCCGAAGGCGTCGAAGGACTGTCGAAGCTTCCGCCGATCGCGGACAAGCTCATGGTTCGTACCGGCGGGTGTTCGGGGTGCGCCCTGCAAGGCTCCTGCGGGGTCTGTAGGCCACTCGCGAAGCGCTACCAGGAGGCAAAAGCGCCCCTGGCTAGCTACTGCCAGCACGGGAGGAGGTGAACCAACGTGACCGCTGTTTCCGTGACGCTCGAACCGCCGAAGGCAGGCGAGGTGATCGAGGTGGACGAGATCGAGTTCGTCGGCGACCTGGACGTCCTGTCCGAGTCGAACCGATGCTCGTGCGCCGCCAGCGACGACAACCCGTACTGATCCACAACCGCACCACCCGAACGAGCCTGCACAGCGTCGTGCAGGCTCGTTCGGCGTCTCGCTAGGCTCTCCCGACGTACGTCCCCCGATGCACGAGGTACGACCATGACGCTAGCGCGCCTGGACTGGCAAGAGCTGCCCCCGCACGTCCGCGACGTCATCATGTCCCGGACCGGCCCCGTGCTCGCCGCACAGACGCTCTCGGCCGGTAAGAACTCGGCTATCGCGCTGCTGGTCGAGACCCGCGACGGCCGGGTATTCGTCAAGGGGCTGCATCGTGATCATCCCGGCGTCGTGACCCAGGCACGGGAAGCGATCATCGCGCCGTACGTGGCGGCCGTGTCGCCGCGTCTCCTGTGGCGCGTGGAGGTCGACGGGTGGGACTTGATCGGCGTCGAGTACATCGACGGCCGCCACGCCGACTATCGGCCGGGCTCGCCGGACCTCCCGGCGGTCGTCGACGTCATGCGGCGCCTCGGTGCCGTCGAGTGCCCGGACCTGCCGGAGCTCAAGAGTCCGGCGCAACGGTGGCGCGCCTACGTCGACGACCCAGCGGATCTTGAGTGGTTCGCGGGCTCGACGCTGCTGCATACGGACTACAACCCGTTGAACGTGATCATCGATGATCAGGGGACGGCGCACTTGATCGATTGGGCGTGGCCTACACGCGGCGCTGCGTTCATCGATCCGGCTGTGTTGGTGTACCGGCTCATGTCGGAAGGGCACACAGCCGCCAGTGCCGAATCATGGGTGAGCGATACGCCCGCGTGGACGGCCGCGCCGGAGAAGGCGGTAGATCTGTTCGCTCGCGCTAACGCCCGCGTGTGGGAGCAGATCGCCCGCGATGACCCGCACCCGTGGAAACAGTGCATGGCGGCGATCACCCGTGAGTGGTCCGAGAGCCGACGAGGAACCGTGACCGCGAGCCGGTAACCGGCGCCCCCCGTCCATCTCCCCGCGAAGCTCTCGTCCGGCCGGCGTAGACCTGGAAACGACGAACGCGCCCCGCACCCGGGGCGGGTTCTAGCGATCCTCGCAACACCCTGGATTTCAGGGAGTTGCGAGGATCGTGGTTTCTGAGGAGTTGAGGGTTCGGTTCTTCGAGGCGCTCGACCGGGAGTCGGGCAGCATTCTGGCCGCTGCCCGTGTGGTGGGAGTGAACCGGAACACGGCCTACGGGTGGGCGCGCAAGGCCGGCATCCGAGGGCAGGGAAAGGCGGGTCCTGCCATGAAGGGTGCGGGGCGCATTTGTGTCAGGCGGTGTGTCGCCCGTTGCTGGTGTCGTCGGTCGGGTAGCTCGGCGGGGTGTTGGAGCCGAACGGCGCGTCCCTGACCACAACGGCATCCGACAGTCACTCCAATGTGATCTCGGGGCGCATGGCTCCGGCGAGTAGCCATGTGATCGTGGCGCGGGCTTTGTCGTCGGCCAGCTCCACGTTGATGCCTTCACGGCCGGGCTCGGTGTAGGCCAGCGTCCATGTGCCGTTGTCGTTCCTGGTGATGCTTAGGCGTTCGCCTGCCCCTATGTGGATGGTTCGGTGCATTGGGGCCTTCCGGGTGTTCGGGGTACTGCCTACTAAGGGGGCTTGCCGGGGCGGGTATCCGTCGATGGCATTGGCCTGACGGGCCCGGAACTCCGCGGTTGAGCCCTTCCGCCCCGGGCAAGCACACGCCGGTTTTCCGGCACGGACGATCCTCGAACATCTCGTCGCGCGGGTGACAGGGCACAACGTCCCAAACGGACGTCCCGCGGCCCCGTGTTGCGGTCGTCGCGTGTGGGTGTTGTGCTGATCAGCGGTGGATCCCCATCCATCCCCCGGTGTCCGGTTAGGGGAGCCCCAAGCACCCTGGATGCCGGACAGACCCCCGCACATGTGACCAGCAGGTGTGCGGGGGTCTGTGCTGCTGCAGAAAAGGCTGGCACGTCCTATGGTTTTGATCAGGCGAGACGCCTTGGCAGCGATGCCCCGGGTGGGGTGAAGGGGAGTCCTCTGCCCGGGGCATCTGCTGGGCCAGCGTCAAGCCGAACCGGGAAACAATGAAAGCGCCTCGCGCAACCTTGACCGGGGTTGCGCGAGGCACTTCCGTTGTGGGGCGGACGACCCCCGACGGCGGCCCGTCCCGCCCCCGGAAACCTGGCGAGACCCCCGACGTCTCACCAGGCGCATGTGCTCTGTTATCGCAGTTCAGCAAGCACCGGCGTCGACACTCCTCTCTGCTCACCAGTCACGCAAGAAAGAGGCCGTAAAGAAAGCGCTAGGAACGCGCCGAAAAGAAATCGCCCCCGCACCCGACCGGCGAACCGGAAGGATGCGGAGGCGATCATGTTTGGTTCCCGGCCGCGACCAGGGGGTGGTGTGGCGGCCGGGCATTGGCGAGGCTACTCGACGGTCGAGCGCGAGTCCATGTAGGTCGGCGGCGTGGCCGAGCCCAGCAGGAGCCGGGCCAGCCAGGCGGGCAACCGCGGCTCGGCCCAACGCAGTAGGGCGTAGACCGCGGCGAGCACGATCGGCACGACCAGTGTCGGCCCGGCGTCGCCGAGCGGATCGGTGAGCCAGTCGGGGGTGCCGGCGGTGATGAGCCAGGCGATCAGTGCGGACCAGGCGGCGGGAACGATCGTGCGTAGCCACGCGGTGAGCTGGTCGGGCATCAGGCAGCGTCCTTTTCGGCGAGGCGCTGCGCCAGCTCGGTGACGATCGCGTCGGCCTGGTCCTGGTTGTCTGCGCCGAGCGCGGCGCGTACGGACTCGGCCACGACCGGGCCGACGACTTCGGCGAGCACCGGGCGCAGCGCGGAGACGACTGCGGCCGGGTCGGTCTTGCCCGCGACGGAGATCAGCGCGGGCAGCTGGAAGATCAGGCCGTTGTTGTCGCGGATCGCATCGACTGCGGACACTCGAACCTTGCTGCCGGGGTAGCGGCTGGGCTGCGCGGCGAGCAGCGCGTCGTGCAGGTCCACCAGCATCGCGACCACGGTCCGCGGGCCGATGAGCGTGCCCCAGCCGGATGGCTTGCCGTCCTTCCACGGGCCCATGAGCTCGGCGTCGATGCGACGCAGGATCGCGTCCTGTTCGGGGGTCAAGTCGTCCTCCTGGGGAGCGGCCGCGACATCGCGGCGGAACTGGTCGAGGTCCACGCGGCCGGGGTCGATCTGCCCGGTCACGCTGGTTTCGCGGTGGCCGCGGCGCGTAGCCCGCTCGCGCAACGGCCCCCGCCGGGGGTCCCGGCGGGGGCCGCATCACGTTGCTTCCGGGTCAGTTCTGGTAGATCGGTTGGGTTTGCGGGTTGAATTCCTCGAAGCGGATCTTCTTCGCCGAGTCGGTTCGCTTGTCGCGGATGTCCAGCACGTCCAGGCCTTCCTGGATGCCGCTGGAGTAGATGTAACCGTTGTAGTAGTACGCCGACCAGGAGCCCGCCACCTGTAGCTTCGCCGGGTCGAACGCGGTGCGGTCGAAGAAGCCGATCTCCTGTGGCTGCGTGGAATCGGTGAAGTCCCACACCGAGACGCCGCCCTGGTACCAGGCTTGCACCATGATGTCGCGGCCGTCGACGGGGATCAGCGAACCGTTGTGTGCCACGCAGTTCTCGGTGTCGGCTTGGTGGCGGGGGATCTTGAAGTAGTTGCGGAACTCCAGCTTCGAGTCCGCGCCGATGCCGACGATGTCGTAGACGCCGTTGGCGCCGCGGGCCGGGCCGGTCGCCTCGTTGCAGGTGGCCGCGCCGCCGCCGCCGAGCTCGTCGGTGAAGACGACCTTGGTACCGGTGTTGTTCCACGTGGCGCTGTGCCAGAACGCGAAGTTCTCGTCGTCGCGGACCTGGTTGATGATCCGCGGCTTCTCGCGGTCGGAGATGTCCAGCAGCACACCGTCACCCATGCAGGCGCCGGCGGCCAGGTCCTTCTCCGGGAACGCGGTGATGTCGTGGCAACCGGTGGTCTCGCGCGTGTTCGGCGTGCCCGGGTTGCCGCCGTCCGGGAACAGCACCGGCGCGTCCACCAGCACGGGCTCGGCCGGGTTGGCCAGCGGCACCTTGATGATCGAGATCTTGTCGTGCGGCGGCTGGCACTTGGGGAACTCAGCGCGCGGGCCGTAGGACGAGACGTAGAGGTACACCGCCTCGCCGGTCTTGTCCGGCACCAGCGTGTGGGTGTGCGAGCCGCAGTCGGTGGCGATCGCCGACACGTAGCGCGGCTTGGCCGGGTCGCTGATGTCGAAGACCTTCATGCCCTCCCAGCCGTTGGGGTCCGCGGCGTCGGTCTTCTCGCTGGTGCACGTGTTGTTCGTGCGCGGGTAGTCGGTGGAGACGAACAGCAGGTTGCCCGAGACCGAGACGTCGCCCTGGCCGCCGGGGCACAGCACCTGCGTGACGATCTTCGGCTTCTTCGGGTTCTTGATGTCGTAGACGACGAAACCGTCGTAGTTGCCGACGTACGCGTAGTTCTGCTTGAACGCGATGTCCGTGCCGAAGGCATCGAGGGTGTTGAACGGCGCCTGCTTCGGCAGGTTCGCGACGTGCTCGATGTTCTTACTTTTGCTGATGTCGCCGGACGGCGCGGCGACGGTCTGCGCGGAGAGCTGCTCCGGGCCGTTGTTCGGCGGGGTCGCCGCTGATGCCGGGGCGAGCGCTAAGCCGAGAGTCAACACGCCGATCGCGGCGCCCAGCACGCGCCATCTACCCCTGGGGCTCGGTTTCAAGATCATCCACTCCCATGCTCGTCGCTGCCCGGTCCGGGCAGTCGAAAAGGGCGGTACCGAGTACCACTGGAGATCAGTATTGTTATGTCCGGATCGTGTCCCTATCGGCCATCTGGCGGTATTTGTCCGCGGAATAAGGAGGATTCGATGCGCCGGTCAACAGCCGCGTTGCTCCTGGCGGTCGGAGCGCTCGCCGGGTGCGCGACCGAGCAGGCGCCGCCGCCGGTGGTGTTGCCGGGCGCGCCGGGTGACCAGCCGCAGGTGGTGGCGAGCGCGGCGCCGGAGCGGAGCACGCCGGTGGACGTCGAGGCGGACTACGTGCGCATGATGATCGCGCACCACCAGCAGGCGGTGGAGATGACGGCGCTGTCTCCGGAACGAGCGCAGAACCCCAAGGTCCGCGCGTTGTCGGACCGCATCGGCGGAGCGCAGGGCCCGGAAATCGGTGCCATGCGGGGCTGGTTGGCCACCCGCGGGTTGTCCGAGAGCGAAGCCCACGGCGGACACGGTGGTCACGGTGGTCACGGTGGTCACGATCACGCGAGCATGCCGGGCATGGCGGCGCCGGAACAGCTGGAGCAGCTCGGGAACTCCAGGGGAGCGGACTTCGACCGCCTGTTTCTGCAGCTGATGGTCGCCCACCACGAGGGCGCCCTGACGATGGCCACGGACGTCCTGGCCAACGGCCTGGACGAGCAGACCCACGCGATGGCCCAAGATGTCCTCGTGACCCAGCAGGACGAGATCGACACCATGCGCGCGCTGCAGGCCGAAGTGGGCTGAGTCGTCCAGGTTCGTCCTAAGAGGACAACGTATTGCGCTGTTCCGCTTCCCCGCAGGGGGTCTTCCTGCGAAGATCCAAGATCTGGATCCGCGCGATCCTGGAGAGGGGATCATGGCAGGCGACGCGATGCCCGGCGGTGTTCTGGCCGCCGTTTCGGTACTGGCTGGAATGGGGTTGTTGTGCGGCCGTTAGGTCCATCGGGCCCGCGCGAGGTCGGGCAGTACCGGGTGCTCGCGGAACTGGGCCGGGGCGGTATGGGGCGGGTGCTGCTGGGGAGCGGCCCGGACGGCCGGCTGGTCGCGCTGAAGCTGGTGCACGAGCAGTTCGCCGAGGACGACGGGTTCCGGGCGAGGTTCCGCGCCGAGGTGGAGGCGTCTCGCGCGGTGTCCGGCGCGTACACCGCCGCGGTGGTCGACGCCGATCCGGACGCGTCCACGCCGTGGCTGGCATCGGTTTTCGTGCCCGGTCCCTCGCTGCACGAGACGGCCGCGGCCATCGGTGCGCTGCCGGAGGATTCGGTGCTGCGCCTGGCCGCCGGGCTGGCCACCGCGTTGGTCCAGATCCACCGGGCCGAGCTGGTGCACCGGGACCTGAAGCCGTCCAACGTGCTGCTCACCGAGGACGGTCCCCGGGTGATCGACTTCGGCATCGTCCGGGCCGTCAACGGCGACCGGGCCGGCGACCTGACCCGGGCCGGCTGGCTGGTCGGCTCGCCCGCGTTCATGTCCCCGGAACAGGCCAAGGGCGAGCCGGTTACCCCGGCCAGCGACGTGTTCTCCCTCGGCTCGGTCGTGGTCGCGGCCTGCACGGGTGCCAGCCCGTTCAACGGCACTGCGACCTTGCAGACCCTGAACAACGTCGTGCAGATCGACCCGGACCTCTCCGGGGTCCCCAGCACGATCCGGCGCATCGTCGAGCCGTGCCTGGCCAAGGACCCCGCCGACCGGCCCACCCCGGCCGAGCTGCTGGCATCGATCGGCCAGATCGCCCCGTCCGCGCGGCCGTGGCCGGCCGGGGTGCACCAGTTGATCAAGCGGCGACACGCCGGCATCGCCCGGCTCCTCGACCCGTCGCAGGAACCGGCGGCGATCACCGGCCCGCCGACGGTGGTCTCCACCCGGGTGGTGACCGGTCCAGCGGTCGACTCGACCCGCGAGGCCGGCACCGGGGAAACCCCGACCACGCGAACCGTGCCGGCGGCCGACCGGTCCAGCGGGCGTGCCCGGCGACGCTGGCTGGGCCTCGGTACCGCCGCAATCGCCGCAGCGCTGGCCGGCGTCCTGATCTGGACGCTGTGGCCGGCACCGCCAATCCCCCCGCCACCGCGGCTTCCCCAGGTCGGTGCGATGACTGCTGCCTCCCCGGCCGGATATGTGGTGTTCAGCCCGGACGGCCGAATCCTGGCAACCCGCCACCAGGACGACACCGTGCAGTTGTGGGATGTGACCAGCGGTCGTCAGTTGGGCCAGATCCTCGGCCCGTTCGACGATCTGCGCGACATGGTGCTCAGCCCCGACAACCGCACCCTGACCATCGCGAGGCACAACGGCTCCAACGGTTTCCTGCAGCTGTGGGACGTGGCCAGCGGCCACCAGGTCGGCCAACACCCGATTGCCGGAATCGGCGATCTGGACGAGACGTGGGACTGGCTGGTGTTCAGCCCGGATGGCCGAACCCTGGCAGCTACCTACGAGAACCAGGACGTCGTGCGGCTGTGGGAGGTGGCCAGCGGTCAGCCGATCGGAGACCTGAACGTCCGGAACGACGGGGACTACAACGCCCCTTGGGTCATGTTCAGCCCGGATGGCCGAACCGTCGCAATCAAGACGAAGTGGTCCGAGCAGAACGGGTCCAAGGACGACATCAGCGTCGTGACGCTGTGGGACGTGGCTAACCGCCAGCAGATCGGCAACCCGATCAGCATGCCCCGGGACGAGCGCCTCAGCAGCGCCACGTTCAGCCCCGACGGCCGCGTCCTGGTGACCGTTGGCAGGGGCACCGAGACCACGTCCGACGATGGGAGCGCATCCGCCGACGAGACCAGCAGCGAGACCGCCGAGACCAGCAAGGTGCGACTGTGGGACGTAGCCAGCCACAACCAGATCCGCCAGCCCAGCGCCGTTCCCATCGGTGACTGGCAAGTGCCCAACCGGGGCGGAAGCCTGCTCGCCATCAAGGATGACGGCAGCGTGCGGCTGTGGAACGTGGCCAGCAGCGAGCAGATCGGCCCCTCGATCGACCGCATCACCACCATGGCGTTCAGCCAGGATGGCCGCACCCTGGCAACCGCAGGCGAGGACGGCACCGTGCGGCTCTGGAGCGTCCCAGGCAGCTGACCTGCGCCCCGATCGCGAAGCGTGAAGGGCACCTTCTGCCGAGCATGCTGGTAAAAGGTGCCCTTCGCTTCGAAGGACTTATGCGTTGAAGCGACCTGCCTTGACGGCGGAGACGAACTGCTGCCACTGCCGCCGGTCCGCGACTACGTACCCGGCGGCCCGATCCTTGGTGTCGCGAACAGCCGCGCCGCCGCCGAGGCGACCGACTTCGACGCAGGAGCCACCGTTGGCGCTGTAGCTCGACTTGCGCCACCCTATGGGCCCTAAGCTCTTGATCGTGTCCATTGCGGTCACATCTCCTTCGCCTCGAAGGACTTACGCGTTGAAGCGCCCCGCCTTCACGGCGGAGACGAACTGTTGCCACTGCCGCCGGTCAGCGACAAAGTAACCGGCGGCCCGATCCTTGGTGTCGCGGACGGCCGCGCCACCGCCGAGGCGACCTATCTCGACGCAGGAGTCGTTCGGGTTGGACCAGCTGGATTTGCGCCAGCCGGTAGGTAACACCGAGGGGGTCTTCATTGCTTTCTGCTCCCTTCCAGTCGCTCGGCCACCTCGGCCATGAGCTTGGTCGACGCATCTGATGGCATGGCCAACTCGTCGAGCGTAGTGAGGGCTTTCCGGTATGCCTCAACATCTTTCTGGTCGTAGAGGAACGCTGGTCCTCGGTAGTGCTCCAGGTGGATGATCGGTGCAGCCTTGGCAAACTCGAAGAGCACGAACGACCCGTTATGCGCCAAAGTCCACTGCTGCAGGCGCTTTGGAAGGATGCGCACGGTCGCGCGGCCCGTCTCGGCTGCGGAGACGATGTGCCGAAGTTGTGCGGCCATGACTCCGGGCCCACCGATGTCGTCATCCAGGACCCGCTCGGAGATGAATGCTTCGAGGTTTCCGGAGGCGAGCACCGCGCTGCTACGCGACATTCGAAGCTCGATACGCACTTCGCGTTCCTCGCCGTCGAGGCTTGACATGATGTGCTTGGCGAAGGCGCGGGTCTGCAACGGTCCCGGGATCACCAGCGGCGCGACGTGGACGACGCGTTGGGCGGTCCGTTCGAACTCGGCCAGGTTGAGAAGGTGTTTGTGAAGACCGGAGCGGCTGCTGCCGATGAGATTCGGCTCCGATGACCGCTTTGCGAGCTCCAAGAGTTCCTCGTAGCGCTCGACCGAAGTGCCGAGCGCGGTGAGCAGACGCGCGAGCGTGTCTGGAGTCGGTGAGCGTACGCCTGTCTCATAGCGAGAGACGGCGGCGTGTCCCAGTCCTATCTTCGCAGCCAGCTCGCGGACCGTGAACCCGGCTTCTTTCCGCAGTTCGCGGAGTTCCGCGCCGAGAATCCGGGCTTGCGGCGAGTGGTGCTCGACGTCTCCGGCCATGCACCAAGCTTAGGCGCGGCTGCCGCGTTCGTGATCACTCGTCCAGGGAATTGATGGATTTGTCTCCGGAACCAAGAATAGGTTCCGGATACATTGGAAAGGTGATGACGATGTTCAACGGTTTCTCGGTGGACTGGTTCTGGCGGCCGGTGGGTGTCGGACGGCATGCCTTCGGCGTGAAGGCGAAGCAGCTTGCGCCGGACTCGGCGGTGGTTTCGTTCTGCGGCGTTGAGGTCCAGGCGTGGCAGGTGCAGCGGCTTCCTCCGGAATCGGAGTGGATAGCCGAGGACACCTGCATGAAGTGCTGGCGACTCATAGCGAAGCGCTTCGACTAGCGCCCCAGACGGCCTCGCTGCAGCGGATTCCCCGACCCGGTGCGGTGAGGCATGACCGGTCGGAGCGGGCCCGAACCCCCTCCCCGACGCCCGCTCCGGCCGGTCCCCAAATCACGTCGATTCCCGTGGAAGGACGAAGAAATGGCTGTACTGCTCGGATCGCTGGTTATCGTGGTCGTCCTCGCCGGTGCGGCGTTCGTCCGGATCGGCCGAAGCTCCGGACAGCACGTCGGAGCAGGCGCAGGTGCAACCGGCGTGTGGCAGTTGTGCGCAAGAGTTGCGGGGGAGCGACAGCTGGCGCTCGAAGCCGAAGCCTACGGTCGGCACGCACTGCGGGAGCCTGGCAGATCAGTCGTACAAGTGACGTGACCGAGCTGTGGTCAGATGAGTGAAGGGCACTTCTGACCGATAAATGGGACAGCAAGTGTTCTCCTAGGTCAGGCCTGGTGCATTCGATCTTGGTTAGATGTCTCCTGCGTGTGGCGGCTATTTATCGAACTACTATCGAGACGCTCGATCCGTGTCGGCTCCGTGCCTGCGATCCGGACTGCCGTCAGGCGGCCGTCCTCCCGCCGATAGCACACATACAACGTGTGCCGGCCGCCTTCGGCAAGGTTGCTTGTGCCCACGCAATCGCTTGGTGCACGTCGCACTCTTCGAGCTCGTAGGCGTAGTTCCACCACCCAACCCGTTCTGGAGGAACTTGGACGTTGGGGAAGGGCTGCGACCACATGTACACCCGGAAAACAGGGTGGTCATCCTCGATCGTCACGTCCCGCTCATCGACGGGGTTGACCCCCATGATCGCAGCCTCCTTACGCTACGGCGTGGTCACGGGAACCAACGGGGTGTCCCCACGCGACCAAACGCCACAACCTGCGCGTCCTCGGGATCCTCGAGCGGTCCGCCCACCAGTGGGGCAGGGCGACCACCGCTACCGGGTTGTGGGCCAGTGCTCCGCCCTTCAGGGCGGGGGTGAAGGCTCGCGCTGGGAGGGCCGTGAAGGCCCGAGCAGTGCCTTAAGTCGGACGGTTCTGCTGTTCGATGTACTGCTTCACGACGCTCAGCGGTGCCCTGCCGACGGAGCCTGCGAAGTACGAGCCCGACCAGAGTTTGTTGGCTCGGTAGTAGTGGCGTACGAGGTCGGGAACTCCTGGCGCAGGCGTCGGGAGGACACGCCCTTGGGGGAGTTGACCAGGCGGGCCATGGCGGCCTTGGGCGGGTAGTTGACGAGCAGGTGGACGTGGTTGTTCTCGCCGTTGAACTCGACCAGCTCAGCCTCGAAGTCCCGGCACACGTCCCGCATGATCTGCTCCATCCTCGACAGGTGCCGGTCGCCGAACACCTTGTGCCGGAACTTCGTCACGAAGACCAAGTGAACGTGCATCGCGAAAACACGGTGTCTTCCGGTTCGAATGCCTTCGAATTCAGCCATAAACCAATGGTACAGTGCGCTCGTGCAGCTCCGTTTCAACTACCGCGTGTATCCGACGCCGGGCCAGCAGATCGAGTTGGCTCGGGCGTTCGGGTGCGCGCGGGTGGTGTTCAACGACGGGCTGCGCCCGCGCCGGCAAGCCAGGGACGCGCACGAGAAGTACATCTCCGACAGCGAGTTGTCCCGGCGGTTGATCACCGAAGCCAAGCTGACGCCGGAACGGGCGTGGCTGGGCGAGGTCTCCGCCGTGGTGTTACAGCAGGCCCTGGCGGACCTGAACACCGCGTACCGCAACTTCTTCCACTCGATCACGGGCAAGCGCAAGGGCCGCAAGGTGGCCCCGCCGCGGTTGCGGTCCCGCAAGGACAACCAGCAGGCCATCCGGTTCACCAAAAACTCCCGGTTCAAGGTGCTGGACAACGGACGGCTCAGATTGCCGAAGGTCGGCGACCTGGAGGTGCGCTGGTCACGGCAACTACCCTCGGACCCGTCTTCCGTAGCGATCATCAAGGACGCGGCGGGCCGGTACTTCGCATCGTTCGTCGTACAGACAGGCGAGGACGAAACGTTGCCGCCGGTCGACTCCGAGGTGGGCATCGACCTGGGCCTGACCCACTTCGCGGTGCTGTCGGACGGCACGAAGGTCGCCGCCCCGAAGTTCCTGCGCCGCGCGGCCCGCAAGCTCAAGCGGTTGCAGCAGGACCTCTCGCGCAAGCAGAAGGGCTCGGCCAACCGCAAGAAGGCCGTGACCAAGGTGGCTCGCGCTCACGCACGGGTGGCCGACACCCGGCGGGACTGGCAGCACAAACTGTCCACGACCATCATCCGCGAGAACCAAGCGGTGTACGTCGAGGACCTGTGCGTCGTCGGTCTCGGCCGGACGAGACTGGCGAAGTCGGTGCACGACGCCGGGTGGGCCGGAAAGGCCGCCCGGTATGGGCGGACGTTCGGCCGGGTGGACCGGTACTTCCCGTCCACCCGGATGTGTTCGGCCTGCGGGCGCATCAACGACAAGATGGCCCTCACCGTCCGATCGTGGGACTGCCCGTGCGGCAGTCACCACGACCGGGACGTGAACGCAGCGAAGAACGTGTTGGCCGCCGGGCAGGCGGACAACGGAAACGACCGTGGAGCGCACGTAAGACCGGGACTCGTCCGGGCGGCGCGCAGGGAAGCGGTAACCCACCCGGACGCCGCGCGGTCCACGCGCAACGTGGAGGGAATCTCCGTCCTTTAGGACGGAGAGGATGTCAATGGCGGATCGCTTTCGCGCTGCAGAGTCCGGGTCGGGTGTGGTTTCAGCCGGCATGAGTCCTTCTTTGCTTTAGAGCAACACGAAACAGGCCCGTCCCCAGGAAGCGAGACGGGCTCGTTCATGCGCTGCTGCGATCTCTAGCGCGAAGGTGCACTCCGTACGGAAGCCCTTACTTGGGGAGCCGCGATTCGGCCTTGCTCGCCGCCTTCTCGGCCTCACCGCACGGATCTGCGACCGAATCCGCCATGATTCCCGTCACCGTGAAGAGAACGACGCCGCCACCTGCGTCAACCACGACTGAGCAACCGCCCTGGTTGCTGGCACCTGCTTCGACGCCACGCGCAGCTTTCCGGCCGTTGATGTTGAACTTCTCGTACTTGTCCCAATGGCCACTGGTTTCGTACTTGTCGACGGTCTGCTCCGCGTTTTTGTACAGGGTGAGAAGGATCTTCTCGCCCTCGTAAGAACAGCCTGGTTCAGACTTGATTTCCTCGACCTTCTCGCCAGGCCCGCTGACACTGGCTCCGCTCAAGTCCTGGGGAGTGAGGAACGCACACGGGTCGAAGTTTTTCAAGCCGGATGCCTCAGCCTGGGTCGTGGGGGTTGCCTGAATCGCGTTGCCGTTATGCGGCGTCCCGCCGGCAGAGCAGGCGGCAAGGCCGAGCAGCGCCACGCCTGCGACGGCCGAGATCAACGAGCGGGAAAGTCGGGTCACTGGATACCTCGCTGCAAGTCCTGGGCGATCTGATCGTCGGTCGAACGGTAGTCCTTCGCCGCAGCCCGGAACGCATCCGCCTGCGCCTGGAGTTCTTTCTGCATCATGCGGATCAGCTCGATCGCGCCAGCACCGGGCGCATTCGCCTTGTCTTCAAAGCGCTTGGCCAGCTGTTGCCCGTCTGGATAATTCCCCAAGCCCTGGACGCGGCTGATCTGCTGGGCATTTCGCACAAGCTTCGCCAGCTCGCGGATCTCTTCCTCGCAGCGCTTCGCAGCCTTCTCCGCCACTTCGGGGTCCAAGGCGAGCTTGCCCCCTGAAACTTGCTGGTTGACCCACTGCGTCTGCTGCCGGACGGCTTGAAGTCCCTCCGCTGCGGCTTGGAAACCACCTTGAGTCACAATCGCCTCTCCCCCTGGCCTGTCGATCAACGAGGGGGATGTTATCGGCCACGTCCCTGCCACGGGAGTGGTTTCGGACATACCAAGCCGAGCGCCGTTGCGATTGCCAACGACGCTCTACCGGCTGACCTCTATATGCACTGCGCAGCTGGACCCGCGCTACTGCCTTGTTCGCTCGTTCGTTTCTGCATCACTCCCTGAAGCTCATCGAAGTCGTCGTCGGAGCGCTGGACAGCCTGTAGAGCTCCTGCAATCGGTCTAACGCCGGCGTTCCTGTGATCGGTGGCAGCGGCGGGATCCCCGGAAGCATGAATCGCGGTCGCGTCGGTTCGTCGAGGTGGCCGCGGACGGCAGGCCATGGGTTGCCGTCTGGCCTCACGACATCGTCCGTCGGTTCGGTGCTTGCCTTTCGGTGTGCGCGTCCTCGTGTGCGTTCAACCGTTCCCGGTCGTGGATCTCGATGCCGCAGTGGTAGCAGGATCGCGAAAGCCGCTCGAATTGCTGCTGGCGCGTCTCGCCTGGTCGGCGCGCCATGTGTGGCCGCCATGCTCCGAGTCCCAATCCAGTCACCTCCGGGGCTTCCTTGGGCGGCTGGCTCGGCGCCAGGCCACGAACAGCAGCGGGACGACCAGAGTCCACGCCAAGGCGCCGATCAATGCGGCAACGGTCGGAGACATGACCACCACCCAGGTGCGAGCCGTCGTTAATCGTGGCAATCGTTGCATACGTAGGTCTTCGATGCAAATGTTGCTGAACGCGGGTATACGCGGCGTTTGTAGCGCATCGTGGCGGCGTGTCCACCGACAAACTCGTGCCAACCGGCGTCGCAGCAAAGGCGATCGGCGTCGATCGGGGCACACTCTTCCGCTGGTGGCAATCCGGCCTCGTTGAACCGGCGTTCGTTACGCCTGGTGGTCACGCCCGGTGGGATGTCGACAAGCTCATCGAGGACTTGCGCAAGCAGCGCCAGCGGGACGAGTAGGAACAGCAAGAGTTCCCGCCTGGTTCCACTCGGTACAAGACGGGCGCTGTCGTATCTGCTGGTCGGGCCGCGTGTCGTGGTCTACATGATTCGCGTTACGGGTTCTCCGCGAGTCGGACCTTGCGCCTCGCGGGGCCCTGCGCCTCGGCCAGTCGGTCATCAAAGGTGCCCTTCGGACCCGGAAAAGATCACGCCTTGAGGGCTGCTTTCACGATCGCTAGGGCTTCGGTGGCCGGGATGCCCAGGGCGTGGGTGATCTGGGCGTAGGTCGCTGCCGCTTCGGCCGCTCGGGCCGCTGCTTGGTTGCCCGCGTCGCTGACGAAAGTGCCTGCGCGGCCGCGAGTTTGGAGCAGGCCCGCCTGTTCCAGCTCCCGGTAGGCCTTCGCCGCCGTGTTCGCCGCGATGCCCAGGTCCGCCGCCAGCGCCCGGACCGTAGGGAGCTTGGTGCCCACCGGCAGTTCGCCGCTGTTGATCTGCTCGGCGAGGGTCGACCGCACCTGTTCGAAGGGCGGCACGTTGGAGTTCGGGTCAACGCTGATCCGCATGGCTCTCCTGGGTCGAGGTCGCGTTCAGGATTTCCGGAAGGCGTCGAGCAGTCGTTCCGCCGCGAGGCTGGCGGTGAGTTCTCCCGCCCGCACCTGGGTTTCCACCTCGCCGACGATCGCGCGCACCCCGGGGTGGTGGGTGAGCTCCGACATCAGCTGGTCGCGGACCAGCGCCCAGGTCCACTCGACCTGCTGGCGGCTGCGCTTCTCCGCCAGCTCGCCGGTCTCGGCCAGCGCCGCCCGGTGCTGCTCGATCTGCTCCCACAACGTGTCCAGGCCGAGCCCCTGCAGGCCGCTGCAGGTCAGCACCGGCGGCGTCCAGGTCGCGCTGACCGGGGTGAGCAGGCGCAGGGCGCTGCGTAGTTCGCGGGCGGCCTTGCGGGCTTCGGCGGCGTGATCGCCGTCGGCCTTGTTGACGGCGATGACGTCCGCCAGCTCCAGCACGCCCTTCTTGATGCCCTGCAGCTGGTCGCCGGTGCGGGCCAGGGTGAGCAGCAGGAAGCAGTCCACCATGCCCGCCACAGTCACCTCGGACTGGCCGACGCCGACCGTTTCGACCAGCACGACGTCGTAACCGGCCGCCTCCATCAGCACGATCGTCTCGCGTGTCGCGCGCGCGACGCCGCCGAGCGTGCCCGCCGACGGCGACGGCCGCACGAACGCCGCCGGGTCGCTGGCCAGCCGGCCCATCCGGGTCTTGTCGCCGAGGATGCTGCCGCCGCTTCGCGTCGAGGACGGGTCGACCGCCAGCACCGCGACGCGGTGCCCCGCCGCGGTCAGCATCGAGCCCAGCGACTCGATGAACGTCGACTTGCCGACGCCGGGCACGCCGGTGATGCCGACCCGGTGCGCGCCGCCGCTGTGCGGCAGCAGCTCGACGAGCAGCTCCTGGGCCAGCGCCCGGTGGTCCTTGCGGGTCGATTCGACCAGCGTGATCGCCTGCGCCAGCTTGGTGCGGGAACCGGCGAGCACGCCCTTGGCGTAGTCCTGGACGTCGATCGTTCGCGGCATGATCAGTGGTCGAGTTGGGTGCGGAGTTCGGCGAGCAGGCCCAGCGCGGCGTCGGCGATCACCGTGCCCGGCGGGAAGATCGCGCTGGCACCGGACTGCCGGAGGGCGTCGAAGTCGGCCGGCGGGATGACCCCGCCGACGACGATCATGATGTCGTCGCGACCCAGTTCCCGCAGCTCGTCGCGCAGCGCGGGCACCAGGGTGAGGTGCCCGGCGGCGAGGCTGGAAACGCCGACGATGTGCACGTCGGACTCGGCGGCCTGGCGGGCCACCTCGGCCGGGGTCTGGAACAGCGGGCCCACGTCCACGTCGAAGCCGAGGTCGGCGAACGCGGTCGCGATCACCTTCTGACCGCGGTCGTGGCCGTCCTGCCCCATCTTCGCGACCAGGATGCGCGGGCGGCGGCCCTCCGCCTCGGCGAAGTCCGCCACCTGCTGGCGGGCCGCCTCCAGCTGCTCCGACGGCCCCGACTCGTCCCGGTACACGCCGGTGATCGTACGGATCTGCCCGGAGTGGCGGCCGAACACCTTCTCCAGCGCATCGGAGATCTCCCCGACGGTCGCCTTCTCCCGCGCCGCGTCCACGGCCAGCGTCAGCAGGTTGTGCGCCAGGTCGGTGGGCCGCTCGTCCGACATCGACGCCTCGGCCGCGGCGGTGAGCCGGCGCAGCGCTTCCTCGCAGGCCTCGCTGTCGCGTTCTTCCCGCAGCCGCCGCAGTTTCTCCAGCTGCTGCGCGCGGACCCCGGCGTTGTCGACCTTCAGCACGTCGATCCGCTCGTCGCCGTCGTAGCGGTACTTGTTAACGCCGATCAGCGGCTGCCGCCCCGAGTCGATGCGGGCCTGGGTGCGGGCCGCGGCCTCCTCGATGCGCAGCTTGGGGATTCCGGCGTCGATGGCCTGCGCCATGCCCCCGGCGTCCTCGACCTCGCTGATGTGCGCCCAGGCGTGCTCGGCGAGGTCCGCGGTGAGACGCTCCAGGTAGTAGCTGCCGCCCCACGGATCGATCACCCGCGTGGTGCCGGATTCCTGCTGCAGCACCAGCTGCGTGTTGCGGGCGATGCGCGCGGAGAAGTCGGTGGGCAGCGCCAGCGCTTCGTCGAGCGCGTTGGTGTGCAGCGACTGCGTGTGCCCCTGGGTGGCGGCCATCGCCTCGACGCAGGTGCGCACCACGTTGTTGTAGACGTCCTGGGCGGTCAGCGACCAGCCGGAGGTCTGCGAATGGGTGCGCAGCGACAGCGATTTCGGGTTCTGCGGCTCGAAGGTCGCCACCAGCTTCGACCACAGCAGCCGGGCCGCGCGCAGCTTCGCGACCTCCATCGCAAAGTTCATCCCGATGCCCCAGAAGAACGACAGCCGGGGCGCGAAGGCGTCGATGTCCAGCCCGGCCTGCCGCCCGGCGCGCAGGTATTCGACGCCGTCGGCCAGGGTGTAGGCCAGCTCCAGGTCGGCGGTCGCCCCGGCCTCCTGGATGTGGTAGCCGGAGATCGAGATGGAGTTGAACTTCGGCATCCGCTGCGAGGTGTAGGCGAAGATGTCGGAGATGATCCGCATCGACGGCTGCGGCGGGTAGATGTAGGTGTTGCGGACCATGAACTCCTTGAGGATGTCGTTCTGGATGGTCCCCGCCAGCTTCTCCGGCGCGACACCCTGCTCCCCGGCGGCGACGATGTAGAGCGCCATCACCGGCAGCACCGCGCCGTTCATGGTCATCGACACGCTCATCTTGTCCAGCGGGATGCCGTCGAAGAGTTGCCGCATGTCGAAGATCGAGTCGATGGCCACCCCGGCCATGCCGACGTCACCGGCCACGCGCGGGTGGTCGGAGTCGTAGCCGCGGTGGGTGGCGAGGTCGAACGCCACCGACAGGCCCTTCTGGCCGGCGGCCAGGTTGCGGCGGTAGAAGGCGTTGGATTCCTCGGCGGTGGAGAACCCGGCGTACTGCCGCACCGTCCACGGCTGGTTGACGTACATCGTCGGGTACGGCCCGCGCAGGAACGGCGCCAAACCCGGGTAGGTGTGCGGGAAGTCGAGTCCCGCGACGTCGGCCGAGGTGTAGAGCGGCTTGATCCCGATGCCCTCCGGTGCTTCCCAGACCAGGGCGTCGGAGTCCTTGCCGGTGGCGGACAGCAGCTCCTGCTGCCACCGCTCGAGGGCCGCGGCGGGCGGCCGGTGTACATCGGCGCTGTCCAGCGGGATGTCGGCGAAGTTCGGGATCTGCGTCATCGTCCCACTCCCACATCGGGTTTGATGGGCGTATCGGGCTTGATGGGCAACAGTTTCTGGACGTCGGTCAGGACGGCCAGCGCATCGCATCCGGCGAAGGTGAACCCGTCGACGCCTTCCGGCGCCGGATCGCTCGGTTTTCCGGCCAGCAGCACGTGCCTCGCCCCGGCCTGCTTGAGCGCCGCAGCGGTTTCCGCGGCGCGTTCGGCGTAAACCTTGTCGCTGGAGCAGAGGCACACCACCGGCGCGCCGGTGTAGGCCGCGAGAACGTCCTCTGTGGACTCGGTCGCACCGGCGTCCGTGCATTCGATACCGCCCGCTGCGAACAGGTTCCGCGCGAACGAGGCGCGCGCGTTGTGCGCGGCGAGCGAGCCGAGCGTTGCGAGGAACACCGCAGGGCGTTGGCCGGTGGCTTCCAGCTGCACGTCGGCGGTGTCGCGCAGCCGCTCGAAGTCTTCTGCGTAGCGGTGCACCGGCAGGCCGCCCGAAGGCCGTTCCGGCGTGGGTTCCCGCTCCAGCGGCGGCTCGTCCAGGTTCGGGAACTCGCTGACGCCGGTGATCGCGTCCTCGCGGTGCGCGATCGCGGCGCGGCGCTCTTCCCAGGTGGCCGCGAGCCGGTCGGCGACCAGGCCGGACTCCAGCGCGGCGGGCAGCCCGCCTGCCGCCTCGATCTCCTGGAACCACCGCCAGGCGGCCTGCGCCAGCTCCTCGGTCAGCGACTCGACGTACCAGGACCCGCCCGCCGGGTCGATCACCTGCGCCAGGTGCGACTCTTCCAGCAGCAGCGCCTGGGTGTTGCGCGCGATGCGGCGGGCGAAGTCGTCCGGCAGGCCGATCGCGGCGTCGAACGGCAGCGCGGTCACCGCCTGCGCGCCGCCGACCCCGGCGGCGAACGTGGCGATCGTGGTGCGCAGCATGTTCACCCACGGGTCGCGCCTGGTCAGCATGGCCGCCGACGTCACGGCGTGCTGCACCTGCGCCCGCGCCGGCTCCGACGCGCCGCTGGACCGGGTGACCTGCTCCCACAGGCGCCGCGCGGCGCGCAGCTTGGCGATGCTCAGGAACTGGTCGGCGGTGGTGGCGAAGCGGAACTCCAGCAGCCCGGCGGCGGTGTCGACGTCAAGCCCGGTCTCGGTCAGCCACCGCAGGTAGGTCGTGGCCACCGCGAGCGAGCAGCCGAGCTCCTGCGCGTCCGAACCGCCCGCGTCGTGGTACGGCAACCCGTCCACGACCAGCGCCTTCAGCTCCGGGAACTCCGCAGCGCAGCGGCGGGCGAGCGACACCGCCGCGTCCCGGTCGACGGGGCGGCCGGTCCTGGCCTGCACGCCCAGCGGGTCGGCGCCGAGGTTGCCGCGCAGTGCGGTGCCGGGCAGGTCCTGCTCGGCGGCCAGCGCCAGGAAGGCGTCCGCCGCCGCACCGAAATCAGCGCCCGCGTCGAGGGTCATGCCGATCATGTCCAGGTGCACGCCGGAGAGCGCGTCGGCGAGGTCGTCGACCGCCAGCCCGCCGGCTCCGAGCCGCAGCCATAGCGACGACACCCCGTTGTAGAGGTCCGCCAGAATCTCGCGGTTCGTCTCGGCTGCGTCCGGGTTCTCGTGCCGCTGCCGCACGTCCCAGCCTTCGGCGACGCTGCCCTGTGGGCGGCTGCCGCGCACGAACGGCGCCATCCCCGGCGCACCGGCCTCCGGCGGGCCTTCGGTGTACAGCGGGTGCACGACTATGCCGTCGTAGGTCGTCGAGGCCAGCACGTCCTCCACCGGCCCGGCGGGATCCTGCTCGCCGATCAGCCCGGACCGCTGCAGCACTTTCTTGACCTGAGCCCGCCACTGCTCGCGGTCCACGGGCCTGGCCGAGCAGAGGTCCAGCCCGCCGCCGCTCGTCGTCGAGTGAGCCACCATGAACGTCATGGTAAGCCGATCGGCCGGTTCTGGAACCATCTGTGACCTGGAACTCGCATCGCTGGTTGACCTAGCCACGATTCACTTAGCCCCGCTCTGCGGTGGGCCTCCGCCGGTTCGGCGAGCTCTTCGCCGATCACCTGACCCGTGTGTTACGCCGGTGCGAGGGGGCGGGTGTCAGCGCTCGTGAATCTCGCGGCGGTGGCCGACCGCGACCACCACGACGACGAGACGCCCGTCTTCGACGCGGTAGATCACCCGGTAGTCGGCGACTCGGATCCGCAGGTAACCGGAGACTCCCTTGAGTGCAATGGCTCCGGCGGGCCGTGGATCGCCGGCGAGCTGGTCGATCGCGATCTGCAGCCGTCGCCGAATCGGCTTGTCAAGCTTGGCCAGGGTTTTCAGGGCGTCGCGGGTGATCTCGATCTGGTAGGTCACCGATCCCGCTCCAGCGCGACGATCGCAGCTTCCCAGGAAACCGTGCCGGACTCCTCTGCTTCGGCGACGCGGCGCGCCCAGTGCGCGTCTTCTTCGGCTTCCCAGTGCTCGGCGACGTCCGCTGCCACGAGTGCGGCAACCCGCTTGCCCCGATGGGTCAGGTAGACGTACTGGCCCTCGCTCGCCAGCTCGATGTAGTTCGGCAGGTTGGCGCGGGCAGACGAGACATTGACTTCAATGGCGGCGCTGTCGTCCATCTGTACAACTTCGACGCTCTTGCACGAATTGTACAGTCGGTACAAGTAGTCGATCGAGTACCCTCTGTTATTGCCGCGAGCGGCCGCAGAGGTGGTAGACCCAGCCGGATTCCGGGGTGTAGTGGAGTTCGTAGTGGGTTTCGATCTTCGGGCCGTCGTGCAGGTGGATGTGCCGCAGCAGCCGTCCCGCGACCGCCTCGGAGTCGCGGAGATCCTGGATCCGGCCGTCCAGCGGCCCGCCGACGAAGCGCACGTTCCGGCTCGTCATGACATCCCTCCTCCCGCACGTGCCCCATGGTCCCCGATCGACGGCGCCCAACACCAGCGTGCAAACCGGCGTGCCCACGAAGACGTGGCCGATGAGCCCGCATCCGGCCACCCCGGGTCGATTCGGCCGGAGTTGGGCAGGGACGATGGAGGGCACGATGAAGCTCACCGACCAGCTCCCAGCCCTCTCGACCGACTCCCCGGACCCCGACGCGGTGCTCGACGCGTTCGTGTCCTGGACCACCGACCAGGGCATCGAGCTCTACCCGGCGCAGGAAGAAGCGCTGATGGAGGTCGTGACCGGGGCGAACCTGATCCTGAGCACGCCGACCGGCTCCGGCAAGAGCCTGGTGGCCACTGGGGCGCACTTCACCGCGCTGGCCGCCGGCAAGCGCAGCTTCTACACCGCACCGATCAAGGCGCTCGTGTCGGAGAAGTTCTTCTCGCTGGTGGACATCTTCGGCCCCGAGAACGTCGGCATGATGACCGGCGACAGCAGCGTCAACGCCGACGCCCCGATCATCTGCTGCACGGCGGAGATCCTGGCCAACATGGCGCTGCGCGACGGCGACCGCGCCGACGTGGACCAGGTCGTGATGGACGAGTTCCACTTCTACTCCGAGCCCGACCGCGGCTGGGCGTGGCAGGTGCCGCTGCTGGAGCTGCCGCGCACCCAGTTCGTGCTGATGTCGGCGACGCTCGGCGACGTCACCTTCTTCCAGGAGGACCTGACCCGGCGCACTGGCCGGGAGACGGCCGTGGTCACCTCGGCGGAGCGGCCGATCCCGCTGACCTTCCGCTACGCCAAGACGCCGCTGCACGAGACGATCGAGGAGCTGCTGGCCGGCCAGCAGGCCCCGGTATACGTCGTGTACTTCAACCAGGCTTCGGCGCTGGAGCAGGCGCAGGCGCTGATGAGCGTCAAGGTCGCCACCCGCGAGCAGCGCGACGAGATCGCCGAGGCGATCGGCGACTTCCGCTTCACCGCCGGGTTCGGCAAGACCCTGTCGCGGCTGGTGCGGCACGGCATCGGCGTGCACCACGCAGGGATGCTGCCGAAGTACCGGCGGCTGGTGGAGCAGCTCGCGCAGGGCGGGCTGCTCAAGGTCATCTGCGGCACCGACACCCTCGGGGTGGGCATCAACGTGCCGATCCGCACCGTGCTGATCACCGGGCTGACCAAGTACGACGGGGTTCGCACCCGGCACCTGAAGGCGCGGGAGTTCCACCAGATCGCCGGTCGCGCCGGCCGCGCCGGGTACGACACCGCCGGTTACGTGGTGGTGCAGGCACCCGAGCACGAGATCGAGAACGAGCGGGCGCTGGCCAAGGCCGGCGACGACCCGAAGAAGAAGCGCAAGCTGGTGCGCAAGAAGGCGCCCGAGGGCTTCGTGTCCTGGAGCGAGAAGACTTTCGAGAAGCTGGAGTCCGCCGAGCCGGAGCCGCTGCGGTCCAGCTTCACCGTCAACCACGCGATGCTGCTCAACGTCATCAACCGGCCCTCCAACGGTCGGCACCGTGATGCGTTCTCCGCAATGTCTCACCTGCTCACCGACAACCACGAGGACCGGCCGGCGCAGCGCCGCCACATCCTGCGCGCCATCGCGATCTACCGCGCGCTGCTGGCCGCCGGGGTTGTCGAGCAGCTCGACGAGCCCGACGAGCAGGGCCGCCGGGTGCGGCTGACGATGGACCTGCAGTTCGACTTCGCGCTCAACCAGCCGCTCTCGCCGTTCGCGCTGGCCGCCATCGAGCTGCTGGATTCCGGGTCGCCGGGCTACCCGCTGGACGTGCTGTCCGTCATAGAGTCCATTTTGGACGATCCGCGGCAGGTGCTGTCGCAGCAGCAGTTCAAGGCCCGCGGCGAGGCTGTCTCGCAGATGAAGGCCGACGGCATCGAGTACGACGAGCGGATGGAACTGCTGGAGGAGATCACCCACCCCAAGCCGCTGGCCGAACTGCTGGAAGCCGCCTACGAGACCTACCGCAAGGGGCACCCGTGGGTCGGCGAGCACGAGCTGTCGCCGAAGTCGGTGGCCCGCGACATGTTCGAGCGGGCGATGAACTTCGTCGAGTTCGTCAACTTCTACGGGCTGGCCCGCTCCGAGGGGCTGGTGCTGCGCTACCTGGCCGACGTCTACAAGGCACTGCGGCACACGGTTCCCGACGACGCCAAGACCGAGGAACTCACCGACATCATCGAGTGGCTCGGCGAGCTGGTCCGGCAGGTCGACTCCAGCCTGCTCGACGAATGGGAGAAGCTGCGCCACCCGGGCGCGGGGCCGACGGCCGTGGCGGTGGACAAGGGCCCGGAGCGGATCACGCTGAACAAGCGGGCCTTCCGGGTGCAGGTGCGCAACGCGTTGTTCCGCCGCGTGGAGCTGGCGGCGCGGCGGCGCTACGACGAGCTCGGCGCGCTGGACGCGGAAGGCGGCTGGGACGGCGACGCGTGGAAGGACGCGCTGGAGGAGTACTTCGAGCAGCACGACGAGATCGGCACCGGCCCGGACGCGCGCGGCCCGGCGCTGCTGATCATCACCGAGGAGCCGGAGCGCTGGCTGGTCCGGCAGATCTTCGCCGACCCGGCCGAGGACCGCGACTGGGGCATCAGCGCCGAGGTCGACCTCGCCGCCTCCGACGAGGCAGGCACCGCGGTCATCCGGATCACCGACGTCAACCAGCTCTGAGGATTGTTTCCAGTCTCGTTTTGCGCAGCGGTGCGGGTAGCGGCTCCCTGCGGGAGTTGCCGTCGCAAGTCCTAAGGACTTCGCAACGCGACCGTTCCCGCCGTGTCCGACCGCAAGTTCCATTGAAATTGGACCTTCGATTTCAATGAGGTGATCTCAGTAGGGGGTTATGCGAGTCGGCCGTGTTCGAATTGGGTGAGTACGAGTGCGGCTTTGACGATGGGGCCGATTTTGCGGGGGCTGGTGGTGAAGTGTCGTAGGGCGCGCCAACGGCCGGTGAGCAGGGCGAATCCGCGTTCGCCGAGGGCGCGCAGGCCGCGCAGCAGTTTGTTGTAGGTCTGGTTGTCGACGTCGAGTGGGCGGCCTTTGCTGGTTTTGGGGTGTTTGATCGGGGTGAGGACCCCGGCTCCGGCACCCTGGTAGCCGCCGTCGGCCAGGGTGGGCAGGTCGAGCTGGGAGTAAGCCCAGTACAGGGCGCCGAGGACGTGGTTTTCAGCGGCGGTGATGTCGTGGACGGACCCGGGCTCGACGTCGGAGACCCACAGCGGGAACCCGTCCGGGTCCGTCAGTGCTTGGATGTTGCCGGCTTGTTCGCGGGTTTTCCCGGAGTACCACAGGTCGATCTCGGTGCCTTTGGTGCTGGTGGTCTTTTCGCCGAGACGGTCGGAGGAGAAGTTTTTGCCGTCCAGGATCAGATAGGCGTCGCCGTTGTCTTTGGCCCGTTGCAGGGCGTCGTGCAGATCCGGGGCCTGCGCGGCCAGCGCCTCGATGCCCTCGTCGACATACCGGTAGCCGGTCGCGCGGGCGACACCGTGATCGCGGGCCAGTTTGGTGGTGTCGGTGCGGTCGCGGAACCACCGCAGGACCAGCACAGCCTGCCAGAACGTGGTCAACGCCCGGCGCCCCTTGCGGGTCCCTTTCCGGCGGCGTTCACCGGCCAGCAGCTTGCTGAGGAAGAGCACCAGTTCACGGGGAACATCGAGTTTGGTACGTGACCACGTGGGGCCTTCCCTGGTCGAAGATCGTTTCTTGGTCGAACTTCTTCTACCAGGGACCCCACGTCCCACTCTCCCCAGGCCAGCCCTACCCGATCACACACCCATTCCGGCAGGCCGCCTTCAGCCACTTCTTACCGAGATCACCTCAATGGAAATTGCGGATCACCGGTGTGATCATGGTCTGGCACCAACCGGCACAGTTCGGATATCGTCTGCCGACCCCGGACAAGTGGAAACAGGTGGGCATGCAGCAGGCTGAGGACATCACACTGTTCGGGCTCGACGGTTGGCGGTGGCTCAACCAGCCGGTGAACTGGTTGTCCTACGCGGGATTGACGGTGACCGCCGACTCCGGCACGGATTTCTGGCGGACGACCCACTACGGCTTCGTGCGCGACAGCGGGCACGCGCTGCTGCGCCCAGTGGGGCCGCGGTTCACGTTGACGACCCGGTTCTTCGGCGACTACCGGGAGCAGTACGACCAGGCCGGGCTGCTGCTGCGGCTGGACGAGCAGAACTGGATCAAGGCGGGCATCGAGCTCGTCGACGGCGAGCAGCTGCTCAGCGCGGTGGTGACCCGCGAGGTCTCGGACTGGAACGTGGTGCCGCTGGAGGCGGTGTGCGGCCCGGTCGAGTCGATCACCCTCCAACTGGAGCGGGCCGGCGACACCGCGACGATCCGCTACGCCGCCGACGGCGACGAGCCCAAGACGCTGCTTCGGGTGGCGTACTTCCCGCCGGAGGTCCCGGCCGAGGCCGGGCTGATGTGCGCCTCCCCGGATGGCGCGGGTTTCCCGATCCGCTTCGCCGAACTGTCCCTCGTGGAGGGCTCGTAGTTTTCTCGAACATCGCACCGCGAGGGGTTCTCAGGGGTTTCTCGCGATGTCCTGCCGTTGGCAGCGAGTGCCGAAGCTGTCACGCTCCGATGGTCCACCCGGTATCGTCGCGCGGGAGAGATCGACAGCACCGGTGGGGGTCGGGATGGACGCGTGGCACAACGCCAACAACGCTCCGGTGGGAAACCTGCTCCAGGTCGGACGCGCCGAGCACATCGTGATGAACCTGGGCGGCCACTCGGTGCCGGTGTGCCCAGACATGCTCAGAAAGGACCCCACCCACTTCGGCTTCACCAACCGGACCGCGGAACTCACCGAACTGGATCGGCTGTGGCGCAACGCGGAGCGCGCCGGAAAACCACTGGTCGTGGTGCTCAGCGGCATGATGGGCATCGGCAAGTCGTTGACGGCGCTGCGCTGGGCGCACCGGATGCGCGACGAGTTCTCGGGCGGGATTTTCTTCGGTGAGCTGCACGGATCCAATCCCGCCGAGACCCGGTCCCCGGGCGAGGTGATGGGCAGGTTCCTCGGACGGCTCGGGCTGACCGGCGCGGCGCTGCCGGCGACGGAGGAGGAGCGCGGCGATGCGTTCTGCGAGATCACCGCGCACCGCCGGATCCTGGTGATTCTCGACGACGCCGCGACTGCCGCGCAGGTCCGGGCGCTGCTGCCGTCGTCACCGACCAGCGCGGTGCTCGTCACCAGCCGCCGCGAGCTCACGTTCCTGGGCGGCGGCGTCGTACCGATGCGGCTGGCGCCGTTCGAGGAGGATGCGGCGATCACGCTGCTGGCGGGTTCGCTCGGCGACGGCGCGGAGGCGGAAGCGGACGCGCTGCGGAAGCTGAGCAATGCGTGCGGCCGGCATCCGATGGCGTTGCAGGTGGCGGCCGCGCAGCTGCCCGGCCGGTCGTCGATATCGTCCTATGTGGACAGGATCGCGCCGGATCTGCTGCGCCGCCTGGAGGTGGACGGGGAACGGCCCTTCGACGGTGCCTTCGAGTTCGGTTACCAGGCGTTGTCGGCGGATCAGCAGCACACCTACCGGATGCTGGGATGCCATCCCGCGACGGAGTTCTCCCTGGAGGCGGCTGCGGCGCTGCTCGACCAGCCGGTCGCGGACACCGAGGATCTGCTGCGGGCGCTGTCCCGGGCCCACCTCGTGGTTCCGGTCGATCGCAGCCGGTACAGCATCCATGCGCTGGTGCGGCAGCATGCGAAGGCCAAGCTGTCCGCGGACGACGACCCGCGGTCGGCGTTGCGCCGGACCGTCGAGCACTACCACGACTTCGTGATGGCGCGGGACGTCGTGCTGTCGAAGCGGCGGCGGCTCAGTGCGCGGTACGAGAAGGTCGTTCCGGCGCATGAGGGGGAGCGCGCGTCGGAGCGGGCGTTGGACGAGCTGGAGGCGGAACGCGAGACGCTTCCGGCGTTGGTGGGCATCGCGGTCGAAGTCGGGTTGGACGACCGCGCCTGGCAGCTGTGCGAGAGCCTGTTCAGCTACTACACCGATCGCAACTACTTCGTCGACCTGATCGAGATCCTTCCGCTCGGGATCGCGGCGGCCGAGGGGCTGGGCGATCCCCGGGCGCTGGTGCGCATGCACTCGCACTCCGGTTCGGCGTACTACGCGGTGGGGGAATACCGCGCGGCACAAGAACAATTCGAGCTCTCGTACGACATCGCCGAGGCGAACGGCGACGATTGGGGGCAGCAGAGCGCTATCGAATGGCTCGGTCTCATCCACGAGCGGCGCGCCGAGTTCGACGAGGCCCTGCGCTGCTTCGAACGGTCCCGCGGCATCGTGGAGAAGCACTTCGCAGCAGACCGGCGGCCCCGTCCGCTGGCGCTCTACCGCATGCACTCGGGGCGGGTGTTGACCCGCGCCGGGCGGGCACCGGAGGCGCTGCCGCGGTTGGCGGAGGCGTTCGATTTCTTCGTCGGGCTCGGGGAGCAGGCCAACAGCGCGAAGGTGGCGCTGTCGCTGGCCGAAGCCCACTTGCAGCGAAACGACCTGGCGGAGGCGCTGCGGTGGGGTCGCAAGGCCCTCGAACTGTGCCGCGCGGCGCGGATGGCGGCCGACCAGGCCGAGGCACTGGAGCTGCTGGCCGAGCTCAGCGCCCGCAGCGGGAACGTGCAGGCGGCGGCGGATCAGCGCCGAGAGGCGGCGGAAATCCTCACCGTGCTGGGGAATCGGCGTGCTCAGGCGCTGCTGGCGCGCGAGTCATGACACCGCGACCGGTCGGCCGTTGACGGTGAGGCCGGAGGAGATGTCGGCGAGCTCGCGTCCGGTCGCCAGCCACTCGAACACCGCGGAGGCGTAGAGCGCCGGGTCGTCGGTTCCGCTGAGGCCTGCTTGGTCGCCGCTTCGGTTCAGGACGAAGCACGAGTCGCCGCACACCGCGGCGGCGAGTTGCAGGCCCCGATGGGACGAAATGGCTTCCCGGAGCCAGGTTTCGGCGTGCCGCCCCCAGCGCTCGGCGTCGGTCAGCACGAGCACGTCGGCGACGTCGCGAAGTCGCCGACCGGGGTGGTCCGCTGCCACCACCAGGTGGCTCCGCTCCGGAATTCGCCCTGCCGGAATCATCTCCGCGGGATGCCGGTCCAACGAGATCTCGCATCCGCCGTGGACCTTTCCAGTGACGTGCATGGCAGTTGGCCGCCACGGCCAGTCTCCGTCCGGGAGTCCCCGCGCCGTGTCGGGTGGCACGCCTGGTTCGGTGCGCGGTTCCGCCAAGCCGAGCATCGAATAGCACAACGTCCGCAGGTGCTCCGCCGCCTCGCCTGGGCGTGAGGTGATCATCTGGTGCAGGGCGGCGGACCTCTCCGGGGTGTGCTCGGCCACGGTTTTCCGCAGTTGCGGCAGGATCGGCTGGGTCAGGTCCAGCCGGGGCGCATGCGATCCGAGCAGCGCGACCGCCGAGTCGGGGGCGACCGCGGACTCCGGGAACGCCGCCAGCGACGTGGGCCGACCCAGCGCCGCGCCGTAGGCGGTCACCGAGCCGTGGTCGCCGATGAGCAGATCGGCGGCGACCAGTGCGGCGCGCCAACCATGCTCCGGCGGCACGACCATCAGGCCCGAACGCTGGTGCGGCGCCAGCCAGCGGTGCACCTGGTGCGGGCCGTGCTCGTACCAGATGTGCGGGTGCAGGATCGCCACCACGCGGAAGTCGTCGACCGGCAGTTCGGCCAGCAGCCGTTCGTACAGTTCGGAAACCTCGCCCAGCAGCGAATTCTTCCGCCAGGTCGAGCTGACGGAGATGACGGTCTGGTCGCCGTCGGCGCCTAGCGCCAGGCGGTAGCGCGGCCGCCACGGGATGCTGGCGCGGAGCCGGTCGTAGCAGGGATCGCCGGTGACGACCGCTACCTCGGCGGCCTGCGGTGCCGAGGCGCGCAGCCGCGCGAGCTGCTCGTCGTGCGAGAGCACGATCGCCGACGGGATCGGACGGCCGCCGGCCAGCAGCAGCTCAGGCGACAGGCCGAAGGCTCGGCTCGGCTCGGCTCGGCTCGGCTCGGCTCGGCTCGGCTCGGCTCGGCTCGGCTCGGCTCGGCTCGGCTCGGCAACTATCTTAGTGTACCGAATTCCGTGCGGTAGCGACAGAATCGGTGCCTTGATGCGCATCAGTCCACTGTGGCCTGCCGTGATGGCGAGGTCGAAAGGACGATCATCGATCTCGTCTGCGGAGAGCGGGAAGACGCCCTTGGCCGCGAACAACTCGGCCAGTCCGTTCGGTGTCGGGTCGGCGCAGTTCCAGACGAACCGCAGCCCGACGCGGAAGTCGCCTTCGAACAGGTCGACCACGTCAAGCAGGCGGGTCATCGCCGTGACGTTGTCGACGAGCACCAGGACGTGCTTCGCGGTCCGGACGGTGGGCATTCGGTCCCCTCTGTCGTGAGTGCGCAACCGGGCTCCAGCCCGGTTGCGCACTCACGACCCTAGCCGCGGGCGGTCAGCGGCGGCGCCAGGCGTGTTCGCCGAGCAGGCGCAGGCCGTTGAGGCCCACGATGATCGTCGAACCCTCGTGGCCCGCCACCCCCAGCGGCAGCGGCAGATGCCCGACCAGGTCCCACACCACGAGGACGGTGATGAACGTGCCCGCGATGATCAGGTTCTGCTTGACCAGGCGCCGGGCGCGGCGGGACAGGTCCACGACCTTCGGCACGGCGGCCAGCTCGTCGCGGACGACCACCACGTCCGCCGTTTGCAGCGTCAGGTCGGAGCCGGTGCGCCCCATCGCCACCCCGCAGTGCGCGGCGGCCAGCGCGGGCGCGTCGTTGACGCCGTCGCCCAGCACCATCGTCCGCTGCGCGGATTCCCGCACCGCCGCGACCTTGTCCGCAGGCAGGAGCCCGGCGCGCACGTCGTCGATGCCCACTTCGGCGGCGACCTGCGCGGCCGCGCGCTTGTTGTCGCCGGTGAGCAGCACCGGTTCCGAACCGGTCAATTCCCGCAGCTCCCGCACCGCTTCGGCGGCATCCGGGCGCAGCCGGTCGGCGATCCCGAGAACTCCGACGGGCGCGCCGTCGACGGTCACGAGCACCGCGGTGTGGCCCGCGGCCTCCAGGTCGGCGGCGAAGTCCGAGTCGCGCGGGCTGGTGACCTCCACCGCGCGTCCGTCCACAGTGGCCGAAACGCCGTGCCCCGGGGTCGCGTGGAAGTCCTCGGCGTGCGGAATGGCGATCTCCCCCTCGTGCGCGGCGGCCACGATCGCGCGCGCCAGCGGGTGCTCGCTGAGGTGCTCCGCGCCTGCGGCCAGCGCGAGGAGCTCGTCGGTCGCCCAGCCCTCGGCCGGGTCGATCCGCACCACGCGCGGCGTGCCTTCGGTGAGGGTGCCGGTCTTGTCCAGCGCGACCCGCTCGACCTCGCCGAGCCGTTCCATCACCACGGCCGACTTCACCAGCACGCCGTGCCGCCCGGCGTTGGCGATCGCGGACAGCAGGGGCGGCATCGTGGCCAGCACCACGGCGCACGGCGAGGCGACGATCATGAACGTCATCGCGCGCAGCAGGGCGCTCTGCAGGTCGTCGCCGAGTAGCAGGGGGATCGCGAAGACCGCGAGCGTCGCCACCACGACGCCGATCGAGTACCGCTGCTCGACCTTCTCGATGAACAGCTGCGTCGGCGCCTTCGTCTCGCCGGCCTCGGCGACCAGTGCCACGATGCGCGCGATCACCGATTCCGAGGCGTCCTTCGCGACGCGCACCCGCAGCGCGCCGGTGCCGTTGAGGGTGCCCGCGAACACCTCGTCGCCCGGCTGCTTCGCCACCGGCAGCGGCTCGCCGGTGATGGTCGCCTGGTCGACGTCGCTCGCGCCGTCGAGGACCTCGCCGTCGGCGCCGATCCGCTCGCCGGGGCGCACCACGATCACGTCGCCGACCTGCAGCTTCGCCGTGTCGACGGTCTCCTCGACGCCGTCGCGCACCCGCACCGCGGTCTCCGGCGCCAGGTTGAGCAGGCTGCGCACCGAGTCCTCGGTGCGGGCGGTGGCGTAGGCCTCCAGGGCGCCCGAGGTCGCGAAGATGACGATCAGCAGCGCGCCGTCGGTGATCTGCCCGATGGCGGCGGCGCCGATGGCCGCGACGATCATCAGCAGGTCCACGTCCAGGGTCTTCTCGCGCAGCGCCTGCAGCCCGGCCAGGCACGGTTCCCAGCCGCCGGTGGCGTAGCAGACCAGGTAGAGCGCCCAGTAGAGCCCGGCCGGGCCGCCGGTGAGCTGCACGGCGAGGCCGAGCAGGAACGCCACCAGCGCAGCGGCGGCCCAGCGCGCCTCCGGCAGCGCGAACAGGCCGCGTCCGGTCTTCGGCAGCGCGGGTATCGGCGGGGTCGTGCGGTCTGTGGCGGCGGTCATCGCGAGCACCCTTCCGGCGTCGGTTTGCGGGTCCGGGCGAGCACGATACATGAATGTGTGATCAGCTATTCATATGTCCCAGTCGTTAGAATGCCGGGTATGGGTCACGTAGTCAATCGCGAGGTCACGCCCGC
This sequence comes from Saccharopolyspora pogona, assembly GCF_014697215.1. Lineage (GTDB taxonomy): Bacteria > Actinomycetota > Actinomycetes > Mycobacteriales > Pseudonocardiaceae > Saccharopolyspora > Saccharopolyspora hattusasensis. The sequence continues at coordinate 8,404,677 of NZ_CP031142.1, forward strand.
CGCGCGGCTGGACGCGGCGTCAGCGGCCTCGGTCGCCGAGACGCTGCAGGCCCTGGCCACGCCGTCGAGGCTGCTGATACTCAGCGAACTGCGCCAGCGCGCGATGGCGGTGGGCGAACTGGCGGAGGCCGTCGGCATGGAGCAGTCCGCGGTCTCGCACCAGCTGCGGCTGCTGCGCTCGCTCGGGCTGGTCGTCGGCAACCGCTCTGGCCGCAGCGTGGTCTACTCGCTGTACGACAACCACGTCGCCCAACTCCTCGACGAAGCCGTGTACCACATCGAGCACCTGCGCCTCGGCATCTCCGACTGACGCGCTCGATCGACGGGAAAACCGCCCCAGCCACGACGAGCAGGGGCAATCAGCTCACTTCGTGCCTGGCTGACGCGGCACGGCGGGTTGCCGGCCATTCCGCTCGGCGCACCGGGCGTCGCGGCGCAGGTCGTTGATGGTCGGCTCGTTGCTCTGGGCGATCGCGATCAGCTGGTCGAACACGGTGATTGCCTCGCGCAGCTCGCCGTAGGCCTCGCGCACCGGCGGGCGGCTCACGTCGTGGACCTTCTCGGCCAGAGCGTGGACCAGTGACCGGCATTCGTAGAGGATCGAGTGATTCACCACGCCGTAGCAGCCCAGGTCGTCGCTGACCTGTGCCGGCGTCTGCTTCTCGACTGCGCTGACTGCGGCCTGGAGCGCTTCGCGGGCCTGGTAGAGGGTTTCGAGCGGGTGCTCCGGGGTACGCATGCCGCTTCCCTTTTCTGCGTGTCGAGGCATCGCCACCATGATGCCCTCGTGCGAGTGAGCAAGCTAGGGAACGGATGCCCCACTCGCGTGAGTGGACCTGGTCGCTCGCTGAGCTATCAGGCCGAACGAGGCGCGTACATGATCACGGCGACGCCGACCAGGCAGATCAGCGCCCCGATGATGTCCCAACGATCGGGCCGGAATCCGTCGACGAAAACGCCCCAGAGCAGCGACCCGGCTACGAACACCCCGCCGTAGGCGGCGAGGATCCGCCCGAAGTGCGCATCGGGCTGGAAGGTGGCGACGAATCCGTAGATGCCGAGCGCGATAACGCCGGCGCCGATCCACAGCAGGCCGCGCTGCTCCCGAACCCCCTGCCAAACGAGCCAAGCCCCACCGATCTCGGCAACGGCGGCCAGCACGAACAAAGCCACGGAACGCAACACGGACATGAGCTCCACGGTAGACCGAGCCCCAGGCGCCCCGGTGCGGAGAGAGTTGCCCCTCACGGCTGCTACACGGAAGATCACAGGACATGGACGCCCTGAATAGCGAGAACCCCCGGCGCAACGGCCGCACCGGGGGTCCTGCTTCCCCGGCCTGTGGCTCGCTCCCCACTGCGTCTGCGGTCGTAACCCAGGAGAACGTCAAAGTCGGTTTGTGCTGGTAGCGGTGGTGATGATGGGGAGGATTCGGGTTCTGTCGGCGGCGATGCGTTGTAGGGTGCGGGTGATTTGGGTGATGCCGGCCAGGCGGAGTATGCCGAGTGCGAGGTTGCGGAGGGTGGCCATGACCTGGGCGCCAGTGCCTGCGTAGGCGTGTTGGTGGTCCTCGTGGTAGACGGTGTCGCGGACCCAGTGCGATTTGTTCTCCACGCTCCAGTGTCGACGGACCAGGGCGGCGATCTGGGCGGGGGTGGCCAGGTCGGCCGACAGGCTGGTGACGCCGTGCACGACCTCCTTGGATAGCCGGTTGCCGGCGTGGTCGAAGGTGTCGCGACGGATCCGAAACACTTGTGCCGCACCAGGAAACTCGATCCCGTCGGCGGGAGCGGCCCAGATCGCGCGCCGGACGATCTTGCCACACGCTGTTGTTCCGCTCGTGTTCCAGGTGATCCAGGAAGCCGCCCACGAACGCGGCGTCGAGGTCGTCCATCTCCAACGCCGAGGGTGGTCGGCCGAGTTGCTGCTGGGCGTGGCGTAGCAGCAGGCGGAAAGTGTTGCGGTAGGCGCTGACGGTGTGCGTGCTCGCCCGGCGCTGGGCCAGCCGCTCGGTGAAGAATCCCTGCAGGACGGGAGCGAGGCTGGTCACGATGGCTCCTTCCACGAGTCGTCGAGCCGTTGGGCCGCAGCGGTCATCAGTTGCGGGCAGGCGTGCAGGTACCAGTAAGTCGTCGCCGGGCTGATGTGCCCCAGGTAGGTGGACAGTGCCGGCAGCAGGTGGGCGACGTCGGAGCCCTGGGCGTACCAGTTGGCCAAAGTGGTGACCGCGAAGGAATGCCGCAGGTCATAGAGGCGCGGCTTGGCCACGCCAGCCGGAACCTTGATGGCGGCGGCCCGCAGCAGGCGGTTGAACGTCTTGCTGGTGTTGGTGTGGTTGAGTCGGGTGCCGGCCCCGGAAACGAAGAACCCCGAGGTCGAGGGCCGCCGACAGAGCTCGTCGCGCCGCCGCTGGTAGCGGCGGAGCCGTTCGGTGGTGGTGACGTGCAACGGGACCAGGCGGGACTTGCCGAACTTGGTCCCCTCCACCAGCACGACCCCGCCAGTGAGGTCCACGTGTTCGCGGTCCAGTCCCATCATCTCGCCGGTGCGCATGCCGGTGGTCGACATCAGGCCGATGAAAGCCTCAAACGTGGCGGCGCGCAGCGGGCAGGCCAGGGCTTTGGCTGCGCGGATCAGCGCGGTGATCTCCCCAGCCGAATACAGATAGGGTGTGCTGCGGTCCCGGCCACTACGGGGAAGCAGGTCTGTCGGCGGGATCTCGGTGTGCTCGTCCAGCGTGGCCAGGAAGCGGGCGAACCCTCGCACGACCGTCAGCCGGGCTGCCCACCACTGGGCATCGGCGTCGGCCGGCAGGGTGGCCCACTCCAGCGCCGCCTTGACGGTCAGGCAGGAAGTGCCGCGCTGCTCCAGGAAATCTATGAACTGGCCGAGCAATCGGCCCTCGACTTTCAGTTTGTAGCCCATGCTCCGGTGGATCGCCAGATACCGCTCGGCGGCCTCGCGCATCCGGTTCATTGGTCGCTTGTCTCCGGCCAGGCGCGCACGACCGAAGCCAGCGCGGTCATGTCGACCTTCGTATAGATCGCCGACGTGTCCTCGCTGTGGTGGCGCAGTAGTTGGGCGACCTCGGCCAGCGACCCGCCACCGGCCAGCACCTGGCAGGCGGCGCGAGGCGCAGCGGGGCACCATGACAACGGACTGGCGGGCCATCGGCGCGTCCGGGCCACAGGTGCGGAGGAAGATCTCCCGGTGTCTAGACGGTCGTCGTCCGCGCTGAAGGTAGTCGGCCAGCGCGGCCCCGACGTCCATGGGAAGCGGAAGTCGGTCGATCCGGCCGCCTTTGCCGTGGACCACCACCTCGCCGTTGCGCCAGTCCACATATTCCAGGCGCAGCGCCGCGACCTCCTTCGCGCGGAGGCCCAGACGGGCCATCAACAGCAAAACGGCGAAGTCCCGGCCCCCGACGGCCGTGGTCCGATCGCAACCGTCCAACAACGCCGGCAGCACGTCGGCACTCGCTGCGGATGGAAGTACGCTCAACCGCCACCCAGCAACTGACGGCACCGCCTCCGCCAAGTCCCGGTCAACGGCCGCGGTTGCGAACAGGAAGCGCAGCAGCGATCGCAGTGCCGAGGTCACCGTTTTCATCGACCCGGTCGCATACCGCCTCGACACTCCATAACGAACCCGATCACCGACGCCGGTTCCAGTCGGTCAAGCCGCAGACGTCCGTCAACGAGCTGCGCCGAGAGAAACTCGCGGGCGAAGTCAATACGCAGTCGAACCGTGCACTCCGCCAACCGCCGCTCGCGCCGCAGATAAACGCGGTAGCGCTCCAACAACTTCTCGACCGGGCACTCGACCTCGCCGGGTTCCTCGGGCGGGATCGCGCAGACCTCCCGCAGATAGCCCAACATCAGCCGTAACGACCGGAGCGTGACACACCGCCGATAGCCAGCGCCCCGCCTCGCCTGGACGAACCCGTTCAGCCGCTCGGTGGCCAACTCCGCCGGCGCCAGTCCCTCGCGTCCCATCCAACGACTCAGATGTGCCAGCACGTACGCGTTGTCCTGCGCGGACCGCGGCGTGAAACCCCGCCCAATCAGCTCCGCCCGGAACGAATGCACCACCGGGGCCAACGGCCCTGACACCCGCACCGGATACCGACCGTCCATGACCATGTGCTCGCCTCCTTCACAGATCGATCTCTGCGCAGGAGACCGCACATATCCGCTGCCACGGAGCCAGTTCACCTGTTTATGGCGTCAGCTCACCCCGTTGCACCACCATCAACCAGCCCCGATCCGTCCCCACCCGGCATAACCGACAACCCCAGATAAGAAGATCAAGGGCAGGAAGCGGCACATCGCCACCGATGTGTTGGGACTGCTGCTTGTTGTGATCGTCACTGCGGCGTCGGTGCAGGATTCCGCTGGCGGGAAACAAGTTCTGGATCATCTGGCCGCCAGGCATCCGAGCGTGTCGCCGGCCTGGGTGGATGGTGGCTACAACAACGCGGTCATCCGCCATGGCGCGCAACGGGATATCCAGGTGGAGGTCGTCAAACGCCCTGATATCAAAGGATTCCACGTGTTGCCTCGTCGGTGGGTAGTGGAGCGCAGTCTGGGCTGGCTGATGCAGTACCGCCGACTGGTACGCGACTATGAAGCCCTGCCCCGGCGATCCCGCTCGATGATCCTATGGGCGATGACCAACAAAATGAGCCGCTCACTGACCGGTGAATCCACCCAAACCTGGCGAAACGATCCACCTAAAACGGTCATATCCGCCTAAGCCTAGATCAAATGCCCTCTCGGGGCAAAACGCCGACTGAGAGGCCATCACGCGATGTGTTAGGCGCTCACCCAACCTGTTCGGCGAGTCCGCTCGACCTGCGAGCGGAGCTAGGTAGGATCACTGCCGGGTTGGCCGAACCCGTGCGCAAGGAAGCGCCCGCACCCCGGTACTTGGCTTATCGGGGTACGGGCGCTTTTTCGTGCAGCCAGGCCTGCGGGGTGCCGAACCGGTCGGGTGTCTCGAACGCCCGCGAAACCTGGCGCTCCGCCGACCTCTACGCAATTTTCCTTTTCACTGAGCGAGCTTTTACGCGGCCGCTCCTCCGGCCTCAAGGGTCGCTTCGCGATCGCTACGCGACGGGCCTGCGGCCCGCCCTTGACCCCGGAGCCTCTACGGCCCCTAACGCGCAGCGGCACGGGCAGGACCCACGGCCCCGCCCGCCCCAGCAGCGCGGCGCTGACCACAACGAACAACATCCCTACAAATCAACCCTCTACGGTTTGAGGGGATTGACAGTGATTCACAGTTTCCATTGAGGTGATCTCAGTGGATTGGGGTTCTTGAGGGGTGTGGGCGTGGGGTCCTGGCAGAAGAGGTCTCACCACAAGATCATTCTTCTAGGGCCGGGACCCCACGTGATCACCTATAGTGCCACGGTCCACAACATCCAGCCGAACACCACGTCCTCGGCACGCCGTACAGGGCCGCCTCCCAACTCGACCTGCCCACCCTCGCCGACGGCGGCTGCCAAGGCGCAGGCGCCGGAATCCACACCGCCGTCAAAGATACCGACATGACCACAGTTTCGATTGAAACTGTGGTCATCTCTTGGCCGAGGACGGGCGGATTTCGTCGGGGTGAGGTTCCGCCCGGCCAGTGGCCGCCCACAAGGGTCAGTGCGCGGCCACCGATGCGGGAGTCAGATCAGTACCTGTAAACCGAGACGTCGCCATCACGCCAGGTCACGACCTTGGTGTTGGCATCCGTGGCCGTCGGGTGCAGCTTCGTAATCCGCTTCCGTCCACTGAAGCTCTCGAACACCAGCTGGTACTGCCTGCCAGCCTGGTTCCACGCGGTCGTGCACTTACCGGGGTACACCATGTACGTGGAGAACCCGCCTGAATCCGCGAACTGTGCGAACACCGAGTAGGACTTGCCGTTGTTGCACAGCTTGAACTCGCGGACGGCGGCCGTCATGGACGCGTCCCGAGCGGCCGCGTTCGCCGGACCGGCGAATCCGACCACCGCAGCCGTGCTGATCGCGGTACCGAGGACGACCGAGGTCGCAACGGCCTTCATACGCTTCGTAATCGACACTTGTACTCGTCTCCTCCTGCCCCGAGGGGGCAACCGGAATGAACGCAACCAGCATGTGCCGTCGTATTCGCAGCCACAACGGAAACAACCGCGGAGCGGTGCACCAAGGCAACCATGTCTGCCCGGCCCCCCTTTTTTGCAGCGGCACAACACCCAAAACACCGGCAAGACCACAGTTTCGAATGAGGTGATCTCAGCAAGGGCCGGGCGACTGAAGCCGCCTCGACCCGGTGTGGGACGGAGCCGGGACCTGCCTGGAAGAAGTGGGCGCGGGACGCCTGGTAGAGGAAATCCCACCAAAAGATGATCTTCACCAGGTGATCCTGGTTAGCAAGATCTGCTCCGCTGACCGCCCCTCACTGAGATCACCTCTTGTGAACACGAACGCGGAAGGCGAGGTAGAGATGGATGGCGGCCTCGCTGACTGCGGTGCTGTATGGGAGATGGAGGTTGTTTGGCCCACCGGAGCCGTCTTGCGGAGGAAGGCTTCAAATCACCACGAGGGGCGTTGGCTGAAGACCTTGTGAACATGAACGGAGGTTGGGCTCGGTGACCTGGCCTCCGGTGCTGTACGAGGAGATGGAGGATTTTATGGACCTCCGGAGTCGCCTTGCGGGAGGAGGCTTCAAACCACCTACCGGGGCCTTGGCTAAAGACCCAGGAGAACGTCAAAGTCGGTTTGTGCTGGTAGCGGTGGTGATGATGGGGAGGATTCGGGTTCTGTCGGCGGCGATGCGTTGTAGGGTGCGGGTGATTTGGGTGATGCCGGCCAGGCGGAGTATGCCGAGTGCGAGGTTGCGGAGGGTGGCCATGACCTGTGCGCCAGTGCCTGCGTAGGCGTGTTGGTGGTCCTCGTGGTAGACGGTGTCGCGGACCCAGTGCGATTTGTTCTCCACGCTCCAGTGTCGACGGACCAGGGCGGCGATCTGGGCGGGGGTGGCCAGGTCGGCCGACAGGCTGGTGACGCCGTGCACGACCTCCTTGGATAGCCGGTTGCCGGCGTGGTCGAAGGTGTCGCGACGGATCCGAAACACTTGTGCCGCACCAGGAAACTCGATCCCGTCGGCGGGAGCGGCCCAGATCGCGCGCCGGACGATCTTGCCGTTGCTGCGGTCGATCTCGACGTGGTGCTCGCTGCCCGGCTTGGCGGGTGGCAAAACGGTGGTGATCGCCGCGAGCAGCGCGGGCTGGTTGCCTTTCACGGTGAGGGCGTAGGCACCACCTCGCTCACAGACGATGTGGGCCGCGGTGGCGTGCTGGGCATGCGCGGCATCCCCGGTGACCACCACATTGGTCAGGTCAACGTCTTTGAGCAGCGCGGCCACTTGCGTGATCTCGTTGGTGTCATGGGGGATACGCCGCTGTGCGATCACGACCGCCTCTCGTGCAGCAACGCGGAGAACAGCTTGATCTCGCTACCCTCGGCACGGCTAGGAGCGATGGTGTTCCGCACGACCTTGCCGTCCATGGCCACCGCAACCACCCCCGCATCAGCGCCCTCACCGGAGCCGCTGGAGCCGTCCGCCCGACGGGCAAACGCTGCCGCCATAGCCTGCTCCCGCATCCATTGACATACCCGTGCATCGGCGGCGTCGGCGTCGATATCGTGGGCCAGCCGACGCATCGTCGGCTCGCTGGGCACTACATACCGACCGGTCACCGGATGCAGGCGGCACCCGGCGGCCGCCAACAACACTGGCAGATCCACTGCCTGATCAGCGATCTCCCGAAAGTTGCGGGCACCGGCCAACACCGCGAACACCATCACCGACAGCACCGCACCAATCGTGTGCCGAACACCCCGCGGATCACGCGGATCAGGCACACCAGCAAGCAGCTCAACCAGCAACCCAACCGCGGACAAACCGGCCTCCAGCAGCGGATCCGGCCGCTCAGCAACGGCTAACACGGGCCACGAACACGAGACGTGCGACACTGACAACGGTGGCCTTCTTCCTGGTGACGATCGTGGCGTAGGAACCTTGATCATCCCAGGCGGAGGCCATCACCCATGTTCGGACTAGGCATCGACCACGTACACACCAGACTTCACACCAAGATCACCGACTTTGACGCTCTCCTGGGTCGTAACCTCCTTGGCACCCTAGCGCGACGGTGACCAACGGATTGCCTTGTTTCTCAGCGGCGGTGACTATCGGACCGAGGACATTGAACAGGTCTTCAAACCAACTCTGCACATCCTCCTGCGCAAACACCCAGTCCTGCACCGGCTTGTCCAGCCCGGACAAGTTGTGCAGTTCTGGACGATGCCACGGATTAGGAACCACCGCACATCAACCGCGAGGTTCGCTGGCGGGATCGGCGTGCGGTTGAAGCCCCACGTGAGTACCTGCAACACGAGTCATTCGATCACCCGCCAGACCCCGGAGACCCAGCCGTTGAGATCGGCCATCATGTAGTAAACGGCCTGGTCAATGCTTCCGTACCGAATCCGAGCCTCTACGACCGGAACCGCAAGTAAGACCCCAGCGATGAGAATAGCGAGAGTTTTAACGCGCACAGTTCCTCTACACCATATTCATGTACGTATCCAGTTTCTCACGGCAAGTCGGCAATCCATTTTCGCCCGAAGCACATCGTGCAGCTGCGTTTCGCCCAGGACATCAAGCTCTTTCCTCGCGCATGGTGCGGAAGGATGGTGCCCCGGCACGCGTGGGCGGAGTATCACACCTGGCACGGTTTCCTCTTCCTCGGGATTGTTCGTGGACCGGTTGGGGTGGATGGCCGGGCAGTGCCGGGGGACATCGGGGAGGTGATGCACCGCCCGGCCATCCGGGTGCCCGAGCGTCGCTTTGGGGAAGTGACGGGGGTCGGGCACGTGGGATCGGCGAGGACACCGGCCTGGGAGGGGAGACGATGCGCGGTGCCCCCCGGTGGGCACGTGATTGATGATCTGCGCGACGTCGCAGAGCTTTCGCGGTTGTTCGGCACTCTCCAAGCGCAAGCCCTTTCGGCCAAGGAGTCGAGGCGTCTGCTGGGTAGCATCGCGGATGCGCACACCGGTTCGAAGGAGTGAGAGACGTGAGCCCGACACCCTTATGGCGCAAATCCAGCCGCAGTGCTCAGGCAGGCAACTGCGTTGAGGTCGCCACGAACATGATGGATACCGCCCTGGTCCGTGACAGCAAGCTCGGCGATTCGTCTCCGACCATGGTCTTGTCTCGAAAGGTGTTCGCGGGGTTCATCGGCAGCATCAGGTCCGGTCGGTTCGACGGCTGATGTACTCGTGAGTGAATGTTCCGGTAAGAACCGGATCATTCACTCACGAGCCCTGACCGCTCAGCTGAGGCCGATGATCTGGCCGTGGGCGTCGATGTCGATGGATTCCGCTGCCGGGTGGGAGCCGAGGCCCGGCATCGTGCGCATCTCCCCGCAGATCGGGTAGATGAAGCCCGCTCCTACCGAGGCCCGGACTTCCCGGACCGGGAGGGTCCAGCCCGTCGGGGCGCCGAGCAGGGTCGGGTCCGAGCTCAGCGACAGGTGGGTCTTGGCGATGCACACCGGGAGGTTCCCGAAGCCGTTGGCCTCGTAGCTGTCCAGGGCGCGGGCCGCCGCCGGCAGGTACGACACCCCTGCCGCGCCGTACACCTTGGTCGCGATGGTTTCGATCTTCGCCCGCAGGTCCGCCGAATCCGGGTAGAGCAGCTGGAACGCGGCCGGTTCCTCGGCCGCCGCCACCACCGCTTCGGCCAGCTCCAGCGCGCCCTTGCCGCCCTCCAGGAAGTGGTTGCTGACCGCGACGCGCGCGCCTTCTGCCTCGGCGACCTGGCGGATCGCCTCGTGCTCGCTGGAGTAGTCGGTCGGGAACGCGTTGATCGCGACCACCGGAGACACCCCGTGCAGCCGGATGTTGTCGATCTGCTTGCGGAGGTTCGCCGCCCCGGCCAGCACGTCGTCGGGGTTCTCGGCCAGCATCGCCGCAGGCAGCGGCTTGCCCGCCACCACCTTGTACCGGCCGGAGTGCGCCTTCAGCGCGCGCACCGTCGCCACCAGCACCGCCGCGTCCGGGCGCAGGCCGGAGGTGCGGCACTTGATGTTGAAGAACCGCTCCGCGCCCATGTCGGCCCCGAACCCGGCCTCGGTGACCACGTAGTCCGCGCACCGGCTGGCGATGCGGTCGGCCACCACCGACGAGTTGCCGTGCGCGATGTTGCCGAACGGTCCCGCGTGCACCAGCACCGGCGTGTTCTCGGTGGTCTGCATCAGGTTCGGCTTGATCGCCTCGCGCATGATCACCGCCATCGCCCCGGCCGCCCGCAGCTGCTCGGCGCTGACCGGCTCGCCGTCGCGGGTGTAGCCGACCACCATCCGGCCCAGCCGCCGCCGCATGTCCTGCAGCGACGTGGAAAGCGCCAGCACCGCCATCACCTCGCTGGCCGCGGTGATGTCGAACCCGGTCTGCCGCGGCGTGCCGTCGAGCCGACCGCCGAGGCCGGTGACGATGTTGCGCAGGTCGCGGTCGTTGACGTCCAGCACCCGCCGCCAGGTGATCTGGTGCGGGTCGATGCCCAGCGAATTCCCCCGGTGCAGGTGGTTTTCCAGCATCGCGGCCAGCAGGTTGTGCGCCGCCGTGACCGCGTGCATGTCGCCGGTGAGGTGCAGGTTCAGCGCCTCCATCGGCACCACCTGGCTGTACCCGCCGCCGGCGGCGCCGCCCTTGATGCCGAACGTCGGGCCCATCGACGGCTGCCGGATCGCCACCGCGGACCGCTTGCCGAGGTGCCGCAGGGCTTGGCCGAGTCCCACCGTCGTGGTCGTCTTGCCTTCGCCCAGCGGGGTGGGTGTGATCGCCGAGACCACGACGTAGCGGGCGGTCGGCCGCTCGGGCAGCTCGTCGAGCGCGTCCAGCGAGATCTTCGCGGCGCTGCGCCCGTACGGTTCGAGCAGGTGCGCGCCGATGCCCAGCTGCGCTGCGACGTCCTCCAGCGGCAGGAGCGCGGTGGCGCGCGAAATGTCCAAATCGGACGCGATGCTCATGCTGGGACCTCCCGGAGTCTGGCGACCAGGTCGTGGCGCCATTGCACCGTCTTCGCGATCTCATTGAAGGTGAAGAAGTGCCAGCCAGCGATGCCGCAGGTGGTGTCGACGAGGTAGGGGGACAGCCCGTCGAACAGCTCCTCCGGCGTGTAGCGGGTGAGCAGCTTCGACACCACGCCGTGCTGCTTGCGCAGGAAGCGCATCGAGTCGCCCAGCCCGATCTTCAGCGAGATCCGCAGCAGCCTGCGCGCGTCCACCACGCCCGGCACCCCGATGTAGATCGGCAGCGCCAGGCCGCGGGCGCGCACGTCCTTCACCCAGGACGCAACGGTGTGCGGGTCGTAGCAGATCTGCGAGACGACGTAGTCGGCGTAGCGGGACTTCTCGGTCATCGCGCGGATGGTCGAGGCGTCGGAGATGAACGCGTGCCGCTCGGGATAACCGGTGATGCCCACTCGTGCGGGCCGCCGCCCCAGCTCGTCCATCGCGCGAAGCAGCGCCAACGCGTCCGGGAATTCGCCGCGGGGCTGGGGGGAATCCCCGGCCACCACGAAGACCTCGGACAACCCCAACGCGTCCACGCGATCCAGCAGCGTCGTCAGGTGCGCGGTGTCGGCGATCAGCCGGGCGGCCAGGTGCGGCACCGCGTGCAGGCCGCGGCCCAGCAGCTGGGCGGCGACGTCCAGCGTCGCCTCGGTGCCCTTCGTCGGCGACGACGTGATGGTCACGGTCGTCCCTGGCGGCAGCTGTTCGGCCTGCTCGACCGCGCCGCGCAGCGGCAGCACCTCGAACCTGGCGTTCATCAGGTACTGCTCCAGTTGCTCGGCGTTGGCGTTCATCGCGATCACCACCTCTCGTCCGTGCCTGATCAGTCCTCTTGTCCGTCACGCCGTCGCGCGGATCAGTCGTTTCGGGATGTCCTTGGTGGGGTCCAGGAACGGCTTCTCCACGACCACCGCTTCCTGCGGGCCGTGCTGGGTGTCCACCACCAGTTCCGTGCCCAGCTCGTGGTAGGCGATCGGCACCATCGCGTAGCCGATGTTGCGCTCCAGCCGCGGCGAGTAGCAGGCCGAGGTGACCTCGCCGATGCGCAGGCCGTGTGGGTCGTGCACGGCGAAGGTGTCGATCATCTCGCCGTCGTTGAACGAGCCCACGCTCGGGCCGCCGATCTCCACGCCGACCAGCTTGCGGCTGATGCCCTCGCTCTTGATCCGCCGCAGGGCCGCCTTGCCGATGAAGTCGGCCTCCTGGTCCAGGTCGACCATCCAGGTCGTCTCGAAGCCGTAGCCCACCTCGAACGGGTTGGTGTCGTAGGTGATGTCGCAGCCCCAGGACAGGATGCCGGCCTCGATGCGCCGGATGTGGCAGGGCCCGATCACCTTGAGGTCGTGCGGTTTCCCGGCCTCCCAGATGGTGTCCCACAGCTTCACGCCGTCGCGGCCGGCGTTGTGCAGGTAGATCTCGTAGCCGAGTTCGGCGGTGTAGCCGGTGCGCGACACCACCACCTGCATGCCGTCCAGCTCGCGGTCGACGGCGTAGTAGTAGGGCACGTCCAGGATGGACTCGCCGAACAGGTCGACCATCACGTCCCGCGACTTCGGCCCCTGGACCTGCACGGGTCCGACGTCCGGTTCCCGGATCTGCACGTCCATCCCGAGGTTGTGCGCCAGGCCCTTCGCCCACAGCAGCACGTCGCTGTCGGCCAGCGACAGCCAGAAGTGGTTCTCGCCGAGCCGCAGCAGCACCGGGTCGTTGATGATGCCGCCGTCCTCCGCCGTGACGAACACGTACTTGCACTGCCCGACCTTGCATTTGGTCAGGTCGCGGGGCACCAGCATGTTGGTGAACTCGAACGCGTCGGGTCCGGTGATCTCCACCTGGCGCTCCACGCCGACGTCCCACAACGTCACGCCTTCCAGCAGCGCCCAGTACTCGCCGATCGGGTCGCCGTAGTGGCGGGCGTGGTAGGTGTGGTTGTACACGCTGTAGAGGCCGACGCCGTGCCGCCGCGACGCGTAGAAGAACGGCGACTTGCGCAGGCGCGGGTAGAGCAGGACGCCGGGGTTCGGGTTGATGCTCATGGCTGGTTCCTCCTTGACTGGTTCGTGGTCGTTTTGCTTGGCGGTGCGGGTGGCGGAACCTCAGGTGGCGTCTCGCTGTGGGATCCCCGACTCATGTATGTCCAAATACGCCACGTCGGGGCTGTCCTCGCGAGACACCACCTGAGAACCCGCGGCGGTGCCGGGTGCGAGGGTGGGCTAAGCGGCTTCGCCGCTTCAAAGACAAGAGCCAAGTCGATTTCAACGGCAAGCTCCTTTAAGTGCGGGGTGCAGGTGGGTAGACGGCACCCACACCGCTGGCCGATCGCCTCGGCCGGGCGTTCTGCAGGTCTGGCGGGGTGGAATGCGCCGATCAGCGGCGCATTCTGCTCATCTCGGGGTCCAACACGGGGTCAGCGACGACCGTGGCCGGATGTCGCTGGTCGAAGTAGGACACCCGCACGGGGGTGCCCGGACCGGACAGGTCGGCCGGCAGCCACGCGTAGGCGAGGCTCGCTCCGACGCTGTGCCCATAACCGGCGCTCGTGGTGAAACCGACGGGGGTGCCGTCGGCGAACACCGGCTCGGATCCCATCAACACGGTGCCGTCGTCGATCGTCAGACAGCACAGCCGCCGCCGCGGGCCGCTTTCCCGGCGCCGCAGCAGCGCGTCTCGTCCGATGAACTCGCCCTTGCCGGCCTTCACGGCGAAGGCCAGACCGGCTTCATCGGGGTCGTGCAAGCTCCACATGTCCGCCCCCCAGGCTCGATATCCCTTCTCCAGGCGCAGTCCGTTGAACGCGCCGCGACCGCCGGGGAAGATGCCGTGCTCGGCACCGGCGGCGGCCAGCAGGTCCCACAGCCGCCGGCCGAACTCCGCCGAGCAGTACAGCTCCCAGCCGAGCTCGCCCACATAGGACAGTCGCAGTGCGAGCACCGGAACTTCGCCGACGTACAACCGCTTCGCGCGGAAGAACCGGAAGGCCTCGTGCGAGACGTCCCGGTCGGCCAGCTCGGCGAGCACGTCCCGGGCCCGCGGGCCCCACAGGCCGATGCAGCAGGTGCCGCCGGTGATGTCGCGGACCTGCACGGTCTCGTCGGCGTGCCGGCGCAGCCAGGCGATGTCGCGCGGACCATTGCAGCCGACCTGGAAGGCGTCGTGTCCCAGCCGGGCGACCGTGATGTCGGCCCGGATGCCCGCGGTCGGTTCCAGCATCAGCGTGTAGGTGACGTAGCCGGGCGGGCGGTCGAGCTGGTTGGTGGTCAGCCGTTGCAGCAGGTCCAGCGCGCCGCGACCGCGGACTTCCGCTCGGGGGAGGGAAGTCATGTCGTACATCGCAACGCGCTCCCGGGTGGCCTGGTGTTCGGCGCCGACGATCGGGGACCAGTAGCGTCCCGCCCACGGCCCGGGCTCGACGATTTCCCGGCCGTCGACCAGGGGCTTGTTGCTCTCGTACCAATGCGGTCGCTCCCAGCCGGCGGCTTCCAGGAACACCGCGCCGAGCTCGCGCTGGCGGTCGTGGAACGGGCTGGTGCGCAGCGGGCGCGGATGTTCCGGCGGTTGCTGCGGGTGGATGATGTCGTAGACCTCGCGGAAGCTCTGCGCACCGCGTTCGCCCACATAGGACGGACTGTGCGCGAAGTCCTCGAAGCGGCGGAGATCGGCCTGCCGGAGGTCGATGTCGGGCACCTCGCCGGCCAGCCACTGCGCCATCGCGCGGCCGACCCCGGCGGCGTGGGTGATCCAGACGGCCTCGGCGACCCAGAAGTTGTCGATCTCGTTGGACGGCCCCAGCACCGGCATCCCGTCGGCGGTGAACAGGAACAGGCCGTTGATGCCCTCGGCGATCTCGGTGCGCTTCAGCGCGGGCAGCAGCTCGCGGGCGTCCGCCCACGGCCCGGCGAAGTCCTCGGGGGTGAACGGCTGCACCGACGCCATGCCCTTCCAGCCGCCGCCCTCCGACGGCGCCTCGGCGCCCGCGCCCGGCGCGGCGGTGGGCAGCAGATCGTTGCTGTGCACCGGAATCGCGCGGTGCTGGTAGGAGCCGATGCCGTAGCGGTCGTGGATCTGCCGGAAGTACATGGAGCTGTCCTGGTGTCGCAGGATCGGCTGCCGCACCTCGTCGGTGCCCGGTTCCAGGCCCGGCACCGGGCCGGTCACGGCGTACTGGTGCGCCAGCGGCTGCACCGGGATCGACACCCCGGCCAGCCGGCCGATCTTCGGGCCCCAGATCCCCGCGCAGCACAGCACGGTCTGCACCGACACGTCGCCCTGCGAGGTGCGAACGGCGCGGACCCTTCCACCTTGGACGTCGAAGCCGATCACCTCGGTGTTACCGGCGAACCGCACGCCGAGCCGTTTCGCTTCGCGGGCCATGGCTTCCGCCGCGCGGACCGGCTTGGCGATCCCGTCGGTGGGCACGTGCAGGCCGCCGTGGATGCGCGCCGGGTCGACCTGCGGGATGTGGTCGTGCACCTGCTGTGGGTCGAGCAGCTCGCCCCGGATTCCCCACGCGGTGGCCAACCCGATCTTGCGCTTGAGGTCGTCCCAGCGTTGCGGCGTCGCGGCGATCTCGATCCCGCCGACCTGGTGGAAGCAGGGCTGCCCGTCGAGCTCCAGCCTGGAGTAGCACTGGACCGTGCGGGCGGCCAGGCGGCTCATCGTCTCCGACGGGTTGGTCTGGAAAACCAGGCCCGGCGCATGGGAACTGGAGCCTCCGGTGGCGAACAGCGGGCCCTGCTCGACGACCAGGACGTCGGTGATCCCGAGGCGCGCAAGGTGATATGCGGTGCTGCACCCCACGATGCCGGCCCCGACGAGGAGAACTCGGACGCTCGAAACCATCGCTGCCGCCTTGTTGCGCCTACGACAACTCTCTGCGTTAAACGCAACAGTGCGCTTCGACCTGGGGCCGCGTCAAGGACACGCGCGCGTCAATTTCGACGTTGGACCGACCGTGGCGCGGAGTGGTCGATTGACGACGCAACGTGTTTGCCGAAGAGGTCGCCCGGGGGACGGCGGGCCCGAAAGGATCAACCGGATCCCGTTGCGGGCAAAGGGAGTTCGGCTCAGATCAACTGGCGGATGGCCCGCTCGAAGTGGTCGACGTGCGCGACCGCGATGCGGTCGGCGCGGTCGGCGTCGGCGGAGATGAGCGCCTTGAGCAGCTCGGCGTGCTCCCCGACGTGATCGGAGACCTTCGGCAGCCGGTCGAAGAACAGGTGCCAGATCCGCAGCGCCAGGTTGTAGTACTGGTTGAGGGTGCCTTCGAGGTAGCGGTTGTGGGTGCAGCGGTAGATCGTGCGGTGCACCCGCGAGTCGACGTCCATGATCGCCGCCTGCTCGCCGCGGAGGTCCTCGACCAGTGCCCGCAGCTCGTCGAGCTCGGCCCGCTCGGCGTCGGTGGCGCGCTCCGCGGCGCGGCGGGCGGCGTGGCCCTCCAGGCGGCGCCGCACATCGGCGATCAGGGCGTGATCGGTGATGTTGACCTCGGTGACGAAGCTGCCGCGGCGCGGGTAGATCGCCACCAGCGACTCGGCCTCCAGCCGCTTGACGGCCTCCCGGAAGGGGGTGCGGCCGATGCCGAGTTCGGTGATCAGCGGCTCCTCCTGTACCGGTGCGCCGGGCGGCAGCTCCAAAGTCAGGATCAGGTCGCGCAGGGTCAGGTACGCGCGCTCAGCCTGGGGCGGGCTGTCGCCGGATCGGGAATTGACGGCTGCGGACACGTCTCGTAGCCTACCCGAAAGACTGATATACCAGTTGTCGGCGAACTTCTACCCTAGATGTTCCCCGGGCGTCCCGGAGGCTGGCATGGCCCCACTTCCCGTCCAGCCGCAGCCGCCGCCGCGGCTGTGGCGCAGTCCGGAACCAAAGCGGCACTACGAGGTGGTGATCGTCGGCTCCGGCGGCCACGGTCTGGCGACCGCCTACTACCTGGCGCGCAACCACGGCATCCGCGACGTCGCGGTGCTCGAACGCGGCTGGCTGGCCGGCGGCAACATGGCCCGCAACACCACGATCATCCGCTCCAACTACCTCTTCGACGAGAGTGCGGCGCTCTACAACCACGCGCTGGACCTGTGGGAGCAGTTGCCCGCCGAGTTGGAGTACGACTTCCTGTTCAGCCAGCGGGGCGTGCTCAACCTCGCGCACACCGAGCAGGAGGTCCGGGACTCCCGGCGGCGGGTGTTCGCCAACCAGCTCAACGGGGTCGACGCGGAATGGGTGGAGCCGGCCGAGATCGCGGAGCTCTGTCCGATCCTGAACCTCTCCGAGGACATCCGGTACCCGGTGCTGGGCGCGACGCTGCAGCGGCGCGGCGGGATCGCCAAGCACGACCACGTGGCGTGGGCGTTCGCGCGCAAGGCCGACGAGATGGGCGTGGACCTCATCCAGGGCTGCGAGGTAACGGGATTCGAGACCGACGGCGACCGGGTGACCGGGGTGCAGACCTCGCTCGGGCCCATCGGCGCGGGGCGGGTAGCGCTCGCGGCGGCGGGGCGGACAACGCTGCTGACCGACACGCTGGGGCTGCGGCTGCCGTTGCAGAGCCACCCGCTGCAGGCCCTGGTGTCGGAGCTGCTGGAGCCGATCCACCCGTGCGTGGTGATGTCCAACCACGTACACGTCTACTGCAGCCAGGCGCACAAGGGCGAACTGGTGCTGGGCGCGGGCATCGACACCTACAACGGCTACGGCCAGCGCGGCTCGGTGCACGTGATCGAACGCCAGATGGCCGCGGCGCTGGAGCTGTTCCCGATCTTCGCGCAGGCGCACGTGATCCGGACCTGGGCGGGCACGGTGGACGTCACGCCGGACGCGTCGCCGATCATCGGGCCGACCCCGTACGAGAACCTCTTCCTCAACTGCGGCTGGGGGACCGGCGGTTTCAAGGCGACTCCCGGCGTGGGCTGGGTGTACGCGCACACCATCGCCACCGGCCGTCCGCACCCGCTCAACGAGCCCTACGGACTCGACCGGTTCACCACCGGAGCCCTGATCGACGAACACGGCGCAGCCGCCGTCGCCCACTGAGCCGCCGTCGCCCACTGAGGAGGTCGCCCGGTCTCCAGTTTTCCGCAAGTTCCATTGAAATCGGATCTTCGATTTCAATGGAACTTGCGGACCCAAAGATCTTGATCAGGTTTGGAGTCCCTGATGCTGCTGATCCATTGCCCCTGGTGTGGGGATCGGGATGAGACCGAGTTCCACTACGGCGGCCAGGCCCACGTCGACTACCCGGATAACCCGAACGACATGGGGGACGCCGACTGGGCCGGGTACCTGTTCCTGCGCGACAACCCGCGCGGGTTGTTCCACGAGCGCTGGTCGCACACCGCTGGCTGCCGGCGCTGGTTCAACGTCGTGCGCGACACCGCCACCAACGAGATCCACCCCGAGACCGCCGGAAAGGTGGCGCCATGACACGCCTCGGCACGGGCGGTCGCATCGACCGGACCCGAACGCTGCGGTTCACCTTCGACGGCATCGAACTCACCGGGCACCCCGGCGACACGCTCGCCTCCGCGCTGCTGGCCAGCGGCCGGATCGAGGTCGGCCCGTCGATCTACCGGGACCGGCCGCGCGGCATCGTCACGGCCGACTGCACCGAACCGAACGCGCTCGTGCAGGTGCTGGGCGGCAGGCCGGAGCCGCTGGTGCCCGCCACGCAGCTGGAGCTCTACGACGGCTTGCAGGTCGCGAGCCTCTCCGGCGTCGGCTGGCTCAGCGACGCGCCGGATTCCGCGGTCCACGACAAGAAGTACGTGCACGCCGACGTCGTCGTGGTCGGTGCCGGCCCCGCCGGGATCGCCGCCGCGCTCGCCGCCGGGCGCGGCGGCGCGCGGGTGGTGCTGGTCGAGCAGGGCCGCGAGCTCGGCGGGTCGCTGCTCGACGGCGGCGAGCTCATCGACGGTCGTCCCGCGAGCGAGTGGATCTCGCGCGCGGCAAGGGAATTCGTCGACTCACCGGAGGTGCGGGTGCTGACCCGCGCCACCGCCGTGGGCCACTACGACCACAACTACCTGCTCGTCGCCGAGAACCGGGGCGACCGCAAGCGGCTGTGGCACGTGCGCGCCCAGCGGGTCGTGCTGGCCACCGGCGCGCACGAGCGGCCGATGGTCTTCGCCGACAACGATCGGCCCGGCATCATGCTCGCCTCGGCGGTTCGCGGCTACCTCAAGCGCTTCGCGGTGCTGCCGGGCCGGGAGGCCGTCGTGGTCACCACCTCCGACAGCGCCTATCTGACCGCCCTCGACCTGGCCGCCGCAGGTGGGCACGTCCGCGCCGTCGTCGACACCCGGCCGCAACCGCCGCAGCGGCTCGTCGAGCAAGCCCGCTCGCTGGGCGCGCAGGTGTTCACCGGCTCGGCCGTCATCGGCACGGCGGGGGATCGGCGGGTGTCGTCCGCGCGGATCGCCGGGATCGACGACGAGGGGCTGCTCACCGGCACGCCGGTGGACGTCGACTGCGACCTGCTGGCGGTCTGCGGCGGCTGGAGCCCCGCCGTGCACCTGTTCAGCCAGGCCGGCGGCGAGGTGCGCTGGGACCAGCTGGTGTCCGCGTTCGTGCCGGTGCAGAAAACGGGGCTGCCCAAGGTGATCGGGGCCGCCCGCGGCACCTACGACCTGGCCGGATGCCTCGCCCAGGGCTTGGCGGCCGGGGCCGAGGCGGCGACCGCGAGCGGCTTCCGGGTCGCCGCGCCGCCCGTGCCGCCGGTGACCGGCGACCGGCCGGTCGCCCAGCCGCGCCCGCTGTGGCTGGTCCCGGCGGAGTCCGGTGACCCGGCACAGTGGACAGATCACTTCGTTGACCTGCAACGGGATTCCACGGTCGCCGACGTGTGGCGCGCGGTCGGCGCGGGGATGCGCTCGGTCGAGCACGTCAAGCGCTACACCACCATCAGCACCGGCAGCGACCAGGGCAAGACCTCCGCGGTCAACGCCATCGGCGTCATCGCCGACGCGCTGCTGGCCGAATCGCCGGGTGCGGTTGGCACCACGACGTTCCGGCCGCCCTACACGCCGGTGTCGTTCGCGCTGCTGGCCGGGCGCGACCGGGGCCGGTTGCACGACCCGGTGCGGACCACGCCGATGCACTCCTGGCACGTCGCGCACGGCGCGGAGTTCGAGAACGTCGGCCAGTGGAAGCGGCCCTGGTACTACCCGCGCCCGGGCGAGGACATGGCCGCCGCGGTGCGCCGCGAATGCCTGGCGGCGCGCACCGGGGTCGCGATGCAGGACGCCACCACGCTCGGCAAGATCGAGATCGTCGGCCCGGACGCACCGGAGTTCCTGAACCGGATCTACACCAACGCCTTCGCCAAGCTCCCGGTCGGCAAGGCCCGCTACGGCGTCATGTGCACGGCCGACGGGATGGTCCTCGACGACGGTGTGTCGATGCGGCTGGCCGAGGACCGCTACCTGATGAGCACCACGACCGGCAACGCGGCGGCGGTGCTGGAGTGGCTGGAGGAGTGGCTGCAAACGGAGTGGCCGCACCTGGCGGTGCACTGCACCTCGGTGACCGAGCAGTGGGCCGCGGTGGCGGTGGTCGGGCCGGACTCCCGCGAAGTGGTGGGCCGCGTGGCACCGGACCTGGACGCCTCGGCCGAGTCCTTCCCGTTCATGGAGTTCCGGGAAACCGTGCTGGGCAACGGGATTCCGGCCAGGATCTCCCGCATCTCGTTTTCCGGCGAGCTGGCGTTCGAGATCAATGCGGCCGCCTGGTACGGCATGGCGGTGTGGGAGGCGGTGCACGAGGCCGGCCAGGACTTCGGCATCACGCCCTACGGCACCGAGACCATGCACGTGCTGCGGGCCGAGAAGGGGTTCGTGATCGTCGGGCAGGACACCGACGGCACCGTGACCCCGCACGACCTGGGCATGGACTGGGTGGTGTCGAAGCGCAAGGACTTCGTCGGCAAGCGCTCGTTCGCCCGCCCCGACACCGCGCGCGCCGACCGCAAGCAGCTGGTCGGGCTGCTGCCGGTGGACCCGGCGGAGCTGCTGCCGGAGGGCGCGCACCTGGTGGAGCCCGGCACCCCGCTGGAGCCGCCGGTGCCGATGCTCGGGCACGTCACCTCCAGCTACCGCAGCGCAATCCTGGACCGGACGTTCGCGATGGCGTTGGTGCGCAACGGACAGCAGCGCATCGGCGAGGTGCTGCACGTGCCGGTCGACGGCCGGTCGATCCCGGTCGAGGTGACCCAACCGGTGTTCTACGACGTGGAAGGAGCCCGCCGTGACGGTCGCTAGCCCCGCCCATTCCCGGGTCGGTGCCCTGTCCCTGCGCCGCAGCCCGCTGGCCGACCGCGCGGCGGAGCTCGCCGCGCTCGGCGCCGACGGCTCGCGCGGTGTCCGGCTGGCCGAAGAACCGTTCCTGACCCAGGTGAACCTGCGGGTGCACCCGGGCAGCCCGGCGGTGGCGCGCATCGAGCACGCCCTGGAACTGGCGCTCCCGCACCAGGAACCGAACCTGGTCTCGGGCGACGAGAACGGCGCGGCGCTGTGGCTCGGCCCGGACGAATGGCTCCTGGTCGCCCCGGACGGCCACGCGGACCGGCTGGTCGGCTCGGTCCGAGGTGCGCTTTCGGACTCCTTGGGATCCACAGTGGACGTGTCGGCGAACCGGACGACGTTGCGCCTCTCCGGCCCGGCGTCCCGCGAGGTCCTGGAGAAGATCTGCTCGCTGGACCTGCACCCGCGCGCCTTCACCCCGGGCCGCTGCGCCCAGACCCTCCTCGGCCGAACCCAAGCGGTCCTCTGGCAACTCGGCCCGGAACCCACCTACCGGATCCTCGTCCGCGGTTCCTTCGCCGACTACCTGGCGGACTTGCTCCTCGACGCCATGCGGGAGTTCACCGCGCCCTGATGGCGGTCGCTGCGAACGGACCGTTCGCCTCGATAGGCGGAGCAAACGGTCCGTTCGCTCCGGCGAGCCCGCGAGCACGAGATCGTCGGGCGACCGCCGTGCCCCTGTGCCTCAATGATGGCTGGCTGCTCGGAGCAGCGGCATTCGAGCTGTCGACCGAGGGAGGCGCATGCCGACAGTTACCACGCGCGACGGTGTCGAGATCTACTACAAGGACTGGGGCAGCGGGCTCCCGGTGGTGTTCTGCCACGGCTGGCCGCTGAACGCGGACGCCTGGGAAGACCAGATGAAACTGGTGGCCGACCAAGGCTTCCGCGGCATCGCCCACGACCGCCGCGGCCACGGCCGCTCCAGCCAGCCCTGGGATGGCTACGACTTCGACACCTTCGCCGACGACCTCGCCGACCTGATCAACTCGCTGGACCTGCGCGACATCACGCTGGTCGCGCACTCGATGGGCGGCGGCGAACTCGCCCGCTACATCGGGCGCCACGGCACGGGGCGGGTCGGCAAGGCCGTGCTGCTCTCCGCGATCCCACCGCTGATGATCAAGACCGACGGCCACCCCGAGGGCGTGCCCGCTGAGGTGTTCGAGGACATCAAGAACGGCATCCTCGCCGAGCGCTCCCAGTTCTGGAAGGACACCTCCGTTGGGTTCTTCGGCGCCAACCGGGCCGGCAACAAGGTCACCCAGGGCAATCGGGACGCCTTCTGGTTCATGGCCATGCAGGAGTCCATCGAAGCGGGGGTGAAGTGCGTGGACGCCTTCGCGCGCACGGACTTCACCGAGGACCTGCAGAAGTTCGACATCCCGACGCTGGTCGTCCACGGCGACGACGACCAGGTCGTGCCCATCGACGCCACGGCCCGCAAAACCGCCGAACTCATCCCGAACGCGACCCTGAAGGTCTACGAGGGTGGCTCGCACGGCATCGCGATGGTCCCGGGGGACAAGGAGAAGTTCAACGGTGATCTCCTGCAGTTCCTCAAGAGCTGACCGCGGCGGATCAGCGGCGCGACAGGACCGGCGCCGACAGGGACGCGACGAGGCGGCGGCGGTGGACGGCGAACTGCTTGGGGCTGTTCATCGCGAACACCGCGATCGTCCGGCCGCCGCGCTGGTAGGTCGCGACGAAGCGGCGGGCCTTCAACGAGCCGTCCACCACCGTGATCCGGTCCTTCGGCCCGGCGTAGCCGGCGAACTGCAGCGTCGAATCGTACTGCCGCGACCAGAAGTGCGGCACTCCCGCGTAGGTGTCGACGGTCTGCCCGGCGAGCAGGTTGCGAACCGCGACCGGCGGCTGGTTCATCGCCGTCGACCAGTGGTCGCTGCGCACGGTGCGCGACCAGTGCACCGGCTGGTACCGGGCGATGTCGCCCACCGCCACCACGTTCGGCAGCGAGGTCGCGCACCCGGAGTTGGTCACGACGCCGTCGCGGAGCTTCAGCCCGGAGCCGCGCAGCCAACGGGTGGCGGGCTCCGCGCCGACTTCGACGACCACCGCATCGGCCGGGATAACCCGGCCGTCGGCGAGCTCCACGCCGGTGACCCGGTCGTCCGCGAGAACGCGCGTTGCGGGCGTCCCGCACCGCACCCGCACCCCGTAATCCTCGTGCTGCGCGAAGCAAAGCGGCGCCAGTTCGATGCCCAGGGTGCGCGCCAGCGGCAGGTGCTGGGCGTCGACCAGGGTCACCTCGGCGCCCAGAGACCGGCAGGTCGAGGCGATCTCGGTGCCGATTAGCCCGCCACCGACGACCACAACCCGCGCCCCGGCGCGGATATCGCCGCGCAGCGCCAACGCGTCGTCGACGGTCCGCAGCCGGTGACAGCCGGGGGCTTCCGCGGTGCCCGGCAGGCTCAGGCGGGCCGACCCGGTGGCCAGCACGACGCCGTCGGCGCGGACCTCGCTGCCGTCGGCGAGCACCACCGCGCCGCGCCTGGTGTCCAGCCGCGCCGCCGGAACCCCCAACCGCCACTCCGCGGCGAGGTCGGCTTCCTCCTGCTCGCTGCCCAGCGCGAGCTCCTCCGGCTGCATCTTCCCGGCCAGGAACTCCTTGGACAGCGGCGGCCTGTCGTACGGGCGGTGCGGTTCCGCCCCGATGATCACCAGCCGCCCGTCGAAGCCCTGTTCTCGCAGCTCCTGCGCGGCGCGCCAGCCCGCCACCGACGAGCCGACGACTGCGACCGTGTTCATGCCTCGACCGCGGCCGGTGCGGTGGCCCCGATGAATGAAAACAAGCCTACCTCCGTTGCACAATGAGGAACACCGCGTAGCATGTGCAACAAATCTGACCCTTTTGTTGCGACAACGTCAAGAGGGACAACGGATGGTTCCGATATGTGCACCTCGAACGGATACGGTTGACCGGTGGGTAGCGCAGCTGAGTCACGCGGACGGAGTTCTGGCGCTCTTGTGCAGTCCGTCGATCGGGCTGTGACCGTCTTGGAACTGCTGGCGCGCAACGGAGAAGCCGGCATCACCGAGATCGCCGGGGAGCTGGGAGTGCACAAGTCGACGGCCTCCCGGCTGGTGAGCGTGCTGGAGGCACGAGGCTTGGTGGAGCAGCTGGGGGAGCGCGGCAAGTACGCGATCGGCTTCGGCATCGTGCGGCTGGCCGGGGCGGCGACCGAGCGAATGGACCTGCCGAGGCTGGGCCGTCCGTTCTGCGAGTCGCTCGCCGCGGACCTGGGCGAGACGGTCAACATCGCGATCCGGGACAACGACGTCGCCATCAACATCAGCCAGGCCCGCGGCACCGCCGCCGTAACGGCGCACAACTGGGTCGGGCAGCGCACCCCGCTGCACGCGACGTCCAGCGGCAAGGTGCTGCTGGCGTACGCGCCGCAGGAGGACCAGGAGGAACTTCTCGTCAGGCCGCTGGAGCGGTACACAACGCGAACTGTCACCAATCCCGGCGAGTTGCGCAAGGACTTCGAGATGATCGCCCGCGACGGCTACGCGACGAGCTACGAGGAGTTGGAGCTCGGGCTCAACGCCGCGGCGGTCGCGGTCTACAACCACGAGGGCGACGTGATCGCCGCGCTCAGCGCCTCGGGCCCGTCCTACCGCTTCTCCCGCAAGCGCATGCGCGAAGTCGTGGGCGCGATGCGCATCGCCGCCAAGGAACTCTCGTCCCAACTCGGCTTCCTGGCCTAGCTAGCGGCGTGGCCCGGACCGGAAGTTCCCACGTGCCGGTTCCTCTGAGGTTCCGCTACCCGCGCCGCCACGCAAAATGAGCCGGATATTCGTTTCAGTCGCGGGAGAGCCAGAGTTCTTCTAGGTCGAGCTGGTGCATGACGCGGCGCAGGACCTCGTCGTCGATGCGGCGGTTGTCGCGGAACCGGACGAAGACCGCCCGCTCCGCGGCCAGCATCTCGCCCCGCAGGCGGCGGTACGCCGCAGTCGGGCTCTCGCCGACTTCGTCGGCCGACCTGCCCAGCCGTTCCCACGCCTGGTTGCTGCGCTGCTGCGCAGAGCGGCGCAGGCGCTCCGCGACGTCGCCGGGCGGCTCGGCTTCCGCGGTGAGTTCGTCGAGCCGCTCCCGCCCGGCGCGGGCCGCATTGTGCTGGGCTTCGGCCTCGGCGAGCGCGTCGGTGTAGTCCTCGGTGCCCCGTACCCCGAAGAAGCCGATGAGCCAGGGAAGCGTCGTGCCGTGCAGCAGCAGCGTCGCCAGCGTCACGAAGAACGTCAGGAACAGGACCTCGTCGCGGTGCGGGAACGGCGCACCGGTCAGCGTCACCGTGGGGATCGCGGAGGCGGCGGCCAACGACACCACGCCCCGCATCCCAGCCCACGACACGATCACCTTGAGTCGCCAGTCCGGGCTGCGGCGGCGGAGCAGGTCCGGCAGGTACATCACCAGGAAAACCCATGCGCCGCGCGCGAGCATCACCCCGGCGGTGAGCGCGAGCCCGACGACGACGAGCGGCCCGAAGCCGGTCGACACGCTCTCCGCGACGCTGCGCAGCTGCAGGCCGATCAACGCGAACACGACCGCTTCGAGCAGCGTGTCCGCCGCGTTCCACACCGCCCGGTCCTGCAGCCGCGTCGCGGCGCTGCCGGACGGCGAGCGATGCCCCAGGTACAGCCCGGCCACCACGACGGCCAGCACCCCGGAGGCGTGCACCTCCTCGGCGAGCAGGTAGGCGAAGAACGGCACGATCAGCCCTACCGCGCTTTCCAGCATGTCGTCGCGCAGCAGCCGCCGGAGCCGGTGCACCACCCAGCCGATGACGTAGCCGATCACCACGCCGCCGACCGCGGCCAGCAGGAACATGCCGACCCCGGTCAGCAGGGAATAGCCGGTGCCGATCGCGGCGGCCACGGCCACCCGGTAGGCGGTCAGCGCGGTGGCGTCGTTGACCAGGCTCTCGCCGCTGAGCACCGTCATGATCTTGCGCGGCAGCCCCAGCCGGCGGCCGATCGAGGTGGCCGCGACCGCGTCCGGCGGCGCGATGACCGCGCCGAGCACCAGCGCCACGCTCAGCGGCATGCCCGGCACCAGCCACCAGGCGATCACCCCGGCGACCGCCGTGCTGAACAGCACCAACCCGAACGCGAGCAGCCCGATCGGCCGCAGGTTGGCGCGAATCCCGATGGTGGAGCTGTTCAGCGCGGCCGAGTACAGCAGCGGCGGCAAGATCAGCAGCAGCACCACGTTCGGATCGATGGTGTAGTCCGGCACGCCGGGTATGGACGACACGGCCAGGCCCACCACGACGAGCGCCAGCGGCGCGGAGAACCCGATCCGGCGGGCGAGGGCGGTCACGGCGAGCGCCCCGGCGAGCAGGGCCATCAACGCGGGTAGGTCGTGCATGCTCTCTCCGGTCAGCGTCTGCGGATGCGGCAGCCGATGGTTACGTTCGAAAGCACATTGTCGTTCGAGCCGCAGACCGCGCGCTCACCACCTGGAGGTTCCGAATGTCCGGCAGTTGTGCGCACTTGCAGGCCGCGGCCGACCGCAAGCCTGCGCCCAGTCGCGAGGACGGCTGCGAGGACTGCCTCGCGGCCGGCCTGCACGTGTGGGCGCACCTGCGGGTCTGCACGCAGTGCGGGCACGTGGGGTGCTGCGACTCCAGCCCGAACCGGCACGCCACGGCCCACTTCCACCAGACCGCCCACCCGGTGATCCGCTCCTTCGAACCGGGCGAGTCCTGGAGCTGGTGCTACCTGGACGAACAGCTCGGGTGAGCGGGGCTCGTGAGTGGTCGTTCCGGTAAGAACCGGAATGACCACTCACGAGACTCAGGCCTCGTCGGCGCCCTCCCCGACGGTCTCGCTCTTGCCGAGCCTGCTGTTCTTCCTGCTGAACACGAAGTAGACGACCAAGCCGATCAGCATCCAGATGCCGAACCGGATCCACGTCCAGCCGACGAGGTTGAGCATCAGGTACAGGCAGGCGGCCGCAGCCAGGATCGGGACCACCGGCACCCACGGCACCCGGAAGGACCGCGGCAGGTCCGGCCGGGTGCGGCGCAGCACCAGGACGCCGATGGACACCAGGACGAACGCGAACAGGGTGCCGATGTTGGTCATCTCGGCGAGCACGTTGATCGGGGTCAGCGAGGCGACGGCCGCCACGACGATCCCGGTGATCACCGTGATCCGGTAGGGCGTGCGGAACTTCGGGTGCACCTTGGCGAACCACACCGGCAGCAGGCCGTCCCGGCTCATCGCGAAGCCGACCCGGGCCTGACCCAGCATGAGGATGAGGATCACCGTGGTCAGCCCGGCGATCGCGCCCAGCGAGACCAGCCCGGCCGCCCACGACGCGCCGATCGCCTGGAATGCGGTGGCCATCGGCGCCGCGGTGTCCAGCTGGTCGTACTTGACGATGCCGGTCATCACCAGGGACACCAGCACGTACAGGATCGAGCAGATGGCCAGCGAGCCGAGGATGCCGATCGGCATGTCGCGCTGCGGCCGGCGGGTCTCCTCCGCGCCGCTGGCGACGATGTCGAAGCCGATGTAGGCGAAGAACACCAGCGCGGCACCCGCCACCAGGCCGCTGAGCCCGAACGAGCCGGTCTGCCCGAAGATCGCGTTGATCAGCGGTTCCTCCAGCGCCGCCCCGGCGGCACCGGGCGCCGCGGGCTGGTGCGGTGGGATGAACGGGCTCCAGTTGGCGGCCTTGATGAAGAACGCGCCGAAGATGATGAAGAACAGCACCACGACGAGCTTGATCGCCACGACCACGTTGGTCACCGAAGCACTCAGCCGGATGCCGACCACCAGGACCCCGGTCAGGATCAGCGCGATGATCGCGCCGGGGAGGTTCACCACGCCCCCGGCTCCCGGGGCGGCGGTGAGCGCCTCGGGCAGCCCAAGGCCGATCGAGTTGAGCGCCGCGACGAAATATCGCGACCAGCCCACCGACACCGTGGAAGCGCCGAGGACGAACTCCAGCATCAGGTCCCAGCCGATGATCCAGGCCAGGAACTCGCCCATCGATGCGTAGGAGAACGTGTACGCCGAGCCGGCCACCGGCACGACCGAGGCGAACTCGGCGTAGCACAGCGCCGCCAGACCGCACGCGATGCCGGAGAAGACGAACGAGATCGCGATGCCCGGCCCGGCGTCGGTGGCCGCGGCCACGCCGGTGAGCACGAAGATGCCGGTGCCGATGATCGCGCCGATGCCGATGCCCAGCAGGTCCACCGCGCGCAGCACGCGGCGCAGGCGGAATTCCGGGGCCTCGGCATCGCGGATGGACTGTTCGACCGATTTGACACGCATGATTGACATGGGTGACCTCCTCACCCGGGTGCCACGGGTGGGCCTGTTGGCCCGCTCGCGCTGCATCCGCGTACCTGAGGACAGGATTGTGTCTCAAGTCACTCCGGGCAAGGCGGCGCAGCGCTCCGTGAGGCAGCCGTGATCAGCACGGCCGCGGCGGCGCGGCCGCTGCGGGCCGGTCCGGGGCTGCCGCCGACGGCTGCTGTGGTGGTCGCGCCGTCGACCAGGACGAGCAGCTGCTCGGCGAGCTCGTCGGGGTCGGCGGCGTCGAGCTCGCCGACCAGTTTCCACAGGTAGCGGCGCAGTTCGTCCTTGTGGTCCCGCGCCGCCGCGGCGACCGCGGGGGAGCTGCCGCCCAGTTCGCCGAAGGAGTTGAGGAACGCGCAGCCCCGGAATCCGGGTTCGTCGAACCAGTCGTGCAGCCAGTCGAAGACCGCGAGCACGGCCTGCTCGGGGCTGCGGTCGCCGCGCGCGACGTACGTGGACAGCGAGGCGCGCCAGCGCGCGTCGCGGCGGCGCAGGTAGGCCTCGACCAGCTCGTCCTTGGACGCGAAGCACTGGTAGAGGCGCTTGAGCGACACCCCGGAGGCGGTGCGCAGCTCGGCCATGCCGACGGCCTGGATGCCGCGTTCGTAGAACAGGGCTTCGGCGGTGTCCAACAGCTTCGACTCGGCCTCGTGGCGCTGCATGGGAGCACTCCGGGGTTGCAGGGAGAACGATCGTTCTCTACTCTAGCGGACATTGCAGAGAATGACCGTTCTCCGGTTGGGAGCCAATGAGATGTCGCGTCCGCCCTTCCCGCCGTTCGACGAGCAGACCGCCGCCCAGAAGGTGCAGGCGGCCGAAGATGCCTGGAACACCCGCGATCCCGAACGCGTCGCGCTGGCGTACACGGCGGACTCCGAGTGGCGGAACCGGGATCGGTTCATCACCGGCCGGGACGAGATCGTTGCCTTCCTGCGCGAGAAGTGGGCGCGCGAACTGGATTACGCGCTGCGCAAGGAGCTCTGGGGCTTCCGCGGCAACCGCATCGCGGTTCGCTTCCAGTACGAATGCCGGGACGCCGCCGGGCAGTGCTGGCGCAGCTACGGCAACGAGCTCTGGGAGTTCACCGAGGACGGGCTGATGAGCCGCCGCGAGGCCAGCATCAACGACGTCCCGATCGCCGCCGCCGAGCGCCGGATCCTCGGGCCCCGTCCGGAATCCGAGCGGGGCGTGCTGCTGCCGATCCGCTGAGTGCCTTCACCGGCGCCGGAAGTACGGAAGGCCGGCGAAGGAGTCCAGCACGTGGCCCGGTTCGCCGGAGGCGGCCGAGAGCGCTCCCGGCGTGAACTTGCCGGTGCGCACCAGCGGGTCAGAGCGTCGCGTCGGCGATCTCGGGTTGAAGCGAACGGACCGTTTGTGTCGTCTATGGGGTGGGCAGTCCGTTCGCGACTCCAGCCCGCCGACCGAATAGCGATCAGTTCTGGCGGCTCGGCGGGTTGGTGCTCCTCCCGAGCTCGTTGAGCGCGTCGAGCGCCGAGGTTTTGGTCTCCTGGTCGATGGCCTTGCCGGCCTCGGGGGACGGCTGGAGCAAGGTGTCCGACGACGGTGCCGCCACGGGTTCGAGATCGGGTCGGGTGCGTTCGCGAGGCCGTTGCGGCTGTTGCGGCCGCGGTCGGGAACGCGGCGGCGCGGGCGGCTGCTCGGCGCGGATGTAGAGGGCTTCCAGGACCAGCACGATGATCCCGACGACCAGCGCGCCGATCGCCAGCCACAGGCTGCTCGGGTCACCGCCGAACCACCACAGCCAGCCCGCGACCCCGCAGGCGGCGCCGGCTGCGATCGCCAGCAGATGGAACAGCAGATGGACGGCGTAACCCCTCACGGCCCGACAACCTCCCCTGAAATCGCGGTCCGTCGACGATTCCGGTTGCTAACACCGGACCTCTGCGGAACACGCGCGCCGTTCGCGGCGGGTTGCCCGGGCATGCGCCGGGTCACGCGGTTGCGTGCCGGAAGTGGTCGGACCGAATCTGATGGTAGCTGCGGATCAGCGCGGTTTGCCCGATCAAGACCAGTACGCCCGATCACAGCACGGCGCAACCTGATCTGATCACTTTTCACCTGTTCGGGCGAGCGGCGCCGTTAGCGCCCGGCGGTCATGAGCGTCACGAATTACGGTGAATCCCCAGGGCCACAGCGGAACCGGCATTGGTGCGGTGCCGGTTCGCGCCGACGGCAAAAGTCGCGCGGAAGTGGTGGTCCGCTGCGTTTCGGGGGGTGGTGCCGGTGATCAATTCACTGGCTGGGTTCGCATTGGCGGCCACGGTCGGCATCGGGGCGATCATCGGAATGTTGATCGCGATGTCCTGGGTGGAGCGCAGGATGCTCGGGTCCGGCGTGCCGCGCCGCGAATCCGTGCACGGCAGACATCGCGGAACCAGCAGGCTCGTCGCCGAATACCGGCAGCAGCGCGCCGTTCTCGGTGCGCGCCCGCGAATCCGGCGCAACGTTCCGGTGCTCTTCACCGTGGTCGCGGCGTTGCTCGCACTCTGCTCCGCCGGAAACGCGGTGCGGATGCCGACCCGGCGCATGGCGGCGGCAGGTGGCCCGGGCGCGATGCGCCGCCCCGGACCCCGGCACTCGTTCGACCGGCCTACCGGACGCGGAAGTCGGCGAAGTCGAAACCGGGCGAAACCACGCAGCTGACCAGCGTTTCCACGGTCGCCGCCGCGTACGCGCGCTGCCAGGTGCCGGCCGGGACGACCGCCTGCGGCGCCTGACCGGCACCCGCGCCGAGCATCACCTGCTCGGGTTCGGCGACGGGGTTCGGCCCGTTCCCGCCCAGCGAAAGCGTCAGCGGCCCGCCCCGGTGCCACAGCCACAGCTCGTCGGAAGCGACGGTGTGCCATGCGGATTGCTGTCCGGGCGGTAGCAGGAAGTAGATCATCGTGGCGGTCGGCCGCAGGCCGCCGTTGTGCTCGATCCCGGCCGGGCTGGCCCAGGTCCGCCGGTACCAGCCGCCCTCCGGATGCGGCAGCAGGTCGAACTCCTCGGCGGTGCGGCTGCGCGTCTCCAAGCTCAGGAACCGGCCCGCGACATCGCGCCGCGCGTAGCGGACGCCGATCACCGACTCCCGCTCCAGCGGCCCGTACACGTGCGGGAACAGCGCGTCCGCCGGCATGCCTTCGGGAGGCGTCGGGTTCGCCGCCTCCCATCGCACCGGCGCGGACAGCTTCGCCGGGTCCAGCTCCAGCGCGATCATCGGTTCGGTCTCGTCGCGGTAGAGGGTGTTCGCCACGGCGAGCGTTGTGCGCACGTCCGGGGAGCAGTGCACGAACCCCTCGGTGTCGAGGCTCGCGGCGCGGATCGGGGAGTCGCGGTCGGCGTGGAAGGTGTTCAGCGGCAGCAGGTGCAGCAGCGTCGATCCAGTCACCCCGACAGTCTCTCCTGATCGGTTGGGTCGACGCGATCTACCACCCGCGTTGCTCCGGCGTAACCAGCTGATAGTGCTCGGAGGTGCCCTTCAACGTTCGTGCCGATCAGACGTCGGCGGCGAGCTGCTTGACCTGCTCGATGAGCTTGGCGCGACCGGCCGCGTCGCCCGCCAGCGGCGTGACGTTGAGGGTCGTGACCCCGGACTCCTTCAGCGCCGCCAGCCGCTCCTTGACGTGGCCCACCGGGCCCACGAGCGACGTCTTCTCCAGCAGCTCGCGGGGCACCGCCGCGGCGGCCTCCTCCTTCTTGCCGCTGAGGTAAAGGTCCTGGATCAGCTCGGCCTCCGCCTCGAAGCCGTAGCGGCGGGCCAGGTTGTTGTAGAAGTTCTTGCCCTTCGCGCCCATCCCGCCGACGTAGAGCGCCAGGTACGGCCGCGCGAAGTCCAGCAGGTCGTCGAGGCCTTCGCCGATGGCCAGCGGTGCCTGGGCGACCACGTCCAGCGTCGGCAGCGACGCGTCGCGCTTCGTCTTGCCAGCCGCCAGCGGCTCGCCCCATACCTCGGCCGCCCGCTCCGGCAGGTAGAAGATCGGCTCCCAGGCCTCGGCGATCTCGGCGACCAGCTCGACGTTCTTCGGACCGATCGCGGCGATCATGATCGGGATCCGGTCGCGCACCGGGTGGTTGATGAGCTTCAGCGGCTTGCCCAGCCCGGTGCCCCGGTCGGCGGGCAGCGGGATGCTGTAGTGCCTTCCCTCGTGCTGCACCTTCTCCCGGCGCCAGACCTGCCGGCAGATGTCGACGATCTCGCGGGTGCGGCCCAGCGGCGCGTGGTAGGGCACCCCGTGGAAGCCCTCGATGACCTGCGGTCCGGACGCGCCGATGCCGAGCGTGAAGCGGCCGTCGGAGACGAAGTCCATGCCCGCCGCGGTCATCGCGGTCAGCGTCGGCGTGCGGGTGTAGATCTGCAGGATGCCGGAGGCGATCTCCAGGCGTTCGGTGCGGGCGGCGATGAAGCCCATCTGGCTCACCGCGTCGAACGAGTAGGCCTCCGGGACGTACACGATGTCCAGCCCGGCCTTCTCGTAGGTGGCCAGGTCGTCGACGGTCTCCTTGAAACCTCCGCTGTAGTTCAGCGGCATCCCGATGCGCATGGGCCGAACCTTTCCGGTCTGTGGCAGCGGCGATGCCGGGGCGTCGGCCGCGCCGCCGAGGGTGTCCCGAGGTTACCGCCGGGTAAACGTCGCCGGGAGTCCCACCGGGGCCGTGAATTGTGACACACATCTCAAGAAAACCTTGGTGTGGCGGGATTTTCGGTCGAAATGACCCCGACAATGGGGACATGCCGTCCATCGAGTCCACCGCGCCGCTCCACGAGCCGCGTGGCGCGCGGGTGGTCGCGGCATGAAGTTGGCTCTGCTGGACATCGGGTCCAATGCTGCGCGCCTGGAGATCGTCGACCTCGACCGGTCCCGCATGCCGCGCGCCGACTGGAGCGTGAAGGCCCGGACCAGGCTCGCCGAGCACACCGGGGCGGACGGACTTGTCACCGAGGCAGGCGTCGAGCTCGCGGTGCGGGCGGTGCAGCACTGCGTGCACGCGGCCGCGGATCAGCGCCCCGACGCGCTGGTCGCTTACGGCACCTCGGCGGTGCGGGACGCGGCCAACGGCTCGGAACTGCGGCAGCGGCTCAGCGATGCGGCCGGGGAGCGGATCGGCGTGCTCAGCCCGCGCGACGAAGCCGCCGTCACATACCACGCCGCCCGGCGCTGGCACGGCCGTTGCGGCCCGACGCTGACCACGGTGGACATCGGCGGCGGCACCATCGACGTGGCCACCGGCATCGGCGGCGAGCCCTCCGACGTGGTCTCGCTGCCGTTCGGCGCGGCCCGGCTGACCAGGCAGTACCTTCCGGACGACCCGCCGCGGCCGAGGCACGTCGACAAGCTCGTCGCGGCGGTCCGCGGCACCATCCCTTCCTCACTGCGCACCTTCGCCGACCGCGACCTCGGGCACCCGGTGGCGCTGTCCAAGGTGCTACGCCAGCTCGCGGTGCTCACCGAGAGCTCGCCGGGCAAGGTGGCCCGCCACCCCGACCGGCTGTCCCGCGCGAAGCTCCGCCCCTGGATCCCGAAGCTGGCCGAGCTGGACCAGAAGCAGCGGGCGGGGCTGCCCGGCGTGTCGCGCAGCCGCGCCCGCCGCATCCTGGCCGGCGCCATCGTCGCCGAGCTGATCCTGCGCACCATCGGCGTGGACGAGCTGGAGATCTGCCCGTGGGGGCTGCGCGAAGGCCTGGTCTTCCGGTTCGCCGAAGCGCACGACGACACCGACGGCGACGCCCTCCAGCTGGTGGCCACGCTCTTCAGCTGACCCTGAGATCACCCCGGGATCACCCGGAGATCGCACCGCGCTGTGAACGCAGCACCCCTGGACGCCGGTAGCGTCGGTGATGTTCGTGGCGGACACCCGCAGGGAGGGGGCGCGTAGTGGCACTTCTGCTGCACATCCTGATCACCATGGTGGCGGTGTGGATCACCACCGCGCTGCCCGGGATCACCCTGGAAGGCGAGGACACCACGGCGAAGATCCTCACGCTGCTGGCGGTGTCGGTGATCTTCGGCATCGTAAACGTGGTGCTCAAGCCGATCGCCAAGACGCTGGGCTGCCTGCTCTACCTGCTGACCCTCGGACTGTTCGGCCTGGTGGTCAACGCGCTGCTGTTCTGGCTGACCAGCTACCTGGCCGGGGAGCTCCGCCTGCCGTTCCACGTCGACGGCTTCTGGCCGGCGTTCTGGGGTGCGCTGATAGTCACGATCGTCAGCAGCGCGCTGGCCGGCATCGTGCGCCGCACCAGGCCGCGGGTGGAGGAACGCTGACGTTCGAGTGGACCCCTGCCAAAACGCAGCGAACCGGGGCCGGAGGTCACCGTGCCCACCTGGGTGCTGGCCGAGGCCGCGAAGCGCGAGGACCGCCAGGTGGACTGGCTCGCCTACGAGCTCAAGCGCCGCCAGGTTCGCCCGGCGGACGCGCAGGCCGTGGGGGACCTGATGCGGCGGGCGGATGGGATGACCGCCAGGCTTTCCGTGGGCTTGCGCGTGGCGGCCGGCGTGGTGCCCAGCGGGCCGTCCGAGATCGAGGTGCACCACGCGCCGACCGGGCGGGCCGCGTTGATCCCGGAGGCACCGGACGACACGTTCACCGTGGTCGCCCCTGCCGGTGCCTACCTGCTCGGCCGGACGCTCCAGGAATACGTCGAGAGCCTGTGGGCGAACACCAGCGAACGCACCCAACCGCGGCCGCGCTAGGCCTATCCGAACCTTCCTCTCGGCAGCCGATCGCCACGCCGCCGGTGATGTGGACGCCGGAAGCCCTGGGCGCCTTCGGCCCCGAAGCCTTCGGACTACCCGGCGCCGCGCCGTAGCCCCGTGTGCTACGGCGCGCTACACTAGCGTCGTGAAGACTATTTCGCAGCGGGAGTTCCGCAATAACTCTGCTGGCGTGATGGACGCGGTGGAGGCGGGGGAGACTTATCACATCACCCGCAATGGTGTGGAAGTTGCGGAACTGCGTCCTCTTCACCGTCGGCGTCGTTTGACCACGGAAGAACTGATCGAGCGGCTTCGGAAGCTGCCTCGTGTCGACTACGCGCGCATGCGGCAGGAAACCGACGAGTTCTTCGGCAGCGAGGACCGGGTTGGCGACGATGACCCCTGGGAGCGCAGCCGTGGTTGACCGCCATCACTCGGGTGTGCTGGACACCTGCACTTTCATCGATCTTGAGCTGCTCGATCCTGCTGTCCTTCCCGTGGAGCCGGAGCTCACCGCGGTCTCGATGGCCGAGTTGCATCAGGGCGTAGCGATGGCGAAGGGCCCCTTGGACAGGGCGGCTCGAATGGAGAGGCTGGGGGTAGCCATTCTCGGATTCGATCCGCTGCCGTTCGACGGTGAAGCGGCTGCGCGCTATGGAACCTTGGTCGCGTTGGTGTTGGCGGCGAATCGAAATCCTCGTCCGCGCAAGATGGATTTGATGATCGCTGCTATCGCGTCAGCGCATGGTTTGCCGCTATATACGCGCAATGCTGATGATTTCAAGGGGCTGGAGAGCATGGTCGCCGTGGTAGCAGTCTGACCTGTGCCCGTGAGGCCTCGGTCGTCTGGTGCGGTGCTGAGGGTCGCCCCGGTGATGCCGATCGGGATCACCGGCGCCACGCCCGCGCTGGCCGAGAAACTGCCGTCCGGGCAGGAGTTCTGGGGCGCCGCCGAGGAGATCGCCAAGCGACCGGGTGCGCGAAGACCTGGACGTGGCGTGCCTGCGGTTGGCAGGATTCGACTTCTGGTGGCGTGCCGGCCTGACCAGCTGCGACGGGAAAGAGGGCAAACGTGGAACTGCTGCTGCTGTCGAGCTCCATGAAGCACGGCACGGGTTTCCTCGAACACGCCATGCCGGCGGTGGCCGAACTGCTGGCGGGGCGCGAGCGGCTGCTGTTCGTCCCGTTCGCCAAGCGCGACCACGACGGCTACACGGCCACCGTGCAGTCCGCGGTCGCGCCGCTCGGGATCACCGTCGACGGCATCCACCAGGCGGATGACCCGGTGGCGGCGGTGCGCGAGGCCCAAGCGGTGTTCATCGGCGGAGGTAACACCTTCCGCCTGCTTTCCACGTTGCACCGCCTCGGCCTGGTCACCGCGCTGCGCGAAGCCGTCCGCGGCGGCACGCCGTACATGGGCGCGAGCGCGGGCACCAACATGGCCTGTCCCAGCCTGCGCACCAGCAACGACATGCCGATCGTGGAGCCGCCGTCGTTCGAGGCGATCGGGCTGGTGCCGTTCCAGATCAACCCGCACTACCAGGACCCCGACCCGGGCAGCACGCACCTGGGCGAGACCCGGGAGCAGCGGATCGAGGAATTCCTGGAGGACAACGACGTTCCGGTGCTGGGCATCCGGGAAGGGGCCTGGCTGCGGGTTCGAGGCGAGCACGCCGAGCTCGGGGGCAGCACCGGGGCGAGGCTGTTCATGCGGGGTGCCGAACCCCGCGAACTCGAGCCCGGCGACGACGCCACGTTCCTCCTGCGCACCGAGCCGCACTACGACGCCTGACGCGCGTCGACCGAGCGCGGCGTCCGGTTGGCGAACCAGATCGCCCCGACCACCAGCGCGCAACCGGTGAGCTGACTGGCGGTAGGGGTCTCGCGCAGCACCAGCATGCCGAGCCCGATGGCCATGACGGGGTGCAACAACAGCAGCGCGGCCGAGGCGTTCGGCGGGAGCCGAGAGGTGCCCCTGCCGATCAGCAGCCACGCGACGACCTGCCCCAACAGCGCCAAGGCGGCGATCCAGCCCCACGAAGCGGCGGGGATGTCCAACGGCAGGCCAGTGACCAGCAGCCCGATCGCGCCCGAGGTGACGGCCGCAGACGCGGTCGACACGCACACCGGCGTGACGAAGTGGAGCGGCGAACGCTCCCCGGCCAGCCGGGTCAGGTACAGGTAGACCGCGTACGCCACCCCGGCGGCGATGCCCAGCACGGTGCCCCGCACCGGGTTGGCGGCCTGCTGGCTCCCGCTGAGCGCGCCGCCGGCGATCGCGAGCCCGCCGAGCATCAGCGGACTCAGGTGCAGGAAGCGCTGCGGAATCTGAGTGCCGCTGAAAATGCGTGCCAGCAAGGGGAAAGCCAGCACCTGGACGTTGATCAGCACGGTTGAGATGGCGGCGCCGACGTCCAGGATGCTGACGGTCCACATCACGTAGTCGATGCCGAGGAAGACGCCGGCGAGCGCGGATCAGGCCTGCAACCGCCACGGCAGGGCCCGGTTGCGGCGTGCCTCGAACAGCAGCATCGGCACGAGCGGCACCAATGCGATGGCGCAGCGCAGGAACGCGGCGGTCCCGGCATCGATGTCGGCGAGCTTGACGAACACGGCCGACGCGGACAGGCAAGCAGCGCCGCTGGTCACCAGCACTGCGGCAGCGGGATCCGGTCCGGTCCGCCGAGCGCGGGCGGGATCTCCCGATGCGGTCTTCACCAGGTCAAAGATGCCAGCGACGATCGAATGGCACTACTCACTGTTTTTACCGAAGAAGCATTAGTCTTGCCGAACGGCAGAGGTATCCGCCTGACCCACGCCGGCCGCCTGCTCGCGGTGTCCGCGAGGGAAATGGTGGCGGCGGCAGCCCGAGCGGAAGCGGATCTCGCGGACCTGGACGGCCTGGTTGCCGGCCCGCTGCGCATCGGAGCAGTCGCTTCAGCCCTGCGTTGCCTGGTGCCGCAGGCGCTGAAGGCACTGACCACCGGGCACCCGAGGCTCGCCCCCGAGGTGCACGACGGAGAAGCGGTACAGATGCTTCCCGCGCTGTGCAACGGAGAACTTGACGTTGTGGTCCTGGAGAGCTGGACCCACTGCCCGACGCCGATCCCGAAGGGAGTCCAAGTCAAAAGGGTGCTGCACGAGCACGCGCTGCTAGCGGTCCCAGCAGACCACCCGCACGCCAACCTGAAGTCGGCGAACCTGGCGGACCTGCAAGACCAGCTGTGGGCCACGTGCCCACCAGGCACGGACACCTACGAGGCACTGGTCCAACTACTGCGGACGAACGACCACCACGAGATCGACATCCGCTACTACGTGGCGGACGGTGCCACTCAGCTGAGACTGGTGGCGGCAGGCCTAGCGGTAGCCCTGATCCCGGAGATGGTCGCGACCCCAACTCCATCAGGCGTAACGCTGCTCCCTTGCGAACCGGGAGCAACGAGAAACATCCTGGCGGCGACGAAGAAGGCCGACGAAACGCCCCAAGCCCGAGCCTGCACGAGAGAGCTCCGGGAAATAGCCCGCGCAACCTGGAGGCGAGATCGGCTGCAGGGGGCTCCCAATATCATCAATTAGCTGCTCGGGGCCCTTGTGCCGAGCCTCACGGTCGCGTTTTAGCCGATCTTCGCGGACGGGTGAGCGGGAAGTCGATCTGGGCCCGGACGGCCTGAGGGCAGGTGCCGCCGATCGTTGCCGGGGTGCCGGTTTCGCCCGGTGCGCCTTGATTGTCCCCATGTCGCGTGCACGCCCGTTATCAGCGCAAATGCCGCCCGGATCCGTAGCGGCGAAAGGCTCGGTGCCCGAATCTGGCGCGCTTGCTCCGGGGCCTGCTCGGCTCCCGTTCGGCGATTTCCCGCTTCAGCAGCGATTGCTACGGAGAGGAGCCGATCAAGAGGTAATCGCTGGTCCGATCAGGTGACGCGGTTGAAGCATCCATAACACTTAGTTACGGTCGGCGGCAGTGCATCGCGATCCGGTCACGAGGTCTCGACCGCGAGAGGACACCGCACCCCCGGCGGTGGCGACCGGATCTCCCCCGACGTGGAAAGGCATACGTGCACAAGCATCGCAACGCGGGCGGTCACACCCCGAAGGCCGCGATCCGCGCACTCGTTGACAGGTTCCACCCGAACTCGGGCGGTGGCGCTCCGTCTCGCAAGGTGTCCGGCAAGGTCCTCTCGGCGGTCGTCGCCGGTGGCGCGATCGTGGCGGTCGGCCATCCGCTGGTAGCGGGCGCGGCTCCGGTTCCGGCGCCCGCCCAGGTCCGCGCCGCCGACACCGCGGTGCAGGCTCCGGCAGCGCCTCCCGCTCTGGCAGCACCTGCGGCTCCTCCGGCCCCTGCTGATGCTCCGGCTCCGGCGGCTCCTCCGGCACCTGCTGATGCTCCCGCTCCGGCGGCTCCTCCGGCACCTGCGGCTCCGGCACCGGAGGCACCGAGCGCTCCAGCGGTCGTTCCTCAGGCCGTCTCCAAGTCCGTCCCAGTCGATTACCAGGCGCAGCAGACCAGCTACTGGTGTGGCCCCACGGCGACCCGGATCGCGCTGTCCAGCAAGACCGACAAGCTGCCGGACCAGGGTTCGCTCGCGACCGAACTCGGCACCACCGAGAACGGCACGGACCACATCGGCCAGGTCGTCGACGGGCTCAACAGGGAGCTGGCAGGAACCGGCACCCACTACGTCACCCGGGACTGGGGCGACCGCCCACTGACTCCGGAGATGACCCAGCAGCTGTGGTCGGACACGGTCCGCAACGTCGACGCCGGCAAGGCGATGGTCGCCAACATCGTCGCGATGTCCGGCAACCAGCCACCCGGCTACCCGTCGAGCGAGACGATCTACCACTACGTGGCGATCGTCGGCTACAACGCGGCGGACAAGACGGTGCACATCTCCGACCCCGCCCGGTTCAGCGGAATCGAGGACTACTGGCTGAGCCTCGACCAGATCGCCTCGCTGATCCAGTCCAAGGGCTACGCCGCCTGACGAACACCGCATGCCGCGTGAGAAGTGAAGGCCCACCCATCCAGGGGGCCTTCACTTCTCGGTGCGCGGGCGAGGCCGTCGCGAGACCTCACATTCCAGGAGCCTGCGCCGTCGGATTGTTGAAACCACCGGGACCGTCGCCAGAAGAGCTGGTTGCGGTCACAATTCTCGGGGTATCTCGATTCCGGTCAACCCGGCAAACCTTCAAGTTGTCTGGCTCGCGTCGGACAAGGACCAGCCTGCCTGATCGTTCATCCGAGAAAGCCACTTGGGTTGGATGATGACGTCTTACGTTCTCATCCAACCCCGATTCGAAAACCCAGGCCGGGGAAACGTTCCCAAGCGCGAGGAGCGAATGAAGATCTCCACCGCACCGTGGGGGCTTGGGGGGTTCGACCCCCCAGAATAATCAACAAGAAAGTCCCCGTCTGCGCTCTCGGCAGACGGGGACTCCCCAATTTTCGCGTGGGCGATACTGGGATCGAACCAGTGACCTCTTCGGTGTGAACGAAGCGCTCTCCCCCTGAGCTAATCGCCCTTGTTCTGTTGTCTCGTCCCCGTTTCCGGGGACGAGAAGAACAATACACGATCGTTTTCAGGACCTGAACAGGGGGGAGGCCAACCAGTTCCAGTGCAGGCCGAGCCAGCCGCCGACGGTGTTGAACACGCCCAGCATCCACAGCGTCGTGAGGACGACGAGGCAGGTGGCGCCCATTACGGCGAGCTTGGTGGCGAGGTGTTGGCGGCCGAGCCAGCGCACCCAGCGCTGGTAGTGCCGCTTGGCAAAGGTGTTGACGCGGTGGGCCCAGTGGAACTCGGTGGCGAGGATGCCGAGGCCGGCGAAGACGACGAGCCAGCCGGGGCCGGGATAGGGGATCATCAGGATGCCGGCGACGAGCACGAAGGTGCCGAAGACGCCGAGCGCGATCCGGTAGCTGGTGTTCAGCCCGGGCTTGCGGCGGATGCGTTCGCGGAAGGCACGCAGGCGTTCCCGGATGGCGTGCAGCCGGGGCGTGTGCTGGCGGTCGGCGGGTTCCGTGCTGGTGTTGCGGGGGTCCGACTCGGCTGTCTCGTTCAGGGTTGTCCACCTGCCGGTTGCGAACGTTCGTCATGTTCTGCCGGTTGTGGCCGCGCCGTTCGCGGTGTCCGGTCTGGGCCAGAATACGGGCCTTGTCCGGGTGGGACCGTGCCGTGGGTCACCGCGTGTCAAGCGGGCATTCGGGCGTCGTGGGTTTGTCAGGCCCTCCGAAGTGTGATCGGGATCATCGACGGTTGTGCGCGACGTTGGGCCTTTCGGCCCTGTTGTGGCCCTTCGATCCTGGTCACATTGTGACGCCACTCTCGACAGGGCGTTCGACGTACGCGTGGTTGGTTACGGAGGAGATGCAAGCCATTAGCCCGATATGGGGAACTGTGGTGGCGAGCGTCTCACCGGCTGGTCGCGCTGCGAGAATGGCGGGCGGTTCGGTCGCCTATTCTCGAGTGGACGTCAGGCGAGCTCGACGAAGTGGGAAACCCGGTGGTCAGCCGGGCGCGGCGGCGAGTTCCGCAAGGCGAGGGCGGCGGAATCGAAGGCTCGGTGCAAGAGCGGTTCGCTCGGTTACGGAATGTAGCGGAGCTTGGTCACTGGGTAGGTGCCGGTCCTGCGACTCAACGTCCTCTGTCGGTGTTCGCGACGGATCTTCTTCCGGTGTGGACAACGGATCCGGTCTGTCTCGCAATGGGGCGGCCGGCCTGCGGTCCACTCCGGTACCGGAGCCGGTTGAACACGCTGTGCGTTCGCGTGATTGCCCAGCGAAGTGGGGCCTGCCCCGTATGGGTGGTCTATGCGGTAGTTGCGAGCGTATCGGCCCGATGAGGCGTCACAACTATGTTGCTCGGTCGATAAACGGACCGGGAGGAGCAGGAAGGGGAGGACAATGCGTAACGATCATGTGACACTGCGTTCGACAGCTGTGTTCGAACTGTTGGCTCCGCAGACACCGGCCGTGCCGGTCCAGGTCGAGCTGCGCTACGACACCCGGGACCCGTACGCGGTGGTGGCTGCGTTCCGCACCGGACGCGCCGGCTGGGTCGAGTGGGTGTTCGCCCGCGACCTGCTCGCCGACGGTCTGATCGCGCAC
Organism: Saccharopolyspora pogona; assembly: GCF_014697215.1. Lineage (GTDB taxonomy): Bacteria > Actinomycetota > Actinomycetes > Mycobacteriales > Pseudonocardiaceae > Saccharopolyspora > Saccharopolyspora hattusasensis. Next base: position 8,447,234 of record NZ_CP031142.1, read on the forward strand.
GCCGGCGAGGGCGACGTGACGATCCGCCCGGCCCTCGACGCCCCGGAGGTCGTGGCGATCGAGCTGAGCTCGCCGTCGGGCCACGCGGTGTTCGAGGCCTCGGCGCAGGAGTTGGCCGACTTCCTCGACCGCACCTATGACGTCGTGGTGCCTGGCAACGAGAACCTGTGGGTCGACGTGGACGAGGCGCTGACCCGGCTGCTGCCCCACGACCTGGGCTGATCTGGGAGAACGTCGGCTCGGCGCGGTCTCGTTCCGGCCGGGTGGACCCCCCTTTGATCGTGGTCGTGGGAGTGGTCTAGAGTTCACTGTGCAACGCGGCGGACGGGCCCGGAAGATCCCGGACTTTGAAGTCGCAGGCAGGCGGACGTAGCGCAGCTGGTAGCGCATCACCTTGCCAAGGTGAGGGTCGCGGGTTCGAATCCCGTCGTCCGCTCTGGATTCTCTGGCGGTCCAGCCGACTTCGGTATGGATGCGGAGTCCGGCGGAGTGGCCGAGTGGTTTAGGCAAGGGCCTGCAAAGCCCTGTACGCGGGTTCGATTCCCGCCTCCGCCTCGCGCGATTAGCTCAGTGGGAGAGCGCTACCTTGACACGGTAGAGGTCACTGGTTCAATCCCAGTATCGCGCACCAGTTATATACACAGCTCACAGTCCCTCCGGTGGTCATCGTCGGCAGGGGCTGTGTTGCGTAGGAGGTCTCGCGACGGTGGTATGACTGTGGCGTACGCGGCGGTTTGAACGTCGCATGGGGTCGACGCGGTGGTGGTCTTGGGGCGAGGTTGTGACGGCGTCGAATCCGGGGCCGTTCTGGCAAGGGCATGACCTGCTGTTTTTGTTAGAGTGTTCCCGACTCGCTGGGTGGTCTGAGCGAGGTTTCAGGATGTTGCGTCAACGTTAGCGGCATGATCGTTTGACCGTGAGCTGACCACCTGCCGTGCCGGCTGGGGACGGTATACGCGTCGTTGCGCTTTGCTGTCTGTGGAATTCGCATGGTCTCTTATTCGTTCGGCGTTGCATTCTCCGAGTTCGTCGTCGACGGCTACGCTGTTCTAGCCCTTGGTCTGGCAATCGGCCTGGGTTCGATGCGGTCGTTTGTCAAGGAAGGCGAGTCGGTTTGGTGGACGGACCGGATCGGCTCATGCCAGCGCCCCTGGCATAGCCGTTCGCTGGGTATCGTGACCCAGATTGGGCTGGACATCGGAGACCGCCGGACACGCGCACACCACGGTTCCAGGTGTCACCGAGTCGTCCGCTCTGCGGCAGGCGCGCTCGACATGGCACGACTACGCTGAGAAAAGTGCGCCTTGTCGCTCACGGGGCGCTCAACGTCTTACAAGCACGGAGGAGGGGCTCCGATGGCCGCGAAGACGGAAGGAACCGAGTCAGCTCAGCCGAAGCGGCCGGGTATGGCGGATGGGGTGTGTAGCGAGTTCACCGTTTTTACGAAGATCAAGCCGGGCCACGCGGATGCGCTGGGCAAGGACCTCGCCGACATTGAGAGCGGATCGTCTACGGAGGAGAATCGAGCAGCGTTGAACGAGATTGGCACGTTGCACGACGCGCGGCATGTGATCTTCGACGACGATACCCGGTTCATGTTCGCCAGCGTGTTCGACGGGTCCTGGGACACCTACATCGACGATTTCGCCAAGACGGTCGTCGGGGCGAATTTCGAGAAGATCTTCTCGCACGCGGAAGGGTTCCCCGGCATCGCCGATCCCAACGTGAAGGACTGGTTCGTCGCTCACCAGGCGCCCGCGGGCCTCTTCGTCAGCTCCTACCCGGATCTCACCGTCCAACAGATCTGGAAGGACCAACGCGTGAACGAGGCGTTCCAGGCGGTGCTCGACACCCCGAGTTCCGGGCGGCGCTCGACGATCCGGCCAACGCGGCGCTGCTGGCCACGCCGGCCTTCCAGAAGCTGCTCGACGAAGCCGCGGGCTAACGCCGAGGAACCTTCCCCCGAGTCGATCACAGGTCCTCATCGGCCGATTCCGGTCGGCAGGTCGTGGCGCGAAGGCCTCGGCGGTCAACCGAGGCTCGGAATGGAAAAGCCAGGTCGCGGTGGCGGGCGGGGGTGCGTGCCAGCCGCGCGGGGTTATCCGAGTTGTGCGGGGACCTGATACGGGGGACAACGGTCATGGACGCAACGGAAAGCAGCAGCGCACCGAGCGTGAGCGTCGAGATCGACGATATCCAGAGTGGAGCAATTCGTCCCCGGCCGGTGCCGTACGTTGGCAGGTTTTTCTTCCTGCGCGTTGACGACCGGCACGCCGGGCGTGCCCTGCTGGGGCGGCTGCTCCCGGCGATCGATGGTGGACTGCCCAGCGCCGATCCGAGTCTGGATGCCTGGGTGGCCGTGGCCTTTACCTATCAGGGACTACGAGCCCTCGGGGTTCCCCAGGAGTCGCTCGACAGTTTCCCGCTTCCGTTTCGGCAGGGCATGGCGGCGCGGGCGGCCGTGATCGGCGACGGTGGCGAGAGTGATCCGGCGCAGTGGGAGCCGCCGTTCGGAACCCCCGATGTTCATATCGCGGTGAGTGCGCTCGCGTCCGATGAGGCGCGTCTGGAGAAGGCGCTGGAACGAGCGCGCGCCGCACTCCAGGAGACGCCCGGTGTCGAGGTGATCTGGCGGCAGGAGGTCCGCCAGTTGCCCACCGGCCGCACCTCCTTCGGCTTTCGCGACGGCATCAGCCATCCGAGCATCGAGGGGGTCGGGATTCCCGGCTCCAATCCTCACGAGGCCCCCCTCAAGGCGGGCGAGTTCATCCTCGGCTACCCCGATGAGACCGGTAACCTGCCGCCCATGCCGCGGCCCGAGGTCCTGGGGCGCAACGGGACCTACCTGGCCGTGCGCAAGCTTCACACCAAGGTGGCGGCCTGGCGGCAGTACCTGCGCGCGAACACCTCCAGCCCCGAGGAGGAGGCGCTGCTGGCGGCGAAGATGATCGGACGCTGGCCGAGCGGTGCACCGCTGACCCTCTCCCCGGAGCACGATGATGCGGAGTTGGCCGCGGATCCGCGCCGCAACAATGACTTCCTCTACCGGGAAGACGACGATCGCGGCTTCAAGTGTCCCGCTGGTGCGCATATCCGGCGGGTGAACCCGCGCGATGCCAACATCATCGGGGTGGCACGGATGCACCGCATCATCCGTCGCGGCACCACCTACGGCCCGCCGCTGCCGGAGGGCGTGCTCGAAGACGATGGCGCCGATCGTGGCCTCGTCGGGGTCTTCATCTGCGCCCACCTGGACCGGCAGTTCGAGTTCATCAAGTCCGAGTGGGTCAACGATGGCAACTTCATCGGGTTCCCGGGTGAAAAGGACCCGGTGGCCGGGCACCACGGCGGAACGGGCAGCGTCACCATCCCGGGGAAGCCGATCCGGCGTCGCCTGCAGAACTTGCCGAGCTTCGTTGTCACTCGCGGTGGAGAGTACTGCTTCCTCCCGGGCCTGCGTGCCCTGCGCTGGCTCTCCGAACTGGAGACCTGAGTGAGGTCTTCGGGCCTGCGGGCCCGTCCTCCGCCTTGAGGTCGAAACCACGGCGTCCGCGCACGCGGGAGTCGTGGGATAAGGAAGGTCGAGGTCATGGCAACACGGTTCATTCCATACACGCGGTACGTCGAAGTCGCTGAACCTCAGTTCGACCAGAACCTGCAGACGGTGATCGGGAAGACGGAGCGGTACATTGCTGAATCGGTCAAAGCCGAGGGTACAGGCCGGGCTGTCCGCGACGCACATGCCAAGGGGTATGGACTGGTCAGGGGGGAGGTCGAGATACTCGGCGGGTTCCCCGCCGAGTACGCGCAGGGCATATATGCCACACCGGGAAGGCATGACGCGCTCATCCGCTTCTCCAACGGTTCGCCCCACGCCGGAGCCGACGCGCGGCTCGGCGTGGCGACCGGATTGGCGCTGAAGATCTTCGACATCGACGGTCCGACTCTGCTGGAGGACGAGCCTGACACGCGCACTTTCGACTACGCCAACATCAATGCGCCGATCTTCTTCTGCAACACGGTCGAGCACTACCTGTTCATCCAGGACCTGTTCCTCCAAGCACCGGCTTACTTCGCCGAAGGCCGCCCTGGAATGCATCGTTTCTACCGCGACTTCGTGACTGGAAAGGGAACGCTGGACCAGGAGGATTGGGCCTGGGACGAGTTCCTGGCATTCGTCCGCCTGTCGCAGATACCCAAGGTGAACGTGCTGCTGTCGAGCTATTGGACGATGGGCGCGGTCCGGCACGGCGACTACATCGCCAAGGTGCGTTTCGCCCCGGACCCCGTCTTCGCCGACGCGGTGGTCCGGCGCGCCATGGATGTGGCCGCGGCGCCGGAGGTCTTCCGGCCGGCTTTGGTGGCCGAGCTGAGGGAGCGCCCCTACGCGTTCGACATCCAGGTCCAGCTGTGCACCGATCTGGAGTGGATGCCGGTCGAGGACGTCACGGTGGAGTGGCCCGAAAAGCTTTCCCCGTTCGTCACGGTGGCCAAGCTGCGGATCCCGCAGCAGGACATCTCAGGCGAGGACAACCTGGAGAAGATGGATGGGCTCTCCTTCACGCCTTGGCGGGTCAGGGCTGAACACGCGCCCCTCGGCAACATCATGCGGGCACGCAAGGAGGTCTACCGCCGCTCCTCCATCCTGCGCCACAAGCTCAACCAGCAGCAGCGCGAAGAGCCCCGCAGCGCCGACGAATTGCTGCCGTAGCCCGGCACCGCGCGGCGCCGACATCGTCGCCCACCCCTGCCTGCCCAGCGTGCTTGTATCGCCGGATCTACCCGGACGCCTCGGTGAGAGAGGCCAAGAACGTTCCCAAATCTCTGATCACCCGCATGGCGCCCGCAGTGTGGGCCGGCAGGCCAGCTCGCCGTAGCCCTGTCAGCCTGATCGTCCCTGATCCCGCCCGGAGGCCGCTATGGGTAAGGTGCTCGGTGATGTGCTGGGTCTGGCCGCCGGTGTCGCGGTCAGCCCGCTCCCGATCGTCGCGATCATCCTTCTCCTGGCCACGCCGCAGGGACGTCTCAACGGACCGCTGTTCGCCATCGGCTGGGTTGTCGGGCTCTCGGCGCTGGGCACGGTGATGCTGGCGATCGGCGGGCCGGCCGGTGCCTCTACCCACCAGCAACCGGCTACCTGGGTCGGGGGACTCAAGCTCGCGCTGGGGGTGCTGCTCGTCCTTCTCGGCGCCTGGCAGTGGCGCCGACGAATTGCCGACACCTCGCAGGCCCAACTGCCGAAGTGGATGGCCGCGATCGACCGCTTCACACCGATCAAGATCTTCGGGCTTGGACTGGCACTGGCGGCAGCCAATCTCAAGAACGCCCCACTGACCCTCGCCGCGGGTGCCTCGATCAGCTCGGCCGGGCTTCCCGTCGGGCAGCAGATCGCATCGCTGGCGGTGTTCGTGATCATTGCTTCGCTGGGACTTCTGGCTCCGCTCGGCCTCGTCCTGTTCATGGGAGAGCGCGCGATGAACGTGCTCGGCGCCTGGAGAGATTGGGCCGTGCGGCACAACACCGCTGTGATGGCGGTGTTGTTCTTCATACTGGGATTGAAATTGTTCGGGGACGGTCTCGGCATGCTCATCTCCTGAAAACGAAGCGATCATGGATGGGTGCCGCTCAGAGGTCCTCAGTGTGAGTCTGTGCGTCCTTCGTCGTGCGTGGTGCAGTGCGGCGTAGCGACCGGCTCACCCTCAACTGAACCCATGAATCACCGTTCCGCACACAAACTTCAGGCAGTCCCTAGTACGGCAGCAGCCATTCGCTAGCTGACCTGGGTGATGTCGATGTTGCGGGCGAGTCTGGTGCGTTTGTGGAACCGGCGTGATCGTGCTTGGTGCTTGCGACGCCAGTTCACCCAGTGGGTTTTGTGTTCGGGTGGCTGGGGTGTGGTGTTGGCGATCAGGTGCTTGATCTCGGGGATGGTGAGCGGGATCAGGCCTTGGGGTGCTTCATCGCGCGCTCCTCATCCGGTCCGCACTGACGTGGTCCCCAGTGCACGCTCCTGTCCTCTGCTGTTCCCGAGCGTAGTTCGGCACGCTGCTGGTTGCCCTTCGCCGAGCAACGGCGGCACTCGCGTGACGGCCGCGCGCATGGGTACCCGCCAGTGCAGGGGCATGATGCGCCTGCGGCAACTCCGTGTTGGGTTTAGGCTTCCGAGCGCACCCAGGAAGGCGGGTGTCGATCGGTCGTAAGGGGGGGCGGATGATCATGACTTCCGATGCGCCGCCCACTGGTGGTGGTAGGCGGTCGTCGCGGCAGGACATCTTGCGGGGAGATGTCGGGACTTCGGGTGAATACCGCCGGGCGGCGGCGTGCCCGGTCGGTGACGGGAGCGCAGGGCGAGGCAGTGATTTCGCCGAGCTGGCCCGGTTGATCAAGCAACGCGGCCTGCTGAATCAGCGCCGCGCCTATTACGCGGTGATGATGGCCATCAACGGAGGGTTGCTGGCGGCTGCCGGCGCAGTGTTCATCGTGCTTGGCGACTCCTGGTGGCAGGTGCTCACGGCGATGGCGTTCGCGGGAGCGTTCGCCCAACTCGCTTTCATCGGACATGATGCCGGGCATCGCCAGATCTTCCGCACGCGCTGGGCGAACGACCTGGTAGGGCATGTTCACGGGTATCTCATCGGGATCAGCTACGGCTGGTGGGTCGGCAAGCACCGGCGCCACCATGCCAACCCGAACCACGAGGACGCTGATCCCGATATCGAGATCCTGGCTCTGGCGTTCACCACCGAGCAGGCCCGCGCTAAGCGCGGCATCGTCCGGTGGATGGCGAAGTACCAGGCGTTCCTGTTTTTCCCGCTGCTGACGGTTGAGGGGATCGGCCTGCACGTCCGCAGCATCCAGGCCGTGCTGCGGCGGGAGGTGAAAGCGCACCGGGTGGAAACCGTGCTGCTCGCCGCGCATGTGGTGGGTTATCTGGTGGTGGTGTTGCTGGTGTTGTCGCCGCTGAAGGCGGTGGTGTTCATCGCGGTGCACCAGGGTCTGTGGGGCGTGTACATGGGGTGTGCGTTCGCGCCTAACCACAAGGGCATGCCGACTCTGTCCGGGGGAGACAGGCTGGACTATCTGCGCAAGCAGGTGCTTACCTCCCGCAACGTTCGCGGGAGCTGGTTCGTGGATTTCCTGCTCGGCGGTTTGAACTACCAGATCGAACATCACCTTTTCCCGAGCATGCCCCGGCCGAACCTGCGACATGCCCAGCGGCTGGTGCACTGGTTCTGCACCAGTCGTGGGGTTTCGTACAGCCAGTGCGGACTGCTCAGCTCCTACGTCCAGGTGCTGTGGTACCTGCACGCGGTCGGCATGCCGTTGCGACACCCGTCCATCAGCCGCAACACCTCGTAGCCGCGTTCTGCTCGTATGTCCGCGCGTACCCGACGGCACGGGAGGGTTTTCTGGTGAAGGCCGCCACCGTGGTTCCAGGCAGTCCGGAGTTGTCGGCGGTCACCGAACTGCCCGATCCTGTTCCGCAGCCGGGGGAGCTGCTGGTGCGTGGCCTGCTGGTGGGGTTCTGCGACATTGATCGTGATGTCACCGAGCGAGCGCACGGCCTCTTGCCGCCGGGGCAGGACCGGATGGTTCTCTTCCACGAATCTGTGGGTCAGGTGGTCCACGCGCCCGCGGTCAGCGGTTTCCAGGAGGGCGACTACGTGGTGGGCGTCGTCCGGCGTCCGGACCCGCAGTCGTGCGAGGCGTGTACCGCCGGGCAATGGGACTTCTGCCTCAACGGCGAGTACACCGAGCGCGGCATCAAGGAACTGGACGGGTTCGGTGCTCAGCAGTGGACGGTCGAGCCCCAGTTCGCGATCAAGCTCACCCCGGCGCTCGGTGATCTGGGAGTGCTGACCGAGCCCGCATCGGTGGTGGCCAAGGCGTGGGAGCAGGCCGACGTGATCGGCAGACGAGCCTACTTCGCTCCCCGCCACGCGCTGGTGACCAGCGCCGGACCGATCGGCCTGCTCGGCGCTCTGCTCGGCGCGCAGCGCGGCCTGGACATGCACGTTCTCGACCACGCCACCGAGGGGCCGAAACCGGATCTGGTGCGCGCACTGGGTGCCACCTACCACACCTCGCTGGACGATCTGGGCTGCGAACCGGATGTCGTGATCGAGGCGACCGGATCCGGGAAGGTCGTGTTCGAGGTGCTGCGGCACACCGCGCGTAACTCCATCACGGTGCTGACCGGCAGCACGGGCCACCACCGCACCGTGCCCTTCCCAGCGGCGGCGATCGACGACGAGTTGATGTTGGACAACGACGTGGTTCTGGGCAGTGTGAATGCCAACCTGCGCCACTACAACCAGGCCGTGCAGGCACTGGCCGGCGCGGACCGGAACTGGCTGGGGGCCCTGATCAGCCGCCGGATCCCGTTGGGCGACTGGACCAATGTCTTCGAGACGGGTCCCGACGAGGTGAAGGTCGTCGTCGATCTCCAGGCCTGAGCTCGATGAGCCGACCCGGGGTGCTGCTCGACGGCAAGCTGTAGTCGTGGTCCGGTTGTGTCGGTGCGAAAATCAGGGTGAGGATCGAACGCATCGGGGTCTGATGGTCGAGGAACGTGATACCGAGTTCGTGACCCGGGGTGGGCACGGGGGGATTGCGCGGCTGCAGTCAAAGGCTGAGGCGCGCCTCGGTGTGCTGGCCGCGGGCTTGCAGGAGTATGCGATCTTCGCGCTGGATGCGGCCGGTCGGGTGGATGGCTGGGGTGATGGGGCAGAACGCATCATGGGCTATCGCAGCGAGGAGATCATCGGGAAGCACTTCTCGGTGTTCTCCCCGGCGGAACCGGGCGTCGCCGACCACGCGGAATGGCAGCTGGCTCAGGCCGCCGAGCTCGGCAGTCATGTGGACGAAGGCTGGCTCTTGCGCCGGGACGGCACCCGCTTCCGGGCCCACGTGGTGATCATCGCGCAGCGGTCGGCGGAGGGCGGTGTGCGAGGTTTCGTCCAGGTCATCCGTGATGAGACCGAAGCCGGTGTCCGGCAGCAGCGGTCGAGCCGGCGGTTCACCGACCTGTTCGACCTGACCCCGGCCGGTATCGCCTTGTTCGATGCAGCCGAGCGCGTGCTGGATGCCAACGAGGCGCTGTGCGGCCTGTTGGGCTACCGGCTGCACGACCTGAACAACATGCCCGCCGCGGGCCTGCTGCACCCCGACGACCGGGCCGCAGGCCTCCTGGTGGACGCCGCGGCAATGGATGCACCGTTGAACCGGTCACGGGTGCACCAGCGGGTGCTGGTGCGTTCGGATGGCCAGGCTGTGCATTGCGACGTGCACAGTGCGGCGTCGGTGGCAGACGACGGAAGCCGGTTCTGGCTGGTGGTGTTCCAGGACATCACCGAGCGGCTGCGCCAGACTGAGGTGTTGCGCTACCAGGCCACCCACGACGATCTGACCGGATTGCTCAACCGGACGGGCCTCAACGAGCTGCTCGACAGCGTGCTGCACCGGGGCGCCGAACAGGTCGCCGTGCTGTTCTGCGACATCGACAACTTCAAGCGCGTCAACGACGCGCTGGGCCACGAGGCCGGCGACGAACTGCTCACGGTGTTGGCGCGGCGGCTCGTGGACGGGCTGCCGCCGGGATGCACACCGGCCCGGCTTTCCGGCGACAAGTACCTGATCATCTGTTCGGACGTCGAGGCCGTGGGGGGCCTGGAAGCCTTCACGATGTGGGTGGCGGAGTTGCTGCGCACGAGTGTGCCCGTGCGCGGGCATCCCGTCGCCGTGTCGGCCTCGATCGGGGCCGCGATGCTCGACCGGGACACTGTCGGCGCGGATCTGCTGCGCTATGCCAACGCGGCGATGTTCCACGCGAAGAGCCGGGGGCCTGGGCGGGTGTCGCTGGCCACCCCCACCATGATCGCCATGGTGGAGGAGCAACTGGGCCTCGAAGAGCAACTCCGCGCAGCTATGGAGACCGACTCCCTCGTCCTGCACTACCAGCCGATCCTGGCCGGTGATCGTTGCGTCGTGATGGCCGAGGCGCTGGTGCGCTGGCCGCATCCCGACCGCGGCCTGCTCTCACCGGAGGTGATCCTGCGCGTGGCCGAGCAAGGCAACCTGCTGCGCGGACTGGACCGGTGGGTGCTGCGCACCGCCTTGCGCGAGGCGGCCAGCTGGCCCGTCCGGAATGGACGCCCGGTGGCCATCGCGGTCAACCTGGTCGATCTGCTGCCCCACGACCCGGAATTCGTCGACGTGATCACCGCGATCATCACCGAAAGCGGCATCGACTCGCACAGCGTGGTTCTGGAAATCGTGGAAACGTCCTTGATCGACCTGCCCGCGCGCCCCCGCGAAGCGATGGTCGAGCTCGCCGAACGCGGAGTGCGCTTCGCCCTGGACGACTTCGGCACCGGCTACTCCTCGCTGGCCCGCCTCAAAGATCTGCCCGCGCAGATCATCAAGCTGGACCGCCAGTTCGTCTCCGGTGTGGAAACCGACGTGGCCGACGTCGCCATCGCCCAAGCCATGACCGGCATGGGGCACGCGATGGGACGCAGCTGCGTCGCCGAAGGCGTCGAGAACATCGGCCAGTTCCAGGTCCTCAGCGACCTCGGAGTCGACTTCTACCAAGGCTGGCTGTTCTCCCGCCCACTCCCGGCCGACCAGCTCCGCGCCTTCCTCGAAAATCCACTCGCCCGGGAACCGGGGTAGGAACGCGCCATCCCTCCGGGCTGTATGAACGGCGGGCTGGAAGAGGTCGACTGTCTAATCGGGGTCCGTGGTAGGCCCGGAGATCATGCGGGCTTCGTCGCTTCGGGCGACGTTGATGCGGCGGGGTTTGGCCTGCTCGGCTACTGGGATACGCAGGGTCAGCACCCCGTTGCGGTACTCGGCCTGGACGCGGTCGGCATCCAGCGCGGCGCCGAGTTGGAGTTGCCGGGCGAACGTGCCGGTGGGGCGCTCGGTGACCAGGTAGCTCACTTCCGAACTGCTGGACTCGGTCGCGCTGCGCTGCGCGCGCACGGTCAGCGTGTTGTGCTCAGCGGTGACCTCCAGCGACTCGGGGTCGATGCCAGGCAGGATGCGCTCCGCTGGATATCTGCAGTCGGATCCGGTGGCCGCGGCGGAATCTGTGCGCCGTGGGCCGCAACTCCACCCTTGCAAGATGTACGCCGTCCACAGTGTCCGCCGATACACGCAGCCGGAGTATGCCGTCGCAGAGGTTCGTCGGACCTGCCGTTAGACGCGACGTCGCACAGCCGAGCGAAGACGTCGGTGTGTTCCCGCGTGGAACGGATGTGGATCTCCGCTGCGACGGGCCCGACCACGTCGAGATCCTGGTGCAAGACCGGACTGGTGAACACCGGAACATCGCTTCGGGATTCGATCCGGCAGTTGTCCTTCGGCCCGGCGTTGACCGCGACGATCGCTCCGCCGACCGACGGTGTCGGGTCTGCCGGGTCATAGAGGTATCGGCTCGGCGGAGACGCCACCCGCCTTCGGGTGTCCAAACCGCGATCCCCGTGCAGGAACGACTGCTTCACTTCGAACCCTGGCGGCGGCCAGTCGATGCACTCCGTCCACCGGCCAGCCCCGGTCATGTTGAGGTGCACCGGCTTCTCCGACAGCTTCCCCTCGCCCCACAACGCGTGGTCCAGCTGGCAACTGTCGCTCGGTCAGGCCTGGAGGTCGACGACGACCTTCACCTCGTCGGGACCCGTCTCGAAGACATTGGTCCAGTCGCCCAACGGGATCCGGCGGCTGATCAGGGCCCCCAGCCAGTTCCGGTCCGCGCCGGCCAGTGCCTGCACGGCCTGGTTGTAGTGGCGCAGGTTGGCATTCACACTGCCCAGAACCACGTCGTTGTCCAACATCAACTCGTCGTCGATCGCCGCCGCTGGGAAGGGCACGGTGCGGTGGTGGCCCGTGCTGCCGGTCAGCACCGTGATGGAGTTACGCGCGGTGTGCCGCAGCACCTCGAACACGACCTTCCCGGATCCGGTCGCCTCGATCACGACATCCGGTTCGCAGCCCAGATCGTCCAGCGAGGTGTGGTAGGTGGCACCCAGTGCGCGCACCAGATCCGGTTTCGGCCCCTCGGTGGCGTGGTCGAGAACGTGCATGTCCAGGCCGCGCTGCGCGCCGAGCAGAGCGCCGAGCAGGCCGATCGGTCCGGCGCTGGTCACCAGCGCGTGGCGGGGAGCGAAGTAGGCTCGTCTGCCGATCACGTCGGCCTGCTCCCACGCCTTGGCCACCACCGATGCGGGCTCGGTCAGCACTCCCAGATCACCGAGCGCCGGGGTGAGCTTGATCGCGAACTGGGGCTCGACCGTCCACTGCTGAGCACCGAACCCGTCCAGTTCCTTGATGCCGCGCTCGGTGTACTCGCCGTTGAGGCAGAAGTCCCATTGCCCGGCGGTACACGCCTCGCACGACTGCGGGTCCGGACGCCGGACGACGCCCACCACGTAGTCGCCCTCCTGGAAACCGCTGACCGCGGGCGCGTGGACCACCTGACCCACAGATTCGTGGAAGAGAACCATCCGGTCCTGCCCCGGCGGCAAGAGGCCGTGCGCTCGCTCGGTGACATCACGATCAATGTCGCAGAACCCCACCAGCAGGCCACGCACCAGCAGCTCCCCCGGCTGCGGAACGGGATCGGGCAGTTCGGTGACCGCCGACAACTCCGGACTGCCTGGAACCGGTGGATTGGGGCTTAGGCCACGCGCTCCCCGGAGCAACGTCCGCGGGAAGGATGGACATCAGCCACCGAATGTCCCCATGCGCCTCTTCCTCGATCCTGCTGGCTAATTCCGCGAGGGGCTGGGGCTGGTGTCACTGCGGGAGTGGTCCGGTTCTGCCTCGCCAACCGGTGTGCGGTGAACGGCCTGTTCACCTCGATAGACGACACGAACGGTCCGTTCGCTCCGTTCATCCGATGTGAGCCCGGGGCTGTTGGTGTGCGGTGAACGGCCTGTTCACCTCGATAGGAGCCTGTTGCGTTTTCGGCGAAAACGGCTGAACCGAAGTACCAAATCAGTCTCGATCGCCGCCGTTTGTCCGCCAGTGGCCATCTCAGCCGTGATCGATCGATCACGGTCCGTGGTGGGCGTAATTTTGCAACAGGCTCATAGACGACACGAACGGTCCGTTCGCTTCACGCCCGCACCTTCCCAAACAGCCCCAACACCGCGCCGAATTAACCAGCAGGGTCTTCCTCGGTGTCAAAACCGATGCGCGCGTGCGGTTCCCCGTGGGTGAGGTACGTGACCAACCACTTATTCGCAGCGTGCTCCAAAACGATCTCGAAGCAGCCGTCCTCATGCCAGTGACCGCGCCCTGCGCACCACCGGCCAACGACCTTGCTCATTGACTGCTCATCTCCCCATGCGGCCACGTTGCCAGCAGCACCGAACCCTGGGGAGCGCTACAACCGCACTCAACCACAAGCATGTCCCTGTTCGAACATCCGAACAGAGGCTTCTGACTCAGAGCTGGCGGTGTCTGCCCGTGGCTGGCTTTGTGCGTCCCCTTCGAGCCAGGTTCGTCCGATAGCCGACAGGTGGCCGCTCACCCATTTCCCTGTTCAAGGCGGCGCGGAAGTACGGCATGTCGGCGCTCGGGTTGGGTTTCTTCACCGGGATGCCAGCACTCCTCCTGCCTCACCAGGGCTGCGTGGCTAGGCTGGGTGAATGGCCGAGCAGCTGGTCACGGAGCGACTCGTGCTGCGGTCGTGGCACGTCGACGACGCCCGAGCGGCACTGGACGTATTCGGGCACGCCGACGTGGTACGGTGGCTCAGCCCGATCATGGAGCAGGTTCCCGACCTACCGGCCATGCGTCTGCTGCTGCGGCAGTGGATCGCTGAGGACGCCAGGTCGATCCCACCCGCGGGACGATGGTCCATCCAACAGCGCGAGGACGAGCGCGTGATCGGCGGCGCGACGCTGCTGCCCCTGCCACCCGGCAACCAGGACCTCGAGATCGGTTGGCAACTGCATCCGGACGTGTGGGGACAGGGTTATTCCGTCGAGACGACGTACGCGCTGGCGCAATGGGCATTCCAGCACGAGGTCGACGAGATCTTCGCGGTCGTTCGGCCCGGCAACACGCGCGCCGCGGCTGCGGTACGCCGCAACGGCATGGAATGGGTGGGGGAAACCAGCAAGTACTTCGGGCTGACCATGGAGGTGTTCCGACTCCGCGTAGCCGACCTCGACCCGGCGGCCAAACAGCAGCGGCTGCCCCCCGGCTTCGAAGCGGAATGACTCCGTCCGCCGGCCTTCGCCAAGCCCGTATACGCGATGCATTGGCAGCCGAGGAGCTCCTGTGTGGATTGGGAGATAGCCGTTATGTGTTGGGCGTTCCTTGCAAGCGGAGGCAGAAGCAGGCGCCTTCGTCGCCGTTGGGCTCGTACCAGGCGTCTCCGCCGTTGGCTCGGGTGAGGCTGCGGACGATCCACAGTCCGAGTCCGGTTCCCTCCGTCTGTTGCCCGGCGCGCGGCTCGCGGCTGAACCGTTCGAACAGGAGGGGCACGAATGCGTCCGGAACGCCTGGCCCGCGGTCGCACATCCGAATCTCGACCCACCCCGCCTGCTCGCTGGCCCGTACCTCGATGGGTGGGCATCCGTAGGCGAAGGCGTTCTCCAGGTAGTTGGTGAGCATCTCGGAGAGTTCGTAGCGGTCGACGAAAGCCACCAGCTCGGGGCTGCACGACACGCTCACGTCCTGGGCTTTCTCTCCGAATCCGGCCAGCTGTTCGAGGAGGACTTCGAGCACACGCACGGGTTCCGGAGTGGCACGGATGTCCTTCGCGTCGATTCTGGAGGCAGTGAGGAGCTTGTGCATGAGTGCCTGAAGGCGGTCTATGTGAGCGACGATCTGGTCGATGATCTCGACCGTCTGCTCCTCTCTGAGCGTAGACCGGCGGTCACGCAGCAGATGTACGAGCAATTTGATCGCGGCGACGGGGGTGCGCAGCTCGTGGGCGGCCACGGCGACCACGGTGGTCTGGCGTTCCAGGGCGACTTCCAGGTCTTGCTCGGCTTGCTTCCGCAGCGTGACATCGCGGAGTGCGGCGACGTAGATGCGCTTGCCGTGCAAAGTCGTGGCGGTGACGCGCATCTCGACGACCCGGGCGCGCCCGTCGGGCCGGATCAAGTCGATCTCGCTGGTCTGGTGGACGACCGTCGGGGCACCGAACGCGCTGCCGACGAGATCTCCTGTCGCGCGGGCGAAGAGCGCCTCGGCGGCCGGATTGGCGAGACGGATGATCCCCTGCTCGTCGACGGCGACGATCCCGTCCGCCGACGCCTCCACCATGGCCTGGTTCCCACCGTCGCGAAACCGAGAGCCGGTGGTCTGCTCTGGCTCGGCGCCTGCCGCCGCGCTCTCGTTGGGGTGAGGGTCACCCATCGGTGCCCGGCCCTTGTGTTCGCTCGGGCCTGGTCGGCCACTGCGGATCCGCGACAACGAGGGGATTCGCGGCGAAGATGTGGGAGACGCCGCGCAGGGGTTCGCCGATGTGCATGCCGGCGTTGTCGATCGTGACCTTGCGGATGCTGTGGTCATGCGCGGTGCCGCGGGCCTGCACGACGGCGATGGCCCCCTGGATCTCGCTGGCATGTTCGAAATTGCGGAGCAGGATCGTGACATCGGCAAGGCTGGCGATCTGCACAGCGTCTGCGGGGATAAGTGACGCCGTGAGCTGGACACCGGCCACCGACGTGAGTAGCGCTGTGATCTCGCGGGGCCGCAGCACCGCACCCAGCGCAATGAGGAAATCAAGCAGGGCTCGTGGCGTGGCAATGCGCTCGAGTGCGGACAGTGTGTCGATGACCATTCGGGCTGGTGCGAACTCCGCCACGCTACGCCTGAGCCGGATGAAGTGATCCTCCAGTGAGGCCACCTCCGGGTACTCGGACACGACCCGGAGCAGTCCGGTCGCTTCCATGGCGTCGAGGTCGAGTCCCCAGCCAGCGGCGTTGCGGGCGAGCTGCTCACGAGTCTCGTCGAACGTGTAGAACAGACAGCGCTCCCCGGCGGCGAATGCGGAGGCCGCGAAGCGCAGGCTCGTCAGCGTCTTGCCCGCGCCGGTAGACCCGCTGAGCAGGACGATCGCGTCTCGGTAGAAACCGCCGCCGCACATCTCATCCAGTTCGGCGTTGCCAGAGGAGACGCGGGTCTGCGACGCGCGCTCGCGTGAGGTGAGGAATGCGAGGGGCATGACAACGATCCCCTCCTGCGGGTCGATGGCGAACAGCCATTCCCCGGTTCGGTGCGGGGCGCCTCGGAACTTGACGATCTCGATGGTCCGGCGTCGCTTCTCCTGGTGGAGGACGTTGCGCAGGATGATCACGTTGTTGAGCACGAATTCCTCGACGCCGTACCGGGACACGCCGTCGTGCTCCGCGGCTCGCTCCGCGGTAAGCACCGAGGTGACTCCTAGCGCTTCGAGGGAACAGGCGATCCGGAACAGCTCATGGCGCACGATCCCGATGCCGGTGAAGCGGGTGAAGATCGCGCCAAGCGAGTCAAGCGAGACACGCCTGGCGCCGATCTGGCGCACCGCGTGCTCGATGCGGGCGACCAGTGCGCTGAAGTCGTAGCCTCCGACGGTCGAGGTTTCCTCGAGGTCGGCCGATGCATCGACGAAGGCCCACTTGCCCTCGCTCTCCCACCGTTGGATGGGAAAGCCCAGTGAGGCAGCGTTGCGGCGCACATCGGCGGCCGGTTCCTCGAAGGTGACGAAGATCCCGGGCTCGTCGAAGCCCAGGACACCGCGGGCGAGGAATTCAACGGCGAACAGCGTTTTGCCGCTGCCGGTGGTGCCGGTCACGAGCGTTGACCGCCCGGCGGGAAGCCCACCCAGCGCGACCTGGTCGAGACCGCTGATGCCCGTGGGGAGCCGCTTGATCAGGTCGCTGCTGGACACGAGTCACCACCCTTCTGAAGGCAGCGTGTCACGGTCCGGCAGGCCGAGGGCCGCGGCGGTGCGACCGTGATCGGACAGATCCCCGATCACCCGCCGCTGCGGCAGGGGCGCGAGCCTGACCACCGTCGGGGTGGCCAGGATTCGTTCCTCCGCTGCCAGGCCGGGGTGTTCGGCGACGTCGATGACCTCAAGTTCGTAGTGGTCCGGGAGCTGGGATTCGCACAGCAACCGCAGGTTCGCCAACGCGGCCTGGGATCGCTCCGTTTGCCCGGCCACATACAACCTGAACGAGTACGTAGTCACCAAAGAAAGCACTTCCGCCCCACACCGGGTCTGAAGACGCAACAAGAGGCGATCGCGGTCTGGCCCCAACTCGCAGGCAATGGGCGGGGAAGACGCCCACGTGGACCAAGCGTGGATGGCCCCGCGAGCCCTGTCACGTCCGTACGATCCATCGTTGTCAACACCGCTACATCTCAAAGGCCTCGACGATCCCGCTACGTTGACCGTCACCCCGCAGGCAAGCCGCAACCAGACCGTTGGACCAGTCCGCGCAGTCCCTTGGGTCCGTTGCGTCAGGGCTGCACCCCGTTTATAACTCCGGACTGTTCACGTTGCTTGCCCACGATGCGGTCCGGTTACCGGAGCTGCTCGCCTTCACCCCACGTCCTCGCCTGGACCAGGCAACACCTCAGTGAACGCATGTAGATGCCCGGCGCCCTGCCAAGCTCACCATGATGGGCAGCTACGCTCGCGTTATGGCCGATTGGCAGCCTAAACCGATCATCGGCCGCACCCTGCTGGTCCGGGCGACGCAACCAATGCCCGGCGCAATCGCCGACCCGACCGGGATGCTGGACTGGCGCCCGGAATGGCCATATGAGCACGAGGTAGTCGACGTTCCCGGCGACCACCTCACTGTGCTGGAAGACCACGCGGAGACCACAGCCCAGGCCGTCCGCGACTGGCTTCAATCCTTCGACAACGGATCATAGCCATCCGGCCACGCAGCACCCACCCGCGCAACGGAAAGCGGTGCGTTGCGGGTGGCGAGCTCCATGGCGCGACCTAGTGCCTGGCCTGGTGCAGTCACGTAGTTGACGAGTTCTGCGGCACTTCCGGGCGTGAGCAGCAGAGCGGGGGCTTCAGGTGTTCGTCTGACGGGACTCCGCGACCTTGCCTAATCCAATCGTGGGCACAACGCCGCCGGGAGGAAGTACTGCTACTCACAGTATTTGTACGACAAGGTTGGCCACGGCTTATCGGTGTCGATGAATGGAAAGAAGGACTCCGATTGGGCCCGGAGGGTACGGTCTCGACCGCAAGCCTCTACGAGTACACAACGGCGGGTTGCAAGGCGTACTGGCGCAAATGACCAGCTCCGGCACCGCGCCCCGCGATCTCGGCGTTTGCAGTGCGAGGTGCGGGCCTTATGCGGCTAGAGGTGCACGACGGTCAGCGTTGCTCTGATCATGCATAAACGGTATCTCGGGCGGGTCACGTGCTGCGCTGTTCAAGCTCCAGCGAGCGGTGGGCGCGGAGCTCGGGCCCCGAACTCAGCACCGACCGAGCGCTCGCCCCCGGACCCGGCCCGCAGCCAGCGCTCCCGAGCTAAGCGTTGGTTTCCGGCGTCTGCTACCGGGACGCCTCGAGTCCCGCGGGTTCAGTGCGAGTGAAGGTTCCTCGCTGGGAATCCGGGGGTGGATTGCCACCAGGGGCCTGAAGACATCGTGAAGAAGACATGAACCCGGGTTGGGCATGCTGGTATCTAGGAAGCGAAGCCAATGCTTGGGAGTGCGGACATGATGGCAAACGATCACAGCACGGTGCTCGCCACCATGGTCTTCAACCTGGTAGCCCCGGCGGGTGTGATCGCGCCGGTTGGCGTGGAACTGCGCTACGACAGCCGCAACCCGTACGAGGTCTGCATGAAGCTCAACGTGGGCAAGGCCGGTCAGGTGGATTGGGTGATCGCCCGCGACCTGCTGGCCGACGGGCTGGTCGCCGAGGCAGGCGAAGGCGACGTGCGAATCGGCCCTCGACTGGACCGTCCGGGGTTGGTCGTGATCGCGTTGAGCTCGCCGTCGGGGCAGGCCACCTTCGAAGTGAATGCCGATCAGCTTGTGGAGTTCTTGAACGACACCTACGACGCGGTCGCACCCGGTGACGAACACCGGTGGATGAACGTCGACGAGGCCCTGAGCCGGCTGTTCTCGCACAACCTGTAGTGGCCCGGTTCTCCCGAAGCGCCGCACGCCAGGCGGCAGCCGCGGGACCCTGGCGGCGCCGAACACCTGAAAACTCCGTCACGCTGCGTCTCCGAGCCGGGAATCCGCCCAGCCCGGAGGCGCAGCGCTGTTGCTCGAGTGTTGTGCTGGACAGTTCCTGGGACAGCAGAGCGTCTTCGTTCGCTTTGTTTCCCGGCGGAAAAGAGTGGGTTTCTGTGCGGTTTGGTTGGTGGCGTGGTTCAGCGAAACGCAGAGTTTTCTTCCGCCGGTTGCGCGACCGGCCGGCAGCTCGCCACGCTGTTTCTACATGCGTCGCTGATTTCGGGACCAGGGGCGCATGTGCCCGGTAAGGTTTCGGGGACATCGCCAGGAGCCCGGGAAAGGGGCGCGGGTGACCGTCGGGGGGTTGCCCGCCCCATCCCGCGCATCGCTGACCCCGAGGCCCAAGCTGGGATTCCCCGCGCACGCTCGGCTTCTCACGGTTGGAAGCGGTAGCCCATGCCGGCTTCGGGCAGCAGGTGGCGGGGGCGGTCGGGGTTGGTTTCGAGTTTTCGGCGCAGTTGGGCCATGTACTGGCGCAGGTAGTGGGTGTTGCGGGTGTAGGTGGGGCCCCACACCTGGGTGAGGATTTGTTGCTGGCTGATCAGTTTTCCCGGGTCCTGCAACAGGATTTGCAGCAGTTGCCACTCGGTCGGGGTGAGGTGCGGTCCTTCGGCGCCCGTCTTGTTGCGCACCGCTTTGTTGGCGAGGTCGACGACGTAGTCGCCGATGGGCACGGTTGCCGTGGCGGCGTTGGTGGTGTGGCGGCGGGACACGGCGCGGATGCGGGCGAGGAGTTCGTCGACGCCGAAGGGTTTGGTGAGGTAGTCGTCGGCGCCGGCGTCGAGGGCGTCGACCTTGTCGCGGCTGTCGGAGCGGCCGGAGAGCACGATGATCGGGATGCTGGTCCAGCCGCGGAGGCCGTGGATGACCTCGACGCCGTCGATGTCGGGCAGGCCGAGGTCGAGCACGACGAGGTCGGGGTGCCAGTCGGCGGCGCAGCGCAGTGCCGCGTAGCCGTCCGCGGCGATGGCGACGTCGTAGTGGCGGGCGCGGAGGTTGATGCGCAGCGCCCGGAGGATCTGGTGGTCGTCGTCGACGACGAGGACGCGGGTCATGGCGGGCTTCCGTGGCGCCTCGTCGCATGCTCGACGGGTTCGGGTTCGCCGGTGGTTTGTCCGGGGATCGCGGGTGCGTTGGCGGCGGGGAGGGTCAGGACCATGGTGAGACCGCCGCCGGGGGTTTCTTCCGGGGTGAGGGTGCCGTTCATGGCTTCGGTGATCCCGCGGGAGAGCGCGAGCCCGAGGCCGACGCCGGTGTGGTTGTCGTGGTCGCCGAGGCGTTGGAACGGCAGGAAGACCTTGTCGTAGTCGTCGGGTTGGATGCCGGTGCCGCGGTCGATGATGCGGACTTCGGCGTGGTCGGCGAGCGCGCTGGCGGTCACGAGCACGGCCTGGCCGGGCGGGTTGTAGTGCAGGGCGTTGGAGATGAGGTTGGCCAGGACCCGCTCCAGCAGGCCGGGGTCGGCGAGGACGTCGGGCAGGGCCTCGGGAATCTGGACCTGCACGTGGCCGGAGCCGTCCAGTCCGTCGAGGGCTTGGGGCACGGCGTCGGCGACGGCGAGCTGTTGGGTGGCGATGCCGAGCGTGCCGGCTTGCAGCCGGCTCATGTCGAGGAGGTTGGCGACGAGCCGGTCCAAGCGGGTCAGCGACTGGTAGGCGGTGTCGAGGAGTTCGGCTTCGTCTTCGGCGCTCCACGTGACGTCGTCGCTGCGGAGGCTTTCGACCGCTGCGGTCGCGGAGGCCAGCGGGGTGCGCAGGTCGTGGCTGACGGCGGCGAGCAGGGCGGTGCGCATCCGGTTGGCGTCGGCGAGCTGTCGCGTTTGCTCGGCTTGTTGGGCGAGCCGGTGCTGGCGGAGCGCGACGGCGGCCTGGGTGGCGAAGGCTTCGAGGACCCGGCGGTCCGCGGCGGGAAGCGTTGGTCCGCGCAGGGCGAGCGCGAGGTCGTCGCCCACTGCGATGTGGGTGTCGCCGGCGTCCGGGCTGGAGCACGGCGGTGAGCCGATGGCGTCCACGACGTGCCAGGCGCGGGGATCGTGTTGTTCTTCGGGGGTGCGGCCGCTTTCGGGCTGCCGCTCCAGCAGGGTGACTGCGTCCTGCCCGAACGTTTCGCGGAGCCGGGTGAGCAGGGCCGTCAGCGGGTGTTCGCCGCGCAGCACGCTGCCGGCGAGGTTGGACAGGACGGCGGCTTCGGCTCGGGCGCGGGCGGCTTCGCGGGCGCGGCGAGCCGCGAGGTCCACGACGGCGCTGACCGCGATCGCCACGACGACGAAGACGATGAGCGCGAGGAGGTTGTCCGGGTCGGCGATCGTCCACACGTACAGCGGCGGGGTGAAGTAGTAGTTGAGCACCAGGAAACCTGCCACTGCGGCGGCGATGGCCGGCCAGAACCCGCCGAGGAGCGCGATGCCGACGACGAGCACGAGGAACAGCAGAATTTCGCTGGGCAGGGACAGGTTCTCCGGAACGGCGGTCAACAGCGCTGTCAGCAGCGGGATTCCGAGCGCGGCCAAGGCGAATCCACCGATGCGCCGCGGCCGGCCGACGCCCGGGGCGAGGGTGGGTAGCCACTGCCGGTGGCCGACGTGCTCGTGGGTGACCATGTGGACGTCGATGGGGCCGGAGCGCGCGGTGGTGGTGACGCCCACGCCCCGGGAGAACATCTGCGCGAGTCGGCCACGGCGGGAGGCGCCGAGCACGAGTTGGGTGGCGTTGACGCCGCGGGCGAAGTCGAGCAGCGCGTTGGGGACGTTCTCGCCGACGACCTGGTGGTAGGTGCCGCCGAGATCTTCGAGCAGGGCGCGTTGCCGGGCCAGGTGCGCGGGGCTGGCGTCGGAAAGCCCGTCGCCGCGCACGATGTGCACGGCTAGGAGGTCCGCGCCCCGGGCGCGTTCCGCGATGCGCGCGGCGCGGCGGATCAGCGTGTCGCCCTCGGGGCCGCCGGTGAGTGCTACGACGACGCGTTCGCGGGCTTCCCAGGTGCCGGTGATGTCGTGCTCGGCGCGGTAGCGGTCGAGTTGTTCGTCGACCTTGTCCGCCAGCCACAGCAGCGCCAGTTCGCGCAGTGCGGTGAGGTTGCCGACGCGGAAGTAGTTGCTCAGGGCCGCGTCGATCTTCTCGGGCGGGTAGACGTTGCCGTGGGCCATGCGGCGGCGCAGGGCTTCGGCGGTCATGTCGACGAGCTCGACCTGTTCGGCGCGGCGCACCACCTCGTCGGGCACGGTCTCGCGCTGCGGGATTCCGGTGATGTGCTCGACGACGTCGTTGAGCGATTCCAGGTGCTGGATGTTCACCGTGGAGATGACGTCGATGCCCGCGTCGAGGACCTCCTCGATGTCCTGCCAGCGCTTGGTGTTGCGGCACCCGGCCACGTTGGTGTGGGCGAGCTCGTCGATCAGCGCGACCTGCGGGCGGCGGGCGAGAACGGCGTCCACATCGAGCTCGGTGAATGTCGTGCCGCGGTAGCCGATGGCCTGGCGGGGTAGGACCTCCATGCCGTCGAGCAGCTCGGTGGTGCGGGGGCGGCCGTAGGTTTCGACGAATCCCACGGCCACGTCGGTGCCTCGCTCCTGGCGGCGGTGGCCCTCGCAGAGCATGGCGTAGGTCTTGCCGACACCGGGCGCGGCGCCGAGGTAGACGCGCAGCCGTCCTCGTGGCATCTGGTCACCTCCGCGGCGCGGTTTCGTGGTCGAGCGCCAGGTTGAGGCCCACCACGTTGACCGCGGGTTCCCCGAGGAATCCCAGCGCACGGCCGGTCGTGTGCTGTGCGACCAGTGTGCGCACCTGCTGCGGGCTCACGCCACGGGCCGCGGCGACCCGGGGTGCCTGCAGCAGCGCGTAGGCCGGGGAGATGTCGGGGTCGAGGCCGCTGCCGCTGGCCGTCACGCCGTCGGCGGGGACGGCCGGGGTGGCCGGGGCGCCGCCGCGGGTCGGGGTGAGGCGCCCGGCCGAGTAGTCTTCGCCGGGCTGCGCGCATTCGACGCGAACTCCCCGGTAGGTGGCCAGGAACGGCGCGGTCGGGCAGGCCTCGTTGACGCTGACCACTCGCGTCACGGCGGGCCCCGCCGAGTACACGGCGAGCACGGCGCCGACCCCGCTTGGCGTGCAGTACGGACGCGAGCCGTCGACTCCCTCCCGCTCGCCGATCTCCTTGCTCCGCGAGCACACCAGGGTGAGCAGGCTCTGCTTGGCTTGTTGTCCTGGGGCCGCGAGGGTGTCCGCGATGTTCTCGGGGCCGAGGTTGCTCGCGCCGCTGGCGGTGGGGTCGTAGCCTTCGCCGGCGGCGCTGGGGCGGCTCTGGAAGTACTGCGGCAGTGCCCGGCCCTGGCCGTCGGTGAAGGACTGGCCGATGATCCGGCTGCCGACGACATCGGTGCTGGAGCGGACCATCGATCCCTCGGCCTCGTCGTGCAGTCCCGGCAGCTGTGCGATCGCCAGGACCGCCAGCGGATAGGCAAGGCCGAACAGCACCGTGCACACCAGCAGCACCCGCAGTGCGGCGAGGTGGCGGCGGAGCCAGATCGGAAGGTGCATCACGACATCCCGGGGAGGAACTGGACGACCAGGTCGATGAGCTTGATGCCGAGGAACGGCGTCACGATCCCGCCCAGGCCGTAGAGGTAGAGGTTGCGGCTGAGCAGCTGGGCAGCGCTGGCGGGCCGGTACCGCACACCCCGCAGCGCCAGCGGGATGAGCACCACGATGACCAGCGCGTTGAAGACGACCGCGGACAGGATCGCCGACGCCGGGCTGGCCAGGCGCATGACGTTCAGCGTGTCCAGCCCGGGGTACACCGCGGCGAACATGGCGGGAATGATCGCGAAGTACTTGGCGATGTCGTTGGCGATGCTGAAGGTGGTCAGCGCGCCGCGGGTGATCAGCAGCTGCTTGCCGATCTCGACGATCTCGATCAGCTTGGTCGGGTTGGAGTCGAGGTCGACCATGTTGGCGGCTTCCTTCGCCGGCGAGGTGCCGGTGTTCATGGCGACACCGACGTCGGCCTGCGCCAGGGCCGGGGCGTCGTTGGTGCCGTCGCCGGTCATGGCCACCAGCCGTCCGCCTTCCTGCTCGCGGCGGATCAGCGCGATCTTGTCCTCGGGGGTCGCCTCAGCGAGGTAGTCGTCGACCCCGGCCTCGTCGGCGATGGCCTTGGCGGTCAGCGGGTTGTCGCCGGTGATCATCACGGTGCGGATGCCCATGTGCCGCATCGCGTCGAACCGCTCCCGCATGCCCGTCTTGACCACGTCCTTGAGGTGGACCACCCCGAGTAGGCGGGCGGGCTGCTGGTCGATGCGCTCGGCGACGACCAGCGCGGTGCCACCCTCGGCGCTGATGCGCCGCACGGTGGTGTCGATGTGTCCGGTCGACTCGCCGCCCTGCTCCCGGACCCATGCCATCACGGCCGAAGCGGCGCCCTTGCGGATCCGCCGAGTGCCGCCGTCGTCGTCGAGGTCGACGCCGCTCATCCGGGTCTGCGCGGTGAACGGGATGAAATTCGCACGCGCTGCAACACCTTCCTCGCGGGCTCGCAGCTGGTAGGCGCGCTTGGCGAGCACGACGATCGAGCGGCCCTCGGGGGTTTCATCGGCAAGGCTGGACAGCTGCGCGGCATCGGCGATCTCGGCGGGGGTGGTGCCGTCGCCGGGCAGGAACTCGGTCGCCTCGCGGTTGCCGAGGGTGATGGTGCCCGTCTTGTCCAGCAGCAGGGTGTTGACGTCCCCGGCCGCCTCGACCGCGCGACCGCTCATCGCCAGGACGTTGCGCTGCACCAGCCGATCCATCCCGGCGATGCCGATGGCCGACAGCAGTGCCCCGATCGTCGTCGGGATCAGGCAGACCAGCAGGGCGACGAGCACCACCGCGCTCACACCGCTGCCGGTCAACGCGAGGCTGTCGGGGATGCCCGGCTGCACGGCCTTGCTGTAGATCGCCAGCGGTTGCAGCGTCGCGACCGCCAGCAGGAAGATCAACGTCAGGGCGGCGAGCAGGATGTTCAGCGCGATCTCGTTGGGGGTCTTCTGCCGGTTGGCCCCTTCCACCAGGGCGATCATCCGGTCCACGAAGCTCTCGCCGGGCAGTTGCGTGATCTGCACGATGATCCGGTCCGAGAGCACCCTGGTGCCGCCGGTCACCGCGCTGCGGTCACCGCCGGATTCGCGGATCACCGGCGCGGACTCGCCCGTGATCACCGACTCGTCCACGCTCGCGATGCCGTCGAGCACGTCCCCGTCGCCGGGGATGATCTCGCCCGCCTCGACGATCACGCGGTCGCCCCGTTGCAGGTCCGAGGCGGGCACGACCTCCCACCGCTGCTTCGCGTCCCCCGGCTGCCAGCCGATCAACCTGCGGGCCTGGGTCTCGCGCTTGGCCCGGCGCAGCGTCGCCGCCTGGGCCTTGCCGCGACCCTCGGCGACCGCCTCGGCCAGGTTCGCGAACACCACGGTCAACCACAGCCAGACGACGATCAGCCACGCGAACCAGGACGGGGCGACCACCGCGAGCACCGTCGTCCACGCGGCACCGATCTCGACGATCAGCATGATCGGGTTGCGCCACAAGGTGGCCGGGTTCAGCTTGCGCAACGCCTCCGGCAGCGACCGCACGAGCAGGTGCGGGTCGAGCAGGCCCGCCTGGATCAGGTGCGGCCCGGCCACCGCGTGGTGCACTCTGCCGGGAGCGGCGGCGGTGGTCATCACCCGATTCCTTCCGCGAGCGGGGCCAGCGCCAGCATCGGCAGGAAGGTCAGCGCGACGAGGATGATCGTCACCCCGGCGAGCATCCCGGCGAACTGCGGGCGGTGGGTGGGCAGCGTGCCCGCCGAGACCGGTACCGGCTGCTGCCGAGCCAGCGAGCCGGCCAGCGCGAGCACGAAGACGACGGGCAGCAGCCGGCCGAAGGCCATCGCCAAACCCAGTGCGGTGTTGAACCACGGCGTGTTGGCCGACAACCCGGCGAACGCCGAGCCGTTGTTGTTGGCCGCCGAGGTGAACGCGTACAGCACCTCGGAGAGCCCGTGCGCACCGGTGTTGAGCATGGCCTGCCGGCCCGCGGGTATCGCCATCGTGACCGCGGTGCCGACCAGGACCAGCGCAGGCGTGGCCAAGAAGGACATTGCGGCGAGTTTGATCTCACGGTTGCCGATCTTCTTGCCCAGGTACTCGGGTGTTCGGCCGACCATGAGACCGGCCAGGAACACCGTCAGTACGGCCAGCACGAGGATCCCGTAAAGCCCCGAACCGACGCCGCCGGGCGCGACCTCGCCCAGCATCATGTTCACCATCAGCACGCCGCCGCCGAGGCTGGTGTAGGAGTCGTGAAAGGAGTCCACCGAGCCGGTGGAGGTCAACGTCGTCGCGGCGGCGAACACACCCGAATCCGGTACGCCGAAGCGAACTTCCTTGCCCTCCATCGCCGCGCCGACCGCAGTCGGGACGGTGCCCCGGTGGGACAGTTCCGCGAGCTGGACCGCGGCCGCGCTCAGCACCGCGAGCACGCCCATGACGGCGACGATGGCGTAACCCTGCCGCCGGTCGCCGACCATCCGGCCGAACGTGCGCGGCAACGAGAACGCGATGACCAGCAACAGGAAGATCTCCACCCAGTTCGTCCACGCGGTCGGGTTCTCGAACGGATGCGAGGAATTGGCGTTGAAGAACCCGCCGCCATTGGTGCCCAGGTCCTTGATCGCCTCCTGGCTGGCCACCGGGCCGCCGACGATGGTTTGCGCACCGCCGGCCGGGGTGGCGACGGTCTGACCGCCGTGCAGGTTCTGGACCGCTCCGCCCGCGACCAGGACCAGCGCGGCAAGGAAGGCGATGGGCAGCAGGATCCGCACGCTGCCCCGGACCAGGTCCACCCAGAAATTGCCCAGCTCGTCGGTCCGGCTGCGCGCGAGCCCGCGCACCACTGCGATCGCCACCGCCATGCCCACCGAGGCCGACACGAAGTTCTGCACGGCGAGGCCGGCCATCTGCACCAGGTGCCCCATCGTCGATTCACCCGAGTACGCCTGCCAGTTCGTGTTCGTGACGAAGCTGATCGCGGTGTTCCAAGCGACCTCCGGTGGGACCGCGTCGTGCCCCAGGCCGAGCACCAGGTGGTCCTGCAAGCGCTGCAGGCCATAGAGGAAGAGCACCGAGACCAGCGAGAAAGCCAGCACGCTCCGGGCGTACGAGCCCCAGGTCTGCCCGGAATCCGGTGCGATACCGGCCAGCCGGTAGAACCCGCGCTCGACCCGCAGGTGCCGCCCGCTGGTGTACACCCGGTACATGTAGTCACCCAGCGGTCGGTGGACCACTGCCAACGCGAGTGCCAAGGCCACCACGAACAGGGACCCGGCGGCTACCGCAGTCATCTAGAACCGCTCCGGGAACAACAGCGCCGTCACCAGGAACACCAACAACACCGCGGCCAACACCAGGCCGATGACGTTCTCCGCGGTCACAGCCGCTCGACCGCCCGAATCACGAGCGCCAGCACGACGAAGACCACGATGGTCAACGCCACGAATGCCAGATCGGCCACGACGTCCCCCTTCATCGCCTACCCGACATCGACCGGATGTGCGCGGGGGCGCGCTTGCTTCCCGCGCCGGGTCGGTGGCCGTTCGACGGCGCGACCAACTCGGCTCGCGGTGCGGGACGAGCGGTGGGAATCGACATCGAGATCGCCGACCGCTCGCGAGCGCGGACCGCGACCCAACCGCAGAGGATGCCGGTGAGCGCGGCACCCGCGAGCGTGCCCAGCCGTACGGCGTCGCTGGAGCCTTCCCACGCGAGATCCCCGCGAGCGTGAACCACGAAGCCGTTCAGGAACATCCAGCCCAACACCGAGGTGACCAGTGCGCCCGGGGCATTGCGGATCGCGGCGGCATACCCGCCGACGACGAGGCCGAGCACGACCAACCCGGCCACCGGCTCGCCCGACCACCAAGCAGCCACGCCGGCGGGCACCGTCCCGACCGCTACGACGAAGTAACCCACCGCCGACGACGTCGCTGGTCCTGCCACGGACCGACGCGCCGGGCCACAACTCCGGAAACCACGCATCGCCAAGTCCCCTGCCTTCGTCCGCAGGCGGTTACCAACCCAGTCAAGCTCGCCGGGAACCCGTGGCCAGGGGTCTTGACGCAATTGCTACGGAAAGCGCCCGAAACTTGACGGCTCGTGCCCGAGGAGGGCTGGCCACGGGCGATTCGCCGGGTTAGGGTCTCGCCAAAGTCTTTAGGCCGGCTAACGGGAGTGGTATTGGCGGAGATCACCAGCACCGAGCACGCGGTCGCCGAGCTGGACGCGGACGGCATCGCCACGGTCGCGATCAGGAACGCGAAGGTGCTCAACATCTTCGGCACCCCGGTCATCAAGGACGTGACCGCTGCGATCGATGCGCTGGCCGATCGCCCGGAAGTGCGGGTGCTGGTGCTGCGCGGCACCGGCGATCGCGCCTTCATCGGCGGTGCCGACATCAACGAGATGTCCACACTGGACCGTCGCGGCGCCGAGACGTTCATCGACGGCCTGCGGGGGATGTGCGAGGCAGTGCGGAACTTCCCCGCCCCGGTGATCGCCCGGGTCCCCGGTTGGTGCCTCGGCGGCGGCCTCGAGATGGCTGCCGCCTGCGACCTGCGGATCAGCAGTAGCGATGCGCGGTTCGGGATGCCCGAGGTCGCGGTCGACATCCCGTCGGTGATCCACGCGGTGCTGCTGCCCCGGCTGATCGGCACCGGCCGCGCCGCCTGGCTGACCCTCACGGGCGACCACGTCGACGCCGCCACCGCGCTGTCCTGGGGGCTGGTGCACGAGGTCTGCGAACCGGCCGGGCTGGACGCCGCGGTGGATCGCATGGCGCGGAAGTTCGTCGAGTTCGGCCCGGCCGCGGTCCGGCAGCAGAATAAACTCCTCCGGTCCTGGGAAGATCTGCCGATCGACCAGGCCGTCGCGAACAGCGCCACCGAGTTCGGCGCGGCCTTCGACACCGGTGAACCGCAGCGGTTCATGACGGAGTTCCTCAACCGCAAGCGTTCTTGACCGACTGGTCACGAGCACCGCGCCCACCGAATGGTCGCCGATCTCGGCCTCCCAGCGGAACTGGGCGGAATCCAGGGACCGCAGCCGGGCCCGCAGGCGGCGCACCCCGGTTCCTGCGGTTCCGTCTCACCCTGTCCGGGCTCGCCTGCTGCTGGGGCCTGAAGTACCGGCCCGCCATCGGCAGCGGATCGTCCACAGTGGCCGAAGGCAGTCCGTGGCGGCGGACCAGCGTCCGCGGGATCATGGTCGGCAGCATCCCAGCGTTCATCGCAGGTCACAGGCTGGCGCCGGTGATCTCGCCCGAATCCGGATCGGTCCCGTCAGCACCGCCGAGGCCGACGAGGTCGAGGCGGCGATCGCGAGCGTGATGGAGGTCGCTGGTGGCCGTGACTACCCGCTGCGGGATGGTGGGTTCGGCGTCCATCGCTATATCTCGGTGAGGCTGCCGGGAACCCTTCGGGTCACATCGACACGTGTCGATCGCCCAGAATTGGAAAGCTAAACCGGCTCCCAAGAAAGGAAAGCGCCCGCCCAATGCTAGGAATACCGGGCGGGCGCTTCACTGGGCGGGTGAGCGATCGAACCGGCCGCTTATGAGGTGTGCGTACGCTCAGTCGTTGGCACCGTCGCGCGTCTGTGCTCGCGGAGCTCGCTTTTCGCCTTCTCCACGTCGAACCGTGCCTGACCGCCCGCTGTGACGGTTGCGGGAGTGATCACGCCGCCCCGAACCCAGCGTGCGACGGTTTGGCGAGTGACGCCAAGTTCGCGCGCTAGCTCCGAGCTGCTCACAAGGCGCGGTTGACCAGACATGACCCGAACCTACTGTCCTGCGCCGGAAATTCATGGTCAAAATAGGCTATACTACGGGAACGGCGAGGACTGGGCGGCTGAAGGCTGAGTTGGTGCTGACCGACGATGAGCGTTCGACGTTGCAGCGTTGGGCTCGGCGGGCGAAGAGTTCGCAGGCTTTGGCGTTGCGGTGTCGGATTGTGCTGGCATGCGCCGATGGTTTGTCCAATGTGGAGGTTGCGGAGAAGTTGCGGGTGTCGAGGCCGACGGTGGGCAAGTGGCGGTCGCGGTTTGTTCAGCGACTGTTGGAGGGGTTTGGCCGACGAGGATCGCCCAGGCGCGCCGCGGAAGATCACCGACGAACAGGTGGAGAAGGTGGTCGTCTCGACGTTGGAAGAGACACCGAACAACGCGACGCATTGGTCGCGTGCATCGATGGCGAAGCGTTCCGGGCTGAGCAAATCGACCGTGGGACGGATCTGGAAAGCGTTCAACCTCAAACCCCATTTAGCCGACACTTTCAAGTTATCGAGTGATCCACAGTTCATTGAGAAGGTCCGTAATGTTGTCGGACTGTATATGAACCCGCCGGAGAACGCGGTGGTGTTGTGCACTGATGAGAAATCGCAGGTGCAAGCGCTGGACCGGTGCTGCCGATGATGCCCGGCATGCCCGAGCGTCGCACCAACGACTACGTGCGCAACGGCGTGACCAGTCTGTTTGCCGCGTTCGACATCGCCACCGGCAAGGTTATCTCCTCGCTGCACCGCAGGCACCGGTCGGTGGAATTCCGCAAATTCCTGGCCAAGATCGACAAGACGGTGCCCGCAGAGTTGGACGTCCATGTCATTTGCGACAACTATGCCACTCACAAAACCGAGATCATCCAGAAATGGCTAGCGAAGCATCCCCGATTCCACATCCACTTCATCCCCACCAGTTCGTCGTGGAACCACCCCCGCGGAAGTGGCATGGCCGATAGCATCCCGCTGGTTGATCGACAAGCCAGGGGGAGAGGCAGGGGAACGTCAAAGTTTGTGATCTTGGTGTGAAGTCCTGAGTGCGTGGTGACGCGTGGTGTGTCTGGATGTGGGTGGTGGCCTTCTGCCTGCGATGATGCGGGTTACCACACCTTGATCATCGTCCTAACAGGAGGCCATCGGTGTCAGTGTCGCATGTCCAGGATTCGTGCTCGCCGATTGCTGGCGGGTTCGGTGCGTGCCTGGAGATCGGCATGGACGTCGGTGTTGCCGCGGTGGGCGGGTTGGTCGAGATGCTGAGTCGGGTGCCTGATCTGGAACGTATCGCCGCTGACCGAACCCGAATCATTCCGATCACCGCAGCCGCTACCAGCACAAACCGACTTTGACGATCTCCTGGGTCGGGAGGGCTGCACCGAGGGGCTGTGCTGCGTGATCGGCGTGCCCGTTTCCTGGGAGTTCCGGACCGCGCCTTTCCTGAACTGTTGATCAAAATGTCGTTGTTCCGGCGCTATCACTGGCTGTCGGCGATGTCTCTACGGTAGGAGGGAAGCCCAGTGGTCCGGGCGGGCAGGTTGTGCCTGACCTTCGGGTAAAGGGGCTTGGAGGCTGGGTGTGGTGGGCTCATACTGCGCTGGAGATGGTCTGGCGGGGTGAGGGGCGGAGCGGCATGAACGAGCTCGCGGAGCGGGCACGTGCCTGGTTGCACGGCACCTATGGGCGGCGTGTGGTGTTGAGGGATGAGGAGGCGATCCTCTCGACGGAGCGGGCTGCGTTCTTCGGGTGCCGCTACGTGGAGTCTGACGAGCCGATGTTGGCGGCGACGATCTGCGTGCCTCTGGATGGGGCGGAGCCCTTTCCTGCGTCCAATGCCGGTCCGCTGGATGAGGTCCTCAACTTGTCGCGGTCTGAGCCGGGGTCGTGGCGCTGGCGGGTCAACGCACGGAACTGTGTGATCGCGACCGGTGCTGTGGTGAATTGCTGGCCTGCTTCGGCGTTGCCGTGGGATCCGGCTGGCGAGACGCCGGGTTGGTGGGATCGGATGCTGGCGGTGTATTTCCCGGATGCCGAGGTTGTGACCTGCTCGACGTGGGGGGATGCGGCCGGGGCTGTTGTGGATGGGGGTGTGGGGACTCGGGCTGTGGTGTGGTTGCGTCGTCAGTTCGGTGGGCGTGAACTGGCTGGTCACTTGTTGTATGCGGATTACGCGGATGATGCTGTGGTCTTTCTTGATGGTCTGCGGGGGACGTTCGCGGAGCAGAACGACGCCGAGGTAGCTGAGCTTGTGGTGGCGCGTTTCCGCCGCCGGCAGGGTGGTTCGGTTGGCGGGCTGCTGCCGTGGGAAGTCGCGGCGGGCGAATTCGCTGGGGCTGTGGAGAAGGCGGAGGCGTGGCTGGGATACCGCTATGACGGGGAGGTGGGGCTTGTCTCTCCTGATCCGGTCGATGAGACCGAGCGTGGCTGGTTGTTCGCTTGCACCACCCGGAGTTTCCAGGACAGTGGTGACTGGCGTGACCAGATGCTCGACGCGGCCCTGGTGGTCCCGAAAGCGGCTGGTGTAGAGCCGTTCGGTCTGCCCAATCGTGATCCGTGGGCGTGGCTGGGTGACTGGAACGCCGGAAAGCCGGGGTTGATGCCACCGCCGGAACCCGCCCAGGCTGCGTGGTTCGGCCCCATGGTGGCCGAGCTCGGCCCCGTGGTCGGCTCTAGCGTCCACGAGCATTGGTTTGGGGTTTTGGAGGAGATCGCTTCTTTTCCCGCGCGAACCCAGGCGCTGGTGTGGTTGCGCAGGAAGGACACTCGGGGCCGGGAGAGTGTCGGGCACCTGTTGGTGGCCGTGAACGAAACCGATGGTGTTCAGCTTTTTGACCCGATGGACGGGCGTGCTCAGCCGCTCATCGAAACCGCACCGTTCGAGCTCCGGGTCATGCGCTTTGGCTCGTGAGTACGAACACGTGCTGCAGTTCCCCTTTCACTCGCGAACATATCCTTGGTTTCGGTGCCGGGCGGCTGAGGTCGCCCGGCTATCGGGTTTTTGTGCGTCACCGCGCCGGTGGGTCACTGTGCTGGCGCCCAGCGGGGCGGAAAGGCTGATTCCCGCATCCGTCGTTGCTGCCTTGGGTGTTGGCGGCGTTGGGGTTGGGTGGTGGTGATGTTTTCGTCGATCATGGTGCCGGAGGAGGTGCGGCGGCTTTTTCAGGTGTTGACGGGTGAGGATATGACGGATGCGGATGAGGGTGCGTTGTTCGCGGTGGCGGATGCGTTGGAGTCGGGTGCGGTGGAGGTGGAGGCGATTGACGGGTTTTTGCGGGAGTTGGTGGGGAAGGTGCGGACGGAGTTTTCGGGGAAGGCGGCGGATCGGTTTGCGGGGGGGTTGGAGGGTTTTGATGGGTTGTTGTCTGCGGGTGGGGGGGTGTTGCGGGAGTTGGCGGTGTTCGTGCGGGATCTGGCGCGGCAGGTGCGGTATTTGAAGTTGGTGACGATTTATGGTTTGGAGTTGCTGTTGGTGGAGATGGCGTGGGCGGTGGCGATGGCGGGTGCGACGGGGGGTGCGTCGATGGCGTGGTTGGCGGCGCGGTTTGCGTTGATGCGGATGTTGTTGTCGCGGTGGTGGGGCCAGTTGTTCATGCGGTTGGCGATGGCGGCGGCCGGTGGTGTGGGGTTCAACGTGCTGCCGGATGTCCAGGCCCAGCTGCAGATGCTGGGTGAGAACTCCGGTGACAAGTGGGATGGGAAGCTGACCGCGCAGGCAGCGGGGATGGGGGCGTTTTCGGCGTTGGTGTCGCTGCCGATGTCGGCGCTGGGTGGTCTGGTGGGCAACGCATTGACGAAGGTATTGGTGCGGGGGCTGGGCGATGAGGTGGACGAGGCGATTCTGGAGGCGGCGGCGAGGCGAGCGGTGGCCGAGCATGCGGAGTTGTATCCGGTGTCGGCGATGGCGCGCTTCGCGGATGCGGTGAGCAAGAGTCTGGATGATTATGCGGAGATGTCGGTGCTGGCGATGTGGGCGGCGCGGTTCGCGGATGAGCTGGGGGATGCGTTTGAGAATGCGTTGGGTGAGTTGTTCGGGGACGTGTTGTATCAGGCGGCGATGGGCGGGGAGGTGACCTGGAACCTGTTCTCGGTGACGGCGGGTTTGTCCGAGTCGGTGTTCAGTGGTATGGGCACTGTGGCGGGTTTGGTGTTGCGGGGCAAGCTGCATCCGGATGGCCCGAGCCCGTACCTCGAGGGCACCAGCCGGCGTGAGGGCACCACCACCGATGGTGGTGGGTTTGATGAGGAGAAGACCCCGCTGCTGGGGACAGGGTCCGGGTCGCAGACAGGGAACACCCCTGGCTCCCCGGACAAGGACAACACGTCCGATTCCTCCGATGCCTCAAAGGTGTCCGATGTGGACTCGGTTTTCCCGGTCGGGCCGGTGGATTCGGCTGCGGTGCCCTCCGGCAAAAACCTGGTGGTGTCCGCTGTTGTGGATGGCGACGTTAAGGACGTCAGGGACGGCACGGACGTTAAGGAGGGTGTCGGTGGCGGCGGTAAGGGCGGTGCTGGTGGCAGTGTGACGGGCGGGGACGCGACCGGTGGTGTTCCGGCGATGCCGCGTTCCGGGCAGCACCGGCCGGTGACGCCGCCACCTGAATATTCTTATGAGACACCGGGTTCTGGTTCGGACCAGTCGGTGACGTCGCCTCCGCCGTACAGTCCGGTTGCCGGTGGTGGCGATCAGGCCGTGCCCGGGGTGCATGGCGTGGCCGGGAAGTCTGGTGTGGACGTTCCCGGCATGGACGGAGTATCTAGTGTGGACGTTTCTGGTGTGGAGAGTTCGGGTGTGGATGGTCCTGGTGTGTTGGGGGGCCGGTCGCTGGATGTGCCTGCGCCGCGGACGCAGGATTCGGCGGGGGAGAGATCATCGGCGGGTATCCCGCATGGTTCTGGTGTGTCCTCGGATGCCGCGCTGCCGGAGACCGTCAGACCCGGGTCTGGGGCGGTGGCGGATCCCGACGGTGGTGCTGTGTTGCCGGGGCGTGAGTCCTCGCCGGGTGGTTGGACCGGCCAGGGTGGGTCTTCTGGTGTGGATTCGGTTGCGGGGCGTGGGGTTTGGCATCGCGAGGATGCTGGAGCGGGTCTGCCGGATTCGGCGGTGTTGCCCGTGGATGGGTCGCAGGCGGTGCCGTCTCTGCAGCAGGACCCGGTGGCGCAGCTTGCGGGCCTGCCGGCGGACGCGGTGCGGGTGCCGGTGCCGGCGGATGTGGTTGGTGGCGGGTTGGTGGAGTTCGTGCGGGACGCTGTTACGGGTTCCACGGGCGGTCCTGTGGTGCTGGTCGCGCAGGGTGTTCCGGGTGTGGGTGTGGTGGTGTCGCCGGGTCAGGGTGCGGCTCTGGCGCGGGAGGTGGGGCGGAAGGTTGTCGCGTTCACGCCGGGGCAGGGTGGGCGCGGGCCGCGGTGGACGGTGTTCGCCCCGGATGGTTCTCGGCCCAGGCCGGTGGGCGGGCCCGCTGGCCCGGTGCCGGCCGGGGGACGCCAGAGCATGGCCGGCCTGGCGGAGGTCTCGACAGCGGTTCCGGTCTCCGGTCAGAAGACGGTGGCCGGGGAAGAGACACCGGCTGCCCAGACATCTGGCCAGGCGGCGTCGGTGGTCGGGGGCGCACAGCCCGGGGCAACGACCAGGTCTGGGACGGACACCATGCGGGATACCGGTGGGATACCGGTGCCGGAGACGATCCAGGAGAAACGTCCGAGGCGAGACGGCACACGACGGCGCCTGTCCTGGCCCGGTGGTAGGCGGGCGGATGATATCGCCTCCGTAGGCAGGGATGGGCGAGACGTGGTGGATCTGCCGGACACCGGGATGTGGGTGATTCGGGTGCCGGTGCCGAGGGCGGAAGTGGATGGGGAGGTGGTGTTGCCGCCCAGTGGTTCCGGGCTGCGGCGCCGGGACGGGGGATCCGGGCTGCCGAACGAGGTGACGGGTCCGAAGCGTAAGCCTCGCGATGAGCCGGTGACGGGGGAAGCCGGCGCGAGTGCGGGGGGGACGCGGGGGGAGGCTGGCGAGAGTTCGCGGGGGGTTAAGCGGCGGAAGGTGGAAGCATCCACTGCTGCTGGGGCTGTTTCCGGGAGTCCGGGTGATGGTGGGAGTGAGGTGCTCACGCCGACGGATCAGGCAGCACAGCAGGACCCGAGTGCGGAGCGGAAACGGAAACAGAGGGAATACAACGCGAAGCATTACCGGGCGAAAACGGTTGCTGTCGCCCGTGTTGCGGAGTTGGAGGGGTTGAAGACGCAGAGGACGCTGACGTCGGATGAGGAGAAGGAGCTGGCGGAGCTTCGGCCGAAGGCACAGCAGTTGCAGAAACAGAAGAAAGATAACGCGGAACGGTACCGGGCGAAAACGGCTGCTGCTGATCGGGTTGCGGAGTTGGAGGCGTCGAAGAAGCAGGGGCCGCTGACGTCGGATGAGGAGAAGGAGCTGGCGGAGCTTCGGCCGAAGCCGCAGCAGTGGCAGAAACAGAAGGAAAGGGTCGCGGATTGGTACCGGGCGGGAAAGGCTGCTGTCGCCAGTGTTGCGGTGTTGGAGGCGTCGAAGAAGGAGGGGCCGCTGACTGACGAGCAGGAGAAGGAGCTGAAGAAGCTCCAGCCGAAGGCGCAGCAGTGGCAGAAACTGTGGCAGAAAGAGAAGGAAAGGTTGGCGGATCGGTACCGGGTGGGACAGGCTGCTGTCGCCAGTGTTGCGGTGTTGGAGGCGTCGAAGAAGCAGGGGCCGCTGACTGACGAGCAGGAGAAGGAGCTGGCGGAGCTTCGGCCGAAGGCGCAGCAGTGGCAGAAAAAGAAGGAAAGGTTCGCGGATTGGTACCGGGCGGGAAAGGCTGCTGCCGCCAGTGTTGCGGTGTTGGAGGCGTCGAAGAAGCAGGGGCCGCTGACTGACGAGCAGGAGAAGGAGCTGGCGGAGCTTCGGCCGAAGGCGCAGCAGTGGCAGAAACAGAAGGAAAGGAACGCGGATCGGTACCGGGCGGGAAAGGCTGCTGCCGCCAGTGTTGCGGTGTTGGAGGCGTCGAAGAAGGAGGGGCCGCTGACTGACGAGCAGGAGAAGGAGCTGAAGAAGCTCCAGCCGAAGGCGCAGCAGTGGCAGAAACAGTGGCAGAAAAAGAAGGAAAGGGACGCGAATTATCGCAGGGCGGGACAGGCTGCTGTCGATCGGGTTGCGGTGTTGGAGGCGTCGAAGGAGCAGGGGCCGCTGACTGATGAGCAGGAGAAGGAGCTGGCGGAGCTCCGGTCGAAGGTGGCGGGGCGGGGGCGGAAGAAGAAGGACCGGGAGGTGACGGAGACCGGGGTGGGTGGGGCCCCGGTGGTCGGGCGGGGTGTGGGGCCGGAGGGGGTATCGGGGTGGACTGGGGCTGATCAGGACGGCCGGGACGCGTGGTCGGCTGAGGTCGATCTGGATGCGTGGCTTGCTCGGGCGGTGGCGGATGTAGAGGGGGTGCAGGTGCCCCCAGGTGCGGCGGATGCTGGGGTGATGCTGGGCGGGGACGCTTATGAGGAGTTTGTCGCGACCGAGTTGCTCGGGTTCCTGGGACAGGATGCCGGGGACGAGTCTGCGGGTGCCGACGGTGCCGGGTCGGTTGCCGGGGACGATGATTTCGCTGCGTTCCTTGATGAGTACGGGGGGGATTCCGTCGGGTGGTTTGGGGGTGAAGGCACTGACGGGCTGTTTTTCGGTGAGCCGTTTCCGGAGGATGCGGTGGGGCAGGATGCGGTGGGGTCTGGGGTGTGGGGGGTTTCAGATCCGGTAGCGGGGGGTGAGTCGATGGGGTCTGGGTATCGGTTCGTGACGGGGGTGAATCAGGCCAATTATCGTTGCGGTGATGAGCGTTTCCGGGTGAACTGCCTGGAGGCGGTGGTGGCGTTTCATAATTCTCTGAAGTTCGGTCGGCAGTTCGTGGCGGGGCCGGCTGGTGATCGGGATCCGGCTCGGTTGGAGGTGGCGTTCGGGGCGACGGCCCGGCGGGTGGCTGGTGTGGCCGGGGCTGAGCAGTATGTGCGGAGTGGGCCGGTGGGTGTGGCGGTGCCGGTGATTTACCAGCGAGCGGACGGTAGTGCGCATGTGATCGCTGCGGTGCATCGAGAAGACCGCGATGAGCAAGGGCGGGTCGTTCTGCTGGATCCGCAGAAGGGGGAGGAAGCCGAGGACGCGGATGTCCTGGCTGCGACCGGGATGTGGGTGATTCCGGTGCCGGTGCCGGTGCCGGTGCCGGGGGCGGAAGTGGAGGGGGAGGTGGTGTTGCCGGTGCCGGGGGCGGAAGTGGATGGGGAGGTGGTGTTGCCGCCCAGTGGTTCCGGGCTGCGGCGCCGGGACGGGGGATCCGGGCTGCCCGCCGTGGTGACGGGTCCAAAGCGTCGGGCTCGCGTTGGGCCGGTGACGGGGGAAGCCGGCGCGAGTGCGGGAAGGACGCGGGGGGAGGCCGGCGAGAGTTCGCGGGGGGTTAAGAGGCGGAAGGTGGAAGCATCCACTGCTGCTGCTGGGACTGTTTCCGGGAGTCCGGGTGATGGTGGGAGTGAGGTGCTCACGCCGACGGATCAGGCAGCACAGCAGGACCCGAGTGCGGAGCGGAAACGGAAAAAGAAGGAAGAGAACGCGAAGCAGTACCGGGCGAAAACGGCTGCTGTCGCCCGTGTTGCGGAGTTGGAGGGGTTGAAGAAGCAAGGGCCGCTGACGTCGGATGAGGAGAAGGAGCTGGCGGAGCTTCGGCCGAAGGCACAGAAGTGGCAGAAAAAGAAGGAACAGAGGGCGAAGCAGGACCGGGCGAAAACGGCTGCTGCCGCCCGTGTTGCGGAGTTGGAGGCGTCGAAGAAGCAAGGGCCGCTGACGTCGGATGAGGAGAAGGAGCTGAAGAAGCTCCGGCCGATGGCACAGCTGAAGCAGAAACAGAAGGAATCTAAGGCGAAGTATCGCAGGGCGGGACAGGCTGCTGCCGATCGGGTTGTGGTGTTGGAGGCGTTGAAGAAGCAGGGGCCGCTGACTGACGAGCAGGAGAAGGAGCTGGCGGAGCTCCAGCCGAAGGCGCAGCAGTGGCAGAAACAGAAGGAAAGGGACGCGGATTGGTACCGGGTGGGAA
The DNA here is from genome assembly GCF_014697215.1 of Saccharopolyspora pogona. GTDB lineage: Bacteria > Actinomycetota > Actinomycetes > Mycobacteriales > Pseudonocardiaceae > Saccharopolyspora > Saccharopolyspora hattusasensis. Next base: position 8,486,359 of record NZ_CP031142.1, read on the forward strand.
AGGCTGCTGCCGCCCGTGTTGCGGTGTTGGAGGCGTCGAAGAAGCAGGGGCCGTTGACTGACGAGCAGGAGGCGGAGCTGGCGGCGCTTCGGCCGAAGGCGCAGAGGTGGCAGAAAAAGAAGGAAAGGTTCGTGGATTGGTACCGGGCGGGAAAGGCTGCTGCCGCCCGTGTTGCGGTGTTGGAGGCGTCGAAGAAGCAGGGGCCGCTGACTGACGAGCAGGAGGCGGAGCTGGCGGCGCTTCGGCCGAAGGCGCAGCAGTGGCAGAAAGAGAAGGAAAGGTTCGTGGATTGGTACTGGGCGGGAAAGGCTGCTGCCGCCCGTGTTGCGGTGTTGGAGGCGTTGAAGAAGCAGGGGCGGCTGACTGATGAGCAGGAGAAGGAGCTGGCGGCGCTCCGGTCGAAGGTGGCGGGGCGGGGGCGGAAGAAGAAGGACCGGGAGGTGACGGAGACCGGGGTGGGTGGGGCCCCGGTGGTCGGGCGGGGTGCGGGGCCGGAGGGGGTATCGGAGCAGGCTGGGACTGAACACGACCGGGACGCGTGGTCGGCTGACGTCGATCTGGATGCGTGGCTTGCTCGGGCGGTGGCGGATGTAGAGGGGGCGCAGGTGCCCCCAGGTGCGGCGGATGCTGGGGTGATGCTGAGCGAGGGTGCTTATGAGGAGTTTGTCGAGACCGAGTTGCTCGCGTTCCTGGGACAGGATGCCGGGGACGAGTCTGCGGGTGCCGACAGTGCTGGGTCGGTTGCCGGGGACGATGATTTCGCTGCGTTCCTTGATGAGTACGGGGGGGATTCCGTCGGGTGGTTTGGGCGTGAGGGCACTGACGGGCTGTTTTTCGGTGAGCCGTTTCCGGAGGATGCGGAGTGGTCGGATGCGGTGGGGTCTGGAGTGTGGGGGGTTTCAGATCCGGTAGCGGGGGGTGAGTCGATGGGGTCTGGGTATCGGTTCGTGACGGGGGTGAATCAGGCCAATTATCGTTGCGGTGATGAGCGTTTCCGGGTGAACTGCCTGGAGGCGGTGGTGGCGTTTCATAATTCTCTGAAGTTCGGTCGGCAGTTCGTGGCGGGGCCGGCTGGTGATCGGGATCCGGTTCGGTTGGAGGTGGCGTTCGGGGCGACGGCCCGGCGGGTGGCTGGTGTGGCCGGGGCTGAGCAGTATGTGCGGAGTGGGCCGGTGGGTGTGGCTGTGCCGGTGATTTACCAGCGAGCGGACGGTAGCGCGCATGTGATCGCTGCGGTGCATGCAGAAGACCGCGATGAGCAAGGGCGGGTCGTTCTGCTGGATCCGCAGAAGGGGGAGGAAGCCGAGGACGCGGATGTCCTGGCTGCGACCGGGATGTGGGTGATTCCGGTGCCGGTGCCGGGGGCGGAAGTGGATGGGGAGGTGGTGTTGCCGCCCAGTGGTTCCGGGCTGCGGCGCCAGGACGGGGGATCCGGGCTGCCCGCCGTGGTGACGGGTCCGAAGCGTCGGGGTGGTGCGGCCGGGCCGGTGGCCGGCGCGAAGGGCACGAAGAGGACGCGGGGGGAGGCTGGCGAGAGTTCGCGGGGGGTTAAGCGGCGGAAGGTGGAAGCATCCACTGCTGCTGCTGGGGCTGTTTCCGGGAGTCCGGGTGATGGTGGGAGTGGGGTGCTCACGCCGACGGATCAGGCAGCACAGCAGGACCCGAGTGCGGAGCGGAAACGGAAAAAGAAGGAATACGACGCGAAGCAGTACCGGGCGAAAACGGCTGCTGTCGCCCGTGTTGCGGAGTTGGAGGGGTTGAAGACGAAGAGGCCGCTGACGTCGGATGAGGAGAAGGAGCTGAAGAAGCTCCAGCCGAAGGTGGCGCAGCTGAAGCAGAAAAAGAAGGAAAGGAAGGAAAGGAACGCGGATCGGTACCGGGTGGGAAAGGCTGCTGCCGATCGTGTTGCGGAGTTGGAGGGGTTGAAGACGAAGAGGCCGCTGACGTCGGATGAGGAGAAGGAGCTGAAGAAGCTCCAGCCGAAGGTGGCGCAGCTGAAGCAGAAAAAGAAGGAATATAACGCGAAGTATCAAAGGGTGGTAAAGGCTGCTGCCGATCGGGTTGCGGTGTTGGAGGAGTCGAAGAAGCAGGGGCCGCTGACCGACGAGCAGGAGAAGGAGCTGGCGGCGCTTCGGCCGAAGGCGCAGCAGTGGCAGAAACAGAAGGAAAGGGTCGCGGATTGGCGCCGGGTGGTAAAGGCTGCTGCCGCCCGTGTTGCGGTGTTGGAGGCGTCGAAGAAGCAGGGGCCGCTGACCGACGAGCAGGAGAAGGAGCTGGCGGAGCTTCGGCCGAAGGCGCAGCAGTGGCAGAAAAAGAAGGAAAGGTTCGTGGATTGGTACTGGGTGGTAAAGGCTGCTGCCGCCCGTGTTGCGGTGTTGGAGGAGTCGAAGAAGCAGGGGCCGCTGACTGACGAGCAGGAGAAGGAGCTGGCGGAGCTTCGGCCGAAGGCGCAGCAGTGGCAGAAACAGCGGCAGAAAAAGAAGGAAAGGGTCGCGGATCGGTACCGGGCGGGAAAGGCTGCTGCCGCCCGTGTTGCGGTGTTGGAGGCGTCGAAGAAGCAGGGGCCGCTGACTGACGAGCAGGAGAAGGAGCTGGCGGCGCTTCGGCCGAAGGCGCAGCAGTGGCAGAAAGAGAAGGAAAGGTTCGTGGACTGGTACCAGGCGAGAAAGGCTGCTGCCGCCCGTGTTGCGGTGTTGGAGGCGTCGAAGAAGCAGGGGCCGCTGACTGACGAGCAGGGGGTGGAGCTGGCGGCGCTTCGGTCGAAGGTGGCAGGGCGGGGGCGGAAGAAGGACCGGGAGGTGACGGAGACCGGGGTGGGTGGGGCCCCGGTGGTCGGGCGGGGTGTGGGGCCGGAGGGGGTATCGGGGTGGGCTGGGGCTGAACAGGACGGCCGGGACGCGTGGTCGGCTGAGGTCGATCTGGATGCGTGGCTTGCTCGGGCGGTGGCGGATGTAGATGGGGTGCAGGTGCCCCCAGGTGCGGCGGATGCTGGGGTGATGCTGGGCGGGGACGCTTATGAGGAGTTTGTCGCGACCGAGTTGCTCGCGTTCCTGGGACAGGATGCCGGGGACGACGCTGCGGGTGCCGACAGTGCCAGGTCGGTTGCCGGGGACGATGATTTCGCTGCGTTCCTTGATGAGTACGGGGGGGATTCCGTCGGGTGGTTTGGGGGTGAAGGCACTGACGGGCTGTTTTTCGGTGAGCCGTTTCCGGAGGATGCGGTGGGGCCGGATGCGGTGTGGCCGGATGCGGTGGGGCCGGATGCGGTGGGGTCTGGAGTGTGGGGGGTTTCAGATCCGGTAGCGGGGGGTGAGTCGATGGGGTCTGGGTATCGGTTCGTGACGGGGGTGAATCAGGCCAATTATCGTTGCGGTGATGAGCGTTTCCGGGTGAACTGCCTGGAGGCGGTGGTGGCGTTTCATAATTCTCTGAAGTTCGGTCGGCAGTTCGTGGCGGGGCCGGCTGGTGATCGGGATCCGGTTCGGTTGGAGGTGGCGTTCGGGGCGAAGGCCCGGCGGGTGGCTGGTGTGGCCGGGGCTGAGCAGTATGTGCGGAGTGGGCCGGTGGGTGTGGCGGTGCCGGTGATTTACCAGCGAGCGGACGGTAGCGCGCATGTGATCGCTGCGGTGCATGCAGAAGACCGCGATGAGCAAGGGCGGGTCGTTCTGCTGGATCCGCAGAAGGGGGAGGAAGCCGAGGACGCGGATGTCCTGGCTGCGACCGGGATGTGGGTGATTCCGGTGCCGGTGCCGGGGGCGGAAGTGGATGGGGAGGTGGTGTTGCCGCCCAGTGGTTCCGGGCTGCGGCGCCAGGACGGGGGATCCGGGCTGCCCGCCGTGGTGACGGGTCCGAAGCGTCGGGGTGGTGCGGCCGGGCCGGTGGCCGGCGCGAAGGGCACGAAGAGGACGCGGGGGGAGGCTGGCGAGAGTTCGCGGGGGGTTAAGCGGCGGAAGGTGGAAGCATCCACTGCTGCTGCTGGGACTGTTTCCGGGAGTCCGGGTGATGGTGGGAGTGAGGTGCTCACGCCGACGGATCAGGCAGCACAGCAGGACCCGAGTGCGGAGCGGAAACGGAAAAAGAAGGAATACAACGCGGAACGGTACCGGGCGAAAACGGCTGCTGTCGCCCGTGTTGCGGAGTTGGAGGGGTTGAAGAAGCAAGGGCCGCTGACGTCGGATGAGGAGAAGGAGCTGGCGGAGCTTCGGCCGAAGGCACAGAAGTGGCAGAAAAAGAAGGAAAGGGACGCGGAACGGTACCGGGCGAAAACGGATGCTGCCGCCCGTGTTGCGGAGTTGGAGGCGTCGAAGAAGCAAGGGCCGCTGACGTCGGATGAGGAGAAGGAGCTGAAGAAGCTCCAGCCGATGGCACAGCAGTGGCAGAAACAGAAGGAATCTAAGGCGAAGTATCGCAGGGCGGGACAGGCTGCTGCCGATCGGGTTGTGGTGTTGGAGGGGTTGAAGAAGCAGGGGCCGCTGACGTCGGATGAGGAGAAGGAGCTGGCGGAGCTCCAGCCGAAGGCGCAGCAGTGGCAGAAACAGAAGGAAAGGGACGCGGATTGGTACCGGGCGAAAACGGATGCTGCCGCCCGTGTTGCGGAGTTGGAGGCGTCGAAGAAGCAGGGGCCGCTGACGTCGGATGAGGAGAAGGAGCTGAAGAAGCTCCAGCCGAAGGCACAGCAGTGGCAGAAACAGAAGGAATATAACGCGAAGTATCAAAGGGTGGTAAAGGCTGCTGCCGCCCGTGTTGCGGAGTTGGAGGCGTCGAAGAAGCAGGGGCCGCTGACGTCGGATGAGGAGAAGGAGCTGAAGAAGCTCCAGCCGAAGGCACAGCAGTGGCAGAAACAGAAGGAATATAACGCGAAGTATCGCAGGGCGGGAAAGGCTGCTGCCGATCGGGTTGCGGTGTTGGAGGCGTCGAAGAAGCAGGGGCCGCTGACTGACGAGCAGGAGGCGGAGCTGGCGGAGCTTCGGCCGAAGGCGCAGAGGTGGCAGAAAAAGAAGGAAAGGTTCGTGGATTGGTACCGGGCGGGAAAGGCTGCCGCCGGTGTTGCGGTGTTGGAGGCGTCGAAGAAGCAGGGGCCGCTGACTGACGAGCAGGAGGCGGAGCTGGCGGCGCTTCGGTCGAAGGTGGCGGGGCGGGGGCGGAAGAAGAAGGACCGGGAGGTGACGGAGACCGGGGTGGGTGGGGCCCCGGTGGTCGGGCGGGGTGTGGGGCCGGAGGGGGTATCGGAGCAGGCTGGGGCTGAACGGGACGGCCGGGACGCGTGGTCGGCTGAGGTCGATCTGGATGCGTGGCTTGCTCGGGCGGTGGCGGATGTAGATGGGGTGCAGGTGCCCCCAGGTGCGGCGGATGCTGGGGTGATGCTGGGCGGGGACGCTTATGAGGAGTTTGTCGCGACCGAGTTGCTCGGGTTCCTGGGACAGGATGCCGGGGACGACGCTGCGGGTGCCGACAGTGCCAGGTCGGTTGCCGGGGACGATGATTTCGCTGCGTTCCTTGATGAGTACGGGGGGGATTCCGTCGGGTGGTTTGGGAGTGAAGGCACTGACGGGCTGTTTTTCGGTGAGCCGTTTCCGGAGGATGCGGAGTGACCGGATGCGGGGCGGTAACCGTGCACCGCGTCTTGGAGTATCTGTCCGACCCGCAGGACGGGTAGTCCTCGTCGTTGGGGTGCGGCCGGGCGGTGTGTCGGGGGACGTCCGTTCCGCCCGGCCGCGCGGCTGGATGCCGCCGCGAGTGGGGGAGGTCGCGGCATCGTGCCGGGTCTTTAAAGCGCGCGATGATTCGGTCTTTGAGCTCGTGGTCGATTCGGGCCCAGACGGGCGATTCGGTGAACCGCCAGACGTGGTTGTCTGTGGTCGGGAGGCAGGGGAACGTCAAAGTTTGTGATCTTGGTGTGAAGTCCTGAGTGCGTGGTGACGCGTGGTGTGTCTGGATGTGGGTGGTGGCCTTCTGCCTGCGATGATGCGGGTTACCACACCTTGATCATCGTCCTAACAGGAGGCCATCGGTGTCAGTGTCGCATGTCCAGGATTCGTGCTCGCCGATTGCTGGCGGGTTCGGTGCGTGCCTGGAGATCGGCATGGACGTCGGTGTTGCCGCGGTGGGCGGGTTGGTCGAGATGCTGAGTCGGGTGCCTGATCCGCGCAAGCCGCGCGGGGTTCGTCACTGTTGTCCGGCGTTCTGGATGAGGACGTGGAGCCCTGTCGGCGGCATTGACGGTGAGCACGCCCAAGAGCTTCGTCCCCGGCGGCAGAATGAACACCACGCGCGCCCGCCCAGCACAGGGCTGACCGCTCCTGATCCCTCATGTTCATCGTGACGGCAGCACATCGCCCGGCCGTCCGTCGACTATGGACGATCCAGGACCACGATCAGCAACGCGAACTGGCCCCTGGACCGCCACAAGCGTGATAGGCATGCTGGACCACTGTGCGAGGAGCCCGCCGCCGTGATCATCGTGCTGGACGTCGAGCAGGCCGAGGTCGACTTGCACGCCGGTGCGCTGAGCTGTCCACACTGCTCGGCGGTGCTACGACCGTGGTCCTCCGCGTCGGCCCGACAGATCCGACAGCTCGACGGTTCGCACAGCCTGGTGCGACCGCGCCGGGCACGCTGTTCGGGTTGCCGGGCCACCCAGGTGCTCATGCCGGCCTGGTGCCTGCCCCGGCGGGCCGACGCGGCCGAGGTCATCGGCGCGGCGCTGGTCGCGAAGGCGCGTGGGCAGGGTTACCGCTCGATCGCGCGTGAGCTGGGCCGCCCGGTCTCCACGGTGCGGCACTGGCTGCGTGGCGTCCGGGGCGATCAGGTGGAATGGCTGCGGCGTCAAGGTGTGCAGCGGACGTTCGAGCTGGACCAGGACCTGCTGGTGGACCTCACGGTGCAGGCCACGGCGTTGGGCGACGCGCTGTGCGCGTTGGCTGCGGCCGTGCTGGCCTGGCGGCGCCGTTTCGCCCGACCTGTCCAGGCGTGGACGCTGATCGGGGTTTTCACCGCTGGTCGCCTGCTCGCTCCACCATGATCAACACGGACATGTCGTGGAATCAGTGTGTCCGCAGTTGGTCACCGGCACGGAGGGCGAGGGCCGACAGGATGAGCATGACGGCGTCACCGTGAGCACGAACGGTGCCCTGTTCGTGCTCATCTACAGCGTCTCCGTCATGTTCATTTTGAATGCCGGGCAACACGTCACCGGGTTGGTTCAGTGCTGGCGGTAACGGTGTTCGCAGCGCTGGCCGGGGCCGGTAACTTCCGGGAAGCGGGGGATCGTCGCGCACCGCCGTAGCGAAGGCGTCGAAGCCCATGTCCACGATCCGGGCGGGGTCGGTGGACACCGCCAGGGCTGCCCGCCAGGTGATCGCTTCCAGTGGATCACCAGCGGTGGCCAGTACCGCCGGCCACGCGCATTCCAGCAGGTCACGCAGGCGCTGGCGGGCCGCTCCGGCTGCGACGAGCTGGTCGGCGCGGCGGGCTCCCAGATGCCGCAGCCGGCACCAGTGCCCCTCCAGCACGTAAGGCACATAGCAGCGCAGTTCCGCGACGCGTTTGGCGATGATCGTGGCGACTTTGAAGTCCGACCGGTCCCGGGTGAAGTCCTCCGTCGAAGTCGATCTGCAGCAGCCCCGTCAGGTCAGGGCCCGCGCCCGCGGCCCACGCGCGTTCCCGGGCCGCTGCCCGCGCGGCACGCACCTCCGGCAGATGCTTTTCGTCGATCCGGTCCAACATCCGCCAGGTGGTCGGCTGTTCGGGAATCTGATCGACAATGGCCTGGATGCGGGTGTCCACGGGGAATCCGAAGGAGAACCATACCCCACGATCCCGGCACGCTTGGGCGAGGGCATGGGTTGCGCCGGCGGAGTCCGAGCGGGCCACCACCCGCACAGTGTCGGGATCTCCCGGCTGAGGCCGCGCATACCCGGGCAGGGCGGACAATGCTTGATTCCAGGCGAACCGAGCTCCATTGAGGACACAGTCACCAAGCTGGGTCAGCAGAGCGAGAAGTTCGGCACGGTGGGAGACGATCTCAAGCGTGTCGACATCGTCGGCTGGACAGGCGAGGCAAGCACCGCGTTCATGGACCTGTTCTCGAAAGAACCACCGAAGTGGCTCAAGGTCTGCGATCTGCTGGATGCTGCTTCGACTTCGTTGACTGAATACGCATCGACGCTGCGTTGGGCTCAGGGGCGAGCGGCCGAAAGCCATCGCCCAATGGGAAAAGGGCTAAGCCGCAACGGAGAGGGCCACAGCAGAGTAACGCGGCCGTCGCGCAAGCCAATGCACAGAACCAGGCCAATGCCGCTGCTGGGAGTTCCAACGTTGTTTCTGTCGCGCCATTTTCGGATCCTGGTGAGCGGGCTCGGAAGGAAGCAATCGAGCTGCTCGCCCGCGCTCGCGAACAGCTAGACTAGAGGACTTCGCACGGCGCGTCGCCGAAAGAATCGGTCGGCAAGATTCGCGGGAGCGTGGCCTCCTTGACGAACTGGTCGATGCGGTGGCTCGTGACTGGAAGACCTCTGGGAAGGCTGAGGCGAGCGGTCTCGGCGCAGGGTTCGGCCGGATCGCGGGTTCGGGGCTGGCGAGGTGCACGTCCCCGCCGGCGGCGTACATCTCGACACCGGTGGCTTCGGTGTTCGGGTAGGTCTGAGCGTTGTAGTTGTCCAGCCACCCGACGGTGGGCAGATACGAGCCAGTTGTTGTCCGGCGTTCTGGATGAGGACGTGGAGCCCTGTCGGCGGCATTGACGGTGAGCACGCCCAAGAGCTTCGTCCCCGGCGGCAGAATGAACACCACGCGCGCCCGCCCAGCACAGGGCTGACCGCTCCTGATCCCTCATGTTCATCGTGACGGCAGCACATCGCCCGGCCGTCCGTCGACTATGGACGATCCAGGACCACGATCAGCAACGCGAACTGGCCCCTGGACCGCCACAAGCGTGATAGGCATGCTGGACCACTGTGCGAGGAGCCCGCCGCCGTGATCATCGTGCTGGACGTCGAGCAGGCCGAGGTCGACTTGCACGCCGGTGCGCTGAGCTGTCCACACTGCTCGGCGGTGCTACGACCGTGGTCCTCCGCGTCGGCCCGACAGATCCGACAGCTCGACGGTTCGCACAGCCTGGTGCGACCGCGCCGGGCACGCTGTTCGGGTTGCCGGGCCACCCAGGTGCTCATGCCGGCCTGGTGCCTGCCCCGGCGGGCCGACGCGGCCGAGGTCATCGGCGCGGCGCTGGTCGCGAAGGCGCGTGGGCAGGGTTACCGCTCGATCGCGCGTGAGCTGGGCCGCCCGGTCTCCACGGTGCGGCACTGGCTGCGTGGCGTCCGGGGCGATCAGGTGGAATGGCTGCGGCGTCAAGGTGTGCAGCGGACGTTCGAGCTGGACCAGGACCTGCTGGTGGACCTCACGGTGCAGGCCACGGCGTTGGGCGACGCGCTGTGCGCGTTGGCTGCGGCCGTGCTGGCCTGGCGGCGCCGTTTCGCCCGACCTGTCCAGGCGTGGACGCTGATCGGGGTTTTCACCGCTGGTCGCCTGCTCGCTCCACCATGATCAACACGGACATGTCGTGGAATCAGTGTGTCCGCAGTTGGTCACCGGCACGGAGGGCGAGGGCCGACAGGATGAGCATGACGGCGTCACCGTGAGCACGAACGGTGCCCTGTTCGTGCTCATCTACAGCGTCTCCGTCATGTTCATTTTGAATGCCGGGCAACAGCCAGTGCCCGAGATCCACAGGTGCACGCCGTCGAGCGCGTCGGGGCTGACACCGAGCTCGTACTTGTACGCGGGCCGCCACGGGGTGGGGAGACGTCGCACTGCCGCAAACAGGGGTCGGTGATCCATTGCGAGTCGATGAGCTGCGCGCGGGTCCGGCCGCGGCCGAACGTCCTACCCCGCAAGCCAGCACGCCTGCCCTGGTCGGCTGGACCGGCTCGGAGGCAACGGCCTACCTCCCGGCGTTCGTGCCACCGTTTATCGCGACCAACAAACTCGGCATGGCGCTGGCGCTGGCGGTGGTCGTGGCCTGCGCCTTCGCGATCACGGCGCTCGCGAACCTCCACCACCGCCGCAAGCAGCGCGCCTGAGCCAGCCCGGTGATCGCGAATATGCTTTCAAAATCCAGATTGCGGCGTTAACCGGGCGTGCGACGTGATCTGCGGCGCATGAAGATGCCCGGCCCGAAAGCGCTTCGGGCCGGGCCTTCCGGGGCGCCGGGTCAGTTCTGGGAGAGCAGCGAACGCAGGAAGAAGACCAGGTTGGCCGGGCGCTCGGCGAGGCGGCGCATGAAGTAGCCGTACCACTCGTCGCCGTAGGCCACGTAAACCCGCAGCTTGTTGCCTTCGGAAGCGATCCGCTTCTGCTCCGCGGCCCGGATGCCGTACAGCATCTGGAACTCGTAGCTGTCCGCGCTGCGCCCGGACCGCGCGGCCAGGTCGGCGGCGATCGCCACCATCCGCGGGTCGTGGCTGGCCACCATCGGGTAACCGTCGCCCTCCATCAGGATCTTCAGGCAGCGGACGTAGGAGCGGTCCACCTCGGCCTTGTCCTGATAGGCGACCGAAGCCGGTTCGGAGTACGCGCCCTTGCACAGCCGCACCCGGGAGCCCTCGCCCGCCAGGTCGCGGCAGTCCTGCTCGGTGCGATGCAGGTAGGCCTGCAGCACCGCGCCGACCCACGGGAAGTCGACTCGCAGGTCGCGGAGGATGCCCAGCGTCGAGTCCGTGGTGGTGTGGTCCTCCATGTCGAGGGTCACCGTGGTCCCGGCGGCGGCCGCGGCCTCGCAGATCAGCCGCGCGTTGTCCAGGGCGATCTTCTCGCCGTCGGCGGGCAGGAACTGCCCGACCGCGGAGAGCTTCACCGAGACCTCGGCCCGGTCGGCCAGGCTCTCGGCGGAGAGCACCTGCAGCATCTGCTGGTAGGCGCGGACGGTGTCGGCGGCCTGCTGCGCAGCGAGGGTGTCTTCGCCGAGGTGGTCGAGCGTGACGTACATGTTCTGGTCACGCAGGGCCCGGGTAGCCCGGACCGCGTCCTCGGGCGTGGTGCCGGCGACGAACCGCGCTACGACCGGCTTGGTCAGCGGGTTGGCCTCCACGAGTCGGCGCACGCCCTGGGAACGGGCGGCGGCCAGCAGGGTGCTGCGCAGCATCGTGGGTCTCCTTCTTCGCAGCTGTGCTCGGGGTTCGGGAATCTCCTGCCTTCCGCGTTGGTTGCAGTCGAAATTGCGTGCCGCGGTTCGCCGGAGGCGCACCGGCGAAGGGTTCGGAGTGAATCGTGTTCCGGCCAGCCCTCAGCCCATGTGCGGGTAGCCGATGTGGGTGGGGGCGTCCCAGGTTTCCTTGATGGCCCGGGGGCTGGTCCAGCGCTGGATGTTCAGCAGCGAACCGGCCTTGTCGTTGGTGCCGGAGCCGCGGCTGCCGCCGAAGGGCTGGCGGGACACGATGGATCCGGTGGGCTTGTCGTTGACGTAGAAGTTGCCGGCCGCGCCGCGCAGCTTCTGGTGCGCCAGCTCGATGGCGCTGCGGTCGGTGGCGAACACCGCACCGGTGAGCGCGTAGGGGCTGGAGGCGTCGACGACGTCGAGGATGCCGGAGTACTTGGCGTCGTCGTAGACGTGCACGGCGATGATCGGCCCGAAGTACTCGGTGTTGAACACCTCGTCGCTGGGGTCGTCGCAGACCAGCACGGTGGGCTCGACGAAGTAGCCGGTGGAGTCGTCGTAGCCGCCGCCGACGAGTACCTCGATGGAGTCGGTCTTGGCCGCTCGGTCCAGCGCTGCCTTGTGCTTGGCGAAGGCGCGGTGGTCGATGACGGCGCCGCCGAAGTGGGAGAAGTCGGTGACGTCGCCGTAGCGGATGGTGCGGGTCAGCTCCGCCAGCTCGTCGCGCAGCCCGCCCTCCCAGATGGAGCGCGGCACGTAGGCGCGGGAGGCTGCGGAGCACTTCTGGCCCTGGTACTCGAACGCGCCCCGGGCGAACGCCGCCGCCAGCGGGGCGGGGTTGGCCGAGGGGTGGACGACGATGAAGTCCTTGCCGCCGGTCTCGCCGACGATGCGCGGATAGGAGCGGTAGGCGTCGAGGTTGTCGCCGATGATCCGCCACAGCTTCTTGAAGGTGGCGGTGGAGCCGGTGAAGTGCAGGCCGGCGAAGCCGGGGTCGGTCAGCGCGACCTCGCTGACGGCCTGGCCGTCGCCGGTGACCAGGTTGATCACCCCGGGCGGCAGGCCGGCGGCCTCGAACAGGCGCATGGTGAAGTGCGCGGCGAACTGCTGCGAGGGCGTCGGCTTCCACACCACGGTGTTGCCCATCAGCGCCGGGGCGGTGGGCAGGTTGCCGGCGATGGCGGTGAAGTTGAACGGCGTGATCGCGGTGACGAACCCGTCCAGGGGGCGGTAGTCCATGCGGTTCCACTCGCCGGGCACCGACCGCGGCTGTTCGGCGATGATCCGCCGGGCGTAGTGGACGTTGAACCGCAGGAAGTCGATGAACTCGCACGCGGCGTCGATCTCGGCCTGTTGCGCCGACTTGGACTGGCCCAGGATGGTGGCGGCGTTGATGGTGTCCCGCCACGGCCCCGCCAACAGGTCCGCGGCGCGCAGCAGCACCGCGGCGCGCTCGTCGAACGACGTCGCGGCCCAGGCGGGGGCGGCGTCCTTGGCGGCCTGCACGGCGTCGGCGACATCCTGGGTGGTGGCCTGCGCGGCGGTGCCCAGCACGTGCTGGTGGTCATGCGGCTGAACGACGTCGAAGCGCTCGCCGCCGCCGAGCCGCTGCACGCCACCGATGGTCTGGGTCAGGTCGATGCGCTCGGACTCCAGCTCCGCGACCCGCTTCTGCAGCGACTCCCGCTCCGGCGAGCCGGGCGCATAGCCCTTGACCGGCTCGTTGTAAGGCACCGGTACCGAAGTGATGGCGTCCATGGCCAATTTCGCCTCCTTGCGGGAAGTCGCTGTCGGGAAAGGGTCCTGTCACTTGGGAGGTTAAGGTTTCGTTAGCGCCCCGGGCTTGTCCGTTCGGCTATCGTTGACATTGCTGGATTGTTCGGTTGGACAAGTGGGGTCCTTGGGTTGCACGAGGTCGAAGTTGACGCCGTGGGCGTTGCCGTGGTGGGCGTGCCATTGCGCCAACTCCTGATCGCAGTGGGGGAACCGCTGGTCGACGTGCTCGCGGCGCCGCGCGGCTTCGACGTCGAGGTGCGCGACGTCGTAATTGTCGACCCGGAGGAGGAGTCCGGCAGCGGTCGCAGCGGCGATTTCGTGCTGGTCATCGGCGCGCGGGGCAGGGCAGCCGCCCGGCTGGTGCGCGCCGCGGCCCGCGACGGGGCGGCCGCCGTGGCGGTGAAGGTCGACTCCGAAACCGACGCGCGGGCCTTGCGCGACACCGCGATCGACTGCCGGATCGCGCTGCTCGGCGTGCGGCCCGAGGTCCGCTGGGAGCGGCTGGAGTCCTTCGCGCGTTCGGCCGTCGACAACGCCCGGCTGACCACCGACGCGGACCTGGGCGAGGCGCTGGGCGACCTGTTCTCGCTGGCCCAAACGGTGGCGGCAATGACCGACGGCATCGTCGCGATCGAGGACACCGCGAGCCGCGTGCTGGCGTATTCGCGCTCCGACGACGAGGTCGACGAGCTGCGCCGCCTGTCGATCCTGGGGCGGCAGGGGCCGGAGCCGTACCTGGCGATGCTCCGGGAATGGGGCGTCTACCAGCGGTTGCGCGCCGGTGAGGACGTCGTGCGCATCGACGAGCGGCCGGACCTGGGCATCCGCCGCCGGATGGCGGTCGGCATCCATGCGGGCGCCCAACCGCTGGGCACGATCTGGGTGCAGGAGGGCAAGCGGCCGCTGTCCGAGCATTCCGAGCGGGCGCTGCTGGGCGCGGCGCGCGTGGCGGCGCTGCAGCTGATCCGGCAGCGCACCGAGGCCACGGCCGGGCCGCGGTTCCGGGAGAACCTGCTGACCGGTTTGCTGGACGGCCTCATCGACGCCCAGTCGGTGGCCGACAACATCGGTGCGGATCCGGCGAAGCCGGCGGTGGTCGTGGTGTTCACGCTGCGCCCGTCGGACGCCAGCGCGGACCGCTCCGAACTGGAGCTGCAGCGGTCCGAGATGACCAGCCTGATCTCGGTGCACGCCTCGGCCTACCGGCGCAGCGCGCTGGTCACCACGATCGGTTCACGGGTGTACGTGCTGCTGCCGGACCTGCCGGAACGCTCGGCGGTGGCGTCGGCGTTGAGCCTGACCAGGGAGATCGTGGCTACCGCCAAGCAGCACCTGCGGGCTCGGGTGCAGGTGGGCGTTGGATCGGCGGTCCGGACGCTGGACGAGGTGGCGGAGTCGCGCACCGAGGCGGACCGGATCCTTGACGCGATGACCCACGACCTGCACGCGGAGATCGCCACCATCTCGGATGTGCGGGCGCAGGTGGTGATCAGCGAGATCCTGACGGTGCTGCAGGGCAACGAGCAGTTCCGCGACTCCCGCCTGGCGGCGCTGCACGAGCACGACGCGGAGCACGGAACCGACCTGGCCCGCTCGCTGCTGGCGTACCTGGAGGCCTTCGGCGACGTCCGCGCGGCCAGCGACGGCTTGCACGTCCACCCGAACACCCTCCGCTACCGGGTCCGCCGGGCCGGTGAGATCACGGGCATCGACTTCGCCAACCCGACGGAACGCCTGAGCGCCCACCTGCAACTACTGCTCGCCCGCCGGACCGCCCGCCGCTGACAGCTACTCGCTAGCGTTCTTGCGGATACTCGCCACCAGCAAGGCGAAGTCGTCGTAGGGCTCCGGATCATCACCGTCGCCGGGCCACCAGTCGTACGCGGTCCACTCGCCGTTGTCCGCGATGCTGTCCGCGTGCAGCAGCCAGCAGTTGCCGGCACCGCCGTCGTCGTGATTCGTGCTCGCCCGTCCCCGATGAGGGTCAAGCTGGTGCTTCGACCGGGAGCGCAGCCTCGGAGGCAGCCTCAGCGAGTCGCTTGTCGTAGGTGACGAATGCCGTCAGTGCGATCCGGGCATCCAACGCCGTGGCCAGGTGGATCGAGTCCAAGCTTCGCAGGTGGGTGCCGTTCAGTGCAGCGGCTGCGGCTAGCACCGGGTCGACGGGTCGGAGCAGGAGACCATCCAGGAATTCGTCGGCAGCGTTGCGCACCGCACGATCGGCCCCGAGTCGGGTCAATGCGCGGTGCAGTTCGACTCGCAGCAGCCTTGATGAGATCAACGGTTCGTCGTGTGACTCCAGCCAACTGATCAGTGCATCGGACTCGGATTCCGGAATGATCAACTTGATGGCTGCGCAGGAATCCAGATAGATCACCGGTCGGTCTCCTCGCGATCCGCGAGGATGGCGGCTGAGCCGACGGGTTCACCGGCTTGGGCGTTGCGCGCCGGAGCATTGCGCAGCCAAGACCGAAGTCGCTGCTGGCGCTGTCGCCAGTCTTCTGGCACCTCGCCTCGGTCGACCCACTCGTCGAGGAGCATTTCGTCAGGATTGGGGGCGGTGAGTACTCCGACGAGCTTGCCGTTGCGCGTGATGATCAGGCGCCGCTCGTGCTGCAGCCGATCGAACACCTCGCCACTCCGGTGGATGAGGTCGGACACGGTCACTCGTGCAGCGGCCATGTCACCATCATATGTCAATGGTGACTCAATTCGAGGTCTGTCACCGCAGCTAGGCTCCGAGCTGCTGTCTGGCGGCGTCAGAGCTTGCGGAGGCGGACCCGGTTGATCGAGTGGTCGATGTCCTTGCGCAGCACCAGGGTTGCGCGGGGGCGGGTCGGGAGGATGTTTTCCACCAGGTTCGGTTCGTTGATCGTGCGCCACAGGTGCTCGGCCTCGGCGCGGGCCTCGGAGTCGGAGAGCTCGGCGAAGTGGTGGAAGTGCGAGTTCGGGTTCGCGAACGCCGTGCTGCGCAGCGCCAGGAAGCGGTCGGTGTACCAGCGGGCGATGTGGTCGGTGTGCGCGTCGACGTAGATCGAGAAGTCGAACAGGTCCGACACGGCCAGGCTCGGCGCGGGCTGCAGCACGTTAAGCCCCTCGATGATCAAGATGTCCGGCTTGCGGACCACGTGCTGCTCGCCGGGCAGGATGTCGTAGGCGACGTGCGAGTAGACCGGCGCGGCCACCTCCGGCGCCCCGGACTTCACCTCGGTGACGAAGCGCAGCAGCGCCCGCCGGTCGTAGCTCTCGGGGAAGCCCTTGCGGTGCATCAGGCCGCGGCGCACCAGCTCGGCCTTCGGGTACAGGAAGCCGTCGGTGGTGACCAGGTCGACCCGCGGGTGGTCGGGCCAGCGGGCCAGCAGCGTGCGCAGGATCCGCGCGGTGGTCGACTTGCCGACTGCGACGCTGCCCGCGATGCCGATCACGAACGGCACCTTCGTGCCACGGGTCTCCTCGCCCAGGAACGTCGTGGTGGTCTCGTGCAGCCGCTGGCGGGCGGCCACCTGGAGGCTGATCAGCCGCGACAGCGGCAGGTAGACGTCGGCGACCTCGGCGAGGTCGACCGGCTCGCCGAGCCCGCGCAGGGCGACGAGCTCGTCCTCGGTCAGCGGCAGGGGAAGGGAGTCGCGTAGTTCCCGCCACTGCGCGCGGTGCAACTCGACATACGGGCTCAGTTCGCGAACACGCGTCACAGGCACCCCTCGGCATTGAGGCCCGGTAGGAACTCAGACGCCCCCGTAAAACTTCCGGCGACGCTGGGAAAAACCCTAGGACGCCGAAGCCGTGCGACGCTGTGATCCAGCGCACGCTGAGACGCAGCGAACACCCTTGATCGATCGCGACGTTCTTCCGCTTCGCGGACACCAAATTCCATTTCCAGCATTTTCAATGGAAATTGGACCTTCGATTTCCATTGAAATCGCACTCGAACGCCGGAACGCCGGGACGCCGGACGTCGTATGGGGAGACGACGTCCGGCGTTCCGAGTTCCGAGTTCCCGGTCCTCCGACCGGGGTCAACGGCTTACTTCTGGGGGTCGGTGGACGAGAGCTCGTTGAGCTTCGACTTCCGGTAGCCGTAGGCGAAGTAGATCACCAGCCCGATGGCGAACCAGACGGCGAACCGCAGCCACGTCACCGGGTCGAGGAAGGTGACCAGCCAGATCGAGAACACGATGCCGATGATCGGCACGACCGGCATGCCGGGGCACTTGAACCCGCGTGGCAGCTCCGGCCGCTTGTAGCGGAGGACGATGACCGCGGCGCACACGATCACGAACGCCAGCAGGATACCGATGTTGGTCAACTCCGCGGCCTCGCCGATCGGCAGCAGACCCGCGATCAGCGCCGAGGCGATACCGATTAGCCAGGTGAAGCGGCTCGGCACCTTGCGCACCGGGTGGGTCTTGGAGAACCACTTCGGCAGCAGGCCGTCCCGGCTCATCGCGAAGCCCACCCGGGTCACACCGAGCATGAAGGTGAACAGCACGGTGAGGATGCCCAGGATGGCGCCGACGGCGATGATCGCGCCCAGCACCGGCAGACCGACGTCGGCGAAGGCGGTGGCGAACGCGCTCTCGGCGCTGATCTGCTGGTACGGGATCATGCCGGTCAGCACCAGGCAGGCCAGCACGTAGAGCACCATCGAGATGGCCAGCGAGTACATGATCGCTTTCGGCATGTGCCGCTGGGCGTCCTTGGACTCCTCCGCCGCCGTGCTCATCGCGTCGTAGCCGAACACCGCGAAGAACACCGTTGCCGCACCGGCGAACGCGCCGCTGATGCCGAAGGGGAAGAACGGGTTGTAGTTGCCGGTGTTGATGTGGAACGCGCCGACGACGATCACGACCAGCACCACGGCGACCTTCAGGTACACCAGCAGCGTTTCGAAGCGCGCCGCGCTCTTCATGCCCTGGTTGAGGATGAAGGCGATCAGCAGGCACAGCAGCGCCGCGAACAGGTTGATCTTGTAGCTACCCGCCGGGGCGGCGCCGTCCTCGGTGCCCGGCGCGCCCATCATCCACAGCGGCAGATCGATGTGCAGGAAGCCGAGCAGCTCGTTGAAGTAACCCGAGATGCCGATGGCGACCACCGCGACGATCGCGGTGTACTCCAGTAACAGGTCCCAGCCGATCAGCCAGCCGACGACCTCGCCGAGCACCGCGTATCCGTAGGTGTAGGCCGAACCAGCCTTGGGGATCATGCCCGCGAACTCCGCGTAGGAGAACGCCGCGGCCGCGCTGGCGATACCCGCGATCAGGAAGGAGATCAACACCGCGGGTCCGGCCTTTTCGTTGGCGACGGCGCCGGCCAGGGAGAAGATCCCGGCGCCGATGATGCCGCCGACGCCGATCGCGGTGAGCTGCCACAGGCCCAGCGAGCGCTTGAGCCCGGACTCGCCGTCGTCCTCGACGATCGAGTCGATCGGCTTGCGGCGGAATATCCCCCGCCCTGGGGTCAGGCTTGGTGTGGTCACGGATTCTCCCGAATGCGTTCGTCCTGCGCGAAAGGGTACGTACATCGCGTGATCCGGCCCGGTGGACGTTCCGCGCAACGTCGTCCGTGTCCTGCATCACCGAAGGGTTTGCACGTCGCGGCGAAACCTACGCGCCGCCGACGCGTCACTTGGTTGTGGGGTCAGATGAGAGTTTCGAGCCTCGTTTGGTCGAGCGGACAAACGCCCGGTGGGCGGCCCCGGGGGGTGCGACGAAGATCGAGACCTTCGCGTCGGTGGCGCGCCCGGCCTCGGTGCTGGTGGACCGGGAGCTGGCGGCCGCCTTGCGGGGGCACCCGGAGTACCCGCTGATCTCGGTGGGGCCGACCAAGGTGCAGGGCTTCCGCGGCCTGCGCGCCTGGGCGCTGCGCCGTTCGTGGTGAAGTCGCATCGCCGGCCGTGAGTCTTTCGGGTTGCTGTTGCCGCCCAGAAGGCTCACGGTCGGCGTGCGGCACCGGCCCGGTGCCGATGTGACCGAAATCCCGCTGCATTTGCATGCAACAAGCAAGAATCTTTGATAGCGCATCGGTTCTACGTCGATCACCTGGCGTTTTGCGATCTTCGACGACCGTCGCCGACGGTCCCACCTGGTTGCTTTACCCCTTTCATCCGCATTGCGGCCATGTTCGGTCCACGTAAAACGGGATGCCTGGGGGCTGGACCAGCAATAGAGTCGAGGCATGGCCGATCGGGGAACAGTCGTGGCAGAAAGCCATTCCGACGAAGTATCCGCTCTGGTGGCGCAGTACGGCCGGTTGCCGGCCGGCGCGCCAGTGCGCCTTGCCAAACCGACCTCGAACCTCTTTCGCTTCCGCGCGCCGTCGCAGGGGCCGGGACTGGACGTCGGGCGGTTCAACCGGGTGCTGGAGGTGGATTCCGCCGGCCGCACCGCGCAGGTGCAGGGCATGGCGACCTACGAGAGCATCGTCGACGCGCTGCTGCCGTCCGGGCACATCCCGCTGGTGGTGCCCCAGCTCAAGACGATCACGCTCGGCGGTGCGGTCGCCGGGCTGGGCATCGAATCCACCTCTTTCCGCAGCGGTCTCCCGCATGAATCCGTGCGGGAGATGGAGATCCTCACCGGAGCCGGTGAGGTGGTCCGGGCCCGGCCGGACAACGAGCACGCCGACCTCTTCCGGGGGTTTCCGAACTCCTACGGCACGCTGGGCTATGCGCTGCGGCTGGAGATCGAGCTGGAGCAGGTCAAGCCGTACGTCCGGTTGCGGCACGTGCGCTTCGGCTCGGCGCGGGAATGCGCCACGGCGATCGCCGAGATCTGCCGCGACCGCAGCTTCGACGGGGAGCCGGTCGACTTCCTCGACGGCACCGTGTTCAGCCCGCGCGAGCAGTATCTGACGCTGGTGTCCTATGTGGACAAGGCGCCGTTCACCAGCGACTACACCGGGCAGCAGGTCTACTACCGGTCCATCCAGCAGCGGCAGGTCGACTACCTGGGCATCCACGACTACCTGTGGCGCTGGGACACCGACTGGTTCTGGTGCTCCCGCGCGCTCGGCGCGCAGCACCCGCTGGTCCGCCGCTTCTGGCCGCAGCAGTACCGCCGCTCCGACGTCTACCGCCGGATCGTGGCCTGGGACCGCCGTCACTCGGTCACCGACCGGATCGCGGTGCTGCGCGGCAAGGGCCTCAATGAGCCGGTGATCCAGGACGTGGAGATCCCGGTGGACCGGCTGCCGGAGTTCCTGGAGTTCTTCCACCGCGACATCGGGATCTCCCCGGTCTGGCTGTGCCCGGTGCAACTGCGCGACCGCGAGGGCTGGCCGCTGTACCCGATGGACCCGGACACGCTGTACGTCAACGTCGGTTTCTGGGCCACGGTGCCGCTGAAGCCGGGCGAGGCGCCGGGGCGGCACAACCGGGCCATCGAGCGCGCGGTGACCGAACTCGGCGGGCACAAGTCGCTGTACTCCAACTCCTATTTCGAGGAAGCGGAGTTCTGGCAGCTCTACAACCGCCCCGCCTACCAGCAGTTGAAGGAGAGGTACGACCCGAAGGGCCGGCTTCCCGGGCTGTACGAGAAATGCGTGGGGGAAAGATGATTTCTACGCAGCTTGAGTCGTGGTCACGTCGTTTTTGGCAGGCCGGGCACGTCGCTCGAATGCCCTTCGGGCATAAAAGCAAATCCCACGCGGCCCTCGAACTGAGCGGCAGGAAGGAGATCCGCTGATGGGCTGGGCAGAGGCGTTCACGCGCATCCTCGGAAGCGACGTCTCGGTGGAGGTCCGCGCGTTCGACGGCAGTCGCGCCGGGCGTGCCGCGGCGGATGTGTGCGTGGAAATCCGTTCGCCGCTCGCACTTTCGCATCTCGCCGCCGCGCCGGGCGAGCTTGGCCTGGCGCGCGCCTACGTCACCGGGGCGATCGAGGTGCACGGCGACATGTACACCGCGCTGACCGCGTTCCCCAGCGTGGCGCTCAACGACGTCTCGCCGAGCCTGCGGCGCGAACTGGCGGTGAAGCTGGCCGGGTACCGGTTGTGGTGGCCGGTGCGACCGCCGGCGGTGGAGCACCGCTCGCGCGGCTGGCGGCACTCGAAGCGCCGCGACAGCAAGTCGGTCTCGTACCACTACGACGTGTCCAACCGGTTCTACGAGTGGGTGCTGGGCCCGTCGATGGCCTACACCTGCGCGGTGTACCCCGAGGCGACGTCCACTTTGGAGGAGGCGCAGTTCACCAAGCACGATCTGGTGGCGCGCAAGCTCGGCCTGCAGGAAGGCATGCGGTTGCTGGACGTCGGCTGCGGCTGGGGCGGCATGGTGATGCATGCGGCCGAGCACTACGGGGTGCGCGCGCTCGGTGTGACGTTGTCCCGGCAGCAGGCGCAGTGGGCGCAGAAGACCATCGCCGAACGCGGGCTGGCCGACCTCGCCGAGATCCGCCACCTGGACTACCGCGACGTCACCGAGACCGGCTTCGATGCGGTCAGCTCGATCGGGCTCACCGAGCACATCGGCCTGGCGCAGCTGCCGGGCTACTTCTCGTTCCTGGCGGGCAAGCTGCGCCCCGGTGGGCGGCTGCTCAACCACTGCATCACCCGGCCGGACGGCAGCCACGGGTCGCGGCCGGGCAAGTTCATCGCCCGTTACGTCTTCCCGGACGGCGAGCTGGAGCCGGTGGGCACGCTCGTGTCGGCGATGAACGACAACGGCTTCGAGGTGCGGCACGACGAGAACCTGCGGGAGCACTACGCGCTGACGCTGGCCGGTTGGTGCCGGAACCTGGAGGAGCACTGGGACGAGGCAGTCGCCGAGGTCGGCTTCGACCGGGCGCGCGTGTGGCGGCTCTACATGGCGGCCTGCCAGCTGGGTTTCGAGCGCAACATGGTCCAACTGCACCAGGTCCTCGGCGTCCGCCTGGACGGCACCGACGCCCACTACCCGCTGCGTCCGACCTGGTAGCGAGCCGTGTCCGCTGTTCAGGCTCGTGAGCTCGTTGGATCGCTAGCGGCTGTTAGTGAACTCGGTTGCGCGGTGGGCAGTGAACGGCCTGTTTGCCTCGATAGACGAGGTGAACGGTCCGTTCGCCTCATTCCCCTCGGTGTCGGTGGGCACCGAGGGGAATGAGGCGAACGGACCGTTTGTCTCAATAGGCCCGGATCCACCGGTGTTGTGGTGAAAGTTTGTGCAGGCGGGGGTCGTGTCGTGGTGGGGCAGATGCCCTCTGGCCTGGGATGATTGTTCTTGCAAGAGAGACAATCGGTTCCTGGATGAGAGGGCATCTGCTGGATGCAAGCATCGCATAGTGTCGGCGCGGTGTCGGTGAGGTTCGATGATCCGAATCTCGTGTCGTGTGCGGGATTGGTGCCGGTGTTGCGGCTGGCCGAGCAGGTCGGGGTGGCTGATCTGGCTGAGCAGACGGTGAAATTGTCGCCGGATGTGGGGTCGGCGGGGGCGAATCCGGGTGTGAAGGTGTCCTCGATCGTGGCGGGGATGGCCTGTGGTGCGGACTCGTTCGAGGATCTGGGTGTGATCCGCCACGGTGGCATGTCGCGGTTGTTCGACGGGATCCGGGCGCCGTCGACGCTGGGCACGTTTCTGCGTGGGTTCACCTATGGGCATGTGGCGCAGCTGGAGAAGCTGGGCCGGATCGTGCTGGAACGCCTGGCCGGGCGGTGCGGGTTGTTGCCGGGGGCCGATGAGCTGGTGTTCGTCGATATCGACTCGAAGATCAAAGAGGTCTACGGGGCGGGGAAGCAGGGCTCGGCGTATGGGTATACGAAGGTGCGGGGCCTGAACTATCTGATGGCCACGATCTCCACCCCCGGTACGGCGCCGGTGGTGGCGGCGACCCGGATGCGGGGTGGTAACGCCAATTCCGCCCGCGGCGCGGCGTCACTGATCACCTCGGCGATCAAGACGGCCCGGGCGTGTGGTGCGACGGGGACGATCGTGGTGCGGGGTGATTCGGCGTTTTTCACCGGCCCGGTCATCGCCGCGATCCGCAAAGCCGGGGCGTATTTCTCGGTCACCGCCAAACACACCGCGACTGTGAAGGCCGCGATCGCCGGGATCGACGAGAACACATGGCAGACCGTGCGTTTCAACCGGCCGGTCTTCGACGACCGCGCCAAGCAGTGGATCTATGAGGGCGAGATCGCCGAAACGACACTGGAGGCGTTCACCAACGTCACCCAGAATCCCGGCCGTGCGGTCACCGCCCGGCTGATCGTGCGCCGCACCCGGATCACCACCACCGATGCCACCGGCGAGTTGTTCCCGGTCTGGCTTTATCACGCGATCTTCACCGACTCCCCGCACGAGCTGCTCACCGCCGAGGCCGAGCACCGCGGCCGCGCCGGGACGATCGAGCAAGTCTTCGCCGACCTCAACGACTCCGCCGCGGCCCACCTGCCCTCCGGGCAGCTCGCCGCCAACGGCGCCTGGCTGTCCCTGGCCGCGCTGACCCACAACCTGATGCGTGCCGCAGGCAGTCTCGCGTCGCAGTTCCACGCCAAAGCCCGCACCACCACCCTGCGGCGGCACCTCATCACGATCCCGGCCCGTATCGCCCGCTCCGCCCGCCGCATCGTGCTGCACCTCCCGGCCGACTGGCACTGGAAACAGGCCTTCACCAGCCTGTTCACCGCAACCCACCCCCCGCCAGCCGGGGCCTGCCCCTGACCACACCCGCCTACGGGCGCCGACCGGAGACCACAGTGGATAAGCCGGACCACCAGGCCGGCGGACTCCGCACACCCACCACCAGCATTATCGATCAACACCCCCAAGACCTTGATCAACAACCCACGCCAAAACCAACTCGGTGGATCCGGGATAGGCGAGGCGAACAGGCCGTTCGCTTCAATAGCCGCACCTACCACCACTACATCCAGAGCAGCCGCTACAGCGACTCAAAGTGCTCACGGGCCTTTCCGGTGCCCGCGATGAGTTCTGCCGCGGTGGCCGGTCTACCTGTCTGCGGCCAGCATGATGGCGACGAGACGGGAGACGGGCATGTACGAGATCAAGCAGAAGATCATCACCAACCTCTGGTTCGACACCGCGGCCGAGGAGGCCGCGCGGTACTACGCCGGCATCTTTGACGACTCGCGCGTCGTGCACGTGCAGCGCTACGGCGAGGCGGGGCCGGGCGAGCCGGGAACGGTCATGACCGTGCTGTTCGAGCTGGCCGGGCAGCAGTTCGTGGGCATCAACGGCGGGCCGCAGTTCAAGTTCACCGAGGCCATCTCGCTGGAGGTCCTGTGCGACTCGCAGCACGAGGTGGACCGGCTGTGGCAGCAGCTCGGCGAGGGCGGCGAGCCCGGCCCCTGCGGCTGGCTGAAGGACAAGTACGGCCTGTCCTGGCAGATCGTCCCGCGCCGTCTGTACGAACTGATCACCGCTGCGGACGAGGCCAAGGCCCAGCGAGCGATGAAGGCGATGCTGAGCATGGGCAAGCTCGACATCGCCACCCTTGAAGCAGCAGCCGAAGGCTGAGCGCCCCCAGCGTCGGCGACGGGTGACGGAGATCTGCGCGTTCTTCCCCTGGCCGGTGTTCACTGCTGGCAAACTGCCGCTGGCAGCGAACGCGAGGCGAGGGGTGAGCGAGATTTCCAGGGAAGTGCGCGACTTCAGCGACATCGACCTGCTCCGACGCCGCTGCGACTTCGGCGCGGCGCAGCAGGCCGCCGATGCGGCCCTTGCCCGGGGGGACAGCGCCGAACTGCGCATCCTGCGAGGCAGGGTGACGTTGGGCCGGATCGCCATCCGAACCGCGCTGGAGGAGTTCGAGCGCGCGCTCGAACTCGACCCGGCATCCGAACGCGCGCATGCGTGGCGCATCGCCGCGTTGGAGCGCAGCTACCGCTACGCCGAGGCGCTGGAGTTCGCCGAGTCCGCGCTTGAGCGGTTCCCGGAAGGCGTGTTCGTCCGCGTGGCGATCGGACGCCTGCTCATCGAGATGCAACGACCGGACGATGCGATGCGCCACCTGGAGAAAGCGCTCGCGATCGCCCCGGATGACGTCAATGCCATCGAATGGCGATGCTTCGCGCTGCACGTGGCCGGCGACCTGGACGCCGCCGTTGCCACTTCGCGCGAAGCGCTGCGCCGATTCCCGGACGAGGCAGATCTCGTGGACCTGCTGGCCTTCCTGGAGGTCGAGGAGTTCCGCTACGAGGCGGCGTTGCGCACCGTGGACCGCGCGCTCGAACTGGACCCGTGGCACGAGCTCGCTCATGAGCGCAAGATCTTCCTCTTGCGGCTGCTGGACAGGTTCGAGCAAGCCGAGCGGGCGGCCTCCGAGGCGCTCACCCGGCTGCCGCATTCCCCGGATCTGGTCTGCGAGCACGCACTGGTCGCCAGTCGGCGAGGCCAGGACGATCTGGCCGTCGAGCGCATCGAGCGGGCCGCCGCACCAGACCCGGACAACCCGTTCCTCGCCGACTGGTACGCGACGTTGCTCCGGGACGCGAAGCGGCCCGAAGACGCCGAAACCGTGCTTGACGTGGCCCTGGCCGCGAACCCGGAATCTCCCCGGCTGCTGCTGGAACAGGCGTGGCTGCGCGACGCCCAGGGCCGCTTCGACGAGGCGATCGAGCTGGCGCGGACCGCAGCGCGGATTGATCAGTACCTGCCACGAGCCCGCAGCATGGAGGTCATGCTGCTGCGCAGCGCAGGTCGGCCGGAAGACGCCGGGAAAGCGGCCAGGGACGCGCTGCGGCAGTTCCCCACTCACAGACCGCTGCGGCTCGGGTTGGTCAACTCGCTCAACGTCCGGGGCCGGACCGATGAGGCGTTGCAGGAGTGCGTCCGCTTCCTGGACGACGACCCGTACGACATCGACCTGATCCTCGCCAGGTGCAACCTGCTCAACGGGTTGTACCGCTACGACGAAGAGCTGGCGGCGGCGCAAGAAGCACAGCGCCGGTTCCCGGACGTACCGGCGCTGCGCTACCTGTTAGGGCGAATCCACCGGGCCCGGGCGGACTACGACGCCGCACTTCCGTGGGTGAAACGCACCCTGGACGTGGCGCCGGGCCACGTCGAGGCATTGGAGTCCAAGGCCATAGTG
Source organism: Saccharopolyspora pogona (assembly GCF_014697215.1). Taxonomy (GTDB): domain Bacteria; phylum Actinomycetota; class Actinomycetes; order Mycobacteriales; family Pseudonocardiaceae; genus Saccharopolyspora; species Saccharopolyspora hattusasensis. Next base: position 8,512,311 of record NZ_CP031142.1, read on the forward strand.
CTCCGCCTGACCAGCCGGTTCGACCGAGCCGAACAGGCCGCCCGGGACGGGCTGCGCGAAGCCCCGCTCGCCCCCGAACTGCATGAGGAACTCTCCCTGGCGTTGTCTTGCCAGGGCCGGTACGACGCTGCGGTCGCTGCGCTGGAAGACGGGCTCGAGGCATGCGGCGAGACTTGGTACCTGCGCCAGGCGCTGATCGCAGAGTACGTCCGCCAGGGCCGCTACGAGGAGGCGTTGCAGGCCACCGATCATGCGTTGGGATCGGACACCGGGAACGTGCCGGCCTTGCTGGAACGCTACGACGTCTTGGTGGAGCTGCGCCGGTTCGGCGAGGCCGAGGCCGTCGCCGCCCGAATGGCCGAGGAGTTCGGTGCGGATGAGGACGTCATCCGCACCCTCGGATGGCGGGAGGTGCGCTTCGGCCGCATCGATGCGGCGATCGAGTACTTCCGTCGAAATTCCAACAGCGACGATTCGATGCTCGCCTTGCAGGATCACGTCAGGGCGCTGCGCATCGCCGACCGTTACGACGAAGCCGTCGCGTTGCTGCGCGGGGAGCTGGCGCGGGAGCCGGATTCGCGGTTCCTCCTGGTGGAACTGAGCCGGACGTTCCGGCAAGCCGGTCGGTTCGAGGACGCCTTGCGGCTGGCGCGCCGGGCGAAGCGGGCGGAGCCGCATTCCCGGGTGGCGATGTGGGACGAGATCGTCGCATTGCGGCGGATGCGCCTGGCCGCGGAGGCCGAGGAAGCCACGCTGGCCGCGATCGAGCGGTTCCCCCAGGACCTGGACTTCTTGCGTCTGCTGGGCGAGATCTACGTCGACACCTACCGCCTCGATCAGGCGCTGTCCTGTGTGGCCAAGATTCTGGCGATCAGGCCGCTCAGCCTGAACGCCGTCGTGCTGAAGGCCGGTGTGCTGCGCAAGCAGCGCAGGTATCGCGAAGCGGAGCACGTCGTGCGCGGTTACCTGCGGCGATTCCCGGGTGATCGGTCGCTGCTGGTCGAGCTGGGCTGGATCGAGCTCGCGCAGCAGCGGTTCACCGAGGCGGAGAAGCACTTCTCGGCACTGCTCGACGACGCGTTCGGACCGGACGAGCGAGGCGATGCGTTCGTGGGCCTGGGCCGGGTGGCGTTGCGCGGCAACGACATCCAGAAGGCGCAACGGCATTTCCGGGCCGCACTGGAGATCGACCCGCGCGACGACGAAACCAGGCTCTCGCTGGCCGCCGCGTTGCTGCGCGACGTCGGAACAGCGCAGCACGACGAGGTGGAACGGCTGTGCCTGGGCGTCATCGAAGACGACCCGTGCGACGACGAGGCGCATGCGCTGCTGGGCGTGCTGAACTTCCGGCGCGGCAACCACGCCGCCGCCGAGCACCACCTGCGCACCGCCACCGAACTCGACCCCTACGCCGGCGCCCACGTCGACCTCGCCGCGCTCTACAGCCAGCTCGGGCGTTTCGACGAGGCCGAGAAGCTGCTGGACCAGGCCGTCGAACGGGACTGGTACGACGTGCAGGCGCACGTCGAGCTGGGCAACGTCTACCTCCAGCGGGACGTCGACGGCGGGGAGCCGGGGGAGTGGGCCGGGCGGGCGACGCAGCAGTTCCGCCAGGCGACCGTGCTGGATCCGGGCAACGGGACGGCCGCGATCGGCCTGGCGCGCTCGGTGGTGCGGTCCTCCGGGGACCTGGTGAGCGCGGAGGAGCCGCTGCGCTACGTGCTCGACAGGTCCGACTGCGACCTGCCGAAGTGGCGCCTGCAGGTCGAGTTGGCCCGGCTGCTGGTCCAGCGGGGCGACGCGACCGGCAGCGAGGACCTCTACCTGGAGGCGCTGGCGGTCGCCCGGGAAGCGATCGGTTCGGCCTCGGACCAGGCCGAACCGTACTTCGTGGCCGGTGTCGCGGCGTACAAGATCGGGGAGAGCGGCGACGTGCAGCTCTCGTCGCTGCACTTCCGCCGGGCGATGCGCTACCTGCGCCGGGTGGAGAAGTTCGACAGCCGGCACTCCGAGGCGCACCGGGTTCGGGTGCTCGCGCAGCAGCGCATCCGGCGGGCCCGCTCCAGCGTGGTCGGCAGCACCGCGCTGATTACCGTGTCGCTGGTGATGCTGGCGTTGATGTGGGGCGCGTTCTTCCTGCGGTACCAGGTGCCGACCGTGCTGCTCGGCACCTTGACGCCGGTGCTCGTGGCGATGGTGGCGATCGGTTTCCTGCTGCCGCTGCTGGTCCGGCTGAAGCTGCCGGGCGGTCTGGAGGCCGATCTTTCCGCGAGCCTGCACCAGGTTTCCTCCGGGCCGACCGGTGAGGTCACCCTCGGCGCCGGGCGTTACGGGGGTCGGCGCAACGAGCAGGCGCGCTCCCGCCCGGCATCGCTCAGCGAAGGTCCGCGCGGGGAGCTCTCCGGGCGCAGCTGACGAAGAGGGCGCGCAGGATGGGATATCGCCCCGCGCCGCGATGTTGGTGGGGTGGAGCGAACGGACCGTTCGCGCCACCCCACGAGGCGAACGGTCCGTTCGCTCCAACCAGCGACCCCGTGAGGAGCGGGACCGCGGCGATACTCACGCCAATCCGCGCAGTCGCTACACCAGGTCCTCCAGCGTCAGGGGCGGGATGAAGTCGCCGACGCGGCTGCGGATCCAGAACGCTCCGGTCTCGCGGCGTTCGGCGCGGGTCGCGAAGCCGTAGCGGTACAGGTGCGCCCGCACGAACACCGGCGGTGACTCCGGGAACGGGTTGTGGCGCAGCAGGCGCAGCACGTGTTCTTCGTTGCGCAACAACGCTTCCACCAGGTTCGGCAGCCACGTCCGGCCGTAGCTGGGGGAGATCGCCAGGAACCACATCAGCCAGTCCAGGCGGAGGTGGTAGGGCGCGACCTGCGGCGGACGCCGGCCCGGGTCGCCGGGCTTGCCCTTGAACTCGTACTCCAGCCAGGCGCCGTCCGCGTCGGCCGCGCCCTCGATGATCACCTCGTAGCGGGTTCGCGTGACGCTGCCGAAGGCGCCGTAGGTGTTGCCCAGGTGCAGCCGGTTGAAGCTGCGGTTCATCACCTGCCGCCGCCCCAGCATGTTCCGCACCGGCCAGTAACTGAGCACCACGAAACCCACCGTCACGGCGAGCACCGCGGCCACGAACCACGGCGGCGGGGCGGTCAGCGGCGGCGGGGCGGGCGTCACCCAGCGCAGCAGCCACGAGCCCATCGCCGAGAACGCCAGCGTGATGGTCAACCAGTTCAGCCAGGCGAAGTTCCCGCTCAGCATCAGCCAGCCCTGCGTCACCACGACGATCAGCGCGGCCACCGTGGCGGCGGGCTGCGGGGCGAACAGGATGAACGGCACCACCAGCTGCGTGCCGTGGTTGGCCACGACTTCGACCTTGTGCAGCGGGCGCGGCAACCAGTGGAACCAGCGGCTGAACGGGCCGGGCATCGGCTGGGTCTCGTGGTGGTAGTACAGCGCGGTGAAGTCCCGCCAGCAGGAGTCGCCGCGCAGTTTGATCAGCCCGGCGCCGAACTCGACGCGGAACAGCAGCCAGGTGAGCAGCCACAGCACCGGTGCGGGCGGGGCGACCGATCCGGGGCCGAGGAAGATCGCCAGGAATCCCGCTTCCAGCAGCAGCGATTCCCAGCCGAACGAGTACCAGACCTGCCCGACGTTGACGATGGACAGGTACAGCAGCCACAACACCAGCCACAGCGCGATCCACGCCCACAACGGCGCGAGGTCGACGACCAGCGCCAACAGGCTGCCGACGACCCCGACCCAGCAGACGCCCGCGTAGAACCGGTCGGAGTAGTGCAGGTGGAACAGGCTCGGCGAGCCGCGAAACGGGACCCGGACCAGGAACCGGGGGATCGGCGTCAGGCCGCGTTCGCCCAGCAAGCCCCGGAACTGGCGCAGCGCGCTGGTGAAACCCAGCAGGTATCCGACCGCGATCAGGTGCTGCACCGCGAACCGCGCGGCCCAGTAGTCGGGTGCCGAAACCCAGTCCCACATCCTCCCCACCCCTACCGGTGGACGGCTCCTAGAATCGCGTACCGACGCTGTGGAGGCGAGCTTGCTGGACGACGTGGTGGTGGTGCTGGCCTGCCCGCACTGCGATGCGGACCTCGACCGGGCCGGGAACAGCCTGCGCTGCCCGGCCAACCACGTGTTCGACATAGCCCGCCAGGGCTACGTGAGCCTGCTGCCCGGCGGCACGAAGGTCGTCGGTGACACGGCGGCGATGGTCGCGGCGCGCGCGGAGTTCCTCGAAGCGGGCCACTACGCCCCGATCGCCGAAGCGGTCGCGACGGCGGTGTCCTCGCTTGCTGGCTGCATCGTGGATGTCGGCGCCGGCACCGGTTATTACCTGGCCCGGGCCCTGGGCGGATCTGACCGGGTGGGGGTCGCGCTGGACGTCTCCAAGTACGCCTGCCGCCGCGCCGCGAAGGCGCATCCGCGCCTGGGAGCGGTGGTGGCCGATGCGTGGCAGACGCTGCCGGTGCGCAGCGGAGCGGCAGCGGCGGTGCTGAACGTATTCGCGCCGCGCAACGCGGCGGAGATGCACCGGGTGCTGCGTCCCGGCGGCGAGCTGGTGGTGGTCGTCCCGAACTCGGGTCACCTCGCGGAGCTGGTGTCCGCCCTCGGCCTCCTGCACGTGGACGAGCGCAAGCAGGAGCGGTTGACCGAACAACTGGCCGACCACTTCGACCTGGTCTCGCAGGAGACCTGCGAGTTCCGCCTGTCCCTGAGTCCGGAGGAGGCGGAGTCGGTGGTGGCGATGGGCCCCAGCGCCTGGCATGCCGACCCGGAAGACCTCCGGGCCCGCATTGCCGACCTGCCGAAGCCCCTCACCCCGACCGCATCCGTCACGGTCGCCCGCTACGCCCGCAGAGGCTGAGCCCCGGAGCTGTTCAGCGGTCGAATCGATCCGCCTTGAGGCCGCGGAGAAACCCGTCCCAAGCATCGGCCCCGAACAACAGCGCCGGACCACTCGGATCCTTCGAGTCCCGAACCCCGGTCACCGAGGCCCCAAGCCCAACCTCAATGCACTGCCCACCGTTGGGCCCGCTGTAGCTGCTCTTACGCCAGACCACGCCGACCTCGACGCATGCTCCGCCGTTCGGCCCGCTGTAGCTGCTCTTGCGCCAGATCACGCCGACTTCGACGCATGCTCCGCCACCTGAACCGCTCCGGCTGCTCCGACGCCAGGCCACGTTGGCTAACTCAGAGGCATCGGCGACATGGGTGTTCATGCTGTGTCCTCCACTAGCTCGGCTAGGAACTTCGTAGATTCTGCGGGTGATAGCGCTCTTTGTTCAAGCTGCGCGAACTCCTCATGGAATCCGGCGATCTCGTGGGGCTCTTCGAGGTACAGGCCGCCCTTCTGGTTCTCGACGTAGACGACTCCGGGATCGTCCGGTCTCGGAAAACCAAGCCACTGAAATGACCCCAGTTGACCCCGATGCGGCCCTGCTTCGAACGGGATGACTTGCAACGTGACCTGCCGGTGACTGCTGACCGTAACGAGGAACTCCAGTTGCTCGCCCATCACCTGCGTACTTCCGACCCGGCGTCGCAGAGCGGCCTCGTCAACGATCGCATGGAGTTTCAACGGGTATTCCGCTCGATCAAGCGCCGTCTGCCGGTGCAACCGAAGTTCCGTCTGCTCGCCAAAATGGCGCTCAGTGGCCGTTAGGCCATCACGAATCACCGCCGCCGCGTACGATCTCGTCTGAAGCAGACCTGGCACGTATCCCAGATCCCACTCGTGGATCTCGCTGGCTCCCCATTCGAGTCCGATGTAGAGGGAGAACCACTCGGGGATCGCTTGGTTACCGTCCCACCAGCCCTTTTCCTTGGCGGTGTCGGCCAGTTGCAGGTACCAGTCGACGCGTTCCGACGGCACGCCGAGGAACGGGAGCATGACCTCCAGATCCGGGCCACTGACGGCGTTCCGCATGCTCTCGATATGCGCGATCTTCGCGTGGTTGCACCGAAGGCGCTTGGCAACGTCGGACTGCTTGAGCCCGGCGGCCTCGCGCAGTCGCTTGATTTCCTGCGCCAGCCATCGACGACCCACGGTCGGGCTGATCGTCTGCGGGCTCGGCGCCTCGGCGTCGTTCACGGTCACCCCTTCAGGTCTGAGCGGTCGCTACCACCCAAACGAGGCCTTGTCGTGTCAAGTTTACTGCGTCAAATTGACTACTGTCACTCTCGGCGCAGGCAACACTACTTTTCGCAACTGTCACCACTGTCACGGGGAGGCTCCATGCGCTGTGCGATTGCCCTTTACCAGGTCGTTCGCCCCGAATCGATCGGCTCGTACGACAGGCTGCTGCTCGTCGAGCCATTGCCCGGGGACGAATCGCTGGACGTGTGGCAGGGATGCCTGCACGACTGGGCGCTGGCGAAGCTCCGTCGAGGCGATCACAGCTTCGGGATGTACCTCGCCGCCGTCGTCCCGGTCGACGACCACGGACAACCGGACGAGTACAGGCTCGACGACCTCATCGAGCAGAACTTGGCGCCGATAGAAACCCACGTCTGCTGGTCCGGCGTCGGCGAGCTCGTCGAAGCGTCGTGAGTGACGCGAGGTGGCGCCTTCGATCGACTATGCGGGTCAAGGCGCCCTCGCGTCGCGGCGCCTTGTGGCGTCCTTGTTGGCCTCGAAAAGTGTTCGATAAAGACGATCGGGCGGCCTGGCACCTCGTGGATCCCAAACAGCTCACCTACAGGCGCAGGCTCCGACTCTTCAGGAAGACGCGCTTCACAAATTGACCGTTTGGCTGCGGGGCGACTCTTGATCACGATACGGTCACGGCTTCGAAATCGTCGGTGATCGTTGAAGGAGCAATTCAAGAGTTGAGCCGCAACGAGATCTCCGGGGTTGTGCAGGGGTCGGCGGTCCAGGCCGAGACGATCGCCGGCGACGTGCACTTCCACCAGCGTGCAAGGCCCCCTGGCGGCTGGTGGATCGGAGCGAGCGCCGCAGGGGTGTTGGTGCTGGTCGGCGTGGAGGAGCTCGCCCGGCTCGGTTGGTTGCCGGTTGCCGTCGGCTTGTTGCTGGCGGGAAGTCTCGCCGCGTGGTGGATGATCCGCCGCGCGATGACAGCGGGCGCCGGTGCGTACCCGCTGGATAGTGCGATTTCCGTGCTGCGGCAACAGGTTCATCGACAGTGGATGGAGGAGCGGAACAACCGGGATCTGCACGAGCCGCGGCCGCTGCGGTTGCGGTGGCGTCCCACCGCACGCCCGGTCCAGGCGAAGCTGACCGACGCGGAGAGTTCTCGGATGGAGCTGCGGCGGGGGGCTTTGGTGCAGGCTGCAGACGACCCTCGGCCTGCCGCAACTGTGCTGGTGGAGGCGTTTCGCCAGGATTCGCGGCGGCAGTTGGTGGTACTGGGGGAGCGCGGTGCGGGAAAGAGCACCCTGGCTCTGCTGTTCACGCTGGCTTCGCTCGATCGCCCCGGGGATCCAGTGCCGGTGCTGTTGTCGGTGGCAGGGTGGGATCCCGAAGAACGCATCGAGGACTGGATCACCCGCAGGGTCGGCGAAGATTACCCGGCGGTGTCCCGGAAACAAGCCCGGCAACTGCTCGACGACCACCTCCTGCTTCCGGTCCTCGACGGCCTGGACGAGATCCCCCGGGGCCTGCTGGGCCGCGCATTGAGAGTGCTCAACCGCTCTGCTGCGGCGGAACTGCGGATGGTGATCACCTGCCGCAGCGCCGAATTCGAACATGCCGTGGCTGCAGGTGGGGCGCTGGTGCACGCCACGGTCGTCGAGATCGAACCGATCAGACCCGACGACGCGCGGGAGTTCTTCGAGCAACGGGACATCGAAGGAGCGCGGCGCTGGGAGAGCGTCATCGATTCCATGACCGAGCAGCCGGACGGGCCGCTCGCCCGGCTGCTCTCAACGCCGCTGATGATCAGCCTGGCCCGGCGGGTCTACCGCCGCCCCGACAGCCGACCGGAGGAACTGGCTGAGTTCGCGGCGACTACCGAAGCAGAACACCATCTGCTGGCGGAATTCCTGCCCGCTGTCTACCCAGACGAGCGCTACCGCGCGAAAGCCCAGCGATGGCTGGTCTTCCTAGCTCACCACCTCGACCGCCAGGGCGACCCGAACTTCGAGTGGTGGCGCCTCGCTAGTGCAGTGCCCCGATGGGTCATCCCGACGATGATCATGATCGCCCCTAGCGCTTCCAGCTTGGCTTTTGTCATGCTGACAGCGCTGTCCATGGGCGGCAGTTCGTACGCGCCAGTCCTTTCGGTGCTCCTCTTCTCGACGTGCGTGATGGTCGGTATGCACGCGGGACGTGCGGCCCACCATCCAGAAGCGCCAGCACCACAGCGCCCTGTACCGGCGGTGCTCAACGGTGTGTTGCGAGACATCGCGACCGCTGGCACGGCCTTCTCCGTGATCAGCTCGGTGTTCCTGCTCGTCGCCCATGCGACCGGTTCGCAGATAGGAAAGATCGCGATTCGCGAATTCATTCCGAAAGGAGATTTTGGGAATGTCGGGTTTTACGAAATCATAGCGCTGGCTATCAGCATCGTCATCAATGTGTTGAGCGTCAGCCGCGGTGGATTGCCCCAGCGCGCCACCCCTCGGCCCCGCACGCTGGTACCGAACCTCGCAATCGGAATGGGGGCCGGGCTGATTCCTGGCCTGGCGGTAGGGGGGCTACTCGGTATGTTCGCCCAGACGCAGGACGAGGTTTTTTGGCGCTTGTCGTACGTGACCGCGTGCATGTCGATGGTAGCAATACCGCTGGGGATGGCGCGTTGGCTGGTCACCCCTGTCCGCCACGAAACGGCCAACTCGCCCGGCAGCGTTCTCCGAAGAGATCGCACCGCGCTGCTCACGGCAGCCGTTGCGTGCGGCAGCATCGTCGTCGGGCTTTCTATGATTTTCGCGTGGCTGACGGGAGACAGCATACTTGCGAATTGGCTGTTATTTCTCGTGATCGGATACTTCGTCACGATCCTAGTGCTTTTCGGCACCGGAGGAGCGTGGATGTCCTACACCGTCTCCCGACTTTGGCTGGCCGCACGGGGGCAATTGCCCTGTCGGCTCACCACATTCCTCCGGAATGCGCACGCGGCCGGGATTCTGCGGCAAACCGGCTCCGCCTACCAGCTTCGCCACGATTTGGTCCGCGCATACCTTGCCGAACAACACCCGGACCACCACCGTGCGGTAAGGCCAGCACCCGGCGAATCTCCTCGCCGCTTGAAGTCGGCTTTCCGCAACGGCGCTCTGTGGCGGCTGGTGCTTGGTCTTGCAGTCTCAATCGCGCTGCTCGGTGGCACGATCGCGTATCTCTTTCCGGTTGGAAATCCGCGAGACGTTTTCCATGCAGGAGTTGGGGAAGTCCTTTCTGGCTCGCCGTTGAGTCGCGATGGTCGTGTTCTGGTTTCGTACTTCTGGGGTGATGATGGGGGGAGAGCAAGGGTTGTGAACATTCGGACCCGCCATTCCTTCGATCTCGGTTCTTCCTTGCGCGATGTGCGGGGCGTCGCGGTCAGCCCAGATGGGGGCACAGCGGCTGTGCTGTGGGATGGCCAATCTGGGAGCCTGGAACTCTGGGATACGAATAGTGGTCGAGTCGCGGCGACCGTACCCGTCAAATTTTCCGGGTATCTGTCCGCGTTGGTGTTCAGTGCGGACGGAAGTGCTGTTATCGCCATTGACGGCAAAGAGAAGGCCATGCGCCTGTTTTCTGTGCGCACCGGTGAGGTCATTCACACGGTCAAAGTGGAACCGCCCTTGATTCCTTGGTATTTGGGCAGTGGTGATTTTGTGGTGGATCCGGAATCGCGGAATCTATTCGGGGTCAAAGTGGATGGCAACTTGTTGGAATGGGACTACGGCACCGGTGTGGCCACACGGATTTCCGATGATGTGTGCGATCGTCCCTTTCGTTGCGGGGTGGCCATCGCCTCTGGTGGAAAGCTTCAGGTAGCTGACTACAGCACGGGAACAATCCGTTACGTCGGCAGCGGGAAAACGGTGCACATCGCGGACGTGGTGGGCTTGAGGCACTCTCTCGACACCTGGAAGCTCAGCCCTGATGGTCGCACGCTGCTCACCTTCGATACCGATGGCAATGTTCGGAGCTGGGATGTTCCAGCGCCCTGAGGGGCCGGGCAGGACGGCCCGGCCCCCTCGCGCTCAGTCGGTCGTTACTTGGGTTCGTGGATGGTTTGCGGGATTCCCCAGGGGTTTTCGTCGCGCAGCGCCTCCGGGAGGAGGTTCTGCGGGACGTTCTGGTAGGTCACCGGGCGCAGGAAGCGGTCGATCGACGCCGTGCCCACCGACGTGAAGCGGGCGTCCGTCGCCGCCGGGTACGGGCCGCCGTGCTGCATCGCCGGGGACACCGCGACACCTGTGGGCCAGCCGTTGAACAGCACTCGGCCTGCGCGCTCGCGCAAGCGGCTCACCAGGGTTGCCGCGAACTCCGCGTCGTCGGATTCGGCGTGCAGCGTTGCGGTGAGGTTGCCTTCGAACGCCTCGGCCGCGAGCCGGGCCTCGTCCTCGGAGGAGTAGGTGACCACAATGGACAGTGGCCCGAAGACTTCCTCCAACAGATCCTGGCGGTTCGCCAGCAGCGTGTCGACGTCGGTGGCCAGCAGCGTCGGCACCGCGCCGTCATCGACGCTGCCTTCCGCCAGCACCCGCACGCCCGCCACCTCCGTGACGGCGGCACGCCGCCCGCAGTAGCCGTCGTGCAGGCGCTCGTTGAGCAGCTTGTGCGCCGCGACGGCCTTCGACTCCGCCGCGAGCACCTCGTCCAGGCCGTGGTCAGCAGGCAGGAACAGCAGCCCCGGCTTGGTGCACAGCTGCCCGGCGTTGCCCGAGTACGACGCTACGTAGCCCTTGGCGATCTCCTCGCCGCGGGCGTGCGCCGCGCTGGGCGTGACGAAGACCGGGTTCAGGCTGCCGAGCTCGCCGAAGAACGGGATCGGCGTGGGCCGCGAATTGGCGATGTCGAACAGCGCGCGACCCGCCGGGACCGAGCCGGTGAACGCCGCCGCCTTGATCCGCGGGTCCTGCAGCGCAGCGGTGCCGACCTCGAAGCCCAGCACGACCTGGAAAGCCCCGTCCGGGGCACCGGATTCGGCCAGCGCCTGCACGAGGATCTCGCCCGTGCGCACCGAAAGCCGCGGGTGCCCGGGGTGGCCCTTGAGCACCACCGGGCAGCCCGCCGCGAGCGCCGAGGCGGTGTCGCCGCCGGCGACGGAGAACGCGAACGGGAAGTTGCTCGCCGCGAACACCAGCACCGGGCCGATCGGCTGCAGGATCCGGCGCAGGTCTGGCTTGGCGCCCAGCGGGAATGCGGCGTCCGCGCGGTCCAGGGTCGCCTGCAGGTAGCTGCCGTCGTCGAGGACCTCGGCGAACAGCCGCAGCTGGAAGGTGGTGCGCTTGAGCTCGCCGGTCAACCGCCCCTCGGACAGGTTGGACTCGGCCATCGCCAGCGGCACCAGCTCGCCGCTGGCGGCGTCGAGCGCGTCGGCGAAGGCGACGAGCTGGCGGGCGCGGGCGGCGGGCGACTGCGCGCCGAAGGCCTCGGCGGCGTCGGCGGCCCGCTGCAGGACGGTGTCGAGTTCGGCTTGGGTGGTGTCCCGAATCCAGGTCGCGGTCAACGTGCCCATCCTTTGCGCGTTGCGAGTGCTTGCCCCCATACCGTAGTACGCCCAACAGCCGATGGGTCGGACAACGTTCGAGATCACGCACCTAGATGGGGCCGGTCCGCCGTTCAACGGCAGCCGGCCCGCACGCTGTCGCTTCACAAGCGCATCAAGGTGCCCGTCGGCATGGGCAGGCCGTCACAGGCCGAGTGCTTGGGCGGCCAGCGCGGTTCCCTTCACCCGTGCGTCGATCTTGGCGAAGGCGAGATCGCGTGAGGTGGAGGTGTCATCCCCGAAGGGCGAGAAACCGCAGTCGTCGCAGGTGCCCAGCTGGTCGACGGGAATGTGGCGCGCCGCGAGCAGCACGCGGTCGCGCACCTGCTCCGGCGTCTCGACTACTGCGTCGATCGGGTCGGTCACGCCGCCGAACAACCGGATCCCCGGGCGCAGTTGGTCGGCGATGATGCGGAGCACGCGCTCGGGATCGGTCTCGCTCGCCATCTGGACGTAGAAGTTGCCGACCTGCAAGCGGAGAAGCTTGGGCAGCAGGCCCGCGTAGTCCACGTCCAGGCTGTGGGTGGAGTCGTGGTCCCCGCTCGGGCAGGTGTGCACCCCGAGCCGGGCTCGTTCGTCCGCCCCGAACCGGCCCAGCGCCTCGTTGTTCAGCGCGATGAAGTCGTCGAGCAGTTCGCCTGAGGGGTCCAGCTTGTTCGCCGACCGCACCGCCACGACGGGGCAGCCCAGCGCTTCCAGCTTGGCCAACGTGTCGGCGGTGGCCTGTTCCTGGAGCTTCGCCAGTTCGGCGTCGCCTATTCGTCCTTCTGAGTGCTCGGCGACGTCTGAAGTGCGTGCGGTCGGGGAATGCTGCCAATTGGCTCGGTGGGGATCATGCGTCGGACAATAGGAATTCATGTTCGGCGGCTCGGTGTGCGCCCGCATATTTCACTCAATTAGCCGACTCGGATAGTGAATTCCGGCGAAATTGCGGACGCTGTCAGGTCGAGAAGCGCCACCCGTTCGGCGGATGTGCGCCGGGTGCCCGGTGCGGGATGGGGACGAGTTGGTCGCAGCGCGACCGAGCGGGATCCCTACAGGCGTGCAGCCAGGCGGTCCCGGAACGGGGTGTAATCGTAGGTGGGGAACAGCCTCGGGAAGACCTCCAGCATGTTGCGCAGATTCGCCACTATGTCGCGGAAGTCGGGCTTCCCGAGCTCGATGGAGGCGAACAGGAACTCCCAACCGCGAGTCCCTTTGGTGGCGAGCAGGGCATCCATGTATTCGCCGTAGGTCAGGTCGAGCTTCACGAAGGTGCCGGGGTACGGGTGGCTCGGGTGCAGCTCGGTGTCGGCATGATCCCAGGCTGCACCGTCGAAAACCAGTCTCGCATCCTCGGGTCCGTTCACCGAAGTGTCCAACTTGCCCCTCAGTTCTGGCGTTTGCGTCTGCTTCGAATCAAAGGCTCACCTGTCCACGTCAGGACCCCTTTCAGGGCCGGGCATCAGGCCCGGTATCCGGCCAGTTGTCCACCGGCGATCCGGGAGGAGTTCCCGGTGCTGCGGCCTGTTCGTGTCGGCAGGTCTGTACCCACCTTTCCATGATCGAGGTCATTCTCGGCATCTGGACGCCGCTGAGCACGACGTCGGTCCCTGTCTCTGTCACGACGGTCTCGGAGTGGGTGGGGACCTGTCCCGGTCGCGGATCTGGTACCGCGCCCGGCAGTCGGTGTCCTCGAGGTCCATGACGAGATTCTTTTGTGGCTTGGGCGACCCAGGTGGCGGTCGGGTGTGTGGTGGCGCCCAGGATCCGGGTCCGGCGACTGGCGTGCTCGATCACTGCCGGAACGTGCCTTCGTGCCCGGGACAGGGTGACGGTCTCGGAGAGGTCGGACGCCAGTAAGGCATCGGTCTGGGAGCGTAGGAAGTCGGCCGATGTGCTGGAGTTGCGTTCGGGTGCGGGGTCGATCCCGGCCGTCTGCGAGGTCTCCCAGACGGTCGAGGCGGCCACGTTCACTTTCAGGGCGAGCAGTTCGCGGTGAGGTCGGCGGTATCCCCAGCTGGGGTTGTCCTTGGCCAGGCGTGGCACCGTGTCCGGGCGCGCCAGCAGCCGCAACCTGTGCAGTAGATTTCGTGGTGGCCGGTGCAGGAGGGCTGCCGTGAACGCTCGATCGGCGGGGGCGAAGCGCACTCTTGTCTTACCGAGTTTGCCGCTTCATCAGTGTGATCTGGTGGTGCGGGGTGAGGATCTCGACGTCGTTGTCCTGGTTGTTCGTGGGCTGCGGGTGCGGTATGGCGGGTGTGTTGGTCACACCGGGGTAGGCCGGTTGCAGCAGCATGGTCGGTCATCATGGGGTGGTGTGTGCCGGGGTGGGCGTGTTTGCTCGAGCGACTGCGCTCGATCTACTCGTAGGTCGTGCCTGCCGCTTCTGACCGGGGCGGATGAGGTTATCGGCAGGGGCACCTGTCGGCTCTCCCCAAAGTGACATGCGATGGTGGGTTGGTGGTCTGCCGGGCAATGCCGGTGGGTTTTTCGGGTAGCGGCGACGCAGTTGTCGATCTGTTTCGGGTTAGGGTGTCGGCATGTGAGTGTGTCGAGAAATGTGCCTGTCGTCACGGACTTTGGGGCAGTGGCCGCTGGTTTTCGGGCAGTCGTGGCCGTTGTTCATGTTCGCGCCTCTTGTTGCGCCGTCATGCTGTAATTATTGCCTCGGTCGGGCAGTGGGATGGGCGGATGATCAGCTTGGGTCGGAAGAATGACCGGGGCATAGCGGTTTTCGCCTCGCGACGGTGCCGTTGGTTGCGCAATCTGCTGGAAGGGTGCTTGTTCCGTGTGGAACGGGTTCTCGATGGCGCGGTGGGTGATCGGGTCATCACAAGGTTGTTCGCCGGCCATCCCGGCGAGCGCGGCTACGCATCCGGGCTTTGCCTGACGCGGACATCGGTCAAGACCGTCCTCGACGATCTGCCGTACCGCGGTGGAGTCATCGTGATCCACGGCCGCGGTACAGGGTTGTTGCACGTCGGCCGGGAGACGTGGGGTGATGAGTGAGACGCCGGGTGCTGTGCTCTTTTCGTCATCGTGTTGGGTGTCTTGCCGCGCCGGGTGCCGGCGACTGAAGCTCCACCGGTCGTGCGGGATCGTCGGGGTGTGCGTGAGCCGATACCGGGCGCTGGTGGGGTGTTCGATCGCCTCGGTCACCCTGGCCGGTGTGCACCTCTCGGTGGCGAGCCCGTCGGCGCGTGGGGTTGTGATCAACTCCGCTTCGGCGTCGGTCGAGTGCTCGTCGGAAGTCTTGGGTATCCGCTCTGCGCGACCAGCACCCTCCAGTGTCTCGTGGTCACCGGCCGGCCACGCCCGGTGCCGCTTGGATGCGGGCTGCTGCCCGATGCCCGATGCCACGGCCGTATCGACCTGCCGCCGGCCGCGATCGACCATTCCCGCGGCCCGTGACCGGTGTTCCCGTAAAGCCTGGAAATCCCGTCCAGCAGCACGGGTTCTGCTCTCGCGGGCCTGGTTGCTCGTCGACTGTGACAACGTCGGCAGCCCGCAATCGTGGGGCCCGCAGCACGAACCATGCGCAACGACACGCCCTGTCACCGGGAGATCATTGATTGTGGGTGGGGTGTTGTGGTGCGGGTGCCGGGTGGTTGAGGCTACCCGGCCACTGGGTTTGTGTGTGTTACCGCGCTGGTGGGTCACGGTGCGGGCATCCAGCGGGGCGGACAGGCTGGTTCCCGTATCCGTCGTTGCTGTTTCGGGTTGTGGTGGCGTTGGGGTCGGGTGGGTGTGATGTTTTCGTCGATCATGGTGCCGGAGGAGGTGAGGCGGCTTTTTCAGGTGTTGACGGGTGAGGATATGACGGATGCGGATGAGGGTGTGTTGTTCGCGGTGGCGGATGCGTTGGAGTCGGGTGCGGTGGAAGTGGGGGAGATGGGGGCGTTCGTGGCGGAGTTGGTGGGGAAGGTGCGGACGGAGTTTTCGGGGAAGGCGGCGGACCGGTTCGCGGGGGGTTGGAGGGCTTTGATGGGTTGTTGTCCGCGGGTGAGGAGGCGTTGCGGGAGTTGGCGGTGTTCGTGCGGGACCTGTCGCAGCAGGTGCGGTATGTGAAGTTGATGACGATTTATGGTTTGCAGTTGCTGCTGGTGGAGATGGCGTGGGCGGTGGCGATGGCGGGCGCGACCGGTGGCGCGTCGATGGCGTGGCTGGCGGCGCGGATGGCGGTGATGCGGATGTTGTTGTCGCGGTGGTGGGGCCAGTTGTTCATGCGGTTGGCGATGGCGGCCGCCGGTGGTGTGGGGTTCAACGTGCTGCCGGATCTGCAGGCCCAGTTGCAGATGCTGGGTGAGAACTCCAGTGACAAATGGGATGGGAAGCTCAGCGGGCAGGCGGCGGGGACGGGGGCGTTTTCGGCGTTGGTGTCGCTGCCGTTGTCGGCGGTAGGCGGTCTGGTCAGTAACGCGTTGATGAAGGTGCTGGTGCGGGGACTGGGCGATGAGGTGGACGAGGCGATTCTGGAGGCGGCGGTGAAGAGGGCGGTGGCCGAGCATGCGGAGTTGTATCCGGTGTCGGCGATGGCGCGCTTCGCGGATGTGGTGGGGGAGCATCTGGATGTTTATGCGGGGATGACGGTGCGGGGCATGTGGTGGGCACGGTTCGGGCATGGCGTGGGGGAGGCGTTGGAGAACGCGTTATCGGAGTTGTTGGGGGAGGTGGCGTATCAGGCGGCGATGGGCTTGCCGGTGACGTGGAATCTGTACGCGTTGTCGGCGGGTGGATCGGAGTCGGTGGCCGGGGGTGTGGGCAATCTGGCGGGTTTGGCGTTGCGGGGCAAGCTGCACCCGGATGGCCCCAGCCCATACCTCGACGACACCAGCCGGCGTGAGGGCGCCACCACCGAGGGTGGTGGGTTTGATGAGGAGAAGACCCCGCTGCTGGGGATAGGGTCCGGGTCGCAGACAGGGAACAGCCCTGGCTCCCCGGACAAGACCGACGCGTCCACCCCCTCCGATGCCTCCGATGCCTCGGACCGGCCGGGCACACCACCACCGGCGTATTCCGATGCGACACCGGATTTCGGTTCGGCCAGGCCGGTGCCGCCGCCGCGGTACGGTCCGGTTGCCGGTGGCGATCAGGTCGTGGCCGGTGTGTATGGCGTGTCTGGTGTGGACGTTTCTGGTGTGTCCGGGAACCGGATGCTGGATGTGTTGGCATCGCAGACGCAGGATTCAACGGGGGAGAGGTCAACGGCGGGTATCCCGCACGTTTCTGGTGTGTCCTCGGATGCCGCGCTACGGGACACTGTCATACCCGGATCCGGGTCTGGGCGGGTAGCGGATCTCAACGGCGAAGCGGTGTCCCCGGGGCGTGAGTCCTCGGTGGATGACCGGACGGGCCAGGGCGGGTCTTCTGGTGTGGACTCGGTCGCGGGAGGCGGGGATTGGCATCGTGGGGGTGAGGTTGCGGTGTCGCCGGATTCGGCGACGTTGCCGGCGGCAGGCCCGCAGGCGGTGCCGTTGCCGTCTCCGCGGCAGGACCCGGTGACGGCACCACTTGCGGGTCTGCCGGTGAACACGGTGCGGGTGCCGGTGCCCGCGGATGTGGTTGCTGGTGGCGGGTTGGTGGAGTTCGTGCGGGGCGGTGTCACCGATTCCACGGGCGGGCCTGTGCTGCTGGTGTCCCCAGGCAATTCGGATGCGGGTGTGGTGGTGTCGCCGGCTCAGGGTTGGGCTCTGGCACGCGAGGTGGGGCGTGATGTTGTCGCGATGACACCAGGGCAGGGCGGGCGCGGGCCACAGCGGACGGTATTCGCCGCCGACGGCTCTGCTCCCAGACCGGTGGCCGGGCCCGGTGCTCCGGTGCCGGCCGGAGCACCGGGCTCCCCGGCGGCTGCTCCGGCCGGCACGGCAGCGTCGGGAAGACCGCCGGTGCGGCAGGGGTCGCGTCCGGATGTGCGCAGGGAGATCGACCGGGCGAGGAAGCCGGAGGGCTCTGGCGATGATGAGCCGGCGGTGCAGCGGATCGTGCAGGACACCCGTGACATCCCGGGGTTGGCTCGCGGGGATGCTGCGGTGTCGCTGGAGGAGAGGCCGGCGCTGGTCGCGGCCGAGCACCACGAACTCGGCCGGGATCACCAGGACCAGGTGGTGGAGTTTCCCCAGGCGCCGGCAGACAGCCTGGATACCCAAGGCACCGGGCCCGGCATCCACGCCGGGGCCGGGCCGCAGCCGGGTAGGGACATGCTGTCGCAGTCCGCTGACGATCCGGGGTCGGACACCGGTGAGTCCCGCGGCCGCTACGTCGTGCACGGCGATCCCGGCAGAAAAGCCGATCACACAGCACAACCCGGGCACGATTTCTCCCCCGCCGCACACGACCCGCACGACACGCTTGACCGTGCGCACCAGGACCTCCCCAGCGACGCCCGTTTCGGGGCCGACGACGTCGGGCTGACCGCACCACCGCAGTTCCCGCACACCGAAGGACCGACACGGGCGGAGATCTGGATCCAACCGGTCCCCCTCCCCCGCGACCCGGCGGAACCCGCGGTCAGCCCGAACGGCCATCGGCGGACCCGCGAGGACCTGCGGCGCGACCCGGTGAAACCGGTACCGGAAACGATCCAGGAGCAACGCCGGAAGCGAGAGGGCACACGACGGCGCCTGTCCTGGCCCGATGGCAGGCGGGCCGAGGAGACCGCCTCCACCGCAACGGATTCCTCGAACACGACCTCACAGGCTTCCCGGGAAGCCTGCGAGGTCCCCAGCGTGCCGGCTCCGATCAGGCCACAGGAAGACACCAGGGCGGTCACCGGGGGAGACGATTCCGGTTTCCTTGGTGGGTACAGCGACGACTATGCGGTGGGTTCCCTCGGGTTGTCTGACGGGAAGTCTTTCGGTGAGCTGTTTCCGGAGGATGCGGTGTCGCCGGATGCGGTGTGGTCGGGTGCGGTGGGTGTGGCGGTGGGGTTTGGGTATCGGTTTGTGCGGGGGGTGAACCAGGCCAATTATTTTTCCGGTGATGAGCGTTTTCGGGTGAATTGCCTGGAGGCGTGTGTGGCGTTCCATAATTCTGTGAAGTTCGGTCGGCAGTTCGTGGCGGGGCCGGCTGGTGATCGGGATCCGGCTGCGTTGGAGGTGGCGTTCGGCCGGCAGGCTTGGTGGGTGGAGGGTGTTGCCGGGGCGCAGTGGTATGTGCGCAGCGGACCGGTGGGTGTGGCTGTGCCGGTGATTTACCAGCGAGCCGACGGTAGCGCGCATGTGATCAATGCGGTGCATACCGACAGCAAAGACCATGATGGGCACGATGTTGTCGTGTTGTGGGATCCGCAGCGGGGCGAGGAAGCCGAGAAAGCCGATGTTTCTGCCGTGTCCGGGATGTGGGTGATTCCGGTGCTGGAGGCGGAACCGGATCGAGAGATAATGTTGCCGCCTGGTGGTTCCCAGTTGCGCGGCCAGGGCTGGGGATCTGCGCTGCCCACCGAGGTGACAGGTCCGAAGCGCCAGCCCGGTGCGTCTGGGCCGGTGGCCGGGAAAACCGGCCCGAAAGGCACGAAGAGGACGCGGGGGCAGGCCGATGAGAGTGCGCGGGGGGAGGCTGGCGAGAGTTCCGGGGGGGCCAAGCGGCGGAAGGTGGCAGCAGTCGCTGCGGGGATTGATCCCGGGAGTCCGGGCAATGGCGAGAGTGAGGTACTCACCCCGACCGATCAGGCAACACAACAGGACGAGCGGAGTACGCGGCGGAAACAGCAAAACAGGGCAAGGAGCGCGAAGTATTACCAGGCGAGAAAGGCCGAAGCCGCCCGGGTTGCGGAGTTGGAGGAGTTGCAGGGGCGGGGGCAGCTGACTGAGGAGCAGGAGGCGGAGCTGGCGGCGCTCCAGCCGAAGGTGGCGCAACAGAAGCAGCAAGTGAAGGCAAAGAGCGCTAAGGATTACCAGGCGGTAAAGGCCGAAGCCGCCCGGGTTGCGGAGTTGGAGGAGTTGCAGGGGCGGGGGCAGCTGACTGAGGGGCAGGAGGCGGAGCTGGCGGCGCTCCGGCTGAAGGTGGCGCAACAGAAGCAGCAAAAGAGGGAAAGGGACGCGAAGCAGTACCAGGCGGTAAAGGCTGCCGCCGCGCGGGTTGCGGAGTTGGAGGAGTTGCAGGGGCGGGGGCAGCTGACTGAGGGGCAGGAGGCGGAGCTGGTGGCGCTCCGGCCGAAGGCGGAGCGGAAACAGCAAAAGAGGGAAAGGGACGCGAAGCAGTACCAGGCGGTAAAGGCTGCCGCCGATCGGGTTGCGGAGTTGGAGGAGTTGGAGGGGCGGGGGCAGCTGACTGAGGCGCAGGCGGTGGAGCTGGCGGCGCTCCAGCCGAAGGCGGCACGGAAACAGCAAAAGAAGGAAAAGAACGCGAAGCGGAACCAGGCGGTAAAGGCTGCTGCCGATCGGGTTGTGGTGTTGGAGGAGTTGGAGGGGCGGGGGCAGCTGACTGAGGGGCAGGCGGTGGAGCTGGTGGCGCTCCGGCCGAAGGCGGAGCGGAAGCAGCAACAGAAGGCATATAGCGCGAAGCATTACCAGGCGGTAAAGGCTGCTGCCGATCGGGTTGCGGAGTTGGAGAAGTTGGCGGGGCGGGGGCAGCTGACTGAGGGGCAGGCGGTGGAGCTGGCGGCGCTCCAGCCGAAGGTGGCGCAGCGGAAGCAGCAAAAGAGGGAAAGGGACGCGAAGTCTCGCCAGGCGGTAAAGGCTGCTGCCGATCGGGTTGTGGTGTTGGAGGAGTTGGAGGGGCGGGGGCAGCTGACCGAGGAACAGGCGGCGGAGCTGGCGGCGCTGCGGCTGAAGGTGGCGGGGCGGAAGAAGACGGACCGGGAGGTGATGGAGACCGGGGTGAGTGGGGCCGCGGTGGCGGGGCGGGATGAGCGGAGTGCGGGGCCGGAGGGGGTATCGGAGTGGACTGGGGCTGATCAGGGTGACCGGGACGCGTGGTTGGCCGACTTCGATCTCGGTGCGTGGCTTGATCAGGCGGTGGCGGATTCAGCAGTGTCGCGGGATGCGGGTGCGGGAGGTGCTGGGGTGATGCTGGGCGAGGGTGCTTTCGGGGACGTTGTCGCGACCGAGTTGACCGCGTTCCTGGGACAGGACGCCAGGGACGATACGGATGCCGGAGGTGCCGGGGCGGTCGCCGGGGGGGATGATTTCGCCGGTTTCCTTGGTGGGTACCACGACTGGGCGGGTCCCGTTGGGTTGTTTGGGGTCGACCGGTCTGACGGGGGGTCTTTCGGTGAGCCGTTTCCGGTGGATGCGGTGTGGCCGGATGCTGTGTGGCCGGATGTGGTGTGGCCGGATGCGGTGGGTGTGGCGGTGGGGTTTGGGTATCGGTTTGTGCGGGGGGTGAACCAGGCCAATTATTTTTCCGGTGATGAGCGTTTCCGGGTGAATTGCCTGGAGGCGTGTGTGGCGTTCCATAATTCTGTGAAGTTCGGTCGGCAGTTCGTGGCGGGGCCGGCTGGTGATCGGGATCCGGCTGCGTTGGAGGTGGCGTTCGGCCGGCAGGCTTGGTGGGTGGGTGGTGTTGCCGGGGCGCAGTGGTATGTGCGCAGCGGGCCGGTGGGTGTGGCTGTGCCGGTGATTTACCAGCGAGCCGACGGTAGCGCGCATGTGATCAATGCGGTGCATACCGACAGCAAAGACCATGGGGGGCACGATGTTGTCGTGTTGTGGGATCCGCAGCGAGGGGAGGAAGCCGAGAAAGCCGATGTTTCTGCCGTGTCCGGGATGTGGGTGATTCCGGTACCGGAGGCGGAACCGGATCGAGAGATCATGTTGCCGCCTGGTGGTTCCCAGTTGCGCGGCCAGGGCTGGGGATCTGCGCTGCCCACCGAGGTGACAGGTCCGAAGCGCCAGCCCGGTGTATCTGGGCCGGTGGCCGGGAAAACCGGCCCGAAAGGCACGAAGAGGACGCGGGGGCAGGCCGACGAGAGTGCGCGGGAGGCCAAGCGGCGGAAGGTGGGAGCAGCCGCAGCTGGGATTGATCCCGGGAGTCCGGGCAATGGCGAGAGTGAGGTACTCACCCCGACCGATCAGGCAACACAACAGGACGAGCGGAGTGCGCAGCGGAAACAGCAAAACAGGGCAAATAGCGCGAAGTATCGCCAGGGGTTAAAGGCTGCCGCCGCCCGGGTTGCGGAGTTGGAGAAGTTGCAGGGGCGGGGGCAGCTGACCGAGGGGCAGGAGGCGGAGCTGGCGGCGCTCCAGCCGAAGGCGGAGCGGAAACAGCAAAACAGGGCAAATAGCGCGAAGTATCGCCAGGGGTTAAAGGCTGCCGCCGCCCGGGTTGCGGAGTTGGAGAAGTTGCAGGGGCGGGGGCAGCTGACCGAGGGGCAGGAGGCGGAGCTGGCGGCGCTCCAGCCGAAGGAGGAGCGGAAACAGCAACAGAAGGCAAAGAGCGCGAAGCAGTACCAGGCGGTAAAGGCTGCTGCCGCCCGGGTTGCGGTGTTGGAGGAGTTGGAGGGGCGGGGGCAGCTGACTGAGGGGCAGGAGGCGGAGCTGGCGGCGCTCCAGCCGAAGGCGGCGGCGCGGAAGCAGCAAGAGAAGGCAAATAGCGCGAAGTATCGCCAGGCGGTAAAGGCTGCTGCCGATCGGGTTGCGGAGTTGGAGGAGTTGGAGGGGCGGGGGCAGCTGACTGAGGGGCAGGCGGCGGAGCTGGCGGCGCTCCGGCCGAAGGTGGCGCAACAGAAGCAGAAAAAGAAGGCAAAGAACGCGAAGGATTACCAGGCGATAAAGGCTGCTGCCGATCGGGTTGGGGTGTTGGAGGAGTTGGCGGGGCGGGGGCAGCTGACTGAGGGGCAGGCGGCGGAGCTGGCGGCGCTCCGGCCGAAGGTGGCGCAACAGAAGCAGCAAAAGAGGGAAAGGGACGCGAAGTCTCGCCAGGGGAGAAAGGCCGAAGCCGCCCGGGTTGCGGAGTTGGAGGAGTTGGAGGGGCGGGGGCAGCTGACTGAGGAGCTGGCGGCGGAGCTGGGGGCGCTTCGGTTGAAGGTGGTGGGGTGGGGGCGGAAGAAGAAGGATCGGGAGGTGATGGAGACCGGGGTGAGTGGGGTGGGTGGGGACGCGGTGGCGGGGCGGGTTGAGTGGAGTGCGGGGCCGGAGGGGGTATCGGGGTGGACTGGGGCTGATCAGGGTGACCGGGACGGGTGGTTGGCCGACTTCGATCTCGGGGCGTGGCTTGATCAGGCGGTGGCGGATTCAGCGGTGTCGCGGGATGCGGGTGCGGCGGCGAATTCTGGGGTGATGCTGGGCGAGGGTGCTTTCGGGGACGTTGTCGCGACCGAGTTGACCGCGTTCCTGGGACAGGACGCCAGGGACGATACGGGTGCCGGAGACGCTGGGGCGGTCGCCGGGGGCGACGATTTCGCCGGTTTCCTCCCCGACTACCACAACTGGGAGGGTCCCGTTGGGTTGTCTGGGGTCGACCGGTCTGACGGGCTGCCTTTCGGTGAGCCGTTTCCGGTGGATGCGGTGTGGCCGGATGCTGTGTGGCCGGATGCGGTGTGGCCGGATGCGGTGGGGTTTGGGTATGGGTTTGTGCGGGGGGTGAACCAGGCCAATTATTTTTCCGGTGATGAGCGTTTCCGGGTGAATTGCCTGGAGGCGTGTGTGGCGTTCCATAATTCTCTGAAGTTCGGTCGGCAGTTCGTGGCGGGGCCGGCTGGTGATCGGGATCCGGCTGCGTTGGAGGTGGCGTTCGGCCGGCAGGCTTGGTGGGTGGGTGGTGTTGCCGGGGCGCAGTGGTATGTGCGCAGCGGACCGGTGGGTGTGGCTGTGCCGGTGATTTACCAGCGAGCCGACGGTAGCGCGCATGTGATCAATGCGGTGCATACCGACAGCAAAGACCATGGGGGGAACGATGTTGTCGTGTTGTGGGATCCGCAGCGGGGCGAGGAAGCCGAGAAAGCCGATGTTTCTGCCGTGTCCGGGATGTGGGTGATTCCGGTGCCGGAGGCGGAACCGGATCGGGAGATAATGTTGCCGCCTGGTGGTTCCCCGTTGCGCAGCCAGGGCTGGGGATCTGCGCTGCCCACCGAGGTGACAGGTCCGAAGCGCCAGCCCGGTGTATCTGGGCCGGTGGCGGGGAAAACCGGCCCGAAAGGCGGGAAGAGGACACGGGGTAAGGCTGATGAGAGTTCGGAGGGGGAGGCTGGCCAGAGTGCGCGGGGGCCAAGCGGCGGAAGGTGGCAGCAGCCGCTGCTGGGATTGATCCCGGGAGTTCGGGCAATGGCGAGAGTGAGGTACTCACCGCGACCGATCAGGCAACACAACAGGACGAGCGGAGTGCGCAGCGGAAACAGCAAAAGAAGGCAAAGAACGCGAAGCAGTACCAGGCGATAAAGGCTGCCGCCGCCCGGGTTGCGGAGTTGGAGAAGTTGAAGGGGCGGGGGCAGCTGACTGAGGCGCAGGCGACGGAGCTGGCGGCGCTCCAGCCGAAGGTGGCGCAACAGAAGCAGCAACAGAAGGCAAGGGACGCGAAGCAGTACCAGGCGGTAAAGGCTGCCGCCGCGCGGGTTGCGGAGTTGGAGGAGTTGCAGGGGCGGGGGCAGCTGACTGAGGGGCAGGAGGCGGAGCTGGCGGCGCTCCAGCCGAAGGTGGCGCAACAGAAGCAGCAAAACAGGGCAAATAGCGCGAAGCGGTACCAGGCGGTAAAGGCTGCTGCCGCGCGGGTTGCGGTGTTGGAGGAGTTGGCGGGGCAGGGGGAGCTGACTGAGGGGCAGGCGACGGAGCTGGCGGCGCTCCAGCCGAAGGCGGCACGGAAGCAGCAAATGACGGAAAAGAGCGCGAAGCAGTACCAGGCGATAAAGGCTGCCGCCGATCGGGTTGCGGAGTTGGAGAAGTTGAAGGGGCGGGGGCAGCTGACTGAGGAACAGGAGACGGAGCTGGCGGCACTCCAGCCGAAGGCGGAGCGGAAGCAGCAAGAGAAGGAAAGGGACGCGAAGCGGCACCAGGCGGTAAAGGCTGCCGCCGCCCGGGTTGCGGAGTTGGAGGAGTTGGAGGGGCGGGGGCAGCTGACTGAGGGACAGGAGGCGGAGCTGGCGGCGCTCCAGCCGAAGGTGGCGAAACACAAGCAGCAAGTGAAGGCAAAGAACGCGAAGCAGTACCAGGCGAGAAAGGCTGCCGCCCGGGTTGCGGAGTTGGAGGAGTTGGAGGGGCGGGGGCAGCTGACTGAGGAACAGGAGGCGGAGCTGGGGGCGCTTCGGCTGAAGGTGGCGGGGCGGGGGCGGAAGAAGAAGGATCGGGAGGTGATGGAGACCGGGGTGAGTGGGGTGGGTGGGGACGCGGTGGCGGGGCGGGTTGAGTGGAGTGCGGGGCCGGAGGGGGTATCGGGGTGGACTGGGGCTGATCAGGGTGACCGGGACGGGTGGTTGGCCGACTTCGATCTCGGGGCGTGGCTTGATCAGGCGGTGGCGGATTCAGCGGTGTCGCGGGATGCGGGTGCGGCGGCGAATTCTGGGGTGATGCTGGGCGAGGGTGCTTATGAGGAGTTTGTCGCGACCGAGTTGCCCGCGTTCCTGGGACAGGAAGCCGGGGACGATGCGGATGCGGGAGGTGCGGGGGCGGTCGCCGGGGGGGATGATTTCGCCGGTTTTCTCCCCGACTACCACGACTGGGCGGGTCCCGTTGGGTTGTCTGGGGTTGACCGGCCTGACGGGGGGTCTTTCGGTGAGCCGTTTCCGGCGGATGCGGTGTGGCCGAATGCGGTGTGGCCGGATGCGGTGGGTGTGGCGGTGGGGTCTGGGTATGGGTTTGTGCGGGGGGTGAACCAGGCCAATTATTTTTCCGGTGATGAGCGTTTCCGGGTGAATTGCCTGGAGGCGTGTGTGGCGTTCCATAATTCTCTGAAGTTCGGTCGGCAGTTCGTGGCGGGGCCGGCTGGTGATCGGGATCCGGCTGCGTTGGAGGTGGCGTTCGGCCGGCAGGCTTGGTGGGTGGGTGGTGTTGCCGGGGCGCAGTGGTATGTGCGCAGCGGACCGGTGGGTGTGGCTGTGCCGGTGATTTACCAGCGAGCCGACGGTAGCGCGCATGTGATCAATGCGGTGCATACCGACAGCAAAGACCATGGGGGGCACGATGTTGTCGTGTTGTGGGATCCGCAGCGGGGCGAGGAAGCCGAGAAAGCCGATGTTTCTGCCGTGTCCGGGATGTGGGTGATTCCGGTGCCGGAGGCGGAACCGGATCGAGAGATAATGTTGCCGCCTGGTGGTTCCCAGTTGCGCAGCCAGGGCTGGGGATCTGCGCTGCCCACCGAGGTGACAGGTCCGAAGCGCCAGCCCGGTGTATCTGGGCCGGTGGCCGGGAAAACCGGCCCGAAAGGCACGAAGAGGACACGGGGGAAGGCCGACGAGAGTGCGCGGGAGGCCAAGCGGCGGAAGGTGGCAGCAGCCGCAGCTGGGACTGATCCCGGGAGTCCTGGCAATGGCGAGAGTGAGGTACTCACCCCGACCGATCAGGCAACACAACAGGACGAGCGGAGTACGCAGCAGAAACAGCAAAACAGGGCAAAGAACGCGAAGGATCGCCAGGGGTTAAAGGCTGCCGCCGCCCGGGTTGCGGAGTTGGAGGAGTTGAAGGGGCGGGGGCCGCTGACTGAGCCTTTCCGGTGCGCCAGCAGACAGGAGGTTGACCATGTAGGTGGTTGATCTGTTGTCGCTCGTCGTCGCTTGCCGGTGTGAGTCCGGTCCGGGTAGCTGCCAGGAGGCCCGGCAGCAGACTGGCGGCGTCGGAGGGAAACCTCCGGCGTCGAAGCCCAGTGTCAAAGGTCCTTTAGGGGGAGCGACTGAGCGGTCCGTAGCATCAAGCGAAGCCTGTGGCGTCGTTACTCAGCTGCCGGTGAGGGTGGCGGCAGGGAGAGCCGAGCCCTTCCGGATCGGGGTGATGACGGCGCTCAGGTGAATCGGTGAATCGGCTCTGGCGCGAGTTTCGTGACCCTGGTGACGGGTCGTGATCGCGGTTGTTGATCATATTGGGCGTGCTCTGTTGATCTGGAAGCGTTGCTGCCTCATCTGGGCGGGCTGTGTGTGGAGCGAGTGGAGTACGGATCCGACGGCGTGACGATCTGCGCTCGGTCGCGTGTGGCCGAGGCGACCTGCCGGGCATGTGGGGTGCGGTCTGGGCGGGTGCACAGCCGTTACGTGCGCCGGTTGTCTGATGGCGTGCTCGGTAGGCAACCAGTGGTCATCGCGTTGACGGTCCGGCGGTTCGTGTGCCTGGATTCTCAGTGCGCGACGAAGACGTTCGTGGAACAGGTCGACGGCCTGTCCGAGCCGAATCGACGTCGGACGACTCCGCTGCTGGCGATGTTGGGGCAGGTGGGCTTGGCGTTGGCGGGCCGAGCTGGGGCGCGTCTGGCCGCGATCTTGGGTATCAAAGTGGATCGGACGACGCTGCTGCGTTTGGTGCGGGCACTGCCGGAGCCGGAGACCACGACCGCCCCGGCCGTGCTCGGCGTGGACGACTTCGCCCTGCGCAAGCGGCACGTGTACGGCACGATCCTGGTCGACATCGACACCGGCAAGGTGATCGACCTGCTGGACGGTCGCGAGGCCGAACCACTGGAGCAGTGGCTGCGCGAGCATCCTGGAGCCGGGGTGATCTGCCGTGACCGCGCCGGCGCCTACGCCGAAGGCGCGAAGGCCGGGGCCCCGGACGCCGTCCAGGTGGCCGACCGTTGGCATCTGTGGCGCAACCTGGGCGACTACGTCGAGAAGGCCGTCGGGCGCCACCGCGCCTGCGTCAAGCTCGACCAACTCGACGGCGAAACTGTCGGCGTGTCGGCGCCGCAGGCGGCCCAGGACGAGCCGGACGCCGCGATACCCGAACCGGTCGAGTCGCGACTGGTGATCCGTACCCGGGAACACTATGCCGCGATCCACGGGCGGCTGGACCGCGGCGAGACGATCTCCGCCATCAGCAGGCAGCTGTCACTGGACCGCAAGACCGTGCGGCGCTTCGCTCGTGCCAGCACGGTTGACGAACTTCTCGGCAAGGCGATCGCCCGGGCGAGCTTGCTCGACCCGTTCAAGCCCTACCTGCACCAGCGTTGGACGGAAGGCACCACCGACGCCGCGCAGCTGACCAAGGAGATCACCGCCCAGGGATACACCGGCAGCGACAAGACCGTGCGCCGCTACCTGCAGCCCTTCCGCGGCATGCTCACGCCTCCGCCATCGCCGCCTGCCGTGCCGAAAGTCCGTCAGATCACCGGTTGGCTGCTGCGCCGCCCAGAGGATCTCGATACCGACGAGACCAACCAGCTCGCTGACATCCGATCCCGTTGCCCGCACCTGGATCGCCTCGCCGACCACGTCACCGACTTCGCGAAGATGATGACCAACCGTGAAGGCGAGAAACTAGAATCTTGGCTGTCCACAGTGGAACATGATGATCAGCCCGACTTGCACTCCTTCGCCATCGGGCTCCGCCGCGACCAAGACGCCGTCACCGCAGGACTCACGCTGCCCTACAGTTCGGGGAAGGTCGAGGGCAACGTGAACAGACTGAAGGCGCTCAAGAGGCAGATGTACGGCCGAGCCAAGCTCGACCTCCTCCGCAAACGCGTCATCCTGGCCTGACGGCCCCCGGCTCACCCTGAGTCACCGAACCACGAAACTCGCGCCAGAGCCGGTGAATCTCCCCAGACCTGCTCGTTGAAATTCCCCACCCGGCGTGGCTCCGCCGAGACGGGCGGGGCTCCTTCGAATCTGGCGGTCTCTGACCACACGCCAGCTCGAAGGAGCCCCACGTCTCATGCTCACACGGGAGGAAGACGTGGGAGATCCGCTTGCCGGGCACGTCGGGACGATCAACGACCTGTCGTTCAACCGGCAAGGCGACGTGCTCGCCACCTCGGGCTGGGGTGATCGCGCCGTCCGCCTCTGGCGGCTGCCCACCCGATCGGTGGATGAGTGAAGGGCCCCTTCATGGATGACCGGCCTTACTCGGTCAAAGGTGCCCTTCACTCGGAAAAGATCACCTTGTAGGTCACTCGGAGCGGGAGATTCGGACCATTTCCTCGCGGGGGACGACCTTCACGCGCTCGCGGCCCTGGGCTTCGCCCAGCGCCTTCTCGTGCGCGTCCAGGCGGCCCCAGCCCTCCCACGTCGTGTACTCGACGCCGCGATCTTCCAGCAGCCGCAGGATGCTCTCGCCCGACGGCTCCTCCGCCTTCGGCATCGTCGCCAGGTCCGCGAGCAGGTTGTTGATCGTCTCCAGCGCGTCGCCCTTGGTGTGGCCGATCAGGCCCACCGGGCCGCGCTTGATCCAGCCGGTGGTGTAGACGCCCGGGATGTGCTCGCCGTCCAGGTCCAGCACCCGGCCGCCCTCGTTGAGCACGGTGCCCGTCTGGTGGTCGAACGGGATGTCCGCCAGCGGCGAGCTCAGGTACCCGACCGCCCGGTAGACCTGCTGCACCGGGTAGGTCTCGTACTCGCCGGTGCCGCGCACGTTGCCGTCGCCGGTGAGCTCCATGACCTCGACCTTGAAGCCCTCGACCCGGCCGGTGCCCAGCACCTCGACCGGCGAGCGCAGGAAGTGCAGGTGCAGCCGCCGCGCGGTGTCGTGCTTCGGGTCCCGCAGCGCCCAGTCCTGCAGCGTCTTGACGATCGTCTTGACCTGGTTGTGGGTGCGGATCGCCTCCTCGCTGGCCTCGTCAAGCTCGAAGCCCTCGGGGTGCACGATGATCTCCACGCCGGCCTGGTGGTCGAGCTCGCGCAGTTCCAGCGGGGTGAACTTGGCCTGCGCCGGGCCACGCCGGGCGAACAGGTGCACGTCGGTGACGCGGGAGTCCTTCAGGCCCGCGTGCACGTTGTCCGGGATCTCGGTGCTCAGCAGGTCGTCGGCCTGCTTGGCCAGCACCCGGGCCACGTCCAGCGCGACGTTGCCGGCACCGATCACCGCGACCTTCTCGCCGTCCAGGGTCCAGTCGCGCGGGGCCCCCGGGTAGCCGTCGTACCAGTAGACGAAGTCGGCCGCGCCGAAGCTGTGCGACAGGTCGATGCCGGGGATGTCCAACGCCCGGTCCTGGTCCGCGCCGGTGGCGAAGATGACCGCGTCGTAGTGGTGGCGTAGGTCGTCCAGCTTGACGTCCACGCCGTAGTCCACGTGCCCGAGGAACCTGATCTCCGGCTTCTCCAGCACCCGGTGCAGCGCGCTGACGATGCCCTTGATGCGCGGGTGGTCGGGAGCCACGCCGTAGCGGATCAGGCCGTAGGGCGCCGGCATCCGGTCCAGCAGGTCGATCTCGACCGGGGTCTCGGACTTGGTCAGGATGTCGGCGGCGTACACGCCGGCCGGACCGGCCCCGACGATCGCAACCCGCAGAGGGCGAGTCATTCCATCTCCTCCTACGCCCCGCACCGGCCCGAACGGATATCGGCCGGATTGCGGCGCTCGCTGACTGGCCCATCACGACTGGGCACGGTGGGCGTCCACCAAGACCCCACCAGCTTAGGTACCCCTTACCCCGGATCCCGCGATGCGGACGGTGACAATACTCATATCCGGTTCCGGGGCCTCCGGTGCGCGACGTCGAGTGCGTGACTCGAAGCGGTGGGTGACAGTAGGATCGCCGCTTGATCAACGCTCCCGAGCGCGGTGACCACAGCTCGAAATGGTTCTGGTCGGTGCCGCGGTTCGGGGCGCCGGAAGACCAGCGCTGGAGGTCACGCGCATGGAGTTACGGCCGGACTGGATACCCGAGGGCGTCGACCTGGAGAAACCCAGCGCCGCCCGATGCTACGACTTCTACCTCGGCGGGGCGCACAACTTCGCCGTCGACCGCGAACTCGGCCGCAAGGTCATGGAGGTCGTGCCGAACGTGCAGGAGGTCGCCCGGAACAACCGGGGCTTCCTGCGCCGCGCGGTTCGGTACTGCCTCGATCGGGGCGTGCGGCAGTTCCTGGACATCGGCTCCGGGATCCCCACCGCGGGCAACGTGCACGAGATCGCGCAGGCCATAGACCCCACGGCCCGCGTGGTCTACGTCGACAACGAGCCGGTCGCCGTGGCGCACAGCCGCTCGATCCTCAACGGCAACGAGAACGCCACGATCGTGCAAGCCGACCTGGTCGACGTCGATGACGTCCTGGACGCCCCGGAGACCCGGCGGATGCTCGACTTCTCCCAGCCCATCGCGGTCATGATGGTCGCGCTGGTGCACTTCGTCCCGGACAGCAGCAAGCCCCGCGAGGTGATCCGGCGCTACCACGACCGTCTCCCGGCCGGCAGCTACCTCGGCTTCTCCCACGTCACCGGCGACCACTACCCGGAAGGCGTCCAGGGCCTGGTCGAGCTGTACAAGAGCAGCACCAACCCGGTCACGCTGCGCACCCGCGACGAGGTCGCCGAGCTGGTGTCCGACTTCGAGATCGTCGATCCGGGCGTGGTCTACGCGCCCGATTGGCGCCCCGACACCCACGAAGACGTCTGGGAGAAGCCGGAGCGGTCGATCGTTTACGGGGCCGTGGCCTGCAAGGTGTGACCCGCATGCCAGGAACGGGGGGATCGGCCGCCGACGGCGGGGAGCTAGGCCAGGAGGACCTGGTCAGGCAGTGGACCCGGGAGGTCATCCACACGAGCTACGTCCCGATGGGCCGCCCCGACGTCGAGGCCTTCCTGGCCGAATGCGTCGACGACCTGCTGTCCGTCCTCGACGGCGGACCGGTCGATGCCGCGCGCGGCATCGGTGAGCGCCTCGTCGGGGCGCACCTCACCAACTCGGCGGCGCTGGCCCGCACGCTGCGGCACCTCGCCACGGAGTTGCCGAAGATCCGGGAGACCGACCCGGTCAGGCTGATCGAGGCGCTCAGCGAGCTGGCCGCCGGGTTCGCCGGGGTGCTGCGGGAGCAGACGCTGCGCGAGCAGGAAGTGATCCAGCGCGCCGTGTCGGACGCCCGGGACGCGGCGGAGGAGGCGCTGCGTTCCAGCGAGGCGCGCTTGCGCGCGGTCTTCACCTCCTCGGCGCTGGGCATCGCGGTCGTCACGCTGGACGGGGTGGTGGAGGAGACAAACGGGGCGCTGGCGCGGATCTTCCGGCGCCCGGAGTCCCAGCTCGTCGGCGGCACCGTGTTCGAGCTCGCCGACGAGACGTGGCTGGCGCAGCTGACCGGCACCATCGCCGAGCTGGCGGCCGGCGTAGCGAACCGGAGCTTCCTGGACATCCGGTACACCGCTCCCGACGGCGCGCACGTGTGGACCCAGCTGTCCGCGTCGCTGGTCCGCGACGCCCGCGGCGAACCGGACTACCTGGTGCTGCTCTACGAGGACATCACCGACCGGCACATGCTCCAGGAGCACTTCCGCCAGCAGGCCGTCCGGGACCCGCTGACCGGCCTGGCCAACCGCACCAAGCTGGGATCCAGCCTGGACACCGCGCTGGAGCCGACGCGCCCGGGCCGCCGGGTGGGGCTGTGCTTCTTCGACCTCGACGGGTTCAAGGCGGTCAACGACAGCCTCGGCCATCCGATCGGCGACCGGTTGTTGCGGCAGGTCGCGCAACGCCTGGAGGCGATGGCCGCGGCGGTGGGCGCGGTCGCGGCGCGGATGGGTGGCGACGAGTTCGTGGTGCTGGTTCCCGACTCGAGCGGCGCAGGCCCGATGATCGACCTGGTGGAACGCCTGTTGCGGGAGATCACGCGGCCGGTGCTGATCGGCGCGCACGAGCTCAGCGCTTCGGCCAGCGTCGGCGTCGTGGAGCGTGAGGTGGCCGGCACCGACGCCGGGGCGCTGCTGCGGGACGCCGACATCACCCTCTACCGGGCCAAGAGCGACGGCCGCGCGCAGTGGGTGCTGTTCGACCCCGAACGCAACGCGGCGGCGCGCGACCGGTTCAAGCTCTCGGCGGCGCTGCCCGCTGCCCTGGACCAGCACGAGCTGTTCGTCGAGTACGAGCCGGTCATCGCGCTGGCGAGCGGACGGCTGGTCGGAGCCGCCGCCAACATCCGCTGGGACCACGAGGAGTTCGGCGAGCTGGGCGAGGAGCGGTTCCTGGGGTTGGCGGAGGAGACCGGGCTGATCACCCGGCTTGGCACCTGGGCCCTTCAGCAGGTGTGCGAGCACGCCGCGCGCTGGGTGAAGCGGCTGGGCCCGGAGGCGCCGGTCGCTGCGGTGCAGCTCTCGCCGCGGCACTGCCGCGACCCCGAGCTGGTCGCCGACGTGCAGCGCATCCTCCGCGAGACCGGGCTACCGCCGCAGTACCTAGCGCTCGGGCTGCCCGAGTCCGCGCTGTTCGATCACCAGGGTGACCCGGTGGATACGCTGGAGATCTTCGCAGAGATGGGGCTGTGGTTGGGCGTCTACCAGTTCGGTGACGACTACGCCCGGCTGCCGCGGCTGAAGGGGCTTCCGCTGGGGATGGCGCGCATCGAGGGCCCGCATCTGGACAGCTTCGTCGACCCGGAGGGTCCTGACCCGCTGGACCGGCATCTCGTGGTGGCCGCCTGTGGTGCGGCCCAGCTGCTGGGCCTGCAGGTCAGCGCTGCTGGCGTGCGCGATCGGTTGCAGGCGAACCGCCTGCGCGAGCTGGGCGTGTCGCTGGCGCTGGGGCCGTTCACCGGCGGTCTGGTCTCGGCGACGGAGCTGGAGCAACTCGCGTCGTGAGTGCGCAGCCGGGCTGGAGCCCGGTTGCGCACTCACGACCCCCCGGGCGCGGGAGCTGGGGGAAAGCGGTCCGCGACAGGCCGATAGCATCGGTAAGCGAAGTGCGTCCGCGCCGGTCGGTGGGCCGGCCCAGCCTAGGAGTGATCGTGTCCGTACAGCCTTCCCAAGCTCAACAAGCTCTCCGGGTGAAGGTTCCGGCGGGCACTACTGCGGGCGAGGCGGTCGCCGCGGCGGAGCTGCCGTCGAAGGGGCCGGAGGCGGTCGTGGTGGTCCGCGACGCCGAAGGCAACCTGCGCGACCTCGCGTGGGCGCCGGAGGCCGACGTCGAGGTGGAGGCGGTCGCCGCCGACACCGAGGACGGCCGCAACGTCATCCGGCACTCCGCGGCGCACGTGCTGGCGCAGGCGGTGCAGAACCTCTTCCCCGACGCGAAGCTGGGGATCGGCCCGCCCGTACGGGACGGCTTCTACTACGACTTCGACGTCGACCGCCCGTTCACCCCGGAGGACCTGCAGGCGCTGGAGAAGCGCATGAAGCAGATCATCAAGTCCGGGCAAAAGTTCTCCCGCCGCAGGCTGGAGTCGGTCGACGCCGCCAAGGAGGAGCTGGCGGGCGAGCCGTACAAGCTGGAGCTGGTGGACATCAAGTCCGATGTGGACACCAGCGAGGTGATGGAGGTCGGCGGCGGCGAGCTGACCGTCTACGACAACATCGACCGGCACGGCGAGGTCGTCTGGGGCGACCTGTGCCGCGGCCCGCACGTGCCGCACACCCGGTTCATCCCGGCGGTCAAGCTGATGCGGGTGGCCGCCGCGTACTGGCGGGGCAACCAGAACAACCCGCAGCTACAGCGGGTCTACGGCACGGCCTGGGAGTCCAAGGAGAAGCTCGACCAGCACCTGGAGTGGCTGGCCGAGGCCGAACGCCGCGACCACCGGCGGCTCGGCGCGGAACTCGACCTGTTCTCCTTCCCGGACGAGATCGGCTCCGGGCTGCCGGTGTTCCACCCCAAGGGCGGCATCATCCGGCGCGAGCTGGAGGACTACTCCCGCAAGCGGCACGAGCAGGCGGGCTACGAGTTCGTCAACACCCCGCACATCACCAAGGACACGCTGTTCAAGACCTCCGGGCACCTGGACTGGTACAAGGACGGCATGTTCCCGGCGATGCACCTCGACGAGGAGCGCGACGCCAACGGTGAGCTGCGCAAGCCGGGCGTGGACTACTACCTCAAGCCGATGAACTGCCCGTTCCACAACCTGATCTTCCGCTCGCGCGGGCGCTCCTACCGGGAGCTGCCGCTGCGGCTGTTCGAGTTCGGGTCGGTGTACCGGTACGAGAAGTCCGGCGTGGTGCACGGGCTGACCCGGGTGCGCGGCATGACGCAGGACGACGCGCACATCTACTGCACCCCCGAGCAGCTGCAGGACGAGCTGAAGTCGCTGCTGGGCTTCGTGCTGGACCTGCTGCGCGACTACGGACTGGACGACTTCTACCTGGAGCTGTCCACCCGCAACGACGAGAAGTACGTCGGCAGCGACGAGAGCTGGGCGGTGGCCACCGAGGCGCTGCGCACCGCCGCCGTGGACTCCGGCCTGGAGCTGGTGCCGGACCCGGGCGGGGCGGCGTTCTACGGCCCGAAGATCTCCGTGCAGGCCAAGGACGCGCTGGGCCGCAGCTGGCAGATGTCGACCATCCAGGTCGACTACCACCTGCCGGAGCTGTTCAACCTGGAATACACCGCGCCGGACGGCAGCAAGCAGCGGCCGATCAAGATCC
Organism: Saccharopolyspora pogona; assembly: GCF_014697215.1. Taxonomy (GTDB): domain Bacteria; phylum Actinomycetota; class Actinomycetes; order Mycobacteriales; family Pseudonocardiaceae; genus Saccharopolyspora; species Saccharopolyspora hattusasensis. Next base: position 8,547,316 of record NZ_CP031142.1, read on the forward strand.
ACCGCGCGCTGTTCGGCTCGATCGAGCGGTTCTTCGGGGTGCTCACCGAGCACTACGCGGGTGCCTTCCCGGCCTGGCTGGCGCCGGTGCAGGCGGTCGGCATCCCGATCGCCGACGAGCACGTCGAGCACCTGCAGCGGGTGGCGAAGGCGTTGCGCGCCAAGGGGATCCGTGTCGACGTCGACACCAGCGACGACCGGATGCAGAAGAAGATCCGCACCCACACCACGCAGAAGGTGCCGTTCCTGCTGCTGGCCGGCGGCAAGGACGTGGAGGCCGACGCGGTGTCGTTCCGGTTCCGCGACGGCAGCCAGATCAACGGGGTCCCGGTGGACACCGCGGTCGCCGCGCTGGAGGACTGGATCGCGCGCCGCGAGAACGCGTCGCCGACCGCGGCGAACTTCCAGGCGGAGCGGGCGTGAGCGGAGTTCGCGGCCCGGAGGGCGTGGAGCTGACCGAGCAGCACGGCGTCGGCGTCCAGGACGCGTTGCAGCGGCTGTGGACCCCGCACCGGATGGCCTACATCCAGGGCGAGAACAAGCCGGAGGGCGACGACAGCGACGGCTGCCCGTTCTGCCGGCTGCTCGAGTCGGGGCGGCCGGACGACGAGACGCTGATCGTCGCGCGCGACGAGCTTGTCTTCGCGATCCTCAACCTGTACCCGTACAACCCGGGGCACCTGATGGTGCTGCCGTACCGGCACGTGGCCGACTACACCGAGCTCAGCGCGGCGGAGACGGTGGCGGTCGCGGAGTACACGCAGCGGGCGATGCGGGTGATCCGGCGGGTTTCCGCGCCGCACGGCTTCAACATCGGGCTCAACCAGGGGCCGGTGGCGGGGGCGGGCATCGCCGCGCACCTGCACCAGCATGTGGTGCCCCGCTGGGGCGGCGACTCGAACTTCATGCCGGTCATCGGCCACACCAAGGTGCTGCCGCAGCTGCTCGGCGAGACCCGGCAGCTGCTGGCCGACGCCTGGTCCGAAGTGGATTGACCGGGTGGTCGCCATTTTCCGTTGAAACTGCACCGGGACGGCACAGCGGGCCGAGGACGTGGTCATCCCCGGCCCGCTGCGTCTTCGGCCCGCTGCGGCGTCGTCAGCTCAGCTGCGGAGCTTGGCCTCGATGTCGAGGGTGATAGTGATCTTCTCGCCGACCATGGCGCCACCGGCCGGACCCACGCCGAAGTCGGTGCGGTTGAGGACGACCTTGGCGGACAAGCCCAGCAGGCCGTCGGCGAAACCGCCCACCTCGGTCTCCAACGACACCGGCTTGGTGACGCCGTGCAGGGTGAACTCGCCGTCGATCACGAAGTCGTCGCCGTCCTGGCGGACGCCGGTGGAGCGGAAGGTCGCGGTGGGGAACTGCTCCACGTCGAGGAAGTCGGCGTTGCGCACGTGCGCGTCGCGGTCGGCGTTGCCGGTGTCGATCGACGAGGCGTCGATCGTGGCGGTGACCGTCGACTCCAGCGGGTCGGTACCGGTGACGATCTCGCCCTGGAAGCTGCCGAACCGGCCGCGGGACTTGCCGATGCCCAGGTGGCGAACGGAGAACGCGATGTCCGAGTGGACGGTGTCGATGTCCCAGATACCCGCGACGTAGCCGGGGATCTGCGCCGTTGCCGTCATGCTGCCTCCAAGGAAAGAACGGGACGGAAGTTTCGCCCATCCAAACGCGGTTGAATCTTCAAGCATTCCGCTCTGTGTCCGAACTCACTATGCCCGCGTTCTTGGGCGTCCGCCGGTGCCGCTGATCACCGGCGGCTAATCTGCAGGCAAGGACAACTCGGTGCACAGGCGGCTGACACTACAAGCAATGCTCAACATCTTCGCGCGGGTTTCTCTATCGCGACTGACCGACCCGATCGGCGCGGGCTTGGTCCGCCTCGGGCTGTCGCCGAACGTGGTGACGGTGACCGGCACGGCCGCCAGCATCGCCGCTGCGCTCTGGTTCTTCCCGCACGACCAGCTGTTCGTGGGCACCGTGGTGGTCGCGGTCTTCCTGTTGTTCGACATCCTCGACGGCGCGATGGCGCGAGCCGGTGGCAAGGCGACGCGGTTCGGCGGCGTGCTGGACGCGAGTTGCGACCGGCTGGTCGACGGCGCGCTGTTCGGCGCGCTGGTGTGGTGGTCGCTGGTCGTCGAGGTGAACGAGCTGCGCGGCCTGGCGTTGCTGATCTGCCTGGTGAGCGCCCAGGTGATCTCGTACGTGAAGGCGCGTGCGGAGGCCAACGGCCTCAGGTCCGACGGCGGCCTCGCGGAGCGCGCCGAACGGTTCCTCGTGGTCCTGGTCGGCACCGGCCTCCACGGCCTGGGCGTGCCGTACGTGCTGGACGTCGCGGTCTGGCTGCTGGTGGTGCTGTCGCTGATCACGATCGCCCAACGCCTGATCGCCGTCCACGCCTCCTACCGCGACCTCTGAGCCTCCCACCCGGGACCGGGGCGGTGGTCACTTCTGCGGGACGAGGGACTCGGGCATCGGTTCGTAGCTCTCGAACTGCCGCGTGTAGGTCGCACTGCCGGAGCTCAGCGACCGTACGTTCACCGTATAGCGCACGAGTTCGCTCGCCGGCACGTGCGCGCGCACCACGGTCCACCCGCTGTCCTCCGGCTCGGTTCCGATCACCTTGCCGCGCCGGCTGGACAAGTCGCCGAGCACCGCCCCGAGGTGCTCGTCGGGGATGCGCACCGCGACCTCGTCGACCGGCTCCAGCGTGATCAGCCCCACCTGCTCGGCGGCGGCCTTGAGCGCCAGCGCGCCGGCTGCCTGGAACGCCGCGTCGGAGGAGTCGACGCTGTGCGCCTTGCCGTCCACCAGCGTGACCCGCACGTCCACCAGTGGGGCGCCCTCGTTAATGCCCTTCTCGATCTGCGCCCGCACGCCCTTCTCGACGCTCGGGATGAACTGCCGCGGCACCGCGCCGCCGACCACCCGGTCGGCGAACTCGACGCCCGAACCGCGCGGCAGCGGCTCGACCTCGATGTCGCACACCGCGTACTGACCGTGCCCGCCGGACTGCTTGACGTGCCGCCCGTGGCCCTTGGCGGGCTGGGCGAAGGTCTGCCGCAGGGGCACCCGAACCGGCACCGTGTCGACCTCCGCGCCGCCTTCGCGCAGCCGTTGCAACACCACTTCCGCGTGCGCTTCGCCCATGCACCACAACACCAGCTGGTGGGTCTCGCTGTCGCGTTCCAACCGCAGGCTCGGATCGGCGGCGATCAGCCGGTTGAGGTTGCGCGCCAACGCGTCCTCGTCGCTGCGGGTGTGCGCGGTGACGGCGATCGGCAGCAGCGGCTCCGGCATCGGCCACGGCTTGAGCAGCAGCGGCTCCGACGGATCGGACAGCGTGTCACCGGTCTCGGCCGAGCCGATCTTGGTCAGTGCGCACAGGTCGCCGGCGATGCAGTGCGGCACCTCGCGCAGGTTCACGCCCAGCGGCGAGTACAGGTGGGCCACCCGCTCGTCCTCGTCGTGGTCGGGGTGCCCGCGCTCGGCCATGCCGTGACCGGAGACGTGCACCGGTCGCTCCGGGCGCATCGTGCCGGAGAACACGCGCGCCAACGAGACGCGGCCCACGTACGAGTCGACCGAGGTGTGCACCACCTCGGCCGCCAGCGGCCCGTCCGGGTCCGGAGTGAGCGTGCGCGGGTTGCGGCCTTGCGGGTCGGTGAACTCCGGCAGCGGGTGCTCCAGCGGCGACGGGAAGCCGCGCCGGATGCCCTCGAGCACCTCGCGGATGCCGACCCCGGTCATCGAGCACACCGGCAGCACCGGGTGCAGGCCGCCCTGGGCCACCGCCTTCTCCAGGTCGGTGATCAACGTGTCCTCGTCGATCTGCTCGCCGTTGAGGTAGCGGTCCATCAGCGACTCGTCCTCGCTCTCGGCGATGATCGCCTCGATGAGCTCGCCGCGCGGCTGGTCGATCTGCTCGCGCAGCCGCTCGTCGGCCGCGATGGTGCCGCCGAGCTCGTAGACCTGCTCGGTGAGCAGGCCGACCAGCCCGAAGAACTCGCCTTCCGCGTCGAAGTGCGGCAGGTACAGCGGCAGTACCCCAGAGCCGAAGGCTTCCTGGCAGCTCAGCAACGCGGTTTCGTAGTCCGCGCGCGGCTGGTCCAGCCGGGCGATGATCACCGCGCGCGGCATGCCGACCGCCGCGCACTCCTGCCAGATCGCACGGGTCGCGGGGTCGACGCCTTCCGCGGCCGCTACCACGAACAACGCGGCGTCCGCGGCGCGCAGCCCGGCGCGCAGCTCGCCGACGAAGTCCGCGTAGCCGGGCGTGTCGATCAGGTTGACCTTGATGTCGCCGTGGTGCATCGGCGCGACGGCGAGGCCGATGGATCGTTGCTGCTCGATCGAGGCGGGCTCGTGGTCGCACACCGTGGTGCCCTCGGTGACCAGCCCGGTTCTGGGGATCGTCGAGGTGGCGGCCAGCATCGCCTCGGCGAGCGTTGTTTTGCCGGCCGCCGACGGGCCGACCAGCACGACGTTGCGGATCTTCGCGGGTTCTGAGGGGGCCGGGATCGCCGGCCCTCCTACCGTGCCGCTTTGTTTGCTGCCCATGAGTCAACTCCCTGCGCGCTCCCGGCGACCGACTGTGTCTCCGATCACACACCTCGTGTCCGGGTCGTGCAAGGCCGGTGGTCACCCGTCGTGCGGGTGGTTTCCGGTGGCCGCAAGTGGACTACCGGAATTCGGGGTTAGTGGACCGTGGAAATGGTCCAGTTCCGGAATAGCCTGGTCGCGGCAGAGCACCGACAACAGGAAGGCCGAAGGTGACGACCGTCGACGCCAAGGACACCACCGGCAACGCCCAGACCGGTACGGACGGGGTCAAGCGGGGCATGGCCGAAATGCTCAAGGGCGGCGTGATCATGGACGTGGTGACGCCCGAGCAGGCCAAGATCGCCGAGGCCGCCGGTGCGGTCGCGGTGATGGCGCTGGAGCGGGTGCCCGCCGACATCCGCGTCCAGGGCGGTGTAGCCCGGATGTCCGACCCGGACATGATCGAGGGCATCATCGACGCCGTGTCCATCCCCGTGATGGCCAAGGCGCGCATCGGCCACTTCGTCGAGGCGCAGGTGCTGCAGTCGCTGGGCGCGGACTACATCGACGAGTCCGAGGTGCTCACCCCGGCCGACGAGGTCAACCACATCGACAAGTGGGCGTTCACCGTGCCGTTCGTGTGCGGCGCGACCAACCTCGGCGAGGCCCTGCGGCGCATCTCCGAAGGCGCGGCGATGATCCGCTCCAAGGGCGAAGCCGGCACCGGGAACGTCGTCGAGGCGACCCGGCACATGCGGCAGATCCGCGCCGAGATGCGGCGGCTCTCGGTGCTCAGCGACGACGAGCTCTACGTCGCGGCGAAGGAGCTGCGCGCGCCGGTGCAGCTGGTCCGGGAGATCGCCAAGACCGGGAAGCTGCCGGTCGTGCTGTTCACCGCGGGCGGCATCGCGACCCCTGCCGACGCGGCGATGATGCGCCAGCTGGGTGCGGAAGGGGTCTTCGTCGGCTCGGGCATCTTCAAGTCCGGCGACCCCGCGAAGCGCGCCGAGGCGATCGTCAAGGCGACGACGTTCTACGACGACCCGGACGTGATCGCGAAGGTCTCCCGGGGCCTAGGCGAGGCGATGGTCGGCATCAACCTCGACGACCTCACCGAGCAGCAGCGCTACGCCCAACGCGGCTGGTAACCCCGATCGCGTGCAGGCGCGAAGGGCGCCGCTGGCCGGCTACATCGGTCGGAGGCGCCCTTCGCGCCTTTCGCGATCGCCGTCAGGCGTGTTCCATGACGAGGACCGCCTTGGTGCTCGGTTCGAGGGCTTCGTAGACGTGGGGGACGTCGCCGGAGAAGGAGATGTAATCGCCCACCTCCAGTTCCACCGGGTTCTCCTCCGGGCCCGCTCGCAGGCGCCCCGCGGTGAGGACGACGTGCTCCACCGAACCCGGGATGTGGGCGTCCGCGCGGCGGACCCTGCCCGGTTCCAGTTCCAGGACGTAGAGGTCGCGGCGGGCGCCGGAGCGGCCCGAGGACAGCAGCGCCGCGGCGTAGGCCGACTGCTCCGAGCGCACGAGCGGGACCTGACCGGCCCGGACGACCCGCACCTGCGGAGTCGGCGGGTCGACGAGACGGCTGAACGGCACGCCCAGCGCCACGCCGAGCGCCCACAGCGTTTCCACGCTGGGGTTCCCGGTGCCGGATTCGAGCTGCGACAGGGTGGACTTCGCGATCCCGGCGCGCCGGGCGAGTTCGGTGAGGGTCAGCCCGGCGCGGTCGCGTTCGCGGCGCAGGGAAGCGGCGATGGTCTCCAGCGGCGGCGCGGCCGCGGTGTTCTCGGTCTCACTCATGGCTGTTCGCTCTATCAGTCCTTGAATTCGGTTTGACGAACACGGCCCTTGTTGTTCAGGATAGCGAACGTGAGTACGTTAGAGCGAACACGAGTGGGATTCTGGCGGGATGAGCTGCTGCGCGACGTGCTTTCGATGGCGGTGGCGATGGCCGTCGTCGGCGCCTCGCTCGGCGCCATCGCGGTGAGCAAGGGCGTGCCGCTGTGGATGATCACGCTGATGGGTGCGGTCGTGTTCGCCGGCGGCTCGGAGTTCATGGTGGTCGGCCTGGTCGCGGCCGGCGCCGCCCCGGTCACCGCCGTCCTCGGCGGGCTGATGCTCAACGCCCGCCATCTCCCGTTCGGGGTGGCGGTCGGCGGACTGCTGGACCGCGGCTGGCCGAGCCGGTTGATCGGCAGCCACCTGATGGTCGACGAATCCGTCGCGTTCGCGCTCGCGCAGGACACCCTTGCCGAGAAGAAGCGCGCGTACTGGCTGACCGGCATCGCGCTGTACTGCGCCTGGGCCCCGTCGGTGTTCCTCGGCGGGCTGCTCGGCCAGGGCGTCGGCGACCCGGGCGCCTTCGGCCTGGACGCCGCGATGCCCGCGGCGCTGCTCGCGCTGCTCATGCCGTCGCTGCGCGAATTCCGGACCCTGCGGGCGGTCGCGGTGGGTGCGCTGGTCGCCGTGCTCACCACCCCGCTGCTGCCCGAAGGCTTGCCCGTGATGGCCGGGCTGGTCGGCCTGGCCGCCGCGCTGCCGCTGCCGAAGCGACTGGCGGGGGAGGCGGTCCGATGACGCTCGGAGTGGTCTTCGCGCTCGCCCTGGGCACCTACGCCATGCGCCTGGCAGGCCCGCTGCTGCGCGACCGGATCCGGATCTCCGACCGGTGGGAGCAGCTGATGTCGATCGCCGCGATCGTGCTGCTCGCGGCGTTCGTCGCCACCAGCACCGCGTTCGAGTCCGGTGGCTTCGCCGGCTGGGCCCGCTTCGCGGGCGTCGCGGTCGGCGGTGTGCTGGCCTGGCGCCGGGCCCCGTTCGTGCTCGTGGTGGTCGCCGCGGCCGCCACCACGGCCCTGCTCCGGCTCACCGGCATCGCGCTGTAGGTCCTCGGTTCGCCGCAATTTCCATTTGAAATCGGACCTTCGATTTCCATGGAAATCGCGGTAGCGCCGGGCGCGGGCTCGCGAGCGACGCATCCCGGGTTTCGGCTGCGGGCGGAAGTGCAGGAGAATCGGAACCGTGACGAAACCCGTGATCGGAGTCCTCGCGCTGCAGGGCGGCGTGGCGGAGCACCTGGCCGCGCTGGAGCGCAGCGGGGCCGACGCCCGGCCGGTCCGCCGCCCCGAGGAACTGGCCGCGGTGCACGGCATCGTGGTGCCGGGCGGCGAGTCGACCACGATGACCCGCCTGCTGGACACCTTCGAGCTCTACGAGCCGCTGCGCGAGCGGCTTGCGGCGGGGCTGCCCGCCTACGGCTCGTGCGCCGGGATGATCATGCTCTCCGGCGAGGTGCTCGACGAGGACCGGGAGCCGCCGGCGGTCCGCCCGCTGGGCGCGCTCGACATCGTCGTGCGGCGCAACGCCTTCGGGCGACAGGTCGACTCCTTCGAGACCGACCTGGACTTCGCGGGCATTCCGGACGGCCCGGTGCACGCGGTGTTCATCCGCGCACCTTGGGTCGAGAAGGTCGGCGCCGACGTAGCGGTGCTGGCGACCGTGCCCGACGACCCGGACAACACCGGGCGGAACGAGGCCGCCGGTAGGATCGTCGCGGTTCAGCAGGGACCGGTGCTCGCCACCTCCTTCCACCCGGAGCTGGTAGGCGGGGACGAGCGCGTGCACCGCTATTTCGTAAAGATCGTCCAAGCGCGGCTGAATACCGCAGCGCAGGCGTAGAAAGACGGAGGAGAGATGAGCGGCCATTCCAAGTGGGCCACCACCAAGCACAAGAAGGCCGCCCTCGACGCCAAGCGCGGCAAGCTCTTCGCGAAGCTGATCAAGAACGTCGAGGTTGCCGCGCGGACCGGTGGGGGCGACCCCGAGGGCAACCCGACCCTGTACGACGCCATCCAGAAGGCGCGCAAGAACTCGGTGCCGTTGGACAACATCGAGCGGGCGCGCAAGCGCGGTGCCGGTGAAGAAGCCGGCGGCGCCGACTGGCAGACGATCATGTACGAGGGCTACGGCCCCAACGGCGTCGCGATGCTGGTTGAGTGCCTGACCGACAACCGCAACCGGGCGGCCGGCGAGGTCCGCACCGCGATGACCCGCAACGGCGGCTCGATGGCCGACGCGGGCTCGGTGGCGTACCTGTTCAACCGCAAGGGCGTCGTGCTGCTGCCGAAGAACGGCCTCAGCGAGGACGACGTGCTCTCGGCGGTGCTGGAGGCCGGCGCCGAGGAGATCAACGACCTCGGGGAGAGCTACGAGATCCTGGCCGACCCGACCGACCTGGTCGAGGTGCGCAAGGCGCTGCAGGCGGCGGGCATCGAGTACGACTCGGCTGAGACCAACTTCCTGGCCTCGGTCAACGTCGAGCTGGACGCCGAGGGCGCCCGCAAGATCTTCAAGCTGATCGACGCGCTCGAGGACTGCGACGACGTGCAGAACGTCTTCGCCAACTTCGACATCTCCGACGACATCATGGCCGAGGTCGGCTGACACGAGCCGTGCACGGACCGCTCCCGTCGGTGTCCACAGTGGCCCAGTGCCCCGGGTGCCGGCGGGGGCGGTTTTGCTTCGCGGGCAGAATGGCGGCCGTGGTCGACACTGATGAGGCTCTGCGCAAGTGGATGGTGAACACCGCGGACGAGCACGGCGCCGCGGTGATGCACGTGGCGGGCGACGACCGCGGCGCGGCGTACGCGTTCTCGGTGGGGGCGTGGCGGCGCTTCGGAAAGCCCGAGGTCGTCGTGATCGGGCTGCCCCAGGAGGTCGCGCACACGGTGGTCAACACCTACGTGGAGCGGGTGGGCAGGGGCGCGCGGTTCCAGCCGGGGCAGCTCTACGACGGCTTCCTGCAGGGCTGCCCGATCACCTTCGAGAAGGTCGCGCTGCAGCACTACCCGGAGTACCTGGGCAGCGCGTTCCTGGTCTACAACGGGCCGGACTTCCCGGCGGTGCAGCTGATCGCGTCAAGCCCGGAGGGCGGCAAGTTTCCCTGGCAGCCCGACGCCCCGGGCGGCTTCCGCGAGTACCAGCCGATCCTGACCGACAGCGGCCTGCCCGAGAGCTGGACCCCCGGCGCCAACGGCCCCTGACCGGCTGCCCACCCACCGCCACTCCGCAGGGGAGCAATTTCGTGAGAAATTGACGTTCACCCGAGTGACGGTCAATTTCTCGCGAAATTGCACCCAACCCGGGTGATGGAGCCGTTGCTGGACTTGCCCGAGTCAGGTGCGCGCGTGTCGGTGCGATGTCGGTGTCCGGCGATTCGATAGGGTTCGAACGAATGTTCATCGGGCGAGGGCGGGTGGCGTCGTGCGCGTGCTGGGAGTCGACCCCGGGCTGACCCGCTGCGGGCTCGGCGTGGTCGACGGCGGTCGCGGCCGGGAGGTCGCCTGCGTCGCGGTCGGCGTGGCGCGCACCCCGCCCGAGGACGCGCTGGCCAGCCGGCTGCTGGCGGTCGCCGACGTGGTGGAGCAGTGGATGGACGAGCACCGCCCCGAGGTGGTGGCGATCGAGCGTGTCTTCAGCCAGCACAACGTGCGCACCGTGATGGGCACCGCGCAGGTCTCCGGCGTCGTCGCGCTGGCCGCCGCCCGGCGCAACCTGCCGGTGGCCTTCCACACGCCAAGCGAGGTCAAGGCCGCCGTCAGCGGTTCCGGCCGCGCCGACAAGCGCCAGCTCACCACGATGATCACCAAGATCCTCGGACTGGCCGCGGCGCCCAAACCGGCCGACGCCGCCGACGCGCTGGCGCTGGCGGTCTGCCACCTGTGGCGGGCCCCGATGGCGGCCCGGCTCGCCGCGGCGGAGGCCCGGGCCGCCGAGCTCGCCCGCAACCACCGCGCCCGGCTGAAGGCCGCGCAACAGGCCACCCGGGCTCGAACAGGAGGGATTTCCCGATGATCTCCACGGTGCGAGGTCCCGTGCTGTCCGTCGGGCTGGACCACGCCGTGGTCGAAGTCGGCGGCGTGGGCATGGCGGTGCACGCCACCCCGGTCACGCTGGCCGGGCTGCGCCGCGGCGAGGAGGCGCGGCTGTGGACGTCGCTGATCGTGCGCGAGGACTCGCTGACGCTCTACGGCTTCGCCGACGCCGAGGCCCGCGACCTCTTCGTGCTGCTCCAGACCGCCTCCGGGGTCGGCCCCCGGCTTGCGCTGGCCACGCTCGCGGTGCTCGCGCCCGACCAGCTCTGCCACGCGCTGGCCGACGGCAACCTGACGGTGCTCACCCAGGTGCCAGGCATCGGCAAGAAGAGCGCCGAGCGGCTGGTCCTGGAGCTGCGCGACAAGGTCGGGGTGGTGGCCGGGACCGCGGCCGGTCCGCCGGCGACGTTGGACCGCGGCCGGGTCCGCTCGGAGGTGTCCGAGGCGCTGGTGGCCCTGGGCTTCTCGGCCAAGCAGGCCGAGCAGAGCGTCGAGGCCGTGCTGGCCGCTGGCAACGGCGACCTGGACACCTCGGCGGTGCTGCGCAAGGCGCTGGCCACCCTCGGCCCGAAGTGAGGTCGGCCTGATGCACGAGGACAACGACGGCTGGCCGCCGTCCGATGACGGCGTCGCCCTGACCCCGCACCAGGATCCGGGCGACCAGGACGTCGAGATGACGCTGCGCCCGCGCAAGCTGAGCGAGTTCGTGGGCCAGGCCCGGGTGCGCGAGCAGCTCGAACTGGTCCTGCACGGCGCGCTCAAGCGCGGCGAACAGCCCGACCACGTGCTGTTCTCCGGCCCGCCGGGGCTGGGCAAGACCAGCCTGTCGATGATCATCGCGACCGAGCTCGGCGCCTCGATCCGGGTCACCTCCGGCCCGGCCCTGGAGCGCCCCGGCGACCTCGCGGCGATGCTGTCCAACCTCGCCGAGGGCGACGTGCTGTTCATCGACGAGATCCACCGGATCGCCCGCCCCGCCGAGGAGATGCTCTACCTGGCGATGGAGGACTACCGGGTGGACATCGTGGTCGGCAAGGGCCCAGGGGCCACCAGCATCCCGCTGGAGCTGGCCCCGTTCACGCTGGTCGGGGCCACCACCCGGTCCGGCGCGCTGACCGGGCCGCTGCGCGACCGGTTCGGCTTCACGGGGCACATGGAGTTCTACACCGCGGCGGAGCTGGAGCAGGTGGTGCGCCGCTCGGCCGGGATCCTGGGCGTGGACCTGCGCGACGACGGGGCCGTCGAGATCGCCGGCCGGTCCCGGGGTACTCCGCGAATCGCCAACCGGTTGCTGCGGCGGGTCCGTGACTTCGCGGAGGTGCGGGCCGACGGAACGGTGACCCGTGAGATCGCGCAGGCCGCGCTGGAGGTCTACGACGTCGACGAGATCGGCCTGGACCGGCTGGACCGGGCCGTGCTCCGGGCGCTGATCAGGTCCTTCCGCGGCGGCCCGGTGGGGATTTCGACGCTGGCGGTCGCGGTCGGCGAGGAGCCCAGCACCGTCGAGGAGGTCTGCGAGCCGTACCTGGTGCGGGCCGGCATGCTCGCCCGCACCCCGCGCGGCCGGGTCGCGACGGTGGCGGCGTGGCAACACCTGGGCATGACGCCGCCGCAGCACGCGCCCGGCGAGTCGCAGGCGGACCTCTTCGGCGAGTGATCGAATATTGACAAATCGCCGATACTGTGTCCCACGCCCAGCTATCGGCTCGCCGTCGGGGTGCTGGTCCGTGCTTGCGGCGTGACGTTATCCTCCTCACGTCCCGCTCGGTGGAGACGAGCCGTGTCAAGCGGCGCCGCCGGACGGGAGGTGTGCAGCGCGACAGGCACGAACCGCGCCCCGCGCGAGAGCGGGGAGGCGCGTCCGCGAACAGCTCGCGGCCCGCGCGGGCCGTGGAGACTCTCCTGGTTCCCAGCGGGAGATGACGTCGACCCGAGTTGACCTGGCACACTGGGGCAGAACATCCGAACAATTCGGGCGCAGTACTGCGAGGGCTGGCGCCCCGAAGCGTCCGCTGAACGGAGCACGATGGACCTCCAATCCCTGATTCTTCCGCTGCTGATCGTCCTGCTGGCGGTGCCCCTGTTCCTGCAGGCCCGCAAGCAGAAGCGCGCGGTGGCCGAGCAGCAGAAGCTGCAGAACTCGATCGCCCCCGGCGACAAAGTGATGACCACCTCCGGCATGTTCGGCACCGTCGTCAGCACCAGCGACGACAGCATCGACCTGGAAATCGCGCCGGGCATGACCACCACCTGGGTGCGCGCCGCGGTCCGCGAGAAGGTCAACACCGACACCGCCGCGGAGGCCAAGAAGGACCAGGTTTCGGCCGAGGCGAACAGCGCCGAGGCCGCCGTGATCACGGAGTCGAAGGCCGAGGTCGCCGAGCCGATCGAGCAGCAGAAGATCAACTGACGTCCGGCGGGACGTTCCCGTGCCACCGGGTGCCGCACCGGCGCCCGGCAGGCGGGGCCGTCGCCGCCCGGGGCGCGACGCGGGCACCGGTTCTCCGGGCCCGCGTCTGTGCGTAGTGGACGATCAATGCACAGCCGCCACCCGGGCCGGTGGCGCTCGCACCGGGCCTGTCAGACTGGATAGCGGAACGCGGTGATCCGCCACTCCTACGTGGCGAAGATTGCCAAGAGAGCGCGCCGATCGGGGAACCTGGCGAACCCGGCTGTAGTTTGGCGGCGTTGCGGTGGAACCGCCCGCCGCGGCTCGCGCAGTTCGGTAGGTGACGCCTATGCGAACCGACCGCGCACCCGATACGGACCGTGGACAGGAGAACTGACGCCGTGGCACCTCCGGCCGGGCAGCTTCGCCCAGGGCGTTATCTGGCGATCTTCGCGCTGATCGTCGTGGGGCTGTACGCACTGGTGTTCTTCACCGGTGACGGCAAGCCGACGCCGAAACTCGGGATCGACCTGCAGGGCGGCACCCGCGTGACGCTGACGGCTCGCACACCGGACGGCCAGCCGCCCACGAACGAGTCACTGAACCAGGCCCGGCAGATCATCGAGACCCGCGTCAACGGCATGGGCATCAGCGGTTCCGAGGTGACTCGGGACGGCAACAACCTGGTGATCACCGTGCCGGGCGCGGGCGGTGAGGAAGCCAAGCAGCTGGGACAGACCGCCGAGCTGAACTTCCGCAAGGTCGTCAACGCGGTGCCCGCGGCGCCGCCGCCGGCGGGGACCACCCCGCAGCAGGCCGCGCCGCCGCCCGGGCCGGGCGACCAGCGGAAGGCGATCGACGAGGCGAAGGCGCTCCGGCAGAGCACCGACCCGAACGTCCAGATGCAGGCGCTGCAGTCGCTGAACTGCGCCGCCGAGGACCCGCTGCGCGGCAACGACGATCCGAAGCTGCCGCTGGTCACCTGCGACCGCGAGGGCCAGCAGAAGTACCTGCTGGAGCCGGTGTTCCTGCCGGGCAAGGAGGTCGCGAACGCGCTGGCCGTGCCGCCGCAGCCGCAGGCCGGGCAGCCGGGCTGGACGGTGTCGCTGGACTTCAAGAGCGAGGGCGCCAAGGTCTGGGCCGACTTCACCTCCGCCAATGTCGGTCAGCAGGCCGCGTTCGTGCTGGACACCGAGGTGGTGTCGGCGCCGGAGATCCAGCAGGCCCTGCTGGGCGGCAACGCCAGCATCAACGGGCAGTTCAATCAGGAGAGCGCCACCGACCTGGCCAACATCCTCAAGTACGGGTCGCTCCCGCTGGCCTTCGACCAGTCCGAGGCCGAGACGGTGTCGGCGACCCTCGGGGTGGCCTCGCTGGAGGCGGGCCTGATCGCCGGCGGCATCGGCCTGCTGCTGGTCGCGGTGTACTGCCTGCTCTACTACCGGCTGCTGGGCATCCTGACCGTCCTGTCGCTGGCGCTCTCCGGTGGCGTGGTCTACGCGGTGCTGGTGTTGCTCGGCCGCTGGGTCGGATTCACCCTCGACCTGGCCGGCATCGCCGGTTTCATCGTCGCGATCGGCATCACCGCGGACTCGTTCATCGTGTTCTTCGAGCGGCTCAAGGACGAGATCCGCGAGGGCCGCACCTTCCGCTCGGCGGTGCCGCGGGCCTGGACCCGGGCCCGGCGCACGATCCTTTCCGCCGACGCGGTCAGCTTCCTGGCCGCCGCGGTGCTGTACGTGCTCGCCGTCGGCCAGGTGAAGGGCTTCGCCTTCACGCTGGGCATGTCGACGGTGCTGGACCTGGTCGTGGTCTTCCTCGTCACGCATCCGCTGGTGGCGATGGCTTCGAAGAACAAGTTCTTGTCCAAGCCCTCGGTCTCCGGCCTGGGGGCGGTGCAACGGCTCGGTGACCAGTACCGGGCCGCCCGCAAGGCCGCCGCGACCACCGCCAAGGAGGCGTGAAGGTGACGACTCCAGGAACGGAAGGCGCCCAGCGCGGAAGCGTCTTCCACCGCCTCTACACCGGAACCGGTGCCTTCGACATCGTCGGCAAGCGTTCCCGGTGGTACATCTCGCTGGGCCTGCTGGTGCTGGTGTGCATCGGCGCCATGGGTTTCAAGGGCTTCAACCTCGGCATCGACTTCGAGGGCGGCACCAAGATCCAGATGCCCGCGGTCGGTGTCCAGGGGCCGATCCAGGCCGACCAGGTGCAGGCCGCGTTCCAGGACGCGCTGGGCCACCCGGCCGAGACGGTGCAGATCGCCGGTGCCGGGGGCAACCAGAGCATCCAGATCCGCTCGTCGTCGCTGACCACCGAGCAGGTGGCCGCCGTCAAGCAGTCGCTGTTCAACGAGCTGCAGCCGCTGAACGCGCAGGGCGCCCCGAGCGAGCAGGTGATCAGCGACAGCGCCGTCAGCGGCACCTGGGGTGGCGAGATCACCCAGCAGGCGCTGATCGCGCTGGGCGTGTTCCTGGTGCTGGTCACGATCTTCCTGGCGTTCTACTTCGAGAAGTGGATGGCGGTGGCGGCGCTGATCGCGCTGCTGCACGACGTCGTGGTGACCGCCGGGATCTACTCGCTGGTCGGCTTCGAGGTCACGCCGAGCACGGTCATCGGCCTGCTGACCATCCTCGGGTTCTCGTTGTACGACACGGTGGTGGTCTTCGACAAGGTCAAGGAGAACACCCGCGGCCTGCTCGGGCTGACCCGCCGCACCTACGGCGAGGCCGCGAACCTCGCGGTCAACCAGACCCTGATGCGCTCGATCAACACCTCGGTGATCGCACTGCTGCCGGTGATCGGGCTGCTCGTGGTGGGCGCCGGGCTGCTCGGCGTCGGCGTGCTGCAGGACCTGGCGCTGGTGCAGATGGTCGGCATGATCGCCGGTGTGGTGTCGTCGATCTTCCTGGCCACGCCGCTGCTGGTGGACTTCAAGATGCGTGAGCCGAAGTTCCGGGAGCACGCGGCGAAGGTGCAGCAACGCCGCGAGCGCGCCGCTGTCAAGGCCGCCGGGGACGACGTCACGGCAGAGCCGAAGCGCGCGGCCGAGCCAAAGCGCGCCGTCGCGGCGGGCTCGGGTTCGCGCGGTGGGCGTCCCGGTGGCAAGGCGGGACGCCCGTCGGGGAAGCGGCGGCGTTGACCGCGGCGGAGGAGACGGCCATTTCCGTTCAGGTGACCGATTCGACCGATCACGCGCTCCGGCAGGCAACGGAGCTGATCCGGGAGGTGCCGGACTTCCCCGAACCGGGGGTGCTGTTCCGCGACATCAGCCCGCTGCTGGCCGACGGTGCCGGGCTGAACGCCGTGGTGTCGGCGCTGGGCAGGGACATCGAGTTCGACGTCGTGGCCGGTGTGGAGGCGCGCGGTTTCCTGGTCGGCGCGGCGGTGGCGCAGGCGTTCGGGACCGGCGTGATCGGGCTGCGCAAGCCCGGCAAGCTGCCGGTGGTCGCGGACCGGGTGGACTACACCCTGGAGTACGGCCGCGCCACGCTGGAGCTACCGGCGGACACGCTGCGCGCCGGTCAGCGGGTCCTGATCGTGGACGACGTGCTGGCCACCGGCGGCACCCTGGGCGCGGCGTGCCGCCTCGTCCGCCAGGCCGGTGCCGACGTCGCGGCGGCGGCCGTGGTCCTCGAGCTGACCGCGCTGGAAGGCCGCGACAAGATCATGGGCGAGACCGTCCGGGCCCTGCTGCAGGCCTGATTCGTCGAGGTGAGGGGCACTCGTGACCTGCTGGCCGGGTCGCGGGTGCCCTTCGCCGTGCTGATCGGTCGGGCTGAAGTTCCCGGGTCCGTCGACTGCGCCAGGTGACCGCTCGGCGTATCACACCGGGACCAGGGAAGGTTCGTATCCCGGATGGCGTTATTCTCAGTGTCCGGGTCCCCCGGACCTGGGACGAGAGCAATGCCTGAGCCCGGGAGCGTGCGGTGAGCCAACACGTCGAATCTCCTGCTGCGGCGACCGATCCGGTTGCCGAGCCGCGGGCGGCCTCCGCGACGCGTCGGGTCCGCGCCCGGCTGGCCAGGAGGATCACGGCGCAGCGGGCCACCCCGGTGAAGCAGGTGCTGGAGCCGCTGGCCACGGTGCACCGCGAACTCCACCCGCAGGCGGATCTCGCGCTGTTGCAGGGCGCCTACGACGTCGCCGAGGAGAAGCACAGCAGCCAGCGGCGCAAGTCCGGCGACCCCTACATCACGCATCCGCTGGCGGTCGCGACGATCTTGGCCGAGCTCGGCATGGACACCACCACGCTGGTGGCCGGGCTGCTGCACGACACCGTCGAGGACACGGACTACTCGCTGGAGAAGCTCGGCGCCGAGTTCGGCGAAGAGGTGGCGCACCTGGTCGACGGGGTCACCAAGCTGGACAAGGTCAAGCTGGGTGCCGCCGCCGAGGCCGAGACCATCCGCAAGATGATCATCGCGATGGCGCGTGACCCGCGGGTGCTGGTGATCAAGCTCGCCGACCGGCTGCACAACATGCGCACCATGCGCTTCCTGCCGCCGGAGAAGCAGGCCCGCAAGGCGCGGGAGACCCTCGAAGTGCTGGCGCCGCTGGCGCACCGGCTGGGCATGGCCACCATCAAGTGGGAGCTGGAGGATCTGGCGTTCGCCATCCTGCAGCCCAAGAAGTACGACGAGATCGTGCGCCTGGTGGCCAACCGCGCGCCGTCCCGCGACACCTACCTGCGCACCGTCATCCACGAGCTCTCGCACCAGCTCGACACGGCGCGGCTGGCCGCGAAGGTGGAGGGCCGCCCCAAGCACTACTACTCCATCCACCAGAAGATGATCGTGCGGGGCCGCGACTTCGACGACATCCACGACCTGGTGGGCGTGCGGATCCTGGTCGACGAGGTGCGCGACTGCTACGCCGCGATGGGCGTGGTGCACGCGCTGTGGCAGCCGATGCCCGGCCGGTTCAAGGACTACATCGCCCAGCCCCGCTTCGGCGTCTACCAGTCGCTGCACACCACGGTGATCGGCCCGGAGGGCAAGCCGCTGGAGGTGCAGATCCGCACCCACGAGATGCACCGCACCGCCGAGTACGGCATCGCGGCGCACTGGCGGTACAAGGAGACCAAGGGCCGTAACGGCAGCGGCGGGCAGTCGGCCGTCGAGGTCGACGAGATGGCCTGGATGCGGCAGCTGCTCGACTGGCAGCGGGAGGCCGCAGACCCCGGCGAGTTCCTCGAGTCGCTGCGCTACGACCTCGCGACCAGGGAGATCTTCGTCTTCACGCCGAAGGGCGACGTGATCACGTTGCCGTCCGGCTCCACCCCGGTGGACTTCGCGTACGCGGTGCACACCGAGGTCGGTCACCGCTGCATCGGCGCCCGCGTCAACGGCCGGCTGGTGGCGTTGGAGCGCAAGCTGGAGAACGGCGAGGTCGTCGAGATCTTCACGTCCAAGGCGGAGGGCTCTGGCCCGAGCCGGGACTGGCTGTCGTTCGTGGCCTCGCCGCGCGCCAAGGCGAAGATCAAGCAGTGGTTCGCCAAGGAACGCCGCGAGGAGGCGATCGAGTCCGGCAAGGAGCTGATCGCCAAGGAGGTCCGGCGGCTCGGCCTGCCGGTGCAGCGCCTGGTGTCGGCCGAGACGCTCGGCGCGGTGGCCCGCGAGCTGCACTACGTCGACGTCACCGGGCTGTACGCGGCGGTGGGGGAAAAGCAGCTGTCGGCGCAGCACCTGGTGCAGCGCCTGGTGACGTTCATCGGCGGACCCGAGCAGGCGGCCGACGAGATCGCGGAGCGGTCGACGCCATCGACCCTGCTCGGCAAGCGCCGCAGCAGCGGCGACTCCGGTGTCGTGGTCAAGGACGCCGGGGACGTGTGGGCGAAGCTGGCGCGCTGCTGCACGCCGGTTCCGGGCGACGAGATCCTGGGCTTCGTGACCCGCGGCGGCTGGGTGAGCGTGCACCGCACGGACTGCACCAACGCCGACGACCTGCGCCGCACGCCCGAGCGGCTGGTCGAGGTGTACTGGGCGCCGTCGGCGTCGTCGGTGTTCCTGGTCGCGATCCAGGTGGAAGCCCTGGACCGGCACCGGCTGCTCTCCGACGTCACCAAGGTGCTGGCGGACGAGCGGGTGAACATCCTGTCGGCATCGGTGACGACCTCGAAGGACCGGGTGGCGGTCAGCCGCTTCTCCTTCGAGATGGGCGACCCGAAGCACCTGGGCCACGTCCTCAAGGCGGTCCGCAACATCGAGGGCGTCTACGACGTCTACCGCGTGACCTCGGCGGCTTAGTTTCCGCAGCTCAGGAGCCGTGAGTGTTTTTGGGTGCCATAGCACCCAAAAACACTCACGGAAGCGGCGCAGCACGCAGGCCGCGCCCCTCTTCGCGTTCGGTCAGGCCTGGACGTCGACCCTCTCGAAGGTGACGTTCTCCTTCGGGTGGCCGCCGCCCGGCGACGGCTCGAACGCGCCGTCGTGGCCCGCGCGGGCGATGCCGTCGATGACCTGCAGGCCTTCCTCGGAGATCGTGCCGAACACGGTGTAGTCCGGCGACAGCGGAGCATCTCCGAAGACCATGAAGAACTGGCTGCCGTTGGTGTTCGGGCCGGCGTTGGCCATCGCGAGGTAGCCCCGCCCGTACTGCAGCTCCGGGAACGTCTCGTCGTCGAAGGTGTAGCCGGGGCCGCCGGAACCCTTGCCCGTCGGGTCACCGCACTGCAGCATCTGCAGGCCCTCGGTGCCGATCCGGTGGCACGACGTCCCGTCGTAGTAGCTCTGCTTTGCCAGGTTGATGAAGCTGTTGACGGTGCACGGGGCCAACGCGCGGTCGAGCGTCAGCGGGATCGCGCCGTGGTTGGTGTTGATAGTGGCCTGCACGGTGCCCTTGGACGACACCTTGCCGTTGGCCGGCGGCTGCACCGGCTTGCTCGCGCCCTTGCTGTCCGGCTTGTACTCGCAGGAGACCGGGTCGGCCAGCGGCGTCGGCCGCGCCGGCGGCGGTGCGAGCTGGGTGGGGATCTGGATCTCCGGCTGCGCCTGCGGCGGCTGCTCCTGCGCCGTGTCACCACCCGTGCGGGTGAAGTAGAAGACGCCCACCACGACCGCGATGACCACGACGATCGTCGCGCCGATGGTGATCAACCGGCGTCGCTTGTCCTGCTCCGCACGGCGCTGCAACTGGCGTTCGAGCTTCCGCTTGGCCGCTTGGCGACGTTGCTCGTTGCTGGGCACCTGCTCCCTCCCCGGATTCGGTGAACCTGATGTTGTCCGGGGAGTTTATGGGGTCGGTCGCGGACCGTTCCTGAGAGCCCGCGCATCGTGCGTGCCGCGCGCGAAGGCGCACGTGGGCGGGACGATAACCTTGGGACAACCGACCCGCTCCATCGGGTGTCGCCGCAACGAAAGGTCGCACTTCGTGCTTGTCCTCGGGTTCCCGGTCGGACCGCTGCAGGCGAACTGCTACGTGCTCGCGCGCGGGGAAGGCGAACCCTGCGTCGTCGTGGATCCCGGTCAGGACGCCGTGCCGCAGCTAGACGAACAGCTGCGCAAGCACCGGCTCGCGCCCGCCGCGGTGCTGCTCACCCACGGGCACTTCGACCACGTCTTCTCCGCAGGTCAGGTGTGCGCCGCGCACGACGTGCCAGCCCACGTCCACCCGGCCGACCGGTTCATGCTCGACGACCCGGGCGCCGCGCTCGGCCCGGCCGGCCGGCAGCTGTTCGGCGACGGCCCGATGATGGACGCGCCCGCCGACGTCCGCGACCTCGCCGGCGGCGACGTGCTGGAACTCGCCGGACTGCGCTTCGACGTCACGCACACCCCGGGCCATACCGGCGGATCGGTGCTGTTCGGCGTCGGGACCGACGAGGGTGGGCGGCTGCTGCTGTCCGGCGACACCCTCTTCGCCGGCGCCATCGGGCGCACCGATCTGCCCGGCGGCGACCACGGCCGGATGCTCGAGTCGCTGAGCACCAAGGTGCTGCCGCTGGACGACGAGACCGTCGTGCTGCCGGGCCACGGACCGACCACCACCATCGGGCGCGAACGTGCGGGCAACCCGTTCCTGCAGGGTCTGCCGGCGTCCGAAGCCACTTCCTGACGAGGACTGAACCACCACTCATGAGCACGTTCACCGCACCCAAGGGCATCCCGGAGTACTACCCGCCGGAGTCGGCGGGCTTCCTGGCGGTCCGCGACACCCTGGCCGACGCCGCGCGCCGCGCCGGCTACGGCTACATCGAGCTGCCGCTGTTCGAGGACACCACCCTGTTCGCGCGCGGCGTCGGGGAGTCCACCGACGTCGTCACCAAGGAGATGTACACCTTCGCCGACCGCGGCGGCCGGTCCATAACGCTGCGCCCGGAGGGCACGGCGGGCGTGATGCGCTCGGTCATCGAGCACGGCCTCGACCGCGGCCAGCTGCCGGTGAAGCTGCACTACAGCGGCGCCTTCTTCCGCTACGAGCGGCCGCAGGCCGGGCGCTACCGGCAGCTGCAGCAGGTCGGGGTCGAGGCGATCGGCGTCGACGACCCGGCGCTGGACGCCGAGGTCATCGCGATCGCCGACGAGGGCTACCGGCGGCTAGGGCTCACCGGGCACCGCATCGAGGTCACCTCGCTCGGCGACAACACCTGCCGCCCCGCCTACCGGGCGAAGCTGCAGGAGTTCCTGCGCGGGCTGCCGCTGGACGAGGAGACCCGGCGCCGCGCCGAGCTCAACCCGCTGCGGGTGCTCGACGACAAGCGGCCGGAGGTGCGGGAAATGGTCGCCGACGCCCCGCTGATGGTCGACCACCTCTCGGTGGCGGCCAAGGAGCACTACGAGCAGGTCAAGGCGCACCTGGTGGACCTCGGCGTGCAGTTCGTGGAGAACCCGCGCATGGTGCGCGGCCTGGACTACTACACCAAGACCACCTTCGAGTTCGTCCACGACGGGCTCGGCGCGCAGTCCGGCATCGGCGGCGGCGGGCGCTACGACGGCCTGATGGCCGAGCTCGGCGGGCAGGAGTACTCCGGCGTCGGCTTCGGGCTCGGTGTCGACCGGACCCTGCTGGCCTGCCAGGCCGAGGGGCTGACCGTCGGCGACCAGGCGCGTTGCGACGTGTACTGCGTGCCGATGGGCGAGACCGCCAAGCGCCGCCTGGTGGCGGCTGCGGGCGGACTGCGGGCCGCCGGGGTCCGCGTCGACGTCGCCTACGGCGGCAAGGGCCTCAAGGGCGCGATGAAGGCGGCGGATCGCTCGGGTGCCCGCTTCGCGCTGGTGCTCGGCGAACGTGACCTCGAAGCCGGCACCGCGCAGCTCAAGGAGCTCGCCAGCGGCGAGCAGCGCGCGGTTGCGCTGGATTCGCTGGTGGACGAGGTCCGGGCCGCCGTGGCGGAGGGGAGATGACCGGAGTCGAGACGATTCCGCTGGATCTGCTGGATCGCAAGACGATCCGGACCCGGGCCCGGAACGTCGCGATCGCCGCGCTGATCGTCGCGGCCGCGCTGGGCGGCATCGTGAGCCTGTTCGCGGGCCCCACGGGCTTCGCGATCACCGCGGCGATCGCGGGAATCCCGTTGCTGCTGCTGGCTTTTGCGGAATCCCGCAAGACCATCGCGTTGCGCGGCCGCGAGCTGGTGGCGCGCGCGGTGGGAACCCGAGTGGTCGATGTGAAGGCCGCGGAACGCTTCGACCTGTTCGTCACCGACCTGCGCGGCGCGCGGACGATCAACCTGCTGATCGGCGGGCCGCCCAAGGGCAAGGCGATCAGCGTTTCGCTGGCGCTGTACGCGGGCACCGGCTGCCGGGAGCTCGGAATTTTCGCGCTGCGCCGGCTGGCGGACACGCTGGCCGGTTCGGCCGATACCCGGGCGCTGGTGCTCTCGCAGCTGGTCGTGGCCCAGCTGAGGGCGGAGGCTCGCGGCGACGCGGCCCCGGACCGCCCGCTGTACCGGCTCGCATCGGTCGCACCGCCGGGCCGGATGGCGCAGCGCCTGCATCCCGACGCGGTCGCCAAGTTCGTAGCGGCCCTGGGCTAGCGCGTCCTCGTGAGTGTTCGTGCCGGTTCTTACCGGAACGGACACTCACGACTCAGCGGCCGGGCTTGCGGTTCGGCGGACGCCACCACACCGTCGCCGTCTCCGAGCCGTTGGCGGCCGCACGCCCCACGCGGTCCGCGACCGAGCTCCCGGTGCGGCCCGCTGCGGCCTTCGCGGGCTCCCGAACCGCTACCGCGGCGGCGATCGCCGTCGTGATCGGCACCGCCGCCACCAGGCCGATGCTGCCGACGAGGGTGCGCACCACTTCCTGCGCCACCGCCTGCGAGCTCACCACCTCGCCGAAGGTCCGGCCGGAGAGCGTGTAGGCCAGCAGCATCGGCAGGGCCGCGCCCGCGTAGGCCAGGACCAGGGTGTTCACCGCCGATGACACGTGGTCGCGGCCGATCCGCTGCCCCGCCTTGTAAAGCTGCCGCCAGGACAGCGCCGGGTTGGCCTTGCGCAGCTCCCACACGGCACTGGTCTGGGTCACCGTCACGTCGTCGAGCACGCCCAGCGCACCGATCACGATCCCGGCCAGCAGCAGCCCGCGCGCGTCGATCGGCGCGCGCAGCACGCCCATCAGGCTGGATGTGTCCTCGTCCAGCCCGGTCAGGCTGGTGGCCGCCGAGAAGACCGCGCTGAGCACGCTGATCAGGGCGAGGCTCAGCAGGGTGCCCAGCACCGCGGTCGAGGTCCGCGCGGAGAAGCCGTGCGTCAGGTAGAGCACCACGAACATGATCAGCCCGGCCCCGACCACCGCCACCAGCAAGGGATCCTGGCCGGCGAGGATGGCGGGCAGCACGAAGCCGACCAGCACGACGAAGCTCAGCCCGAGCGCGACCAGCGCGGCCAGGCCCTGCCAGCGGCCGAGCACGATCACCGCCACGGCGAACGCCAGCGCCAGGACCAGCAGCGGCGCGCCGCGCTGGAAGTCGACGACCTGGTAGGACGCCGGGTCGTCGGGGTTGGCCCCAGCGTAGCTGAGCACCACCCGGTCACCGACGGCGAAGCGCGGCGATCCGGGGTCGGTCGGCACCACCTGCTGGATGGTCTGACCGGGCCGCGGGCCGTCCTGCATCCGCACCCCGAGCACGACGCAGCCGCCCTGGTCGGGCGAGTCCTGGGTGCAGGAGCCGGCGACGGCGGAGACGACCTCGGCGTTGACCGGGTCCTGGCCGAACCCGAGATCGGCGCCGGTGCGCTGCTGGTGGCCGAACGGGTAGAGCAGCAGTACGCCGACGATGGTGGCCAGCGCGAAGGGCACCAGCGCGATCGCGAGCGCCCTCTTGACCTGCTTCGACGCCGGCTCGGCGGGGCCGTGCCCGTGCCCGTGACCATGCCCGTGGCCCTGCGCGGTGCTGCTCTCGGAGCTGGGGCGGCGACCGCGTTGTGCCTGGTCCGGGCCTGTCTGGGCGGCCTGCGCTCGGGGCGCCTGGTCGCGATCGGCGGCTCGGCGGTGGCGTGCCCGGTGGCCGCCTCCGGGCTCGAGAGGCTCTCCGGCGGGGCGGCGGTCGGTCACCGGGCAATTATGCGGACCGCCCACCGAGCGACCACCGGAGAGGTACCCGACGACCCTCCGTCGCCGCCGTTTTCCCCAGCTGAAGGCGAATCCGGACCTGGGGCTCCGAGCTGTCGCGAGGCGAACGGATCCACAATGGACATTCGCTCGACCGGATGCGGCAGTTGTTGCGGGTGTTTCCGATGGGCTCGTCGTTCCGCCGACGTTGTCCGGCCGGGACGTGCCACGTGGGTTGGGGTTTACCCGAAAGGTGGGTGTCCGTTCAAGGCACTCGACACGATCTCGAAACTATGTTCGAATTCAGGTCATGCGATGGGAACAACAACGGGTCACGCCGCCGACCGGGGATGCGCCGGAACTGCCGCTCGTGCTGCCGGAGCCGCAGGCGCGGTCCGGCGGGCGCGCAGGCCTGCGGCTGCCGGATCCGGTGCCGATCGAGGCGGGCACCGCCGAGGCCTACGCGATCGAGATCCACGCCAAAACGATCATCAACCGGGTGCCGGGCCCGGCCAGGGTGCCGTTCGCGTGGACCATCAACCCGTACCGGGGTTGCGGCCATGCTTGCAGGTATTGCTTCGCGAGACGTACCCACACGTACTTGGACCTGGATGCAGGGCGCGACTTCGACAGCAAGATCGTGGTCAAGGTCAACGCCGGGTCGCTGATCCGCAAGGAGCTGGCCAGTCCGCGCTGGTGCGGCGAAGCGATCGCGATGGGCACCAACACCGACCCGTACCAGCGCGCCGAAGGGCGCTACCGGCTGATGCGGGAGATCCTCGCCGCGCTGCGCGACCGGGCCAACCCGTTCTCGATCCTCACCAAGGGGACGCTGATCCTGCGGGACGTCGACCTGATCGTGCAGGCCGCCGAGGTGGCCCCGGTGTCGGTCGCGGTCTCCGTCGGCTCGGTCGACGAGCGGCTCTGGCGGGCCGTCGAACCGGGGGCGCCGTCACCGCGGCGGCGGTTGGACGTGGTGCGCCGGTTCGCCGACGAGGGGATCGGCTGCTCGGTGCTGATGGCCCCGATCCTGCCCGGGCTCAGCGACTCGCCCGAGCAGATCAACGCGACGGTCCGGGCGCTGGCCGAGGCGGGGGCCGCGAACGTCACGCCGCTGCTGCTGCATCTGCGGCCGGGGGCGCGGGAATGGTTCCGGGAGTGGCTGCAGCGCGAGCACCCGGAGCTGGTGCCGAGCTACGCCAGGCTGTACCGGGAGGGCTCCTACCTGCCGAAGTCGTACCAGCGGGAGGTCCTCGCCCGGGTGGCCGACGCGAAGCGGCGGCATGGCATCGGCTCGTCGCAGGCGGGGGAGTTCCGCGAGGTCGAAGCCGGTGGCGCCGCCCGGTCCGCGGTCAACGAGGAGGGGGTGCGTCAGCTCAGCCTGTTGTGAGCTCGGTCGGGTAGTGGCAGTGCTTCAGCAAATGCATATCATTTTCGATTGGTATTGGGCAATGTTGAGGAAAACGATTTCTGCGCAGTTCGGTAAGTCGATCGTTCGTTTCCGGAATGTGAAGGCGGCGGCGCTGTTCGCGATTCGACCGGCGTTCGGAGACGCGCCGATTTCCGGTTACCTTCCGTGCTGGTCGTCGGGTCGCTCGTCCCCGAATCGGGTCAGCGCGTCGTCGTGCGCGAAGACGCGCTGGAGCCCAGGTGCTCCTCGGGTTGCCACCGGACGCCGAAGACGCCCATGCCGAAGTCCAGCGCCACCGCGTGCGTCCGGCCGAACCGGTCGACCGTCAGCGGCTTGGGGGTTTCCACCTCCTGCGTGGTGGAGTCGCCGACGTAGCTCTCGCACCGGCTGGGCGGGTGCGCCGGGTCGAACTGCAACTCGACCACGTACTGCCGCACGGGCAGCCGGAAGAGCCGGCAGAAGCTGTGCTCGACCTCGTTCGGGCCGGTCGGCGGGTCGATGATCTCGTACTCCAGCAGCAGCGTCTCGCCGCGCGCCAGCGCCCGGTCGAACAGCAGCTCCGCCACCACCAGGTCGCGGGCGTGGTCGGTGAGCACCTGACCGAGCCGGCAGGACCGGATCGGGCGGATGATCGGCGGCGTCTCGCCGGACGAGGCGCCGTCGAACATGATCACCCAGCGGTCGACGTCGTTGGTCTCGGCCCGGACCAGCTTGCGGGTCCGGATCTTGCGCAGCTCACCGCGCTGGTCCACGTGCACCACGTCGTGGTGGCTCAGCCGCGCGAGCTTGCTGTCGTGGCTGGTGTCGATCTTGGTGAGCAGCTCGGCGGCCGACTCGTTCTCAGACCAGAGTGCGCTCAGCGGCGGCGCTTCGGCGGGGGCCTGCCGGGTGCGGCCGCGCGGTCGGGGCGGACCCAGCAGCGCCGACAGCGAGCTCTCCGGCACGCCCAGCACCTGCTCCAGCTGTTGCAGCGCGAGCAGTGAGTCGGGGCGCTCCGGGCGTCGTCGGCCCGACTGCCAGTAGCTCAGCGCGGTGATGCTGACCGGGGTGCCGCGGGTGCGCAGACGGTGCTGAATGCGTTCCAGGCTCAACCGGCTCGCCCGGATCGCGGTGCGCAGGGCGGCTTCGAACGGACCGGTTCGGAGCAGTTCGGAGAGTTCGGCAGACAATGCGTTCACTCCTTGCTGCGTGCCGCGGAGGGCCGGGCGGGTCGCCGGGCGAGCCTCGGTTTTCGGGCCGGTCATCGTTACTCCTCGTGTCCGCCGAATTCCGAACTTACGCTAAACAGCGGGGTTAGTGTTGTGCAACGACCGAGTTTTGATAGGCGCCTCCGACTAAAGGAGGAACCCGGGGGTACTTAAGATGGGAATCGCCTCCTTCATCGCTTCGGGGCACGCTTAACAATGCCGTTGCGCGATCGTCGGCGGTGCCTCGAATCGGTTAATTGTGGACCATCGGCGATGAAATTGGTATCGACCATTTGGTGTCAATGCGGCGAACGGGCGAACCGGACACCGCCGCCGCGAACCGGCAGGCTGGTGGCGGCGACGTCGCGGGGCGCGGTCACGCTCCGCGCCGGCGGCCCGACACGCGGCACCTGAGCGCTGCGCCCCGGTGCCCGTTGGCTAGCCTTAATGTCTTGCGTCCTGGTGGCTGAACACCGTGATCGGAGGCTTCTCGACGATCGGGTGCTGCGAGGCCCGGGACCAGCTACACGTCAATACCGTCAAGCGCTGGACAGCGGAAGAAGGAGCTCAGTACCCGTGATGCGCACGCACGAGGCCGGATCGCTTCGCGCCGGTCATGCCGGGCAGACCGTCACCCTCGCCGGGTGGGTGGCGCGCCGTCGCGATCACGGCGGGGTCATCTTCATCGATCTGCGCGACGCCTCGGGCGTCGCCCAGGTCGTCTTCCGCGAAGGCGAGATGGCCGAGCGCGCCCACCGGCTGCGTGCCGAGTTCTGCGTGCGGGTCACCGGCGAGGTGATCCGCCGCCCGGAGGGCAACGAGAACCCGGAGATCGCAACCGGCGAAATCGAGGTGACCGTCACCGGGCTGGAGGTGCTCTCGGAGGCCGCGCCGCTGCCGTTCCCGCTGGACGAGCATCTGGAGGTCGGCGAGGAGGTCCGGCTCAAGCACCGCTACCTGGACCTGCGGCGCGCCGAGCCGGCCCGGATCATGCGGATGCGCAGCGAGGTCAACCGGCTCGCCCGGGAGGTGCTGCACGACCGCGACTTCGTCGAGGTCGAGACGCCCACCATGACCCGCTCGACGCCGGAAGGCGCCCGGGACTTCCTGATCCCGGCCCGGCTGCAGCCCGGCAACTGGTACGCGCTGCCGCAGTCGCCGCAGCTGTTCAAGCAGTTGCTGATGGTCGGCGGCATGGAGCGCTACTTCCAGATCGCGCGCTGCTACCGCGACGAGGACTTCCGTGCCGACCGGCAGCCGGAGTTCACCCAGCTCGACATCGAGATGAGCTTCGTCGAGCAGGACGACGTGATCGAGCTCGGCGAGGCGGTCCTGGCGGCGCTGTGGGGCAAGCTGGCCGACCACGAGATCCCGCGCCCGATCCCCCGGATGACCTACGCCGAGGCGATGGCCAAGTACGGCACGGACAAGCCGGACCTCCGCTTCGGGCTCGAGCTCACCGAGATGACCGAGTACTTCAAGGACACCACGTTCCGGGTATTCCAGGCGCCCTACGTCGGGGCCGTCGTGATGCCCGGCGGTGCAGACCAGCCGCGCCGGCAGCTCGATGGCTGGCAGGAGTGGGCGAAGCAGCGCGGGCACAAGGGCCTGGCCTACGTGCTCGTCGGGGCCGACGGCACGCTGTCCGGCCCGGTCGCGAAGAACCTGTCCGACGCCGAGCGCGAAGGCCTCGCCAAGACCGTGGGCGCGTCCCCGGGCGACTGCGTGTTCTTCGCCGCCGGCCCGCGCTCGGCGGCCCGTGGCCTGCTCGGCGCGGCGCGGCTGGAGATCGGTGAGCGCTGCGGCCTGATCGACCACGACGCCTGGTCCTTCGTGTGGGTCGTGGACGCCCCGATGTTCGAGCCGGTCGACGAGACCGACGACGTCGCCGTCGGCACCGGCCGCTGGACCGCCGTGCACCACCCGTTCACCTCGCCGAACGCCGACTGGATCGACAACTTCGACCAGGATCCCGAGCACGCGCTGGCCTGGGCCTACGACATCGTCTGCAACGGCAACGAGCTCGGCGGCGGCTCGATCCGTATCTATCGCTCCGACATCCAGGAACGGGTGTTCGAGTTGCTCGGCATCTCGCA
This sequence comes from Saccharopolyspora pogona, assembly GCF_014697215.1. Taxonomy (GTDB): domain Bacteria; phylum Actinomycetota; class Actinomycetes; order Mycobacteriales; family Pseudonocardiaceae; genus Saccharopolyspora; species Saccharopolyspora hattusasensis. Next base: position 8,576,311 of record NZ_CP031142.1, read on the forward strand.
GGAGCAGGCGCAGGACAAGTTCGGCTTCCTGCTGGACGCGTTCAAGTTCGGCCCGCCGCCGCACGGCGGCATCGCCTTCGGCTGGGACCGGGTCTGCATGCTGCTGGCCGGCGCCGACTCGCTGCGCGACGTCATCGCCTTCCCGAAGAGCGGCGGCGGTTTCGACCCGCTGACCGGCGCGCCCTCGCCGATCACTATCGAGCAGCGCAAGGAAGCCGGGATCGACGCCAAGCCCGCGGCGCAGGTCGGCGACCAGAGCATCTCGGTGTTCCCGCCCGGTGTGGTGGAGAAGCAGGGCTGACCGGGGCGCGGCGGGCACCGCGTGCTGCATCTGCGGATCATCTGTCCGGCCGAGTACACCGATCGGGTGCTCGCCGGGGCCCGGGCGCACCCGGGCACGGCGCACCTGGTGGTCGTGCCCGGCGGCGCGGTCGACCCGGTGGGTGATCTCGTCGAGGTCGACGTGGCCAGGGAGGCCGCCGACGAAGTGCTGGATGCGATCGGCGCTTCGGAGCTGGCCGCGGTCGGCGCGGTGACAATCACCGAGGCCGGCACCACCCTGTCGCGGCGCGCCGAGCGCGCCGAGGAGGAGGCTCCCGGCGACGGCGGCGACGCGGTGGTCTGGGACGAGCTGATCGCCCGCACCGGCGAGGAATGCCGGTGCAACGGCACGTTCCTGACGTTCCTGTCCATCGCCTGCGTGCTGGCGGCGGTCGGGGTGGTGACCGACTCGCCGGTGACGATCGTCGGCGCGATGGTGGTCGGCCCCGAGTTCGGGCCGCTGGCCGCGATCGCCGTCGGGCTGGTGTCCCGCCGCTGGTCGCTGGTGCGGCGGGCTTCCACGGCGCTCGCCGTGGGTTTCCCGGTGGCGATGGTGGTGACTGCGGCGGCTGCTCTGCTCGGCGAGTGGGGCGGCCTGATCGACCGGCTCGGCCTGCCGGAGAACAGCCAGGTGGCGTTCGTCTACCAGGTCGGCTGGTCGTCGCTGATCGTGTCGCTGTTGGCAGGGGCCGCCGGGATGCTGTCGCTGACTTCGGCGAAGTCGGCCGTCCTGGTCGGCGTGTTCATCTCGGTGACGACGGTGCCCGCCGCCGGTTACGCGGTGGTGGCGGCGACGCTCGGCGACTGGGCACAATGTGCTGGCTCGGTCGGGCAGCTGGTGGTCAACCTGGTCGGCATCGTCGCGTCGGCGTCCGCGGTCCTGGCGCTGCGGCGCAGGCGGGCGAGCCTGGCCGACCGGGTGCCGACGCGGGAGATGCGGTGAGGCGTGCCGCGCCGCGGTCTCGCAATTTTCGTGGCCGTGCAACGCCGCCGTCGCTTGGTTCCGTCAGCGTCTACGGGGAGACTACGTCCGATGGCCGGTCGAGGGGTGGGAGGCAGGGCTGTCGGGCGAACACGCTGTGGTTACGGGTGCTGACCGATCGTGTGTCACTTGACCGGTCATGCCCTTTTGGGTTCAGGTTGTGGGGGTAGTGTCTGGAGACGATGAGCGTGGAGATCACCACCGGCCCCCCGGAGGTTCGCGTCCCGGCCAGCGCCGAGGCGACCGACACCGTCGGGACGGCGGAAGCTGTGCTGAGCAAGCGGACGGGAGCATCGGTCCGGCTTGCCGATGCGGAGGACCTCGGCGGCAGTGACCGCTCGGTCGTGATGCGGGTGCGGATCGCCGAATCGCCGTTCGAGCTGCCTCGCACCGTCGTGGTCAAGCACTACGGCGAGTGCCCGGTGGAGGCCCGTTCCGACCCGTTTGCGCACGAGGCGGCGAGCTGCCAGCTCACCACCGCCCTGCCGCCGGAGGCCCGGGTTGGCCCGGAGCTCATCGCGCACGATGCCGCCGAGCGCCTGCTGGTGCTGGAGGACCTCGGGCGAGGCTCCACCTTGGCCGACGTGCTGTTCGCCGACGACCCGCGGGTGGCGGAGCGGGCGCTGCTGGCGTGGGCTCGGGCGCTGGGGCGGCTGCACAGCACCACTGCCGGCTGCGAGGCGGACTTCGACGCGCTGATGCGTCGGCTGGGCGCGAAGTCATGGACCGACCCGGTTGCCGACGACATCGTGCGTTCGGTGGGCGAGCTGCCCGAGCTGCTGTCGCAGACCCTCGGCGTGGACACCCCGCCGCTGATGGTGGAGCGGCTGACCGCCGCCGCCGAGCTGCTGGAGTCGAGCCGGTACCGGGCGTTCAGCCCGTCGGACATCTGCCCGGACAACAGCCTCGTGACCGGTAGCAGCGGCGTGCGGTTCCTGGACTTCGAGTGGGGTTGCGTGCGCGATGTCGCGATGGACGCCGCGTACCTGCAGTACCCGTTCCCGTCGTCGTGGTGCTCGTACGCGCTGCCGGACAACCTGGCCGAGAGCATGTTGTCGACGTGGCGTTCGGAGATCGTCGAGGTCTGGCCGGAGCTGGACGACGACGAGGTGCTGATGCCCCGGTTGTTCAACGCCCAGCTGCTGTGGGTGTGGGTGTCGACCTGGTGGTTCCTGCCGCGGACCGGGGAGACCGACCGGCCGATCGACCTGCACATGCCTTCGCCGCGCCGCAGCACGGCGCTGGTCGACCGGTGGCGGCACCTGCGTTCGGACGCGGACGGGGCGGACATGGCCGACGTGGCGGAGTTCGCGGACCGCGTGGTCGACGCGCTGGTGGACCGCTTCGGTGCCGGTGCGCTGCACCTGCTGCCGTACCCGGCGTTCCGGACCGAGTAGGCGCCTACGAGAGTTTGCGCCGTGGCCGCGGGCGTTTTGCTGTCGTGGAAGGGAAAGCGGCTGGCCCTGCTGCCTCCCTGCCTGCTTGCCTGCCTGGTGGGCGCGGCCTCCTAAGGCCTGTTTCGAAAGTGGTTTGCGTAGCGGTGCGGGTAGCGGAATCTCAGAGGCCTTCTCGCTGCGGGATCCCCGACATCATGAATGCCAATTCACCACGTCGGGGCTGTCCTCGCGAGAAGGACCCCTGAGAACCCGCGGCGGTGTCAGTTGAGTCCCACACCGCAAGCGGCTGTCGCCGCTTATAAAACACGTCCTAGTTGAGTTGTGAGCCTTCGCGTCCCGTGCTTGGATGTGTATACGGAGTCCTGCATCGATATGCATCGGGAGCCGCTGGTGGGTTTCGTCGAGTTGGAGATCGAGCGGGCCGCCGTCGGGACCTGGCCCGCTTCGTGGATCGACCGGGTCGACGGCTGGCTGCTGCGGCACTGCGGGCTGCTGAACCGCAAGCGCTCGAACTCGGCGCTGCCACCCGAGGCCGTAGCGGATCGGCGAAACGGCGGTCGAGCGCGTGGAAAAGTTCTACGCCGCTCGGGACGCCGCGCCGGTCGTGCAGGTCAGCCCGCTGGATCGGCATGCCGAGCTGGATGCGTTCCTGGCCGGTCGGGCTACCGCGTCGTCGGTTCCACGGCCGTCATGTTCGCCGACTGCGAGCGGGTGCTCGCCGAGTCCCTGGGCGAGCCGTTCGAGGTCCGGCTGGAGTCCGGGCCGCGGCCGTCCTGGCTCGTCGCCGGCGAGGCGGTGGGCAGCAGGCCGGAGGCGAGCCTGGACCGCGTTCCGCAGCCGGTGCGGTTCGCCATCGCCCTGCACGGCGGTGTGCCGGTCGGGGTCGGGATGTTCGCCGTCTCGGACGGTTGGTGCGGGATCTACGGCATGGCCACGCATCCCGACTGGCGGCGGCGCGGAGTGGCCAGCGCGGTCCTGCGCGCGGGAGCCCGGTGGGCGTCGGGTGCCGGGGCGCCGCGGTTATTCCTCCAGGTCGAGGCGGGCAATCCCGGTGCGCGGCGGTGCTACGAGGCACTGGGCTTCGCGCCCTCGCACGAGTACCACTATCGGGTTCGCTAAGATTTCGTGTTTCGGTCGTGTTGCATGGCTGAATAAGCTTCAGCCTCTAGACCACCTCGATGCGGTAATGCTGGTCACATCTCGAATACGTTCCGTAGTGAACATCGTTTACGCAGCGCAGTGATGGGCCTCTTGTCCACCCGGCATACGGGTGAATTCGCAGGTCGAGCCGGGTTGCGTTAGTACATCTTCATTTGTTTCCGGGCGGCGTGACCGGATCTGCGACTTGCGCTCGTACCGCAGTTGTCGGATATCTTTAGTTCAGCGTCTCGCTACTTCTCCCCGCTACCGTCGATGTCGCCGGAAGGGGATCGGCTGCTCTATTACGGGAGGCATTCGTGCGCGGCAAGGCATGCCAGATCACGAGGGCGGGGTTGTTCCTGCTCCTCGCGGTCGTGCTCGCCTTGCTGGGGCCGCTCAACGCCGAAGCCGGCTCGCAGTTGCGTACCGGGCCTGCGGAGACGAAGTCCGAGACCAATGAACACCGGGACGGCGAGAAGCTGCGCGAACGGGTGCCGGGCATCGCGCTGCACCGGCGTTGCTGCGACCGCCGGGAAGATCGCCGCCCGCTCCTGCCGCGGGGACTGCAGCACGTCGTCCATATCGGGAAGCAGGCGCTGACGGAGAAATTCCCGAACGCCGGGAGCAAACCGCACGACGCCTTCGCCAAGGTCAGACATTCCCCCGCAGTCCTCCAGGTGATCCGCCACTGATCGATGCTCGCGGCATATTCCGAGCAGACGATCAGAGAGGCGACAATGAGCTTCGAACATTTCGTGCGACACGCTCGGCAACACCCGAGCATGCTTTCCGCTGACCGCCGCAGGCAGCTTGCCGCAGGTCAGAAACCGGCCGCGTTGTTCATCGGTTGCTCCGATTCGCGGGTGATCCCGTCCCAGATCACCGGCGCCGAACCGGGGAATTTGTTCGAACTGCGGACGGCCGGCAATGTGGTGCCGAAATACGCGCCGAACTCGGCGTCCAGCGAAATGGCCACCATCGAGTACGCCGTGCTGCAGCTGCGCGTGCCGGAGATCATCGTCTGCGGGCACTCGCATTGCGGTGCCGTGACGGCGTTGACCCTGGCCGGGCGCGGCTTGGAGGAACTGCCGGCGCTGCGGACCTGGCTCGGCACCGACGGGCTGGCCGGTGTCGAACCGGACGATCCGAGCGTGCGCGCCGAGAGCAAGCGGCACATCCACGCGCAACTGCAGACGCTGCGCGAATACCCGTTCATCCAGGACCGGCTCGACGCCGGTGAACTGCGATTGCACGGCTGGTTCTACGAGATCGACACCGGTCTCGTCTTTGCCTGCCCGCAAACCCCGGACGTGCCGGACTTCCTCCCGCTCTAACTCCCGTCCACAGGGTCGACGCCCGCACCGCCAGGTGCGCGGCGCGATACCCGTTTCCCGCATTCCAACCTGCCCTGGAGGGCATTGTGACGACTCGACTCGAAACGCCTCGCCCGGCGCGCCGCAGGCTCGGCGTGCCGCGCTGGCCGAAGGCCACCTTCGGCGCCGATCTGGGGGCCTCGCTGGTGGTGTTCCTGGTGGCGGTGCCGCTGTGCGTCGGCGTGGCCGTCGCCTCCGGCGTCCCCGCCGAACTGGGCATCGTCACCGGCATCGTCGGTGGGCTCGTGGTCGGCCTGCTGCCCGGCAGCACGATGCAGGTGAGCGGCCCCGCGGCGGGGCTGACCGTGCTGGTGGCCTCGGCCGTGGACAATCACGGGCTGGGCGCGCTCGGCGTGATCGTGCTCGGCGCCGGCGTGGTCCAGATCGTGCTCGGACTGAGCAGGCTCGGTACCTGGTTCCGGGCGATCTCGCCGTCGGTGGTGCAGGGCATGCTCGCCGGCATCGGGCTGGTGCTGATCCTCGGCCAGATCTACCCGGTGGGCGGGCTCGCGCAGCCCGACTCCACCTTGACGAAGTTCGCCGGTATCCCGGATCTGCTGGTCGCCGCGGTGACCAGCCCGGAGGGAATCAGCGGGCTGGTGCTGGCGGTACTTGCCCTGGTGATCATGAGCGTCTGGAAGAAGGCGCCTGCGAGGCTGCGGCTCGTGCCCGGCGCACTGGTGGCCGTCGTGACGACCAGTGCCTTGGCGGCGATCGCCGCGATGCCGGTGCACAAGGTGGAGGTCGGCTCGCTGCTCGCGGCGCTGAACATCCCCACCGCCGCTGCTTGGGGCGAACTCGTCACGCCCGCCGTGCTGGGTTCGATTCTGACCTTCGCCCTGATCGCCTCGGCGGAAAGCCTGTTCAGCGCCGCTGCGGTGGACCGCATGCACGACAGCCCGAAGACGCAGTACAACAAGGAACTCGTCGCGCAGGGCGCGGGCAACGCGCTCTGCGGCCTGCTCGGGGCGTTGCCGATGACCGCGGTCATCGTGCGCAGCGCCGCGAACGTGCAGGCCGGTGCGAAGACCAAGCTCTCCCGCGTGCTGCACGGGTTCTGGCTGCTGCTGTTCGTGGTGCTGCTGCCGGGCGTGCTCGCCTTCATCCCGACGGCCGTGCTCGCGGCCCTGCTGATCCAGGCCGGCTGGAAGCTGCTGGAGCTGCGGCAGGTCGTCGCGCTGGTGCGGGAACACCGCTCCGAGGCCTTCGTGCTGGTGCTGACCGCGAGCATGATCGTGGCCACCGACCTGCTGATCGGCACCCTGGCCGGTCTCGCGGTCGCCATCGTCAAGACCGCGATCGAGGTCTCGCGGCTGTCGGTGACGGCCCAACACGGCGATGAGCACGTGCGCGTCGAGATGGGCGGCAACGCGACGTTCCTGCGGCTGCCGCGGCTGCTGGACCACCTCGAACAGCTGCCGACGAGCAAGCACGTGCACCTCGACCTGACGATGGTCCGGCACCTCGACCGCGCCTGCCACCAAGCGGTCGAGCACTGGGCGGCCCAGCGCCGCCGAGGCGACTGCACAGTCGAGGTCGCCCTGCCCGCCCGGGTGGGCTGAGCGGTCAGGGGTGACCGGTAGCGTCGGGGTGTGAGCGAGGGCTTGTTCGACGAAGGGCTGTTCGGCGCCGACACCGAGATGCGAGCGGGCGAGAAGCTGGCCGAGAACGCGCCGTTGGCGGTGCGGATGCGGCCCCGCTCGTTGGACGAGGTCGTCGGGCAGCAGCACCTGCTGGGGGCGGGGGCTCCGCTGCGCCGCCTGGTCGAAGGGGCGGCGCCGGCGTCGGTGCTGCTCTACGGCCCGCCCGGCACCGGCAAGACCACCCTGGCCAACCTCGTCTCGCTGGCCACCGGCCGCCGGTTCGCGGCGCTGTCCGCGCTGTCGTCCGGCGTCAAGGAGGTGCGTGCCGTCATCGAGGAGGCGCGCCGCCGGCTCGGCCGGTCCGGCGAGTCGACCGTGCTGTTCATCGACGAGGTGCACCGCTTCTCCAAGACCCAGCAGGACGCCCTGCTGGGTGCGGTCGAGGACCGCACCGTGCTGCTCGTGGCGGCCACCACGGAGAACCCGTACTTCTCCGTGGTGGCCCCGCTGCTCTCGCGATCGCTGGTGCTGCAACTGCGCAGCCTGGAGGACGACGACATCCGCACGCTGCTGCGCCGCGCGGTCGGCGAGGAACGTGGCCTGGGCGGGGCGTTGGGCCTGGAAGAGGCGGCGGAGGAGCATCTGGTGTCGCTCGCCAGCGGCGACGCGCGGCGGGCGCTGACCGCGCTGGAGGCGGCGGCGGAGTCGGCGAGCTCGACCGGCGCGGAGGCGATCGACCTGGCGACGGTAGAGGCCACCGTGAACCGCGCCGCCGTGCTCTACGACCGCGGCGGCGACCAGCACTACGACATCACCAGCGCGTTCATCAAGTCCATCCGCGGGTCCGATGTGGACGCCGCGCTGCACTACCTGGCCCGGATGGTGGAGGCGGGGGAGGACCCGAGGTTCATCGCGCGCCGCCTCGTCGTGCACGCCAGCGAGGACATCGGCATGGCCGATCCGACCGCGCTGCAGGCCGCCGTCGCGGCGGCGCACGCGGTGCAGTTCATCGGGATGCCCGAGGGCCGGCTGGCGTTGGCGCAGGCCACGATCCATCTCGCCACCGCGCCCAAGTCGAACGCCGTGATCGTGGCTATCGACGAGGCGCTGGGCGACGTGCGGGCGGGCAAGGGCGGCCCGGTGCCGCCGCACCTGCGCGACGGCCATTACGCCGGGGCGAGCAAGCTCGGCAACGCCAAGGGCTACCTGTACCCGCACAGCAAGCCGGAAGGCGTGCTCGCCCAGCAGTACCCGCCCGACCAGCTGGTGGGTCGCGACTACTACCAGCCGACCGGCCGCGGCGCAGAGCGCACGCTCAACGACCGCGTGCCGAAGCTCCGCGGCATCATCCGCGGCGACGACTGAAGACGGCTGGGCGCAATTTCGCGAGAAATTGACCGTCATCCGGGTGAACGCCGAATTCTCGCGAAATTGCGCGGTCTCAGGGTGACGCGCTCGGTGATCTTCCGGTGCGGCGGCGGGTAGGTTTCCACGGGAACTCGTCGCGAGGAGGTCGCAGTGGACAAGCGGATCGTGGTCACCCGGACGGTGCCGGGGTCGGCACTGGACGTGTTGCGCCAGGTCGGGGACGTGCACGTCTGCCCGCAGGACCGCCCGCTGACCGCTCCCGAGTTGCGCGAGGCCGTGCGCGGTGCGCACGCGATCGTGGCGATGCTGCATGACCGGATCGACGCCGGCCTGGTGGCCGCGGCCGGTCCGCAGCTGCAAGTGGTCGCGAACGTCGCGGTCGGCTACGACAACATCGACGTCCCGGCGGTGACCGAGCGCGGCGTCATCGTCACCAACACGCCGGGCGTGCTGGTCGACGCGACCGCCGACCTGGCCCTCGGACTGCTGCTGATGGTGACCCGGCGGCTCGGCGAGGGCGAACGGCTGCTGCGGGCCCGCCAGCCGTGGACCTTCCACCTCGGCTTCATGCTGGGCGCCGGGTTGCAAGGCAAGACGCTCGGCATCGTCGGGCTCGGCGATATCGGGCAGGCCGTGGCCCGGCGGGCCCGCGCGTTCGGGATGAGCATCGCCTACACCGGCCGCCGCCGCGCCGCCGCCGAGGTGGAGGCCGAGTTCGACGCCCGCTTCCTGCCCCAGGACGAGCTGCTGCGCACCGCCGACGTGGTGTCCCTGCACTGCCCGCTGACCGAGCAGACCCGGCACCTCATCGACGAAGCGGCGCTCGCGGTCATGAAGCCGACCGCGTTCCTGATCAACACCAGTCGCGGTCCGGTGGTCGACGAACGGGCGCTGGCGAAGGCGCTCCAGGAGGGCCAGATCGGTGGTGCGGCCCTGGACGTCTTCGAGCGCGAGCCGGAGGTGGAGCCGGCGCTGCTGGACCTCGACAACGTCGTGGTGGTCCCGCACCTGGGCTCGGCGACCACCGAAACCCGAACCGCGATGGCCGAACTCGCCGCCCGCAACGTCGCCGCGGTCCTCACCGGCGCTGAGCCTCCGACCCAGGTCCGGCCGTAACACGATCAGTTCGAGATTCGGGCCCCCCGGCCGGGTTGCCCGGCTGAGGGCGCCCTTGCGCTTCACGCGTTCGGGGCCTGGCTGGGGCACCGCCGGGCGGGTGCGTCGCCCGATGGTGCCCTTCGCCTGGCGGGGCCGACCGGGTGCTGGGGTGAGGGAGCGGGGCCGGTAACCTGACGCACGATCAACGGACCGGGACTTGGCCCCGGTCCCACCGACATGACGTGGACATACGGGAGGGCACGTGACGCCCACGCAGATCGCCGCGCTGATCGCCGCCGGAGCGTTCGTGCTGCTGGTCGTGCTGCTGGCGATCCCGCTGATCAAGCTCGGCCGCACGCTGGACGAGGCGACCATCGCGATCCGCAAGGCGCACGAGAACTCCGATCCGCTGTTCACCGGGGCGAACTCGACCATCACTCACGTCAACACCCAGCTGGAGCGGGTCGACGGGATCACCGCCAACGCCAAGACGATCAGCGGCAACGTATCGGCGTTGTCCTCGCTGTTCACGGCTACACTGGGTGGTCCGTTGGTGAAGACGGCGGCGTTCTCCTACGGGGTCAGCAAGGCGCTGCGGGCCCGCCGGAAGCGGCGGCAGGAGCCCGTCGGCCGGCACTTCCGCCGCAAGGGCAAAGGGGGGCGCAAGTGAGGCGCCTGTTCTGGTTCGGCGCCGGGGTCGCGGCCGGGGTCGCGTTGACGCGCAAGCTCAACGAGACCGCCCGGAAGGCGACCCCGAGCGGCATGGCGGAGCAGCTGGGCGGCGCGGTCCGGGAACTCGCCGGAGCCGTCGGCTCGTTCGGCGCCGAGGTGCGTGCGGGCATGCAGGAGCGGGAGCAGGAACTGCACGACGTGGTGGAGCGCGGCAGCGCCGCGGACACGGTGCAGTTCCGCCGGATCGACGCGGACTCCGACGCGGGCGCGGTCAACGGTCGGCGAGCTCGCCGGGCGGGCCGCTGACGCCGGCGCTCCGCGCCGCCAGCCGCTCGCCGACACCACCAGCCGTGTCCGTCACCCGAATTTCCTGAGGAACCAGCGTGCAGACCCACGAGATCAACAACCGGTTCACCGAGCACTTCCGCAGCCGCGGCCACACCGTTGTGCCCAGCGCGTCGCTGATCCTCGACGACCCGACGCTGCTGTTCGTCAACGCCGGCATGGTGCAGTTCAAGCCCTACTTCCTGGGTGAGGCCCCGGCGCCGTACCCGCGGGCCACCAGCATCCAGAAGTGCGTACGCACCGGCGACATCGACGAGGTCGGCAAGACCACCCGGCACAACACGTTCTTCCAGATGGCCGGCAACTTCTCCTTCGGCGACTACTTCAAGGAAGGCGCCATGCAGCACGCCTGGGAGCTGCTCACCGGTTCCCAGGCCGACGGCGGTTACGGCTTCGACCCGGAGCGGCTGTGGGTGACCGTCTACGAGAAGGACGACGAGGCCGCCCAGCTGTGGCAGCAGGTCGCCGGCGTCCCCGCCGAGCGGATCCAGGCCCGCGACGGCAAGGACAACTACTGGGACATGGGCGTGCCCGGTCCCGGCGGCCCGTGCTCGGAGATCTACTACGACCGCGGTCCGAAGTACGGCCGCGAGGGCGGCCCGGTCGCCGACGAGGACCGCTACATCGAGATCTGGAACCTGGTGTTCATGCAGGACATCAGGGGTGAGCAGTCGCCGAAGCTGGGCCACCCGCCGATCGGTTCACTGCCGACCAGGAACATCGACACCGGCATGGGCGTCGAGCGCGTCGCGTGCCTGCTGCAGGGCGTGGAGAACGTCTACGAGACCGACCTGGTCCGCCCGGTGATCGCCAAGGCAGAGGAGCTCTCCGGCCGCCGCTACGGCGCGAACCACGAGGACGACGTGCGCTTCCGCGTCATCGCCGACCACGCCCGCTCCGGCGTGATGCTCGTCGGCGACGGCGTCACTCCCGGCAACGAAGCCCGCGGCTACGTGCTGCGGCGCTTGCTGCGCCGGATCATCCGCTCCACCCGCCTGCTGGGTGTGCAGGAGCCGGTGCTCGGCGAGTTCAGCAAGGTCGTGCGCGACGCGATGGCGCCGAGCTACCCCGAGCTGGTCACCGAGTTCGACCGCATCGACTCGGTGATGCGCAACGAGGAAGAGGCCTTCCTGACCACCCTGACCGCCGGCTCGAAGATCTTCGATCTGGCGGTGGCCGACACCAAGAAGGCCGGTGGCAAGAAGTTGGCCGGGGAGAAGGCTTTCCAGCTGCACGACACCTACGGGTTCCCGATCGACCTGACCCTGGAGATGGCTTCCGAGCAGGGCCTGACCGTCGACGAGCAGGGCTTCCGGAACCTGATGTCCGAGCAGCGCCGCCGGGCCAAGGAGGACGCCAAGGCCCGCAAGACCGGCCACGGCGACCTGTCGACGTACCGGACCCTGCTCGACCAGCACGGCACCACCGAGTTCATCGGCTACACCGACCTGCAGTCGCACAGCCGCGTGCTCGGCCTGCTGGTCGACGGGCAGCCGGTGAAATCCGCCGCCGCGGGCACCGAGGTCGAGCTGGTCCTGGACCGCACCCCGTTCTACGCCGAGGGCGGTGGCCAGATCGCCGACACCGGTCGGCTGGTCGGTCCCGGTGTGGCCGTCGAGGTGCACGACGTGCAGCGCGCGGTGCCGGGCCTGTTCGTGCACCGCGCCAAGGTCGTCGAAGGCGAGCTCGGCGTGGACACCACGCTCGAAACCGCCGTCGACGTCGCGCGCCGCCACGCCATCGAGCGCTCGCACTCTGCCACCCACCTCGTGCACGCGGCGGTGCGCAGCGCCTACGGCAGGCGCGCCGCGCAGGCCGGTTCGCTGAACTCGCCGGGCCGGATGCGCTTCGACTTCACCGCCCCGACGGCGGTGTCCTCGAGCGTGCTCACCGGGGTCGAGGAAGAGGTCAACGACTACCTGCAGAGCGACGTCGAGGTGCAGTCCTACACCACGACGATGGACCGGGCCATGGAGCTCGGCGCCATCGCGCTGTTCGGCGAGAAGTACGGCGACCAGGTCCGGGTCGTCGACATGGGCGACTACTCCCGCGAGCTGTGCGGTGGCACCCACGTGCCGCGCATCGGCCGCCTCGGCGTGGTCAAGCTGGTGGCCGACTCCTCGGTGGGCTCCGGCGTGCACCGCGTCGAAGCGCTGGTCGGCATGGACGCGATGCGCCACATCAGCAAGGAACATCTGCTGGTCAGCCAGCTCGCCGAGCAGTTCAAGGTGCCCGCCGACGAGCTGCCGGAACGCATCCAGGGCGTCGTTTCCCGGCTGCGCAGTGCGGAGAAGGAGCTGCAGCAGCTGCGCATCGCGCAGATCCTGCAGTCCGCGGGCGAGCTCGCCGACAAGGGCACCGACGTTCATGGCGTGACGCTGGTCGCCGAGCAGGTACCGGACGGCGTGGACGGCAACGCGCTGCGCGCGCTGGCCGGCGAGATCCGCGGCCGGCTGGGCTCCCGCCCCTCCGTGGTGGCGCTGTTCGCCGCTGACGAGGGCAAGGTCAGCTTCGTGGTCGGCGTCAACGACGCGGCCCGCGACAAGGGACTCGCCGCGGGCAAGCTGGTGCCCGGCTTCGCGGCCGAGGTCGGCGGGCGCGGCGGCGGCAAGCCGGACATGGCGCAGGGCGGCGGCTCGAACCCGGCCGGGATCACGGCGGCGATCGAGGCGCTGCGCAAGGCGCTGGACCAGGTGGTGGCTGGCGGGTGACCGAACACCGGCAGGCGGATCCCGGAGCGGGGCGTCGGCTAGGCGTCGACGTGGGCGCGGTCCGGGTCGGGGTCGCACTCAGCGACCCCGCGCCGATGCTGGCGACCCCGCTGGTCACCTTGCAGCGGGATGCCACCGGCGGCAGCGATCTCGCGCAGCTGGCCGAGCTCGTCGCCGAGCACCAGGTGGTGGAAGTCGTGGTCGGCCTGCCGAAGACGTTGGCGGGCCGGCACGGAACTGCAGCGGAAACGGCGCAGGCCTACGGGGCGGCGCTCGCGGAACGGATCGCACCGGTGCCGGTGCGGTTCGCCGACGAGCGGCTGACCACCGTGACGGCCAGCCGGATGCTGTCGCAACGCGGCGTGCGGGGGAAGAAGCAGCGCGCCGTGGTCGATCAGGCGGCGGCGGTGGAGATCCTGCAGGCATTCCTTGACAGTCGGGGGAAGACACGAGAGGACCTTTCGTGACCGACGATCTTGGACTGTTCGCCGACGAGCCCGGCGAGCGGCGGCGTGCACCGGACCCGGAGCGGTTCCGCCGCCGCAAGCGCCGCCGGATCGTGACCGCGGTGGCGAGCTTGTTCGTGCTGCTGCTGGTCGGCGTCGGCGTGCTCTACGGGGCCAGCCAGATCATGCAGATCGGCTCCTACGAGAACTACGAGGGCGAGGGCACCGGCGACATCGTCGTCGAGATCAAGCCCGGTGACACCGTCAGCGCCATCGGTCGCACCCTCGCCGAGCGGGACGTGGTGGCCAGCACCAAGGCGTTCACCAAGGCCGCCGAGGAGAACCGGCAGATCAACAGCATCCAGCCGGGCTACTACCTGATGCGCAACAAGATGTCCGGCGAGGCAGCCGTCGCGCACATCCTGTCGGCGGCCGCGAAGGTGGGCCGGGTCGACATCCGCGCCGGCATGCGGCTGGAGGACCAGCTGGCGCCCGACAACGGGCACACCCCGGGCATCCTGACCAAGCTCGCCGATGCCACCTGCGCCGGGGCCAACCCCACCTGCATCACCTCCGAGGAGATGCACCGGGTCGCCACGACCGCCGACCTGGCCTCGCTCGGCGTGCCGCAGTGGGCGTTCGCGGACGCCTCCAAGGCCGAGCCGAAGCGGCGGCTGGAGGGCCTGATCCAGCCCGGTCTCTACGACGTGAAGCCGGGCGAGACCGCGGAGAACGTGCTGCGCGACGTGGTGACCCGGTCCGCTGCGCAGCTCGAGGTCGCGGGGTTGCCGCAGGCCGCCGAGGGCACCGGGTACAGCCCGTACGAGCTGCTCAAGATCGCTTCGCTGGTGCAGAGCGAGGGCATCACCAAGGACTTCGGGCAGATCTCGCGGGTGATCCACAACCGGTTGACCCAGCCGGTCATGCACCTTCAGCTCGACTCCACGATCAACTACCCGCTGGACAAACCGTCCCTGCTGACCAGGCCCGAGGACCGCGGGATCGATGGGCCGTACAACACGTACAGGACCTACGGCCTGCCACCCACGCCGATCTCGGCTGTCAGCAAGGAAGCCCTGCAGGCAGCGGAGAAACCCGCTGACGGCACTTGGAAGTTCTTCGTGAAGTGCTACCCGGACGGCACCTCCTGCTTCGCCGACACCCAGGCACAGCACGACGCCTACATCGACGAGGCACAGGCACGTGGCGCGTTCTGAGCCCCGGCGGGCAGCGGTGCTCGGTTCGCCGATCGAGCACTCGCTGTCCCCGCTGCTGCACGGCGCCGCCTACGCCGCGCTCGGCCTGCACGGCTGGACCTACGAGCGGGTCGAGGCCGACGCGGACCGGCTCGTCGAGTTCGTCGCCGGGCTCGGCCCGGAATGGGCCGGGCTGTCGGTCACCATGCCCGGCAAGCGAGCTGCGCTGGGCGTCGCGAGCGAGATCAGCGAGCGGGCCGCGGCGGTCGGAGCGGCGAACACCCTGGTACACCGGGCCGACGGCAGCTGGGCCGCGGACTGCACCGACGTCGACGGAGTCGTCGGAGCGCTGCGCAGCGCGGGCGGATTCACCACCGGCCACAGCGGGCTGATCCTGGGAGCCGGCGGCACCGCCGCCGCGACCCTGGCCGCGTTCGCGGAGCTCGGGCTGAGCGAAGCGACGCTCGCGGTGCGCGAGCCCGCGCGAGCGCGCGACGCGGCCGAGACCGCGGAGCGGGTCGGCCTGCGGGCGCGCGTCGAGCGGCTGGACAGCGTCGCGCTCGCGGACGCCGCGGCAGCGGCGGACGTCGTGGTGTCGACGCTCCCGGCAGGGGCGTTGGACGCGCAGGCGGCGGAGCTTGCGACGGCGGGTTGCGTGTTGGACGTCGTCTACCATCCGTGGCCGACGCCGCTGGCCGCTGCGGTGACTGCGGCGGGCGGGCGGATCGCCACCGGACTGGACATGCTGCTGCACCAGGCGTTCGGCCAGGTCGAGCAGTTCACCGGGCTACCGGCTCCGCGCGAAGCCATGCGCGACGCCCTCGCCGCCGCGACCGGCAACGAGCTCCCGCTCCCGCTCTGACAGCAATTTCCATTGAAATCGGTGCACCGATTCCCATTGGGGTTTTTTCATCCTGTTTGTGCTGGTGGTGGGGGGTTGACGGGGTGGGGTGGGGTGTGTGTGGGCTGGTCAGGGGCGATGATCATTTTTGATGATCGTTTGTCAGCGGGTGATTTCGAGGTTGGTCAGCACCAGCAGGGCCCGTAGTAGGCGGGTGGCGTTGGCTGCGTGCATGCGTAGGCGGGTGAGGATGCGCCAGTTTTTGAGGTCGGCGAAGCCGTGTTCGCAGGTGGCGCGTTCGCGGGCAACGAGTTGGTTGGCTTGTTTCTGGGCGTCGGTGAGCGGGTGGGCGCGGGCGGCGCGGCGGCCGATGATGATCACGGGTTCGTCGGGGTCGTCTTCCAGTCCGGTGAATCCGAGGTCGCACATCGCGCCGAGTTCGGCGTCCCGGAGTGCGGTGGTGATGTTGTTGTGGCGGGCGGTGGTGACTTCCGAGGCCCGCCCTGGTTTGGCCGCAGAGAACCACAACAGGTTGCCTTTGTGGTCGGTGAGGGCGAGAAACAGCAGGCCGTGGGCTTTGTGTTTGCCGCTGTAGTTGCGCCGGTTGTTCTTGCCGGTGCGGCGCTGGGTGCGCACCAGGGTGCCATCCAGCAGCACGACCTCACCCCCGCCGCGGGCCACTTTGCTCAGGACGCGGTCCAGGCGCGGGGCACGGGCGGCCAGCAGGTCGATGACCTCCAGCACCCAGCGGCGGATCGTCGAGGCCGACACCCTGTTGCCGCCGGCGATGTCCAGCAGCCGCTGGTCGTGACGCAGCACCGCGAGCACGATGATCGCCTGCGTACCAGGGGTCACCTTGCGCCAGCGAGAGCGGATTTTCCTGCAGTGCGTGGTGATCAGCGAGGCGAGGTAGTCGATCGTGGCCCTCGACACGGGAAGTTGGGCTTGGTACACAATGGGTTCGGTGCCCTCGGCGGGGCTGGATTGGGTTTTCACACACTCCCCAACCCCGCCGGGGGCACTCTCGTTGCAGCCAACCGGCCATGATCATCGTCACATCTTCTCCGCGACCACGGCCACCGTCAGATGATCTTGATAAATGATCATGGCCCTGGCCAGCCCGCCCACACCACGCCACCCACGACCACACCCTCTGACCAGCCAAGATCAGGATGAAAAAAGCCCATTGAAATTGCGGGAGTTCTCCACAGGCGTCGGTGTGTCGTACCTCGACACGCCGATGGATGCAATTTCCCTTGAACCCGCCCCTTCGATTTCAATGGAAATTGCGGGCTACGTCGAACGGCCCCTTCCCACTTGGCGGATTGGCGGATTCGAGGGGCCGTTCGCGTTGTTCCGGTCAGTTGTTGTCGAGGTCCGAGGCGACCAGCCGGGCGAGGTGGTCCAGCGCCGCCTCCGCGCCTTCGCCCTCGGCCGCGAGCACCACCTCGTCGCCGTGGC
Source organism: Saccharopolyspora pogona (assembly GCF_014697215.1). Classification (GTDB taxonomy): domain Bacteria; phylum Actinomycetota; class Actinomycetes; order Mycobacteriales; family Pseudonocardiaceae; genus Saccharopolyspora; species Saccharopolyspora hattusasensis. The sequence goes on from NZ_CP031142.1 coordinate 8,593,245, forward strand.
CCGCGCCCAGGGTCATCAGCCCGAGGATGCTGCCCGCCTCCACCGGATCAGTGTCGTCCTTGCGGATCGTGATCTTCACGGTCTGCGCCGCGGCGGCCTTGGCCACTAGTGCCGCCGGCCGCGCGTGCAGCCCAACCTTGCTTGCCACGGTGACCCGTCGTTCGAACATGATTCTCCGTTCGTCGGGGAATGGGGAAACGATCGCCGGGGTCAGCTCCTGTCGGGGCCCGGCTTGGCGTCCCCACCAGCATTATCCGCGCCCACCTCGGCGTTTTCCGTGTCGTCCTCGTCACGGCCCGGGGTGCGCAGGTTCCACTTCGTGATCACGAACCGGAACACGAAGTAGTAGATGACCGCGTAGCCCAGGCCGATCGGGATCAGCCACAGCGAGTTCTGCGAGATGCCGAAGTTGAGCACGTAGTCGATGGCGCCCGCGGAGAACCCGAACCCGCTGTGGATGTCCAGCGCGTTGACCAGCGCCATCGAGGTGCCGGTGAGCACCGCGTGGACCAGCAGCAGCGGCCAGGCCACGAAGATGAACGAGAACTCCAGCGGCTCGGTGATGCCGGTGATGAACGCGGTGAGCGCCACCGAGATCATCACGCCGCCGACGATCTTGCGCTGCGACGGCTTCGCGCACTGCCAGATGGCCAGCGCCGCGGCGGGCAGGGCGAACATGAAGATCGGGAAGAAGCCGGTCATGAAGGTGCCGGCGTTCGGGTCGCCGGCGAAGAACCGGGCGATGTCGCCCTTCTCACCGTGGTAGTCGCCGAAGAGGAACCAGACCACGTTGTTCGGGATGTGGTGCAGGCCGAACGGCAGCAGCAGCCGGTTGATCACGCCGTAGATGCCGCCGCCGAGCACCGCGTTCTGGGTGACCGCGTCGCTGAAGGCCGTCAGACCGGCGTCGAAGATCGGGAACAGCAGGCCCAGGACCACGCCGGCGATCACCATGGCGAACGCGGTGATGATCGGCACGAAGCGCCGTCCACCGAAGAAGCCCAGGTAGGCGGGCAGCTTGATGCGGTGGTACCGCTGCCACAGCCAGGCCGCGGTCAACCCGGCGATGATGCCGCCGAGCACGCCGTACGGGCCCTTGTTGAACGCCTTGTCCGACTCGGTGCCGGTGATCTCCCAGAGCACGCCGGAGAGCACCAGGTAGCCCACCGCGCCGGCCAGCGCCGTGGAGCCGTCGGCCTTCTTCGCGAAACCGATCGCCACACCGATGGCGAACAGCAGCGGCAGGTAGTTGAACAGCGCGTTACCGGCCGAGCCGATCACCCCGGCCACGGGCTGCATCCAGGGCAGCACCGCACCGAGCCCCTCCTTGCCGAGCAGGTCGTCCTGGCCGAGGCGCATCAGCAGCGCGGCGGCGGGCAGGACGGCGATCGGCAGCATCAGGCTCCGGCCGAGCCGTTGCAGCAGGGCGAAACCCTTCCCGTTGCCGCTCGCCGTGGTGGCGCTGGCACTCATCGGTTACCTCCTGTGTCGTGGAGACCGGGTCGTCTGGCGGGATGTTGGCGTCCGGTCGGTCTGGTGGGCCGCCTGGACGGGCGGTGGTGGCCGGAGCCGCTCGGGTTGCGGTCCAGCTGCATGGTCACCTGGTACAGATCGCCGCGATACCAGGAAGTCATGTCCTCGATCGGCCGGCCCTGCGCCGTGGAGATCCGGCGGAACACCAGGACTGGGCTGCCGGTGCGGACCCCGAGCAGCCGCGCGGTTTCGGCGTCGGCGCCCTCGGCGAGCACGGTCTGCGTGCCGTTTTCCAGCTGCACCTGGTATTTGCGGGCCAGCAGGGTGTACATCGAATCGGTCAGGTCGTGGTCGAGCAGGCCGGGCAGCAGCCCGGCGTGGTACCAGCCGCGTTCCACCGCCATCGGCGCACCATCGGCCTTGCGCAGCCGGCACAGCCAGTACGCGTGCTGGTCGCGCCGGAGGTCGAGCGCTTCGGCGGTGGCGGTCGGCGGGACCGCCTCGGCCGCGTCGAGCAGCACCGTCTCCGGCTGCATGCCGCGGCGGCGCATGTCCTCGGTGAACGAGGCGAGGTGCAGTTGGGAGTCCACCCTGGGCCGGGTGGTGAAGGTGCCCTTGCCTCGCACCCGCACCAGCAGGCCCTCGGCGACGAGCTGTCCGACCGCCTCGCGGACGGTGAGCCGGGACACGCCGTAGCGCACCGCGAGGTCGCGTTCGGACGGCACCGGCGAACCTGGCAGTAGTTCCTCGCTCGCCAGCTCGCGCAGGATCTCGCGCAGCTGGGCGTGCTTCGGCGTCGGGCCGTCGCGCAGCACGTCAGCCGTTCCTGGGCGGGAACAGCCGTCTGCGGTTCGCCGTGCCACGCTGCCTCCATCGGTCTTGCCGGACATCGACGCCCGGTGCACCCCGTGGGCACCCGGCACCGGTCGAACGCGGGCGGATCGAATCCGGTGCTGTTCACCGGTCCTACGGGGTTGGTACTGTCCGGTCTAAACCAGTCGGTTGCGAACAATGCGCTTTCATGCGATCGGGTGTCAAGACGGCTCGCGATTCGTTGCCGCATCGACACCCAGTGGCGCAAGATCGTCTCGACGCGGTGCGCAACGCCTGCGTCGTCGGAGGACGAAGGGAGCACAGGGTGGCTCAGGACAAGGCCGCGGCAATCCTGGCCGCACTTGGCGGCGGGGACAACGTGGTGGAGATCGAGCCGTGCATCACGCGGCTGCGCTGCGAAGTCGAGGACGGTTCCAAGATCGACGAGGCGGCGCTGAAGGCCGCCGGGGCGCACGGCGTGATGGTGCAGGGCCCGGTCGTGCAGGTCGTGGTGGGCCCGGAAGCGGACACCCTGGCCGAGGACATCGAGGACCTGCGGTGAGCACCGAGGTCGGCAGTCCGGTGGCGGGCCTGGCCACCGCGATCAGCGAGGTGCCCGACCCGGTGTTCTCGCAGGCCATGGTGGGTCCGGGCGTGGCGGTGCAGCCGTCCGGCGGTCGGGCCGACGCGGTCGCGCCGGTGGCCGGCATGGTCGCGACCCTGCACCCGCACGCTTTCGTCATCGCCTCGCCCGGCGGCGCCGCGATCCTGGTGCACCTGGGCATCGACACGGTGAAGCTCAAGGGCGAGGGCTTCGAGCTGCACGTGGCGAAGGGCGACGTCGTCGAGGCGGGCCAGCGCATCGTCACCTGGGACCCGTCCGAGGTGGAGTCGCACGGCTACTCGTCGATCTGCCCGGTCGTCGTCCTGGACGTCGCGTCGGACGCCCTGACCGATGTCCGCGAGGACGGTCAGGTCGTCGCGGGCGACCCGCTGTTCGCGGTGGGGGCCTGAATGCCCCGTGAGTGTTTTTTGGTGCGATAGCGCCTGAAAGCGCTCACGGGCCCTGGCCGGCTGCCCGACACGCGCACCTTCGCGGCTGGGAAGCCGGATGTTCCCCGTGGTGTGCCCGATGCTGGTGCGATGGTCGTGTTGATCGGGATCGCTGGTGGTGCAACGGGTTTCGCGGCGGGTCGGCTGGGCCGGCTCGCGCTCTGCTCGATGCGCAGGGGAGTTCGGCCGCCTCGGATGTGGTGCGAGGTGGCGGTTGGCCTGCTGTGGGCCGTGGTGTTCGTCCGCGTGGTGACCGGGATGCCGTTGTGGTGGGCGGCGATCCCGTTGGCGCTCGGCTGGTTCGCGGTGTTGCTGGCGGTGTGCGACGTGCTGGCCGGGCGGCTCCCGGATGTGCTGACGCTGCCCGCATATCCGGTCGCGGCGGTGTTGTTGACCGTCGCGGCGCTGCACAGGTCAGATGTGCTGCTCGGTGCCGTTGCCGGTGCGGTGGTCTTCGCTGGGACGTATCTGTTGGTGCGCGTGGTGTCGCCGGGTGCGATGGGGCCGGGCGACGTGAAGTTGGCGGGCAGCCTCGGTGCCGTGGTGGGCGCGGTGTCGCTGTCGGCGGTGCTGTTCGTGATGGCCGCCGCGGCGGCGTTGACGCTGGTGGCGGCGTTGTGGGCGCGGCTGGGCGGCGTCCCGCACGGCCCCGCCGTGCTCGCCCCGGCCTGGCTCGTCACGGCCTTCGCGCCGTGGCCGTAGGCGCGGCGATCCCGAACGGCGTTTTGCTGCTGCTGGTCCGGCCCTGTGGCCCCCGGGAGGTGCCGAGGTCGCGGGGCGGACGAAAGCGCATTGCAGGACCCCCGCCCGGGTTCACCCGGGATCGAACGTGGCAGGATCTATAGCTGTGCTGCGTTGGATGACCGCTGGAGAATCGCATGGTCCCGCCCTGGTGGCGGTGCTGGAAGGCATGGTGGCCGGGGTCGAGGTGACCTCCGCCGACATCGCGACCCAGCTGGAGCGGCGCAAGCTCGGTTTCGGGCGCAGCCCGCGGATGAACTTCGAGGCCGATGAGCTGGAGCTGATCGGCGGCATCCGGCACGGCCGGACCCAGGGCGGCCCGATCGCGATCCGCATCGGCAACACCGAGTGGCCCAAGTGGGAGCAGGTGATGGCCGCCGATCCGATCGACGAGGACGTGCTGTCGTCGCTGGCCCGCAACGCGCCGCTGACCCGTCCCCGGCCCGGGCACGCCGACCTCGCCGGGATGCAGAAGTACGGCTTCGAAGAGGCCCGGCCGGTGCTGGAGCGCGCGAGCGCCCGCGAGACCGCCGCCCGCGTCGCCGTCGGCACGGTCGCCCGGCAGTTCCTGCGGCAGCTGCTCGGGGTCGAGATCGTCAGCCACGTCATCAGCCTGGGCGGCGTCGACGCCACGCACGACGTGCTGCCCGGCCCGGACGACCTGGGCGCCATCGACGACAACCCGGTGCGCGCCTTCGGCGACGAGGCGACCGAGAAGATGATGGCCGAGGTCGACGCGGCCAAGAAGGACGGCGACACCCTCGGCGGGGTTGTCGAGGTCATCGCCTACGGGCTGCCCCCGGGCATCGGCTCCCACGTGCATTGGGACCGCAAGCTCGACGCGCGGCTGGCCGGTGCGCTGATGAGCATCCAGGCGATCAAGGGCGTCGAGATCGGCGAGGGCTTCGCCAACGCGCACCGGCGCGGCAGCGCGGCGCACGACGAGATCTACCCGGACCAGGGCGCCAAGTGGGTGCGGCGGGGCAGCAACCGGGCGGGCGGCCTGGAAGGCGGCATCACCAACGGCGAGCCGCTGATCGTCCGCGCCGCGAAGAAGCCGATCTCCAGCCTGCCACGCGCACTGGCCACTGTGGACATGGTGACCGGCGAGCCGGCGCAGGCGATGCACCAGCGCTCCGACATCACGGCCGTGCCGCGCGCCGCCGTGGTCGCCGAGACGATGGTCGCGCTGGTCCTCGCGGAGGCCGCGCTGGAGAAGTTCGGCGGCGACTCGCTGCCGGAGACCCGGCGCAACGTCGAGGGCTACCTCGCCTCGCTGCGCGAGCGCGCCGAGAAGCGGCAGGTGCGGTGATGGGCCCGCGCGCGGTGGTGATCGGCCCGCCGGGAGCGGGCAAAACGACGATCGGCAAGTTGCTGGCGCAGCGCCTCGATGTGCCGTTCCGGGACACCGACGACGACATCGTGCGGACCGCGGGTCGGCCCGTCGCCGACATCTTCGCCAACGACGGCGAGCCGGCGTTCCGGGCCATGGAAGAGGACGCGGTCGCCGCGGGGCTACGCGAACACGACGGCGTTCTTGCCCTCGGCGGCGGCTCGGTGCTGTCGGAACGCACCCGCGAACGACTGGCCGGGCAGCCGGTGGTGTTCCTGTCGGTGGGGCTGGCCGAAGGCGCTCGGCGTGTCGGGCTGTCCACGGCTCGACCGCTACTGGCCGGGGTGAACCCCCGCGCCACCTTCAAGGCGCTGCTGGACGCGCGGCTGCCCATTTACCGCTCGGTGGCCGCCGTCGAGATCGTCACCGACCACGTGGCGACCACCGAAGTCGTGGAGCAGGTCGTCGCCGCGCTGTCCGTGCGCAACACGCCGTCCAGCTGATCATGACGGTCGGGAGTGGGATGCTTCCAACCGCACCCACCGCCGGTCAAGGGGTGGGGCCAAGCCGAGAACTCGCTCAGCCGAAGGGACGATGATGACCGAACCGGTGCGGATCAGGGTGGCCAGCCAGCAGCCCTACGATGTGGTGGTCGGCCGGGGACTGCTCGGCGAGCTCGTCGACTTCCTGCGCGACGCATCGGTGGTGGCGCTGGTGCACCAGCCCACCATCACCAGCACGGTGGAGGCGGTCCGCGAGGAGCTGACCTCGGCCGGGGTGGACGCGCACCGGGTGGAGATCCCGGACGCCGAGGACGGCAAGAGCCTGCAGGTCGCCGGGTTCTGCTGGGAGGTCCTGGGCAAGGTCGGCATGGACCGCAACGGCGTGGTGGTGTCCTTCGGCGGCGGCGCGGTCACCGACGTCGCCGGTTTCGTCGCCGGGACGTGGATGCGCGGGGTCCGCGTGGTGCACGTGCCGACCACGCTGCTGGGCATGGTGGACGCCGCGGTCGGCGGCAAGACCGGCATCAACACCGACGCGGGCAAGAACCTGGTCGGGTTGTTCCACGAGCCGAGCCTGGTGCTGGCCGACCTGGCGACGTTGGAGGGGCTGCCGCGCAACGAGCTCGTGGCCGGCATGGCCGAGATCGTCAAGGCGGGCTTCATCGCCGACCCGGAGATCCTGCGGCTCATCGAGGCAGACCCGGCGGTGGCGACCGATCCGGCCGGTGACGTGCTGGGCGAGCTGGTGCGCCGGTCGATCCAGGTCAAGGCCGACGTGGTCGCCGCGGACCTGAAGGAATCGCACCTGCGCGAGGTGCTCAACTACGGCCACACGCTGGCCCACGCCATCGAGCGCCGGGAGCGCTACCGCTGGCGGCATGGCGCGGCGGTCAGCGTCGGGCTGGTGTTCGCCGCGGAGCTGGCGCGGCTGGCCGGGCGGCTGGACGACGAGACCGCCGACCGGCACAAGCGGGTCCTCGACCTGCTGGGCCTGCCGACCAGCTACGCCCCGGACGCGCTCGGCCAGCTGCTGGAGGCGATGCGGGTGGACAAGAAGACCCGCTCCGGGGTGCTGCGGTTCGTGGTCCTGGACGGCCTGGCCAAGCCCGGTCGCCTCGAGGGACCGGACCCGTCGCTGATCGCCGCCGCGTACTCGGCGGTCACCGGCGGCCAGGCCAAGCCGGGTTCGGAGGTGCTGCTGTGAAGGTCCTCGTCCTCAACGGGCCGAACCTCGGTCGCCTGGGCAAGCGCGAGCCCTCGGTCTACGGCAGCACCACCTACGCCGACCTGGTCGGGATGTGCGAGCGCGCCGGCAAGGAGCTGGGCGTGGAGGTGGCGGTCCGGCAGACCGACCACGAGGGCGAGATGGTCCAGTGGCTGCACGAGGCCGCCGACCAGCGGTGGCCGGTGGTGCTCAACGCGGGCGCGTGGACGCACTACTCCATCGCGGTGCGCGACGCGGCGGCGCAGCTCGAAGCGGACCTGATCGAGCTGCACATCTCCAACGTGCACAAGCGCGAGGAGTTCCGGCACACCAGTTACCTGTCCGACGTCTCGACCGCGGTCATCGCCGGCCTCGGCGTCGAGGGCTATCCGCTAGCGATCCGGTGGCTGGCCGACAAGTCGCGCAGCTAGTTCCTTTTCCGGGCCGTGTGTCTTTTGGGGCGCTGTAGAGGCTGTTTCCATTCTCGTCCTGCGTGGCGGTGCGGGTGGCGGCCCCCCTGCGGGAATTACGGTCGCCGTCTGGACTGCGGGAAACCGGACTCATGAATGCCAATTCACCACGTCGGGGACCGTTCTCGCCAAAAGCCCCGACGGGGTGGGCACAGCCTGAGAACCCGCGGCGGTACGAGCCGCGAGGGTGGGCCAAGCGGTTGCGCCGCTTGAAAGGCATGAGCCCGCCGCCCTACCGCGCACTCCGGACGATCACTTCCAGGGCAGCCTCTACCGCAACCCAGAAGACTCACGGCCACGTGCCCAGCGGCGATACGTCGGTAGTGAGTCCTGCGGCCCGCGCGTTGCAAGTAAATTGGGCGGAGGTGTCCTTCACCTCGGTGTTGGCGCGGGTCTGGGGGGAGCATCGGTGAGGGATCGGATTCCGTTGCGGCGATTGGCCGGGTTGGCCGCGGTGGTGCTGCTGGCCGGGTGCGCGCCGGTCGAGGGCACGCCCCAGCCGCAGGCCGAGCAGCGGGTTGAGCCTCCCGAGGCACCGATCGCTCTGGGCGTCGGTGGCGCGCGGGGCAGCGCCGGGGTGGTGGTCGCCGGAGGGTTGCCCGCGCCCTACAACTACGGGCCGACGGTGTTGCAGGACGGCGGGCAGTACCGCACCTGGTGGTGCAGCCAGCTGCCCGGGATCGGCCCGCCGGGCGACGACATCTTGACGGCCGCGTCGGGTAGCCCCGACGGGCCCTTCACCGCTGCCGGTGGCGCTCCCGCGGTGCCCATCTTCAGCGGCCAACCCGGCGGGTTCGACGGCAAGCACACCTGCGACCCGTCGGTGTTGAAAGTGGACGGTCGCTACTACCTTTACTACACGGGCGCGGCCGGGGATCACGCGCACGGCAACGCCATCGGCGTCGCCAGCAGCCCCGACGGCCTCTCCTGGCGGCGGGAGGCCGGCGGCCGCCCGATCGCTACGGCTTCCGGCGAGGTGAACCGGGAGAACGTCTACGGCGCGGGTCAGCCCTCCGCGCTGTACCTGGACGGCTGGTTCTACCTGATGTTCACCGACACCACTGCTTCCGGGGCGGGCTGGAACGGCGCTGGCCAGTTCGTGCTCCGCGCGCGCAATCCCGAGTTCACCGACCAGCCGCAGGCCTTGACCGAGAAGGGTTTCGACGCCGCGGGCGCCAAGCGGTCGCGTTCGGTGGTGGACGCGTTCAGTGCGGACTGGATGTGGGTTCCGGCGCTGGACGCGTTCGCGATCGCCCACCAGACCGTGACGGGCACCACGATCACCTTCTGGGACCGGGATTTCACCCGCCATCCCTACGTACCGGTGGTCGTGCCCGGCCCCTGGCAGGAAGGCCCAGGTCTCGTCCGCGGTCCCGGCGGGCACGCGCCCGTGTCCACAGTGGATCCTTGCGGGACGGTTCCGGTGGACCTTCTCCGCGCCACCGCGTTGTTCCCGGCTCCGACCGACATCCGCCACTTCGGCATCGACGTCACCGGGGCCGAAGGGTGCCGGACGCCCAGGCAGGCGGCGGCGGTCCTCGACGGCTTCGCGGCGCCATCTCCGGCTCGCACGGTCGATGTGGTGCGCAATGGGCAGCGGGTCCGCGTCGAGCGCCGCTCCGTCGCGGAGCAATTGGTCACCAGGGTTCTCGACGTGAGGGTGCCCGCGCTGGACGGGCTCCCGGTCGCCGGCACCATCCGTGCCGCGGCGCCCGCGATGCGATCCCCGCGGGGGGTGGTCGGTCTGCTCGACGACAAGAGTCTACTGTGGACGATAAGCGCGGAGGCCGCCGCCGCCAACGGTTCGACGATCGCCGACGTCTCCCAGCAGGAGTGGGACGCGCACGCCCCGGCCGGTGACCTCCGCCGCTGATCAGCGCTCGGCTACCGGGCCGGTTCCGCGGCGGACTGGGCAGGCGGTGGAGGTGTCCCGGCACGGGCCGCACGACTGGACGGTCGACGCGAACATCGACCGCGTCGACTTCCCGGCGGTCGGCGTGGAGTCCGGATCTGCCGGAGCGGCAGGCGAATTCGTCGACGCGAGCACCGACCGGGACCTGCCGCGCGGGGAAGCACCTCCAGGATCCGCCCGCGAACGCAGCCCCCGCCGAGCCGACCGGTTCCGGCACCACCACGGACACCGGTTCGGGGCCGGCGAGGTTGCGAATTATCTTTTCCGTGACTATTCAACCAGGGGCGAGAGGACCCGTGAGCACTTTTGGGTGCCATAGCGCCCAGAAACGCTCACGGCACCCGCGCAACCAGGTCACGCCGTCAGGTCACGCCGTCAGGTCACGCGGTCCGGTCACGCCGTCGGGTCACGCCGTCCGGTCACGCCGTCAGGTCACGCGGTCCGGTCACGCCGTCGGGTCACGCGGTCCGGTCACGCCGTCCGGTCACGCGGTCCGGCGGAAGGTTCGGCGGTAGGCGGCGGGGCTGGTGCCGAGCCGCAGGCGCAGGTGCTTTCGCAGCGACGCCGCGGTGTTCAGGCCGGACTGCTCCGCGACCGCGTCGATCGGCAGGTCGGTCGCCTCCAGGAGGTGGCGGGCGCGTTCGATGCGTTGCTGCAGCAGCCAGTCCAGCGGGCTGGTGCCGGTCTCCTCCCGGAACCTGCGGGTGAAGGTGCGCACGCTCATCCCGGCCTGGACCGCCACGTCGTCCAGGGTGAGGTGCTCGGCGAGGCGTTCGAGCAGCCACGCGCGCGTCGGTGCGGTGCCGTTGCCGCCGGTTTCCGGCAGCGGCCGCTCGATGAACTGGGACTGGCCGCCGTCCCGCCACGGCGGCACGACGCTGGAACGGGCCGCGTGGTTGGCGACCTCCCTGCCGTGGTCGCGGCGGATCACGTGCAGGCACAGGTCGATCCCGGCGGCCACCCCGGCCGAGGTCAGCACGTCGCCGTCGTCCACGAACAGCACGTCCGGGTGCAGCCGCACCTGCGGGTAGAGCCGCTGGAACCGCTGGACGTGCGCCCAGTGCGTGGTCGCCGGGCGCTCGTCGAGCAGCCCGGCCGCGGCGAGCACGAAGGCGCCGGTGCAGATCGACATGATCCGCGTGCCGCGCGGCAGCCCGGCCAGGTAGTCCGCCAGCTCCGCGTCGAGGCTGCCGTCGGTGCGCGGCCCCGCGACGTAGGTGCCCGGGATGATCAGCGTGTCCGGCGCGGTCAGGTAGTCCGGGCTGGCCCCGGGCAGGATGGAGAACCCCTTGGTGGTGTGGATCGGGCCGCCGTCGAGGCTGCAGACCTGGACGTCGTAGAACGGCTCGCCGTCCTCGTCGCGGGCGCCGGCGAAGATCTGCGAGGGGATCGCCAGGTCGAAGCCGACGACGTCGGGGATGCCGAGCACGGCGATCCGGTGCGGGCTGGTGGCCATGGCCGGATCTTCTCACATCTTGTCTCTCTGGCCACTGGTTCCGGGCGGCGGACTCGGCGAGGCTGGCAGGGTGATCACCACTGGGACCGCGCGACGCGTCCACCCCGCCTGGTGGGTGGCGGGCGTCGCATTCATCGCCCTGCTCGGGTCGGCCGCCTTCCGGTCGATGCCCGGCGTCTTCATGAATCCGCTGCACCAGGAGTTCGGCTGGCCGCACAGCGTCATCTCGGCCGCCGTGTCGCTGAACCTCCTGCTCTACGGCCTCACGGCGCCGTTCGCGGCGGCGCTGATGGCGCGCTTCGGCATCCGCCGGGTCACCGTCGCGGCGCTGCTGCTCATCGCTGCCGGGAGCGGGCTGACGGTGTTCATGATGGCCAGCTGGCAGCTGATCGTGTGCTGGGGCCTCCTGGTGGGAGTGGGCACCGGGTCGATGGCGCTGGCGTTCGTGTCCACTGTGGTCGATCGGTGGTTCGTGCAGCGGCGCGGGCTGGTCAGCGGCGTGCTGACCGCCGGTAGCGCGACCGGGCAGCTGATCTTCCTGCCGCTGGCGGCCGTGCTCGTCGAGAGCCAAGGCTGGCGGTTCACGTCGCTGGTCATCGCAGGGACCGCACTGCTGGTCGGCCTGCTGGTGCTGCTGGTGATGCGCGATCACCCCCGCGACGCCGGCGTAACCGCCTACGGCGCGACGGGCGAGAATCCGGAGCAGGTCCGCGACCGCGGCAACCCTGCCGCGATCGCGCTGCGCACCCTGCGCGACGCGGCCCGCAAGCCCGCTTTCTGGCTGTTGGCCGGTGGTTTCGCGATCTGTGGGGCGAGTACCAACGGCCTGGTGAACACGCACTTCGTGCCGGCGGCGCACGACCACGGCATGCCGACCACGACCGCCGCCGGGCTGCTCGCGGTGATCGGCGTCTTCGACGTGCTCGGCACGGTGCTCTCCGGCTGGCTGACCGACAAGGTCAACCCGCGTGTACTGCTCGCCGCCTACTACACGCTGCGCGGCCTGTCGCTGTTCGTCCTGCCGCAGCTGCTCGGCCCCTCGGTGGAGGCGAGCATGGTGCTGTTCGTGGTGTTCTACGGGCTGGACTGGGTGGCCACCGTGCCGCCGACCATGGCGCTGTGCCGGGAGCACTTCGGGCCCCGCGCCTCGGTGGTGTTCGGCTGGGTGTTCGCCTCGCACCAGATCGGCGCGGCGGCCATCGCCAGCATCGCGGGCGTGGTGCGCGACCAGTTCGGCGACTACGCCGCCGCCTGGTACGGCGCGGGCCTGCTGTGCCTGCTGGCGACGGCCTTCTCGGTGTCGATCCGGGTCGCCGCGCCGCGGCGGGAGCCGGAACCGGTCACCACGGCGTCAGCGTCACGATGATCGACTTCGGCGCGCCGTCCTGGATGTAGGAGGCGAAACCGGCCACGTCGTCGAAGGCGAACCCGTACGCCTTGCCGTCCTCGGTGTTGGCGTGCATCACCTTGGCGAAGTGGTTCGTGACCTCGTGCTGGTAGAACGCGCCCGGGTCGGTGCCGGGCTGATCGGCGAGGTCCAGCAGGATCGACCGGTTGAACCCGGCGCCCAGGATCGCCGCCACCGGCCCGGTGATGCCGTCGTTGGGGGCGGCCAGCGCGCCGTCGCAGAACAGAACATCCCTTGTGGACGGTCGGCCGATCGGTTGCACGCCGCCGTCGAAGTTGAAGGTGTCGCCCGAGATCTGGCCGGTGAAGATCCGGCCGTCGCCGGTGTTCACCTTCAGCTGGGAGCCCTGGTACTTGGCCCAGACCTCCTCGATGTAGGAGTCGTAGTAGGTGCCTGAGAACGCGCCGAGGTCGAGCCCGTGGCCCGGCGCGATCACCCGCAGGTCGTCCTGGCGCAGCCCGGCGAAGTCCGCGTTCTCCGTGACACCGCTGAGGATTCGCTCGCGACCGTCGGCGGCGATCGTGCCGGTGGTCTGGTCCTGCGCGCCCTGCAGCCGGATCGACAGCGGCACGCTGAACATGTCGACCATCGTGGTGTTGCAGTACATGCCGTCGGGCTTGAGGGTGAACTCGACGGTGTCGTGCAGGATCGAGTGGTTCGGGTCGGTGTCGACCCAGCCGGCCGGGTACTGCAGCGCGGGCTTGCCGTCGCCGCCCGCGACGACCTTGAACTTCAGCTTCTCGTCCAGCGCGAAGTAGATCCGGCCGGACATGCTCGGCAGGTTCAGCGTGGTGTCGCCGCTGCCCTGCAGCGGGATGGCGTAGTCGGCGAAGCCGTCGGAGCCGTTGTCGGACGGCGAAACCGGCACCAGTTGGCCGTCCGGGGTGACCCGGGACTGCTCGCCGGAGTCGAGGTTCACGCCGACGACGTAGACCCAGATCGAGGCGTTGTCGAACTGGCCGCTCTGGTTGACGATCGTCAGCGGTAGCGGGACGTCGGGGCGGCGCGGCCCGGCGAGGGCCGCCGGAACGGAGCCGAGGCTGCCGATGGCGGGGACGGCGAGGGCGGCGGCGGAGACGCCGCCGAGGAAGCATCGTCTGCTGAGCACGGCAAATCCCTTCGGGGCGGGGAATTAGTTTAGGGTCACAACAATTGTGGGAGCGGCCTCACCAACCGCCAATACTCCGAAGCGCCGCCGACGACTGCTCGATCCGGCCCAGCGGACAAGCCATTTCCGGACAACTGTATTCCGCGAATGGCGAAAACCGGCAACAGCGCGAAAGTCCGGGAACGCTTCCCGGTTTCCGGAAATCGGTGGACATCCCTCACGAACCCCGACAGCACCAACCGCGAGCCCGGGAACGCCACCGTGCCCGAAGCAGGCCCCGTCACCCGGGGTGGGCGCAATTTCGCGAGAAATTGCGCCCACCCCGGGTGACCACGCATCGTCGCGCTTCGTGATCGCCGCGGTGCGTTCGTGCAGGTGGTGACAATTTCGCGAGAAATTGACCGTCACCTGGGTGAACGTCAATTTCTCGCGAAATTGCGCACGTGGCCGAGATGCACGACGCTCAACCGGCGGGCAGCTTCGACGTCCTGCTGCTCGATGTGGACAACGGAGCAGATTTCCTCGTCTACGACGGTAACTCCGCGTTCTACCGGGCCGACTTCCTGAGCCGTTGCGGGGAAAAGCTCGCCCCGGAATGCACTTTGGCGATCTGGTCGGCCGACACCTCACCGGACCTCAGCGCGGCGCTGCACGCGGTTTTCGGGAACTGCGAGGAAATCCCGATTCCGGTGACCCTGGGCCAGAAGGAGACGACCTACCACCTGTCCCTCGTGGGTGAATGTTCCGGTTCTTACCGGCACGATCACTCACGACAGCAGGTCCAGCTCCAGTAGGCTGGGTTCCAGGACGCCCTCCAGCACCAGCAGCCGCCGCTTGGCCTCCAACCCGGGGCCGAAACCGCCGAGCCCGTGGCCGCTGGCCAGCACCCGGTGGCACGGCACGAGCAACGGGACCGGGTTGCTTCCCATGATCGTGCCGACGGCCCGCGAAGCCTCCGGCCGCCCGGACAGCTCCGCCAGCTGCTTGTAGCTCACCGTCTCGCCGAACGGCACCATTTCGTGCAACGTGCGCAGCACGTGCAACCGCAGCCCCTCCAGCGGCTCCCACTCGATCGGCAGGTCGAACTCCCGGCGCTGCCGCGCGAAGTACTCGCCGAGCTGCCGCGCGGCCTCGGCCGCGACGCCGGTGTCCCGGCTCAACGCGGCCTTGTCGAACTCGCCGAGTGCCCGATCCGGCCCTGCGAAGTCCACCCGGCAAACCCCGGATGCGGTCGCGACCACCGTCAGTTCCCCGACGGGACTGGCGAACGCGCTCCACGACAGCGACATGCCGGCAGGGTAGCGCCGGGCACCGACGATTCGCCCCGCCAAGGTCGTGGCGGCTTCCCGCCGATGCTGGCGTGACCAGGCCCGTTCGCGGATTCGCGGGTTAGGCTCCGAAACATGTCCGAACCGCACGCCCACCGACGCCACGCCCTCCGCAACTACCTGCGCGAGCAGGAGTTGGACGCGATGTTGGTGACGGATCTGCTCAACATCCGCTACCTGACCGGCTTCACGGGATCGAACGCGGCGCTGGCGGTGCACGCCGCCGACGAGCCGGGAACCGAGCCGCGCACCGTGTTCTGCACCGATGGCCGGTACCTGACCCAGGCCGAGTCGCAGGTGCCGGACCTGGAGCGGGTCATCGAGCGGGCGAGCGATCTGGCGTTGGCCGAGCGGATCGGGGGCACCGCCGCCGAGCACCGCCGGGTCGGCTTCGAGAGCCAGCACGTCACCGTCGACGGCCGCGACGCGCTCGCCGACGCGGCGGGCAAGGCAGAGCTGGTGCGTGCGCCGGGCCTCGTCGAGCAGCTGCGGCTGATCAAGGACGAAACGGAGATCGAGGCGCTGCGGATGGCCTGCGCCGCCGCCGACCGGGCGCTGGCCGACCTCATCGAGCACGGCGGGCTGCGCCCCGGCCGCACCGAGCTGGAGGTCGCCCGCGAACTGGAGACCCGGATGCTCGACAACGGCGCCGCCGGGCCGTCGTTCGCCACGATCATCGCCGCCGGGCCGAACTCCGCGGTGCCGCACCACCGGCCGACCGACGCGGTCCTGGCCGCCGGCGACTTCGTGAAGATGGACTTCGGCGCACTCGTCGACGGCTACCACTCGGACATGACCCGGACCGTGGTGCTCGGCAGGCCAGCGGATTGGCAGCGCGAGATCTACGAGTTGGTGCGCGCCTCGCAGGCCGCCGGGCGGGGCGCGCTCAGCATCGGCACCGAGGTGAAGGACGTGGATGCGGCGGCCCGCAAGGTGATCGAGGACGCGGGCTTCGGCGAGCAGTTCCCGCACGGCCTGGGACACGGCGTCGGCCTGGAGATCCACGAGGCACCGGCGTTGTCGCAGCGGGGGGACGGTAGAATCGCCGCCGGGATGGCGGTCACCGTCGAGCCTGGCGTCTACGTGGCAGGCCGGGGCGGGGTCCGCATCGAGGACACGCTGGTCGTGCGTCCCAGCACACCGGAGCTCCTCACCTTGACGACGAAGGAGCTCGTCGAAGTCTGACGCACCGAGGTGCGCCGGTCCCGCCGGAATCCGGTTCGCGTTGCAGACGAAACACGCCCAAGCCATCACCACAGGAGAGACCCCCACCGTGGCATCCACGAACGACTTGAAGAACGGGCTGGTGCTCAACATCGACGGCCAGTTGTGGACCGTCGTGAACTTCCAGCACGTCAAGCCCGGCAAGGGCGGCGCATTCGTCCGCACCACCCTGAAGAACGTGCTCTCCGGCAAGGTCGTGGACAAGACCTTCAACGCCGGCGTGAAGGTGGACACCGCGAACGTCGACCGCCGCGAGATGACCTACCTCTACAACGACGGCACCGACTACGTGTTCATGGAACCCGACACCTACGACCAGGTCAACGTCTCGGCTGCCGTGGTCGGTGACGCGGCGAACTACATGCTGGAGAACAGTGCCGTGGTGGTCGCCCGCCACGACGACGATCCGCTGTACGTCGAGCTGCCGGCCTCGGTCGAGCTGGTCGTCCAGCACACCGACCCGGGCCTGCAGGGCGACCGCTCCACCGGTGGCACCAAGCCCGCCACCCTGGAGACCGGTGCGGAGATCCAGGTGCCGCTGTTCCTCAACACCGGTGACAAGGTGAAGGTCGACCCGCGCGACGGCCGGTACCTCAGCCGCGTCAGCAGCAAATGATCGCCTGCTCATCAGCCGCAGGACTCGGCCCGGCCGGAAAGAGGGTGTGAGGTGGGTTCTCGGAGCAAGGCACGCAAGCGTGCCGTGGACTTCCTTTACGAGGCCGACCAGCGCGGCATCGACGCGGTGACGCTGCTGGCCGATCGGGTCGGCTCGCCGGAGGTGCCGCCGGTCGGCGACTACACGGTCACCCTGGTCGAGGGCGTCACGGCGAACCGCGAGCGGATCGACGAGTTGCTCACGCAGCACGCCGAGGGCTGGTCGCTCGGGCGGATGCCCGCGGTGGACCGCTCGGTGCTGCGGCTGGGCCTGTACGAGCTGCTGTGGAGCGACGACGTGCCGCCGGCGGTGGCCATCGACGAGGCGGTGGAGCTGGTCAAGGTGCTGTCCACGGACGACTCGCCGCGGTTCGTCAACGGCGTGCTGGGCCGCATCGCCGGCATCGGCGACCGCCTCCGCAAGTCGGTCCGCCCGGAGCAGACCGCCGCAGATTAGCCCGAACGAGTTATGTGTGAGGGACACCCTTGGTCAAACAAGGGCGCCCTCACACGTAGCTGCGCCACCGTACGGGTGATGGGTGAAGGTCACCTCCACCCGGCATGGCCGGGCGAACGCTCCCTTCACTCGGACATAGCGGAGGGGCACCCGTCTGCGACTCCTGAGTCGCGGTGGGTGCCCCTTCCCGTGCCCGGCCTCGCCCGAACGGGTGGACCGGGTTGTGGTGTCACTCCTCCCGGGCTGGGCGGGCCTCCGGGGGAAGCACGCCCCAGTCGATGAGCTGCTCGGTGAGCTCACCTGGCGTCATGTCGTAGATGATGGCCAGGGATCGCAGGTCCTCGGTGCGGATGGACAGCACCTTGCCGTTGTAGTCACCGCGCTGGCTCTGGATGGTGGCTGCGTAGCGGGCCAGCGGGCCCACCTTCTCCGCAGGTAGCTGCTGCAGCCGCTCCAGGTTGATCACAACTTTGGTGGCAGGCTCGGCGCCGGACGGCACCCGGCCTTCGGGAAGCAGTTCCGCGACCGGAACCCCGTAGAAGTCGGCCAGTTCGGCCAGCTTCTGCACGGTCACCGCACGGTCGCCTCGCTCATAGGACCCGACGACCACGGCCTTCCACCGCCCGCCAGACTTCTGCTCGACGCCGTGCAGCGACAGACCCTGCTGCTGGCGGATAGCGCGGAGCTTGCTGCCCAGCGCCTTGGCGTAGTCGCCCATGTGGCGTTTCTCCGTTTCGTTCGCCCCGTCAGCCGATAACGGCGGCCGGGGAGCAAAGCTCAGATCGATACGGAGAGTAATGTTCGCTCGCCAGCGTCACCAGGTCAAGTTGGTCTTTCTCGGCAATGCGGCGAACGCCACCACACCACCCGGTCGATTGACCTCGCGGCGCTGATAGCGTACAAGGCAGCCCGGCATGCGGCAGCGGTTTTCGAGCCCGCCACTGCGGGGCAGCTCATACACCATCCTTTAAGGACCCGTCCAGAGAGGCGGGGAAGGAGGTCGCACCGTGGCGTCACGCCAACCGGCGGACGCGGCGGACCCGGTCGGGCAGCGGGAGCTGCTTTCGGCCGGTGACGTTGCGCGCACGATAGCCCGGATCGCCCACCAGATCATCGAGAAGACCGCGCTGGACGCCGGAAACAGCGGCGTGGTGCTGCTGGGCATCCCCACCAGGGGGACCTCGCTCGCCCGGCGGCTCGCCGCGAAGATCGGCGAATTCAGCGGCGTGACGGTGCCCACGGGCACCCTCGACATCACGCTCTTCCGTGACGACTTGCGGCACCGCCCGAACCGTCCGCTGGAGCACACCAACCTGCCCAAGCAGGGCATCGACAACGCGCTGGTCGTGCTCGTCGACGACGTGCTGTTCTCCGGCCGCACCGTGCGGGCCGCCCTCGACGCCCTGCGCGACCAGGGCCGACCGCGGGCCGTGCAGCTGGCGGTGCTGGTCGACCGCGGCCACCGCGAGTTGCCGATCCGCGCCGACTACGTCGGCAAGAACATCCCGACGTCGCGTTCCGAGGACGTCGCCGTGCGGCTCGCCGAGACCGACGGCGAGGACTGCGTGGTGCTGCGCCGCCCGGGTGCGGGCGTCCCACAAGGCACGGGGGAGGTGACCTCCTGATGCGCCACCTGCTTTCCACCGAGGGGCTGGACGCCGCCACCGCGACGAGCGTGCTCGACACCGCCGACACCCTGAAGCAGACGCTGCTGGGGCGCGAGGTCAAGAAGCTGCCGACGCTGCGCGGCCGGACCGTGGTGACCTTGTTCTACGAGAACTCCACGCGCACCCGGGTGTCCTTCGAGATCGCCGGGAAGTGGATGAGCGCCGACGTGATCAACGTCTCGGCCAGCAGTTCTTCGGTGAACAAGGGCGAGTCGCTGCGCGACACCGCGCTGACGCTGGCCGCCGCCGGGGCCGACTGCGTGATCATCCGGCACCCCGCTTCGGGCGCCGCGCACCGGCTGGCCGGATGGCTGGACGAGGTCGGCACCCAGGTCGTCAACGCCGGCGACGGCATGCACGAGCACCCCACCCAGGCGCTGCTGGACGCCGCGACGCTGCGGGAGCGGCTGGGCGAGCTGTCCGGTCGCCGCATCGCCATCGTCGGCGACCTGCTGCACAGCCGGGTGGCGCGCTCGAACGTGCACCTGCTGCGCACCCTCGGCGCCGAGGTGGTGCTGGTCGCGCCGCCGACGCTGGTGCCCGCCGGGGCGCAGCAGTGGGGCGCGGAGGTTCGCCACGAGCTGGACCCGGAGCTGCCGAAGCTGGACGCGGTGATGATGTTGCGGGTCCAGGCGGAGCGGATGCACGGCGGGTTCTTCCCGTCGGCGCGCGAGTACTCGATCGCCTACGGCCTCAACGAGGCGCGGCTGGGCAAGCTGCCCGAGCACGCCGTGGTCCTGCACCCCGGCCCGATGCTGCGCGGCATGGAGATCGCGCCGGCCGTGGCCGATTCGCCGCGCGCCGCCATCACCCAGCAGGTCAGCAATGGCGTGCACGTGCGGATGGCGGTGCTCTACCACCTGTTGGCCGGAGAGGAAATCACGGCATGAGCAGCCTTTGTCAACCTCGGTCTTCCTCAACCGCACCCCAGGGGACCGTGACGCAACCCAGCCACAAGAAACCACCAAACGCGAGATTCGCGCTGGACGCAACCACCAGTGTGAATCGCGGAGAGGCGGGACTGGAGGCGGGACAGCCATGAGCCGGGTGCTACTGAAGGACGTCCGTCCGTACGGCGTGGGCGATCCGGTGGACGTGCTGGTCGACGGCGAGGTGATCGCCGAGATCGGTCCTGGTCTGGAGTTGGGTCCCGCTGCGGATGTCGACGAGATCGTGCACGCCGGGGGCGCCGTGGCGCTGCCGGGCTTCGTGGACCTGCACACGCACCTGCGGGAGCCGGGCAGGGAGGACGCCGAGACCGTCGAGACCGGTTCGACGGCCGCCGCGCTCGGCGGCTACACCGCGGTCTTCGCGATGGCCAACACCGATCCGGTCGCGGACAACGCCGTGATCGTCGAGCACGTGTGGCGGCGCGGCCGCGAGGTCGGCCTGGTCGACGTGCACCCGGTGGGCGCGGTGACGGTGGGGCTGAAGGGGGAGAAGCTCGCCGAGCTGGGCACCATGCGCCGCAGCGCCGCCGAGGTCCGGGTGTTCTCCGACGACGGCCACTGCGTGCACGACCCGCTGATCATGCGCCGCGCGCTGGAGTACACGAAGTCCTTCGGCGGCGTGGTCGCGCAGCACGCCGAGGAGCCGCGGCTGACGGTGGGCGCGCAGGCGCACGAGGGCGCGAACGCCGCCCGGCTGGGCCTGGCTGGCTGGCCCGCCCCGGCCGAGGAAGCGATCGTCGCGCGCGACTGCCTGCTCGCCGGGCACACCGGCGGCACGCTGCACATCTGCCACGTCTCCACCGAGGGCACCGCGGAGATCCTGCGCTGGTGGAAGTCGCGGGAGGCAGACGGCCGGGTTTCGGCCGAGGTCACGCCGCACCACCTGCTGCTGACCGACGACCGGCTGGAGACCTACGACCCGGTGAACAAGGTCAACCCGCCGCTGCGCACCGACGCCGACGTTCTGGCGCTGCGCCGGGCGTTGGCCGACGGCACCGTGGACTGCGTGGCCACCGACCACGCCCCGCACGCCGCGCAGGACAAGGACTGCGAGTGGTCCGCGGCGAAGCCCGGCATGCTCGGCCTGCAGACCGCGCTCGGCATCGTCGTGCAGACGATGGTGCGCACCGGCCTGCTGGACTGGCGCGGCGTGGCCCGGGTGATGAGCGAGCGGCCCGCCGAGATCGCCGGGCTGACCGGCCAGGGCCGACCGGTCGCCGCGGGCGAACCCGCGAACCTGGTGCTGGTCGACCCGGACGCCGAGTGGACGGTGCGCGGCGCGGAGCTGGCCAGCCTCGGCGAGAACTCGCCGTTCGAAGGCATGCGGCTACCCGGCCGCGTGGTGGCGACGCTGCTGCGCGGCAAGGTCACCGCGCACGAGGGCAAGGTGAGGCGCTGATGGAACGCTTCCTGTGGGTGCTCGGCATGGCCGCGGTGGTCGCGCTGGTGTTCTTCGGCATGTGGCGCGGCTGGGGCAACCGGGCCCGCCGCCAGGCCGCCGAACTACCGGACTTCCCAGTGTCGCCGGCCGAACCGGGCGAGGAGCTGCTGCCCGCCGCGACCGGCATGTACGTCGGGACCACCCGGGCGACCGACTGGCAGGACCGCATCGCCGTCGGCGACATCGGCCACCGCGCCAACGGAACCGCGCACCTGCACGCCTCGGGCCTGCTGCTGCGACGAACCGGGGCCAGCGACCTCTGGATCCCGGCGGGGTCCATCGTGGACAGCCGCCTGGACCACAAGCTGGCCAACAAGGTGGTGCCCGGAGCCGGCCTGGTCGTGGTGACCTGGCGGCTGGGCGAGCAGCTGCTGGACACCGGGTTCCGCGGCGACGACAAGACAACGCAGACCGAGTGGGTCGAAGCGGTCCGGGCGATCTCGCCCGCCGACGAGGTCGTGAGTGCGAAACCGGGCTCCAGCCCGGTTTCGCACTCACGACCCGAACACGACCACCTACCCGAATCGACCCGCGACTCCGCTGAGTCGCGGCAGGAGGACAAATGACCGCGTACACCCCGGCCGCACTTGTGCTGGAGGATGGCCGGATCTTCCGCGGGGAGGCTTACGGCAAGGTGGGTCACACCCTCGGCGAGGTCGTGTTCACCACGGGCATGACCGGCTACCAGGAGACCCTGACCGACCCCTCGTACCACCGCCAGATCGTGGTGCAGACCGCGCCGCAGATCGGCAACACCGGCTGGAACGACGAGGACGACGAGTCCGCGCGCATCTGGGTCGCCGGCTACGCCGTGCGCGACCCCGCCCGCATCCCGTCGAACTGGCGCTCCCGCCGGTCGCTGGTCGAGGAGCTGGAGCGGCAGGGGATCGTCGGCATCGCCGGGATCGACACCCGCACACTGACCCGGCACGTCCGCGAGCTGGGCGCGATGCGCGGCGGCATCTTCTCCGGCCCGGAACTGGGTTCCGACGACGAGATGGTGGCCGCGGTCAAGGCCGGCACCGAGATGGTCGGCGCCTCGCTGGCCGGTGACGTCACCACCAATGAGCCCTACATCGTCCCGGCCGTCGGCGAGAAGCGGTTCACCGTGGCCGCGCTGGACCTGGGCATCAAGTCCAACACGCCGCGGATGATGGCCGAGCGCGGCATCGAGGTCCACGTGCTGCCGCTGGCGTCCACATTGGACGAAGTACTGTCGGTGCAGCCGGACGGGCTGTTCCTGTCCAACGGGCCGGGCGACCCGGCCACCACCGACCAGCAGGTCGAGCTGACCCGCCAGGCCCTGGACCGCAAGCTTCCGCTGTTCGGCATCTGCTTCGGCAACCAGATCCTGGGTCGCGCGCTCGGCCGCGGCACCTACAAGCTGCGCTACGGGCACCGGGGCATCAACATCCCGGTGATCGACGCCGAGACCGGCCAGGTCGCGATCACCGCGCAGAACCACGGCTTCGCCGTCGAGGGCGAGCCGGGCGAGCGGTTCGACACCGACTTCGGCCGCGCGATGGTCAGCCACCACTGCGCCAACGACGGTGCGGTCGAGGGGCTGCGGCTGCTCGACGGCCCGGCGTTCAGCGTCCAGTACCACCCCGAAGCGGCGGCGGGTCCGCACGACGCCGCGCCGCTGTTCGACAAATTCGTTGATCTGATGAGTGAGGCGCGCTGATGCCGAAGAGGACCGATATCAAGCACGTACTCGTCATCGGTTCCGGGCCGATCGTGATCGGCCAGGCCTGCGAGTTCGACTACTCCGGCACGCAGGCGTGCCGGGTGCTGCGGGAGGAGGGCATCCGCGTCTCGCTGGTGAACTCCAACCCGGCGACGATCATGACGGACCCGGAGTTCGCCGATGCCACCTACATCGAGCCGATCACCCCGGAGTTCGTGGAGAAGGTGATCGACGCCGAGCGGCCGGACGCGATCCTGGCCACGCTGGGTGGGCAGACCGCGCTGAACACGGCGGTCGCGCTGCACGAGCGCGGGGTGCTGGAGCGCTACGGCGTGGAGCTGATCGGCGCCGACTTCGAGGCGATCCAGCGCGGTGAGGACCGGCAGCGGTTCAAGGACATCGTGCGCGCCGTCGGCGGCGAGGTGCCGGAGTCGGCGGTGTGCAAGTCGATGGAGGACGTGCGCGCGTTCGTCGCGGAGCGGGGCCTGCCGGTGGTGATCCGGCCCAGCTTCACCATGGGCGGCCTGGGGTCGGGCATGGCGCACACCGAGGAAGATCTGGAGCGGATGGCCTCCTTCGGGTTGGCCGAGTCGCCGGTGCACGAGGTCCTGATCGAGGAGAGCGTTCTCGGTTGGAAGGAGTACGAGCTCGAGCTGATGCGCGACCACGCCGACAACGTGGTGGTCATCTGCTCGATCGAGAACATCGACGCGATGGGCGTGCACACCGGTGACTCGGTGACGGTGGCGCCGTCGATGACGCTGACCGACCGCGAGTACCAGCACATGCGCAACGTGGGCATCGCGGTGCTGCGCGAGGTCGGGGTGGACACCGGTGGCTGCAACATCCAGTTCGCCATCCACCCGGACACCGGCCGGATGGTGGTCATCGAGATGAACCCGCGGGTGTCGCGGTCCTCGGCGCTGGCGTCGAAGGCCACCGGCTTCCCGATCGCCAAGATCGCCGCGAAGCTGGCCGTGGGCTACACCCTGGACGAGATCCGCAACGACATCACCGGCGAGACCCCGGCGAGCTTCGAGCCGACACTGGACTACGTCGTGGTGAAGGTGCCGCGGTTCGCCTTCGAGAAGTTCCCGGGCGCGGACCAGGAGCTGACGACGACGATGAAGAGCGTCGGCGAGGCGATGGCGGTGGGCCGCAGCTTCTCCGAGGCGCTGGGCAAGGCGCTGCGCTCGATGGAGACGAAAGCAGCGGGCTTCTGGACTGTGCCCGACGCTCCGGGGCAGGACCCTGACGGTGTCACCGTCGAGTCCACTCTGGACGAACTGCGGACGCCGCACGACGGGCGGCTCTACACCGTGGAGCGCGCGCTGCGGCTGGGCGCCACGATTGAGCAGGTGCACGAGGCGTCGGGCATCGACCCGTGGTTCGTCGACCAGATCGCGGCGTGGGTGGAGCTGCGCGGCGAGCTGGTCGAGGCGCCGGTGCTGGACGCCGCGCTGCTGCGGCGCGCGAAGCGGGCCGGGCTCTCGGACCGGCAGATCGCCGCGCTGCGGCCGGAACTTGCCGGTGAGGACGGGGTTCGCGCGCTGCGGCACCGGCTGGGTGTGCGGCCGGTGTACAAGACGGTGGACACCTGCGCGGCGGAGTTCGCGGCCCGGACGCCGTACCACTACTCGGCCTACGAGTCCGACCCGGCGGCCGAGTCGGAGGTCGCCGAGCAGCGCGAGCGGCCGAAGGTGATCATCCTGGGTTCGGGCCCGAACCGCATCGGCCAGGGCATCGAGTTCGACTACTCCTGCGTGCACGCCGCGATGGCGCTGCGGGAGGCCGGGTACGAGACCGTGATGGTCAACTGCAACCCGGAGACGGTCTCCACCGACTACGACACCTCGGACCGGCTTTACTTCGAGCCGCTGACTTTCGAGGACGTCCTGGAGGTCGTGCACTCCGAGCAGCAGTCCGGCACCGTGGCGGGCGTGATCGTGCAGCTCGGCGGGCAGACCCCGCTGGGTCTGGCGAAGCGGCTGGCCGAGGCCGGGGTGCCGATCGTGGGCACGCCGCCGGAGGCGATCCACCTCGCCGAGGACCGCGGCGCGTTCGGTGACGTGCTGGCCGGGGCGGGCCTGCCCGCGCCGCGCTACGGCACCGCGACGTCGTTCGAGGGCGCCAAGCGGATCGCCGACGAGATCGGCTACCCGGTGCTGGTGCGGCCGTCCTACGTGCTCGGCGGCCGGGGCATGGAGATCGTCTACGACGAGGCGTCGCTGGAGAACTACATCGCCCGCGCCACCGAGGTCACCCCGGACCACCCGGTGCTGGTGGACAACTTCCTCGACGACGCGATCGAGATCGACGTGGACGCGCTCTGCGACGGCACCGACATCTACCTCGGTGGCGTGATGGAACACATCGAGGAGGCCGGTATCCACTCCGGCGACTCGGCGTGCGCGCTGCCGCCGATCACGTTGGGGCGTCAGGACATCGAGCAGGTGCGAAAGTCCACCGAGGCCATCGCGCGCGGCATCGGCGTGCACGGCCTGCTGAACGTGCAGTACGCGCTCAAGGACGACGTGCTGTACGTGCTGGAGGCCAACCCGCGCGCCTCGCGGACCGTGCCGTTCGTGTCCAAGGCGACCGCCGTGCCGCTGGCCAAGGCGGCGGCCCGGATCATGCTCGGCGCCAAGATCGCGGACCTGCGCGCGGAGGGCCTGCTGCCGCCGGAGGGCGACGGCGCGGAACTGCCGATCGACGCGCCGGTCGCGGTGAAGGAAGCCGTGCTGCCGTTCCACCGGTTCCGCACCCGCGAGGGCGTCGGCGTGGACTCGCTGCTCGGGCCGGAGATGAAGTCCACCGGCGAGGTGATGGGCATCGACACCTCCTTCGGGCAGGCCTTCGCCAAGTCGCAGGCCGGCGCCTACGGTTCGCTGCCGACCGGCGGCCGGGTGTTCGTGTCGGTGGCCAACAAGGACAAGCGGTCCCTGGTGTTCCCGGTCAAGCGGCTGGCGGACCTCGGCTTCGAGATCCTGGCCACCAGCGGCACCGCGGAGGTGCTGCGCCGCAACGGAATCCCGTCCACGGTGGTGCGCAAGCACATCGAGAAGAACGGCGCGGAGCGCGACATCGTCGAGCTGATCAAGGCCGGCGAGGTCGACATGGTGATCAACACCCCGTACGGCAACCCGGGCCCGCGCGTGGACGGCTACGAGATCCGCACCGCCGCGGTATCCCGCGACATCCCGTGCATCACCACGGTGCAGGGCGCGGCGGCGGCCGTGCAGGGCATCGAGGCCGCCATCCAAGGCAACATCGGGGTCCGGCCCCTGCAGGCGTTGCAGGCGGCCCTTCGGCAGGGCGGTGAGCAGCGATGACTGATCCGCTGCGGGCGGGCTTCGGCCAGCGGCTGGCGGAGTCGGTGCGGGCGCGCGGTGCGCTGTGCGTCGGCATCGACCCGCACCCGTCGCTGCTGCACGCGTGGGATCTCGACGAGACCCCGCAGTCGCTGGAGCGGTTCGCGATGACCGCGGTGGAGGCGCTGGCCGGCGAGGTCGCGGTGCTCAAGCCGCAGTCGGCGTTCTTCGAGGTGTACGGCTCGGCCGGAATCGCCGTGCTGGAGAAGACGATCCGGGAGGCGCGGCAGGCCGGTGCGCTGGTGCTGCTGGACATCAAGCGCGGCGACATCGGCTCCACGATGGCGGCGTACGCGATGGCCTACCTGGACGAGCACGCGCCGCTGGCGGCGGATGCGATCACGGTGTCGCCGTACCTCGGCTACGGCTCGCTCGCCCCGGCGATCGGCATCGCCGAGCAGACGGGCCGCGGGGTGTTCGTGCTGGCGCGCACCTCCAACCCGGAGGGCGCGGGCCTCCAGCGGTCGATCCACGGCAGCGGCGACTCGGTCGCCCAGTACATCGTGGACTCGGCCGCGGAGACCAATGCGGACGCGGAGCCGATGGGGCACGTCGGAGTGGTGGCGGGAGCCACCATCGGCGCCGACGAGCTGGACTTCTCCCGCCTCAACGGCCCGATCCTGGCACCCGGCCTGGGTGCGCAGGGTGCGACGGTGCAGAGCCTGCGCGCGCTGTTCGGCGCGGCGCTGCCGAACGTCCTACCGGCGACGGCCCGCGACGTCCTCCGGCACGGCCCGACGGTCAACGGCCTCCGCGCCGCGGCCCACAAGGTCCGCGACGAGGTGAGCGACCTCCTCCGAGACTGATTTCCGGTGGTAGCTGAGGGGCGCTCTTGATCAAGAGTGCCCCTCAACTCGTGTTGGCGGGAACGTGCGCGGCGGGAAACGGCTATCTGGTACGAAGTTCGCATGCATCCCGCAACGAACGGCGCCCTCGCGCAGAAGAAACCGCCGCGCGTGCTGCGCTGGATCATCGTTCTCGTGCTGCTCTGGCTGGTCACCGGTGGCTATTTCCTGGTTTCCACCGAGGTCACCATCTGGTCCCGGACCTTCGGCTCGGGCGAGGCCACGGCCGACCCAGTCGCACACGTGGAGCTGGAGCGGGGGCAGCCGTTCGGCCTGGCCGCGCAACGGGATGAGTACGTGAAGTGCCAGGTGATCCCGCAGGCCGGTGAGCCGCGTGAGTTCATTCCCGACCGCCCGGCCAACAGCCTGCGCAGCTCGCGGCTGCCCGGGCCGGAACCCGCGTGGTTCTCCGGCCCGGCCGAGGCCCGCTGCACCGGGCCCACCACGGTGCTCCTGCCGGAGCGCTACGACACGACCGGGCTGAACGTCCTGCTGGGGCTGATTGCTGCGGCCAGCCTCATGATCGTGGTCGTTTTTGTACAATTCGCGCGTCGTGCCCGTTTCAACAATAGGTTGTACGCCCGCGACTGATTTGCTCCTGGGAACGGATCTCCGAACGGCATGAGGCGCCGTGGGCGGTCAGATAGTGTCGATCCAACGGTTCGGAAGCTAAGGGGACAGACGGTGAGCAGCGCGTCTGAGCGCATCCAGGAGATGATGCGCAAGTTCGAGGAGCAGGCGCAGAAGGCGTCGGAACTGCAGTCCGCGATGCAGGGCATGCAGGCCACGGCGAGCAGCCCGGACCGGTCGGTGACGGTGACGGTCGCGCCGTCCGGGGCGGTGCTGGACCTGCGTCTGGCGCCGAACGCGGTGCGCCAGTCGGCCAACGACCTGCAGCAGCAGATCATGGCGACCATCCGCCAAGCAACGGCAAGCGCGGCGGAGCAGCTCAACAACACGGTGGCGCCGATCCTGGGCGACCAGTTCGACAAGTTCCAGGAAGCGTTCAACGTCGAAGGCATGGCGATCAAGCCGACCGCCGGAGACGAAACGCCCGCACCGGAGAGCCCCGCACCGCCGCCCGCCGCGCACCGCGCGCCGCCGGAGAGTCCGGCAACGCCGCGGCGGCCGCAGCAGGCGAGCGCCGATTACGACGGTGACGACTTCTCTTCGGGCTCGTTCCTGCGCTGAGGGAAGTTGTCTTGACCGATTTGCAGGTAACTCCGGAAGCCCTTACCGGGCATGCCGACGGTTGCGACAGCCTCGCCGACAAGTTCGGCCAGCTCGCTGACGTCCTCCACCAGGCTCGAGTCGACGACCAGTGTTTCGGCCCGATCGGTCAAGTGATCGGAATGCTGAACGGTTACTACGACGGCTTGGAGGAGTGCCAGAACCTTGCCAAAAAAGCGCAGGCCTTCCTGAAGCCACGAGTGGGCGATCGGCGACCCGGAGCAGATGCGGTCCACGGGTGAGGGCTGGGAGAACGTCGCGAAGTGGCTCGACAGCGTCGCGGAACAGGAACAGGGGCGGGCGCAGGCAACAGCGCAGTCCTGGGTCGGCAAGGATGGCGACGCGTTCCGCACCCAGATGTCGGAGTTCTCGGAAGGAGTCAAAGCGCTCGCGGCCGACGTCCGCGATCTCAAGGGCACGCTCGACATGTGGGCCGAGATCATCGACATGTTCATCGAGTTCGTGATCCAGACCCTCACCGAACTGATCATCGGCCTGATCGTCCAGTGGCTGGCCGCGCTCGCCGCTTCGTGGATCACTGCCGGCGCCTCGGTGGCCACTGCTAGTGCGGGTACGGCAGTGCAGGTCGGCGCCACCGGAGTGCGCATTGGTGCGCGAATCACGCAGCTTCAGGGCAGGTTGTTCCAGCTCTTCCAGAAGGTGGAGCGACTCCTACAGAAGATGCGCGAGATGGGCAAGCTCAAGAAGCTCATCGAGACGTCGGAGAAGCTGCGTGAGGGCAAGCTGTTCGACGGCAAGTTCAAGATGGGTCAGGAAATGGCCGGTCGTTTCATCGACAGGCAGAGCTCCGCGTTCAAGTTCCTGACCCACGCCGACGCGGAGGACCTGACGTCCAAGGGGGGCAAGTTCCTCAAGGATGACGTCACGAAGATGGACGCCTTCGAGAAGGCAGACGCCAACCTTGCAGGTCGCATCGCAGACGCGCAGAAGCAGCGTGACATGGACGCCATCAATTTGCTCGAGGATCAGAAAGCAAGGCTCGCGACCGACATGAAGGGTGTCCAAGGTCTTGCCAGTGGAGTCGCCGGTACCGTTCTGCACGGAGCTCTGGGCGGGAAGACGACCCTCGGCCAAGCCGCAACCGCTGCCGGAACGGAGATCGCTACCGATGCGGCCATTGAGCAGGGTGCGCACCAGGTCTACGACACCGGAAAGGGCTGGTTCCAGGGTGATCTCGCCGGGGAGCAGCGTGATGCGGCCCAGGAGCGTGGTTTCCAGTGATTGAGGTGCTGGCGGCTCGGGCCTCGTGGTGCGTGCCGGACGAGAAGATCCTTTGGTGTCATCCACTGACCCGTGCGTCGGGGGCAGGGAAGTTCATCCTGTACACGGTCCCTGGTCTGGATGATTGGGGGGCGCAGAAGCCGGGGGTTGGCCGAAAGGCTCTCGTGGCAGCGACCGGAGTCGCCGCTCTCGTTCTCGAGGCGGCTCTCGGCGGAGGAGACCAGGGCGGGTCTGCGCCAAGCGTGCCTTGGACGGTGTTGATGGGGAAGCGCCGTGACTGTCTTGCGGTGTCCTGCCTGGCGGATTGGCAAGCTAACGGCGGAAATTCGAGCAGTCGGGACGACCAAGAGCTGTTCTGGGTGCTGACGACGCACCGGCTGGGGTTGCTCGACTTCGCTCAGCGGGGTGAAGGCGGGAACGCGGATTCGTCTGGTTTGCTGGGCGGTTTGAAGAAGTCTATCGGTTCGGTGTTCGAGCGGGCCGAGGAACCGCAGGCCGAGAAGGAACCTCAACTGCCGGTGCCGCTGGTGTGCGCCGAGATCCCGAGAAACGCGATCACCTCGGTCGAAGTCGTGGAACAGAAAATTCAGGGGCGTGATCGGCATTGGTTCAAGGTTGGTCTCGCCGATGAGTCCGCGCTCTTGGTTTCTGACTGGAAAAAATCCCACGAGCGAGCCTTCTTCGATCGTATGCTCGCAATGACACACGGTCGGGAATGAGGGTGTTGTGAAATCGAGAAAACAGATGCGCGCGCTCCTCCAGGCCGAGTGGGCCGACGCTGACGAGCAGATGCGTACTGTGCAAGGAGGAGAGAACGAAAGAGGTCATCTCGGCGCGAGTATCGGTGGCCGTTCGGTTGTTCCGTACCAGCCGTCTGGACCCGTTCCTGAGCTTGATGTCGACTTTGGTCGGTTGTCACCTGCCAGTCGATTTGTCCGTGCGGGAAAGTTCCACGGCGATGAGTGGATCCATGACCCCGCAATGCGCGGGTGGGTCTACGCCGCGACGACGGACCAACTCGCCGTACGGTGTGCTGACCACCTCGCTGCGGCGGGGCCTGAAGGGTGGTTCGCCTCCACTGACCGGCGTCTCGGCGTCGTTGTCGATCCTTCGGTGGTGGCCAAGCCCAACGACGTCCCGGAACCAGAGGCGCGTGAACAGAAGCGCGGGGGTGTGGGGAGCTTCCTCGGCAAAGCTCGTACTGCTCTCGGTGCCGTGGCCGAGTTTTCCGAAGGGTTCACGAAGTCCGGACCTCAGTTTGTGGTGTTGTGGGAATGCTCGATTGACTCCGTGGCCGACGACAGAATGGTCGGGAAGGGGCGGAGCACCATCCCGTACCAGTTCCTCCGTGTGGATTTCGTCGATGGTTCTGCTCTTGAGCTCAATGTGAACATTCACGCGCTTATTTAGCTTGCTGTTGCCGAGGTGTTGCCGTTGCGAGAGCGGCAGGCGACGAACGGAAGAAATGGGGGAGCGGTGCGGGAAATTCTGGATGTTCGGGCGCAGTGGTGTCGGCCGGAGGAGCCGATCCTCTGGTGCCTGTCTCGGGAGGCGCGGGGGTTCCGCTTCGAGGTCGACGGGCTGAAGGCGAACGGGACGCCAGTGCCCGGGCTCGGCGTCCGGATCGCCAAGGGCGTGGGCTTGGGACTGCTCGCCGTCGTGGCGGTCGCGACGTTGAGCGGCGGCAGCGAAAGCGGGGACACCGGGTCGGCGAAGCCTTCGCCGCCGAAGGGGTTCGTGACCGGGAGCAGCCCGGACTGTATCGCCGTGGCTGAGATGGCGCGCATCGCAGAGGCCGGGGCCGAGGGGTTCTGGTTGTTGACTCCTGCTCGGCTCGCCCGGCTGGTGGTCGGCAAACCTGGTGCGGAGCGGAAGGTCCCGGACGTCGGTGCGTTGTTGGGCGGAGCGAAGCGGGTTTTCGGGTTCGGGCGGGACGACGCGAAACCTGAGGCCCCGGAGGAGTCGGAGCCGAGCGGTCCGGTGGTGCGGGAGAAGTGGTCGGTGCCGTGGGAGGCGATCGTCGGCATCGACGTCCACCAGCGCAAACTCGGGCGGAAGTATTCGCCCAGCGCGGCGTGGTATCTGCGGTTTACCTTCCGGGATGGCTCCACGTTCGAGATCGGCGGCGATCATGAAGCCGATGCGGTGGCGCAGTTGGCGGCGATGACCCGTGGCGAGCGGTGAGGGATAATGGCCGTGTCGATGAAGGAGATCGAGGAACTCGAGCTCGAGAACGAACGGCTCGACCGGATGTGCTTCGCGTCGGGGGAGACGCGGTTGTTCCGCACGAAACCGCGCTGGCTCGGTGCCGTGATCGGCGGCAACCGGGAACTGCCCTACCGATCGCGGATATCCGGTCCGCTCGACGACCTGCCGGCCCCGGACTGGCCCGAACTTCACCCCGCCGTGGTTTCCGGTCAATACGTGGGCGACGAATGGGCGCACGACGACGCCCTGAACGGTTGGTGCTACGCGGACGCACCCGGAAGGCTCGCCGTGCAGTGCACCGACGCACTCGTGGCGGCGAAGCAGTACGGGTGGTTCGTCGCCAGCGATCGGCGGCTCGCGGTGGTCGTCGATCAGGGCAAGGTCGACGAACAGCACCGCCGGGCCCAGGAACAGGACGTACTGCAGGAACCACAGCCGAGCGGCCTTCTCGGCCGGGCGAAGTCGTTGGCCGGAGCGTTCTCGCGTGAGGCGGAGAAACCTGTGGTCGAGCAGCCAGCCGAAGCGCGGGGCACGAGGTTATGGGAGTGCGCACTCCAACACGTCGGCAGTTTCAGCATGTTGCGCCTGGGACGGACGTTGCAGCAGGAGGAGTTCGTGCGCATCGAGTTCCGCGACCGCTCCGTCCTGGACATCCGCATGTTCCGGCCCGCCGAGCTGGTCCAAGCGGGCAACCGGGTGTTGGGAGCGGCGTAGCGGGCGGTCCGTTGCTGTCGTTCCCGGCATTAGATGGTCATATTTTGTCCGTTTTGTTCCGCTGGTGTTCACTCCGTGGCGGGTGAATCGGACATTGAAGAAGAAGCGCCCGTATCTCCTGGCGGAAATGCTCGCCGTTCATTGGGAACCCTCTGTGGGTGCCGTAACGTCCAAGGGGGCACCGCGGCGGGATTGGCGATGACGACGACTCCTCTGCGGGCTCGTTCCTGCACTGAGGGGAATTGTCTTGACTGACTTGAAGATGACGCCGGGCACGCTGACCGGCCACGGTCAGGGCTGCGACAGCCTGGCCGACAAGTTCGGCCAGCTCGCCGACCTGCTCCACCAGGCCAAGGTCGACGACGAGTGCTTCGGCCCGATCGGCGACGCCGTGGGCCTGAGTAGCAAGTACTTCGAAAACCTGGACTCCTGCAAGGACTTGGCGTCCAAGGCTCAGGAATTCTTGCAGCACATGAAGGAAGCGCTGGACGAAACGGTCAAGGACTACGCCGACACCGAGCAGCAGATCTCCGAGATGCTGAAGAAGGCCGGAGAGGGGCTGGGCGGATGAGCGCGCCGCAGGGACCCGGTGACTTCCAGAGCCTGAACAACGGCGACGGGAACTCGAAGAACTGGTTCGAGCAGGCCGCCGGCCGCGGCTCCTCGCTCGTGGGTGCTTCCCAGGACTTGGCGGACGCCTCGTCCCCGCCCGAGTGGGGCGTGGCCATGGTGTCGATGCGGGCCGAGCAGCTGCAGATGCTGACCAGCCCCGGCCAGGCGTTGATGGACAACGGTCTCGGCTTCCTGGTGTCGATCGTGCTCAGCCCGCTGATCGAGCTCGCGGAGTTCGCGATCGGCGACCCCGAGCAGATGCGCGCCACCGGCGAGGGCTGGGAGAACGTCGCGAAGTGGCTCGACCAGGTCGCCGAGCAGGAGCCGCAGCGAGCGCAGGGCACGGCCGAAACCTGGGTCGGCAAGGACGGCGACGCCTTCCGCACGCAGATGACGGAATTCGGCGACGGTGTCAAGGCCCTGGCCGAGGATGTCCGCGACCTCAAGGGCACGCTGGACATGATCGCGGACATCTTCGACATGTTCGTCGAGTTCTTCATCTCGGTCGTCACCGAGCTGATCATCGGTCTGATCGTGCAGTGGTTGGCGGCCCTGGCGGCTTCCTGGATCACGGCCGGTGCCTCCGTCGGCGCGGCCAGCGCCGGAACGGCCGCTCAGGTCGCCGGACAGGGTGCCCGGATCGGCGGCCGGATCGCCCAGATCCAGGGCAAGCTCTACCAGCTCTTCCAGAAGCTGGAGAAGTTGCTGCAGAAGCTGCGCGAGGTCGGCAAGCTCCGCAAGGTCATCGACAAGATGAACGACCTGCGCAACGGCGGGAAGGTCTCCCAGTTCGTGGCGCGCAAGTTGGACTCGAACGCGCTCATCAACACGCTCACGAGGGCCGACGGGAGCACGCTGGCCACGACGACCGGTAACCGCTTCATGCAGGGCGTCACAGGTTCCGAGGCGTTGGCGGGCAACCTTTCCCAGCGCTTCTTGACCAGTACGCTCGGTGGTTCGACGCGGTTGACCGGCGCGATCTTCAAGGAAGGTGTCTCGACGGCCACGGACGCGGCGATCGAGCAGGGCGCCGAGTTCGCGTATGGTGCAGGGGAAGATCAAGCCACTGGGAAGATGAGCGAACAAGAGCGGAAGTCGGCTCAGGAGAAGGGCTTCTCGTGATCGAAGTTCTGGCGGCTCGCCAGCAGTGGTGCCGGCCGGGGGAGCCCATCCTCTGGTGCATCCGGTCGCACCGCAACTACCTGTTCGACGTCGAAGGGCTCGACGAGAAGGGGAAGCCGAAGAAGGGGTGGGGCGCACGCGCCGCCTTCGGCGCTGGCGACGCCGTCGGAGGAGTCATCGGCGGTGTTTTCGATGCGGTCACCGGTGGGGACACCGATTCCGATCTGAAGGATTCGCCGCCGAGCGTGCTGTTCGGTCCGGGGCCGAACTGCATGGCGGTCACGGAGCTCTCGCGCATCCCCACCGGGGAGGACCGCGCCTACTGGGTGTTGACCTCGCACCGGTTGGGCTTGCTGACCTTCCAGGACGTCGCCGAACCGGCAGCGGGGGAAGCCGAGGAGTCGGCGGGTCTCCTGGGCGGTGCGCTGAAGTTCGGCAAGGGCGCGATGAAGTTCGCCCGGGATGTCCGGGACATCGTCGCGTCGAAGCCCGAGTACGAGCCGGGGGTTGCCGTCCCGGTGCCGCAGGCGCGCCCCCACCTGGAGATCCAGCGGCCCGCGATCGCCGATATCGGTGCGCACCAGCGCAAACTCGGCCGCGGCTACCAAACGGGAAAGCCCTGGTACCTGCGCGTGCAGTTCACCGACGGCTCGGGGATCGAGCTCAGCCCTTCGCCGAAGGAAAAGCCCGTGCAGCGGCTGGTGGCAATGTCCCACGGACAGATCTGACGAAGGCGAGCGATGAGGGATCGGTCCAAAGTTCTGCGCCTGCTCCACGACGGCTGGTGCGCTCCCGGAGAGCAGCTCATCTTCCTCGTGGGTGGCGAGCACAAGCCCGGTTGGTTCGGCGCGACGCTCGGCAACACCCGGCAGGTTCCTTACCTCCCGCAGCAGGACGACGGCGTGCAGCCGCCGTGGCCGCTGGTGAACCCCCGCCTTTCGGCGGGTGAGTTCCTGGCGGACGAATGGGTGCACGACCCGGCGGTGTGGGGCTGGTTCCACACCGACAGCCCGGTGCGGGCAGCCGCGCAATGCGGCGACGCGCTGAGCCGCGGGAAGCACTTCTCCTGGCTGGCTTGCAGCAACCGCCGGCTGGCCGTGGTCGTGGAGGCGGATGCGCGCGCCGAGGCCCTCCAGAAGGCCGCGGAGCAGCAGAAACCGGCGGAGGAATCTTCCGGGGTACTGGGCGGCCTGTTCGGCAAGGCCAAGGCGTCGAAGGACAGCGGCCAGCCGCAGCCACCCCCACCTGCCGGCCCGATCGAAACGTGGTGGGAAATCCCGATCGGGCAAGTCGGCCGGTTCACCTCGGCCGAGCGCGGCAGGGGACTCGACCCCGTGGAGTTCTTCGCGATCCAGTTCGGGGACAACTCGAGCCTTGAGTTCCGCCTGATCAACGCCCCAGATCTGGTCGAAACCGTCTACTCGAACCTCCGCTGAGCCGTGGGGGTCTTCCTGTTCGCCTGACGCTACGACTCCGCCCCGGTTGCCGGCATGGGATCGGCAACTGCTGACAGCGCTTCGGCGAGTTCGGCGACCGCCGGGCGCTGCTGCGGCTCCAGGCGCAGGCACGCGTCGATCGCGGTCGACATCGCCTTGGGCAGCCGCCGCTGAGTTCGGATCGGGGGTGCCGGAACGGTCAGCTGCGGGCACCGCGCGTGCAACGACGGCATCGACTCGAAGTTCGTCGGTTCGCCGGAAGTTCCGGCGTCGAACGGCTGGATTCCGGTCGCCGCCCCGTAGAGGACCAGGCCGATTCCCCAGACATCGGTCTCCCTGCCCAGCATCCCGCCACGGATCTGCTCGGGCGCCATGGCGCAGGGCGTTCCCGCTTTGCCGTGGCTGGGGCCAGGTTGGCGGGCGAAGTTGAGATCGATGACGCGCGCCCTGCCCATGTCCGCGATGATGTTGCCCGGGTTCAGGTCGAGGTGCAGGTAGCCGCGGTCGTGCATGTATGCCATCGCCGAGCACAGGTGCTGGCCCAGGTGGGCGAGCTCGGCGGCGGTGAGCCGACGGGTCCGCGTTTCGACCAGGCGCGAAAGCGTCGCCCCGGACAGGGTTTCCAGCACCACTACCGGACCGTGCTCGCCGGCGACGAGGTCGTACGCCCGCACGATGTGCGGGTGGGTGAACGACAGCAGCAGGCGACCTTCGAGCTCCAGCCTCTCCCGAACGCCCTCGTGGTGCGCCAGGTCCGGGCGCACGGACTTGATGAAGCACCGGCAGTACCGCTGTTCGCTCCAGGCGTCGTAGGTGTCGAGTTCCCGTCCCCGGCGCATGTGCTGGATGACCCGGTAACCCGGAGTGATTTCGTAGCCCGGCGGGTGTGGTTCCGGCGCGGATTCCGTCGGCTCGGGTGCAGTGCTGATCGCTGTCATCGAAACTCCCATCGGTGGCTGCCCCGCTTCGGCCGCGGGGCGGAGGTCAAGCCGTCTCCCGTTCGGCGACCGGAGCGGCGTGATCGCGTTCGTGCAGCCGGTAGAGCTCGGCGTACCGGCCCCCGCGGCCCATCAGCTCGGGGTGCGTGCCGGCTTCGGCGATCCGGCCGCCGTCGAGCAGCAGGATCTGGTCGGCGTCCCGGACGGTGATCAGGTTGTGGGACACGACGATCGTGGTGCGGCCCTCCATCAGGCGGCGCAGTGGCGCGAGCACGCGTGCGGTCGCGGCCGCGTCGAGCCCGACCGTCGGCTCGTCGAGCAGCAGGATCGGGGCGTCGCGGATCATCGCGCGGGCGATGGCGATCCGCTGCCGCTGCCCGCCGGAGAGCAGCCGCCCGTGCTGGCCGACCCGGGTCTCGTAGCCGTCGGGCAACCCGGTGATGAACTCGTGCGCGTCGGCTGCGCGGGCTGCGCGCACGACCTCGTCGTCGGTGGCGTCCGGCTTCCCCCAGAGGATGTTGTCCCGGATGCTCATGTCGAGCGCGAGGACGTCCTGGAGCACCACCGAAACGTTGTGGCGCACCGATTTCTGCGGCATCGAGCGCAGATCCGTGCCGTCGAGCGTGATCGCGCCGGCGTCCGGGTCGTAGAACCGCAGCAGCAGCTTCCCGGTGGTGGACTTGCCCGATCCGCTGGCGCCGACGAGGGCGATCGTCTGCCCGGGCGCCGCGGTGAAGCTGATGCCGTGCAGCACGTCGCGCTCCGCGTGCGGG
Organism: Saccharopolyspora pogona; assembly: GCF_014697215.1. Classification (GTDB taxonomy): domain Bacteria; phylum Actinomycetota; class Actinomycetes; order Mycobacteriales; family Pseudonocardiaceae; genus Saccharopolyspora; species Saccharopolyspora hattusasensis. Next base: position 8,630,618 of record NZ_CP031142.1, read on the forward strand.
TACCGGAAGGTGACGTCGTCGAACGTGACCACGCCGCGCGCGCGGTCCAGTCGCCGCGGGCGGACGGGGTCGTGCACGGTCGGCTGCTGGTCGAGCAGCTCGATTACGCGTTCGGCGCTCGCCGCGGCCGCGAAGACGGTGTTGCTGAGCTGGCCGAATCCGCGCACCGGCGAGTAGAGCTGGCTGAGGAAGCCGAGGAACACCAGCAGGCCGCCCAGCGAGATGGTGTTCTGGGTCAGCTGCCAGGTGCCCAGGCCCACGATGATCAGCACCCCGGCCAGCTCCAGGAGCTGGATCATCGGCGAGAACAGCGCTTTGAGCCTGGTGGCGACCAGCTCGGCGGCGAAGCTGCCGAGGTTTTCGCGGTGCAGGCGGTCGGTTTCGGAGTTCTCCCGCCCGTACGCCTTGACCAGCGCGGCGTTGCTCAGGCTCTCTTCCGCGACGGAACTGATCGACCCGGTGCGCTGCCGCTTCTCGCGCGAGGCGGCTTTGATCCGGTGCGAGAAGAACCGCGCGGTCAGCCAGAAAGCGGGGATGGTCACCAGGGACGCGATGGCCAGCTGCCAGCTCAGCACGAAAAGCGCGCCCGTGAACAGCACGATCTTGAACGCGTAGGAGATCGTCTGGGTCAGCCCGGACAGCACCAGGTTCTCGATCGCGGCGATGTCGCCGGTGATCCGGGACAGGGTGTCGCCGATCTTGCGCCGTTCCAGGAATTCCACGGAGAGTTCGTGGAGGTGCCGGAACAGGTCGGTGCGCAGTTCGAGCAGGAACCGCTCGGCCAGCCAGGTGGACAAGTACCGGTCGCCGAACGAGATCAGCCCGGAAAGCAGCGTGACGACCACGTAGGCCGCCGCGAGCCCGAAGAAGAGGCTGAAGTCGCGCGGCACCAGGACCTTGTCGACGAGGATCTTGAAGAACCAGATGGTGGCGGCGTCCAGGACGGGCGCAATCAAGATCAGCGCCATCACCACGCACAGCCACCCTCGGTAGGGGCGCAGGTACGGCCAGAAGCGGCGGAAGATCTCGCGGACGCTGACCGGCGGCGCCGCTTCAGGCGTTTCTCCGGGGCTGCTGGTGTTGACCCCGAACAGGTAACGGATTCTGGAGAAGACGTTGGTGTTCGTCATGGTTGGAGGGCATCCGGCGGCGGCACCTGGCGCGAGATGCGGAAGACGCCGCCGCCGAACGATCTAGTTACCAGAAACACCCGTTGTTGAAGCTGAAGAATCTGCGACTGCAAAAGCGCCTGCTGAAACAACGGCCGCTGAAACCGCCAAGACCGCCCCAAGCCGGTGCGAGCCCAGTGAAGACTGCCATGTCATCTCCTCGTGTGTCGTCTTTCTCATTGCGAAGGGCCCGAATCCCCCCGGGGTAACGCTTGTCGGACAAGCGTTTTCGGGCCTGTGTCTGGGCTTTCCGATCCCCTCGGCGGTCAAACGCCCCGGACGCCAGATTTTTTCGTCGCAACATCGGATGATGTTGGTTTCTGACGGAGTCGGATCGGTGGTCGCACCACTGTCACCGGGGCAAATTCCGCGGATTACGCGCCCGAGAAGATTATTTGCGATCGGGAACAGTTGTCGTCGCTGTTCACCGGCCTGGTCGTTCGCCCGGGATGACCCGGGCGGCCGGCGGTCGTCTAGGGTCGTTCTCTCAGCTGATGGTTCGGAGGACTGATGGACGACGTGCCTCTGCTGGGTGAGCGCTACCGGTTGGGCGCTCGCTTGGGTAGCGGCGGCATGGCAGACGTTTACCGGGCGATGGACACCCGGTTGCAGCGCGTGGTCGCCGCCAAGTGCTTCCGCTCCGGAACCGATGCCGCCGGGCGGGAACGGTTCGCCGAGGAGGCCCGGATCCTGGCCGGGCTGAGCCACCCCGGCCTGGTCACGGTGCACGACTTCAGCGCCAGCGAGGACGAGCTCTATCTGATCATGGAGCTGGTCGAGGGCCCGACATTGTCCGAGGTGATCGCCGAGGGGCCGCTGCCGCCGGAACAGGTCGCCGACCTCGGCGGCCAGCTGGCCTCCGTGCTGGCGCACGTGCACGACAACGGGATCGTGCACCGGGACGTGAAGCCGTCGAACGTGCTGATCTCCAACGACGGCAAGACCTTCCTGACCGATTTCGGCATCTCCCGGCTGGCCGACGCGGTAGCGCGGATGACCAGCTCCGGGATCATCGTCGGCACCGCCACCTACATGGCGCCGGAGCAGGTCAGCGGCGGTGACGTCGGCCACCCGGTGGACGTGTACGCGCTCGGCCTGGTGCTGCTCGAGTGCGTCACGGGCAAGGTCGAGTACCCCGGCGCGGGCGCGGAAAGCGCCGTGGCGAGGCTGGTGCGCGCGCCGGAAGTGCCGATCGGCATCCCGGCGCACCTGCACCGGGCGCTGCTGGCGATGACCGCCGCCGGCCCGGAGCGGCGGCCCACCGCCGCGCAGAGCGCGGACCTGCTCAGCGGCACGGCTACCGAGGTGATCCCGCGGATTCCGGCCGCGCCGCCAACCGAACCGCCGCGCACCGAACCGCCGCGCACCGAACCGCCGCGCACCGAACCGCCGCGCACCGAACCGCCGCGTCCGCCCCAGCCGCAGAACCGGCCGATGACGCAGCACCTCCCGGTGGAAGAACTGCACACCGAACTGCACACCGAACTGCGCACTGAGCTGCGGACCGAGCGGCCGAACCGGTGGTCTAACCGGCGGACGCTGCTGCTCGCCGGAGGTGCGCTGCTGGTGCTGCTGATCGCGCTTATCACGTATTTCTCGTTGCCCGAAGCGCCTGTCGCGCCGACGCTGCGACCGGCGTCGGGCCCAGCGGGCGTGGCGCGCTTGCCGGAGGATCTCGCCAACTTGGAAAGGCTGGTCCAAGGATGAAACGCGTTCTGCTGCCCGCTTTCGCGCTGCTGCCCGGTTTCGCGCTGCTGCTCGCCGGTTGCGGCAGCGCGCCCGAATCGGCTGATCCGCAGGTGCGCCAGCAGCTCAGCGCGCGGGTGGAGGCGGTGAAAGCCGCCGCGCTGGGCAACGATCGCGCCGCCGCCGAGGCCGCTCTCGCCGAGCTGAACCGGCAGATCGCCACCGCGCAGGCGCAGGGCAGGCTCGCGCCGGACAACGCCCGGGTGATCCTCGCCGCGGCAGACCGCGTCGCCGAGGACGTGCGCACCTTCCCGCTGCCCGAGCCCCCGCCGCCGGTGATCGTGACGGTCACCCCGGATCCTCCGCCCGACCAGCAGCAGGGGAACGACCCGGGCAAGGACCAGAAGGATTGGGAAAAGCAGCAGAGGCAGTGGGAAAAGCAGCGCCATAAAGGCGGCGGTAACGAGGGCTGATGCTTGCCGCCGCGTAGCGCTGGTGCGGGGAGCCCCGGCGATTTCGCGCGAAATCGCCAGACCGCAGGTGCCGGATCAAGTCTCGCCGAGCTGAACCGGGAAATCGCAACCGCGCAGGCGCGGTCGACGTCGCGGACAGCCCGGCTCGTGAGTGCTCGTTCCGATTCTTACCGGAAAAATCACTCACGAGCGGAGCGAATGGCTCGTGAGTGACGATGACGGTTCTTACCGGAACGAGCACTCACGAGTCGGCACCAGCTGCGACGCCGCGAAGCGCACGACCGAAGCAGCCCTGGAAACCCTCCCCGTCGCGTAGGTCGGCGATTTCGCGCGAAATCGCCGACCTTTCCGGGCGTATCAGGCTGGTTTGATCGTCAACGACTGGCCATACGTCACGGCATCTGCGGTGCTGACCCCCATTCCGATGCCGTGGCAGTTGAGCTTGTAGCCGGATGGTGTGATCACACTCACGCCGTCGATCGTCATCCCCGCAGATGTCGCGCACTGGGGCTTGATCTGTTCGAAGGCGTCGGTGGCTTCCTTGAGCAGCTCGGGCCTGCCCTGCCAGATGTGCTTGGCCGTGATGCCGAAGACCATGACCAAAGCCTTCGGCGGGTCCTCGCGGGAGGTGCGCTCGCCCTTGTGCGCCGAGGCAGAGGTGCTCACGTCCAAGTCGAATTCCCAGAGCTTGCCGTCCGGATGGTAGAGGAATCTCTGGTATTCGATATGCGCCCGGATGGTGTAGGGCTGCCCGACGTTGTCTTTGGCCTCGCAGTGTCGCGGCGCGGAGACCGGACTGCCGACATCGGTCAGCTCCCCCTCCCGCAAGCATCTCCAGCCCTCCGTGGCGACACCGTCCATCACGGCGTCGGGGTTGAAGTCGTCTGGAAAGCACTGGTAGCTGCCCGGGCGCTCCGAGTCACAGGGGACCGGGGCACCAGGCTTGGGCGGTGCCGGAGGCTCGCTCGGCTCAGTGGTGGGCGTTCGTGTGTTCGCGTCTGCCTCGTGACTGGGCTGTGCTTGCACTTGGTCAGCGTGGTTGAGACCCAGGTAAGCGATACGAGCCCCGACGCCGACCACCAGCACCGCAACGACGGCGAGGATTATGAACGGCCACTTCCGCCGCTTTCGGGGCAGCGGTGGTACTGGCCTCGGCTGCGGCTGGCCGTACCACCTTGGAGGCTGCGGTGGCCCCCATTGTGAATGTGCGGTCATTCCTGGCTGCAAAGGGCTTCGACGACGTCTCGGGCGTCGGCGGTGAAGGCCTGGTCGAGGAAGTAGAGCTTGTCGGCGAGGTCGGTGAGCTGTCGCCGCGCGACCACGACTTCGACGCGGTCCTGGCTGATCGAGACTTCGTCGCGGACGAGCATCCTGACGATGACCTCGGCGCGTCGGTCGTCGGCCGGAATGTTCCAGCTGGCGCACATGTTTCTGCCCTCCCGGAGCGGAATTTCGCTTGCGACAACACTTTCCGGGGTCCCCGTTCGGGCACGCAAACATACTTTCGAGTGACTTGGGTTACGTGCCTCGCTGGCAACCGGTGATGGTGATCAGGGGAGGTCAGATCGATTCCGAAAGTGGGAGGGCAGATGAACGGACGAGTCGGGGTCCCGGTCAGGGTCCGAAGGGTGTCCAGCGAGCTCCGCGAGCTGAGGCTGCGAAGCGGCCTCGGGGCAGAGGAAGTCGCTGGGGCACTTGGGTTTTCGATGTCAAAGCTGAGCAGGATCGAGAACGGCCAGCGGGGGCTGCAAGCGGATGACGTAGCAGCTCTGCTTGGCCTATATCGAGTCCCGGCGCAGCGCCGCGAAGAGCTCCTTGCTCTGGTGCGCAGTGGCGCGGTGCCGAATTGGTGGCAAGTGCAGGATGGTCGCTTGCCGGCGATGTGGTCGGATGTGATCAGGTTCGAGAAAGAAGCGGTTTCCATCCGCAACTACGAGACCATGTTCATTCCGGGCTTGCTTCAGACCTCGGAGTACATCGGGGCGCTGGGGCGAGGCACCCAGCCCGACGTCGGCGTTGACGAGCTGGACGCCCTCGTGTCGGCTCGTTTGGGGCGCCAAGCCCTCCTGAGCCGCGAAGATGCTCCAGAATTTGAGGTGCTGATCGAGCAGGTCGCTCTTGAACGGCCAGTCGGTAGCGCAGACATCATGTATCGCCAGCTGCGCCACCTGATAAACTCGGCAGAACGCGACAACATCGCGCTCCGGGTCCTTCCAACATCGCTTGGCGCACATCCGGGTATGGAAGGGCCGTTCGTACTACTGGAGTTCGCGAGCCAACCGACCCTCGTATACCTGGAACACCGGGGCAACAGTGCGTTTGTCGAGACCGCTGAACATGTTGCTGCTACAACGCTAACCCTTCAGTGGTTGCGCGACATGGCTCTGCCGCCAGAAGATTCGATCGGGCTCGTCGCGGCCATCGCGCAGGGCCTTACGTGATGATCGACAAGGAGCATACTGTGGCAAGCGAAGACCTGCCTCGTCTCCGTTGGCGGAAGAGCAGCCGAAGCAGCATGCAAGGAAATTGCGTGGAGGTGGGTTTCGTGGCAGAGGCTGTCGCGGCCCGGGACTCGAAGGATCCTGACGGCGGCGCGCTTCTATTTGGCGCTGCGACCTGGGCTTCCTTTGTCGATGGCCTCCGCGTAGGGCGGTTTGATGCATAGACGGCCTTGATCCGAAACCCCTCAGCGGCATCCGGGTGTGAATTCACCCGGATGCCGCAGTCTGTCTTCGTCAACTCTCGTCTGCATAGCCGCTCGCGTGCGCTAACGTTTGCCACGCTGGCAAGTGGATGACCGTCGCCCTCGTCGCGACGGCACGCGGACGAGGGGAGTTCAGCGGTGACTGCCGAGGGGGAAGATAACCAGGTCCAGTTCGACGCAACGGACCAGGCTTACATGCGACACCAGATAGACCAAGGCGGCTGGATCGCCCCGGTTGGTGCTGTGGCGTCGACCATCGCGCGCGCGGCGGATAAAGCAGCTCTGGCCCACTCCCAGTCTGCGGGTGGGTCGATGCGCATCGACCTCGACAAGGTTGACGAGTTGGCCAGGTTCTTCGACGACGAAGCGCAGAAGATGTTGGACCGAGCCGACGAAGTGCGTGATCTTTCCCTTGTGGACCCTGCTGGAGGCGATCCGGTTAGTACCCAAGCTGCCCCGATCTATAGCCACGTGGCTTCCGGGGGAGGAAGTGGGTACCTGGAGAACTATCTGCAGCTCGCTGACCTGTTCGCGCAGACGGCAGCGACCCTGAAGGAAAACACGAAGCAGACACGTCTCGATGATCAGAATTCTGCAGATAGCTTCGGCGGAGGAAGACTTGCGTAAGGTATTCGTGGCTGGTTCGATCATTTTCGGTCTCGTACTGACCGGCTGCGGCGGCAACCCGGAGAACACGACTCCCGGGGGTGATGCGACGTCTGAAAAACCGACGGCTACGGAGGAGTCTCCGACTCCGCCTCGGAGCGGTCCCGCGAAGGCGACAGACGTCGCGGAGAAGTGCTCGATCGTTCCGGAATCCGTGTCGCAGGGAGAAGGTGCTGACCAAGCACCGCGCGAGCTCGAATCCAACGGTCGCATGGGCTGCAAGTACCAGAAGGGCAAAGCTGGCACGCCCGGATGGAGTGTGTTCGTCGCGGTCAGCGGTCAAACCTCGTACGACGCCGAGGTGGGAAAGCGGGTTCAGCCGACCAAGACCGCAGATCTCGGTGGGTATCCAGGAGTCGAGTACCAGGACGGCACTGGCTGCGTGCTGTATGCGGACATTTCTGACAACGGCTTCTTGATCGCTAACGCTGGAAAAACAGGCACGGCCGACCCGGGTGTGGACCTGTGCCAGCAAGCGGAGAAGTTCGCGCAGGCAGCGATCCAGAATCTTCCCGATGCGTGAGGGGGCCCAAGGATGACTGACACGAGACAAATCGAACCTTCAGATTTCGAGGGCGCGTCGCTAGAGCAGATGCGTGACTGGGTGGCCGATGGCTCGCCTCAAGGCTTGTACGGAAAGTCTGAGGGCTGGGGAAAAGAAGACGGGTACCTTCGTGAGCTCAAGGTTCGCATCGAGGAGAAGCTCAAGACCGTCGGTGCGATCATGCAGTCCGAGTCCGGCGAGGCCATGCAGAACCAGGCCATGCCGGTCGTGCTCTGGACAGAGGTCGCGGCCAACAACGCCTTGGCGCAGTCGCAGCTGATGATGGATCAGGGCGATGCGTTCACAAAGGTGCAGACCTCGATCCCTGGCAAGAGCGAGGAACAGGAAGTTCCCGACGACAGTTGGATCGAAGAAGGCTGGGACAAGTTCTGGACCGGCTCGACCGACGCCGAGGACGCCAAGGCGCACAACGAAAAGCTGCGTCAGGAGGCTGTACAGGCGTTCCAGAACTACGACAATGTGTCGCAGGGTACGGTCGCCGCGAGTGCGGTGTTCACGCCGCCGGACGCGGGTATTAAGACCATCGTCGCTGGGTCGCAGAATCCGCACCACAACGTCGGGAGCGTTCCGCAGGTTTCGCCGCGCAGCACCTCCAGCCAGTCGGCGACTCCGGTGGTGGCGGACAGGATGGGGCCGCCGGGGCCGGGCACCGGTACGACCACCGGCCCCGCGAACACCAGTAGCAGTGGCTATGTCAGCAACACGAATCCCGTGTGGCAGCGGCCGGACACCTCTCGGACTCCCGGTCCGCAGCCGCGCCTTCCGGTCGGCGACGGTGGGCGGGGCTACCCCGGCGGGCCTGGTGGCCCGGGCGTGCCTGGTGGCCCCGGTAGTCGGCCAGGGCTCGGCGGCGGTGCTGGCGGTGTCGGCGGCCGCGGTGGCGGTGCCGGTGGTGCTGGGGGCAGGGGTGGTCTCGGTGCCGGTGGTCGTGGGGCCGGCGGTCCCGGTGCCGGTGGGCGGGCCGGGATCGGTGGTCCCGGTAGCGGCGCTCCCGGGTCCGGTCCCGGTGGCGCTGGTGGTGCCGGTGGTCGCGGCGGTGCCGCGGGGGCCGGTGCGGCCGGTGCTCGCCCGCAGGGCAAGCAGGGCGAGGAGGACCAGGAACACGAGATCCCCGACTACCTCAAGGGCGACCACGGCTTCTTCGACGACGAATTGCCGAAGGTCGCGCCGCCTGTCTTCGGTGAGTGGGACCAGACGTAAGCAGTAGACGACAACAGGAAACGCCGTGGGCGGCACCGGTTCGGTGCCGCCCACGTACTGGCCTGGGGAGAAACCGGTGAAATTCGAGCTGTCCAAGCAGGCGTTCTATGAGGCGTGGAGGCACTTCAAGCTGGGGACCAAGCCGCTGGTGCTGAACGTGCTCCCGGAAGGCATCTTGCAGTCCGAGCGCCGCGAGGCGCAACGGCGGGCGTGGGAGGAGCTGCGCGCGCTGGGGTTCGGCAACGAGATGCGGGAAGACGACATTTACGGCGTGTTCCTGCCGCTGCAGCGCTACGAGCGGGCCTTCGACGTCACCTTCAACGACCGCAAGCCCGACGGTGCGAAGCGGGAGCTTTCCGGGCTCGTCGCCAACGTCCGGAACAACGCAACACTGGCGGTGCAGGCCGAGCAGAGTGTCCGGCTGCAGGCCCTGCCCGCCGACGCCATGGTCCGGGCCGCGCTCAATGTGCTGCCCGATGACGTCAAGGCCGGGCCCGGGCGGGCCGTGTCGCTGCGCAGCGAGGCGATGGAGCAGGCCGCTAAGGCCGCCGGGAAGTCCGACCGCGCGATGGCGGAAGGCCTTGCGCGGCAGGGGATCCGGCGCGACGACGCGCGGACGCTGGTGGAGATGGCCGGGGGCGAGCGAATCGCGTGGGCCCAGTTCGGTGCGTCCGTCATGGACGGCCAGGGCAAGCGGCACCGGGCCCCGATGGTCACCAACTTCTTCGCCACCGCCAAGGGCTGGTATCTCATCGAGAACAGCCGTCGCAGCGCGGAAGCCTGGACGACGGTCGCCCCGGTCGACAAGCAGCGCATGGCCACCCGGGTCCAAGACCTCATGAAACCCATCTGACCCGGGGAGGCCGTCACCTCACGAATCCCGCCGACCACGGGAGTCCGGTCGGTGTGCGATTGACCACTTACAGTCATCGCATGGTGTCCGCTGAGGTGCAGCGCGGGTGGTGGCGGGCCTTCCGGGAGTCGCGGTTCCTCCCGGCGACCGTGCTCGTGCTCATCGTCGCCGCAGCCGCTGCGCTGTTCGCCGGCTCCTACACCCTCGCGATGGCCAATCCGACGCCGCACAGCGTCCCGCTGGCCGTCGTCGGCACCCGGCACGATCCCGCGCTCGTCGCCGAGATGGAGCAGGCCGCGGGCACCGCGTTCGAGCTCCACCAGTCCAACTACGACGAGGCGCTGCGGGCCGTGGAGGAGCAGCGCGTGTTCGGCGTGCTCGATCTGCGTGGTGACCTGTTCCGGCTCGATGTGGCCAGTGCGTCGGGTGCGTCCGTCGCGCAGCTCCTGGAGCAGGTGGGGCAGAAGGCCGGGGCGAGCCTCGGCATGGCGGTCGTCGTCACCGACCTCAAGCCGTTGCAGCGCGGCGACCCGCGCGGGCTTGCGCTGTTCTACGTGACGCTGGCCGCGATCGTCATCGGTTTCGTCGGCGCCATCCAGCTCAGCGTGCACGCCAAGACGCTCAAGCCCGCCGAGCGGATCGGGTTCACGATCGCCTACTCGCTGCTCGGCGGCTTCGCCATCATCGCCGTGGTGGACTGGCTGCTGGGCGCGGTCCGCTTCCCGGTCGTCGAGGCCTGGCTGATCCTGGCGCTGACCATGTTCGCCTCCGGGATGGTCTTCACGATGTTCAACACGCTGCTGGGCCGGTGGGCGATGGTGCCGACCTGGGGGCTGATGGTGCTGCTCGGCAACCCCTCGTCCGGCGGCGCGGTGTCCTGGCCGCTGCTGCCGTCCCCGCTGGGCCTGATCGGCGCCTGGCTGCCGCCCGGGGCGTCGGTGAACGCGATGCACACCGCCGTCTACTTCGGCGGCTACCAGCATGTCTTCCCGTTCCTGGTGCTGGGCGCGTGGGCGTTGGCGTCCTGCGTCGTCTTCTGGATCTGGCGCGACCGCCATCCCGGCGGTCGGCGCACCGCCTAGCCGTTGCGGAACTTCCGCGTAGCGGAATTGTCGAGTTCTTGATCACTTCTCGGATGAGGGGCATTTCACCCCGGTTTGACCTGCGATGACACCCCCGGCATGGCTCAACTGTGCGGAAATCGGACACATTCGAAGAGTTTTGGCCGAGATTAGTGCACTTCAGCGGCTTTGTTGGTAGTACTTGCAGCGGCCCCATGCTCGTGCGCGCCTCGTACGAGCGGCACTAGACGGGCCTGGGCGGCGAGCCGGATGAATCCTGCTCACGAAAACGGGGACCCAAGTGGAACCCGGCAGAGCGGACTCGGTAGCGTCGCCCGCACCGATCAAGAGAAACCCCACATCACGGAGGACATGGTGGCCCTTCCCCAGCTGACCGAGGAGCAGCGGGCAGCAGCTCTGGAAAAGGCGGCTGCCGCCCGTCGCGCCCGAGCTGAGCTCAAGGAGCGCCTCAAGCGAGGCGGAACCACGCTGGCGGAGGTCCTGAAGACCGCCGACAACGACGAGGTCTTGGGCAAGATGAAGGTCTCCGCCCTTCTCGAAGCCCTTCCCGGTGTCGGCAAGGTCCGCGCCGCGCAGATCATGGAGCGGCTGGAGATCGCCAACAGCCGCCGGCTGCGCGGGCTGGGCGAGCGGCAGCGCAAGGCGCTGCTCTCCGAGTTCAGCGGCGAGTGATCGACGCACAAACCGGCGCTGAGCCGAGGACCGTCCGTCAGGGCGAGCCTCGGCTCACCGTCGTTTCCGGGCCCTCCGGCGTCGGCAAGTCCAGCGTGCTCAGCGAGGTGCGCAGGCAGACCCCGGAGATTTACTTCAGCGTTTCCGCGACCACCCGCGCGCCCCGCGCCGGCGAGGTCGACGGCGAGCACTACCACTTCGTCTCCACCGCGGAGTTCGAGCGGATGATCGCCGCCGGCGAGATGCTCGAACACGCCCGCTACGCGGGCAACCTCTACGGCACCCCGCGCAAACCGGTCGAGGAGGCCCTGGCGGCCGGCCGGCCGGCCGTGCTGGAGATCGAGCTCCAGGGCGCTCGCCAGGTGCGGCAGGCGATGCCGGAGGCGCAGCTGGTGATGCTGCTGCCGCCGTCCTGGGAGGTGCTGGTGGACCGGCTCACCGGTCGCGGCACCGAGCCCGCCGAGGTGGTCGAGCGGCGGTTGGTGACCGCGCGCGAGGAGCTGGCGGCGGAATCGGAGTTCGACGCGACGGTCGTCAACGCCGATGTGCAGGCAGCGACCAGCGAATTGCTACGATTGATACTTGGCCGCGAGCAGTGACCGCGCCTTTCGCGCTGAGCTAGCGCCGACCGCGCCACTGCCGCCCCAGCAGACATCCACGAGGAGCAGGAGCCACTCACGTGAGCACCCCTAGCGCGCTGGCTGCGCTCAACAGCAGCCCGTCGACCAACACCGTCGAGGGCATCACCTACCCGCCGATCGACGACCTGCTGGAGCAGGTCAGCTCCAAGTACGCCCTGGCCATCTACGCCGCGAAGCGGGCGCGGCAGATCAACGACTACTACGCGCAGCTCGGCGAGGGCCTGCTGGAGTACGTCGGGCCGCTGGTGGAGCCGGGTCCGCGGGAGAAGCCGCTGTCGATCGCGCTCCGCGAGATCCACGCGGGCGTGCTTGAGCACACCGAAGGCGAGTGACGACGGTTAACAGCGGTGCGGCCGCGCCGCCGGGCCGCCCGCGGGTGGTCCTCGGCGTCAGCGGTGGCATCGCCGCCTACAAGGCGTGCGAGGTTCTGCGGCGGCTGACCGAGTCCGGGCACAGCGTCCGGGTGATCCCGACCGAGGCCGCGCTGCGGTTCGTCGGCGCGGCGACGTTCGAGGCGCTGTCCGGGCAGCCGGTGGAGACCGGCGTGTTCGCCGACGTCGAAGAGGTCCCGCATGTGCGGCTCGGGCAGCAGGCCGACCTGGTCGTCGTCGCGCCCGCCACCGCTGACCTGCTGGCCCGTGCCGCGCACGGGCAGGCGAACGACCTGCTCACCTCGACGCTGCTGACCGCGCGCTGCCCAGTGCTGATGGTGCCGGCAATGCACACCGAGATGTGGGAGCACCCGGCGACGCGGGACAACGTGGCGCTGCTGCGCAGCCGCGGCGTGGTGGTCGCCGAGCCCGACAGCGGGCGGCTGACCGGCGCGGACACCGGTAAGGGCCGGTTGCCCGACCCCGTCGAGATCGTCGACCTGGCCCGGCTGCTGCTGGCCGAACCGCGCGCGCTGCCGCGCGACCTCGAAGGCCGCCGCGTGGTGATCTCCGCCGGTGGCACGCGCGAGCCGCTGGACCCGGTGCGCTATCTCGGCAACCGCTCGTCCGGCCGCCAGGGCTACGCGCTGGCCCGGGTCGCAGCGCACCGCGGCGCGGACGTCACGCTGGTCGCCGCGCACACCGCCGACCTGGTCGATCCGGCCGGGACCCGGGTGATCCGGGTGGGCACCGCCGAGGAGCTGCGGTCGGTGATGCTGGCGGAGTCCGACGGCGCGGACGTCGTCGTGATGGCCGCGGCGGTCGCCGACTTCCGGCCGGTGTCGCAGGCCGGGCACAAGATCAAGAAGACCGGTCAGGACCCGGAACCGCTGGCGTTGACCAGGAACCCGGACATCCTCGCCGAGCTCGTCGAGGCGCGGAACGCGGGCAAGCCGGCCGCGTCGGTGATCGTCGGGTTCGCCGCCGAGACCGGGGATCCGGCCACCAGCGCCCTGGAGCACGGCCGGGCCAAGCTCGCCCGCAAGGGCTGCGACCTGCTCGTGGTCAACACCGTCGGCGACGGACAGGCATTCGAGGTCGAGGACAACGCTGGCTGGCTGCTGGGCGGCGACGGCACCGAGGAGCCGATCCCGTTCGGCGCGAAGTCGCGGTTGGCGGCCACATTGTGGGATGCCGTGAACCGGCAGCTGCCCCAGCAGTAGGCTGACTTCGCACGTCGGGCCACTGCTGTGGGTCTTTTTACGCGAAGAAATCCAGGGAGAGTTGTGAGTCAGCAGTCGGACCTGCGCACCGGTCGCAGGTTGTTCACCAGTGAGTCCGTGACCGAAGGCCACCCGGACAAGATCTGCGACGCGATCAGCGACTCGATCCTGGACGCGTTGCTGGCTCAGGATCCGCGCTCGCGGGTCGCGGTCGAGACGCTCGTGACCACCGGTCAGGTGCACGTCGCGGGCGAAGTCACGACCGACGCCTACGTGGACATCCCGACGATCGTGCGGGAGAAGATCCTGGAGATCGGCTACGACTCCTCCGCGAAGGGCTTCGACGGCAACTCCTGCGGCGTGAACGTCGCCATCGGCTCGCAGTCGCCGGACATCGCGCAGGGCGTGGATGTCGCGCACGAGTCCCGCGTCGAGGGCGTGATCGACGAGATCGCCAAGCAGGGCGCCGGTGACCAGGGCCTGATGTTCGGTTACGCCTGCGACGACACGCCGGAGTTCATGCCGCTGCCGATCGCCCTTGCGCACCGCCTGTCGCGGCGGCTGACCAAGGTCCGCAAGGACGGCGTGCTGCCGTACCTGCGGCCGGACGGCAAGACCCAGGTGACCATCGAGTACGCGGGTGACCAGCCGGTGCGGTTGGACACCGTGGTGCTGTCGACGCAGCACGCCGCCGACATCGACCTGGAGTCGATGCTGGCCGTCGACATCCGCGAGAGGGTGGTCGGCCCCGAGGTGGCGAAGCTCGACCTCGACACCTCCGACACGCGCCTGCTGGTGAACCCGACCGGCCGGTTCGTCGTCGGTGGCCCGATGGGCGACGCGGGCCTGACCGGCCGGAAGATCATCGTCGACACCTACGGCGGCATGGCCCGCCACGGCGGTGGCGCGTTCTCCGGCAAGGACCCGTCGAAGGTCGACCGCTCCGCCGCCTACGCGACGCGGTGGGTGGCCAAGAACGCGGTCGCGGCGGGCCTGGCGAGCCGCATCGAGGTGCAGGTCGCCTACGCGATCGGCAAGGCCGCCCCGGTGGGCCTGTTCGTGGAGACCTTCGGCACCGAGAACGTCGACCCGGCGCGCATCCAGGCGGCGATCAACGAGGTCTTCGACCTGCGCCCGGCCGCGATCATCCGCGACCTCGACCTGCTGCGGCCGATCTACGCCCAGACCGCGGCCTACGGCCACTTCGGCCGCAACGATCTCGACCTGCCGTGGGAGCGCACGGACCGCGCCGGGGTCCTCAAGGCCGCCGCGAACGTCTGATCCTGCGCCGCATCGTCCGGAGGAGGCACCCCCGACACCCCGTCGGAGGTGCCTCTTCGCCGTCCAGGGGTATCTGCGGTTTCAATTGAAACGTTTCAATTGAAACCGTGGGAGATCCGCTGGTGGTGGTTGTGGACCGCAATTTCAATGGAAATCGGACCTTCGATTTCCATTGAAATTGCGGGGACCCCGGTGCCTACGCTTGGGGGATGGGGCCGCCTCCGGTGGATCGCTTCGTTCCCTACGGCCCGTCGCACTGGGTGCTCATGGCGCTGATCGTCGTCGGGGCCGTCGTGCTGGTCGTGCTCGGACGCCGGAACCGCGATCCGCGGACCGAGGTGGTGTTCACGCGCACCTTTGCCGTGGTGATCGTGGCGTTCAACGTGGCGATGCTGGTCCACCGGTTCCTGCCGGCGCATTGGAACATCGGTGAATCGCTGCCGCTGCAGCTCTGCGACCTAGCCTGGATTGTCGGTGCCGTCGCGCTGTGGACCCGTCGGCCGCTGGCCCACGCGCTCCTCTACTACTGGGGGCTGACGCTGACCCCGCAGGCGATGATCACGCCCGCGCTGGACGCCCCGGACTTCCCGTCGCCCGACTTCATCGAGTTCTGGGGCCAGCACCTGCTGGTCATCTGGGCTGCGGCCTACCTGACCTGGGGCGTCGGGTTGCGGCCGAACTGGCGCGGCTACTGGTTCGCCGCCGCGGTGACCGTCGGCTGGGGCGCGGCGATGCTGGTCTTCAACTCCTGGGCGGGCACCAACTACGGCTTCGTCAGCCGGAAGCCGGACAACCCGTCCCTGCTGGACGTGATGGGCGGCTGGCCCTGGTACCTGGCGGTCGAGGTGGTCATCGCGCTGGTCGCGTGGGCCCTGCTGACATGGCCGTGGACCAGGGCGGCGGGTCGTGAGTGCGTGAACCGGTTCTAGCCCGTTCACGCACTCACGAGGGCATCGCGAAACCCTGCTGGCGCCACGCCTCGTAGACCGCGACCGCCGCCGAGTTGGCGAGGTTCATCGAGCGGATGCCGGGGAGCATCGGGATCCGGACCTGCAACGTCGCCTCTTCGAGCACGTCCTCGGGCAGCCCGGTGGATTCGGGCCCGAACAGCAGCACGTCGCCTGGCCGGTAGGACACCGTCTCGTAGGAGCGCTCGGTCTTCGAGGTGAACGCGATGACCCGCTGCGGGTTCAGCGCTCGCCAAGCCGATTCGAGGTCGGCGTGCACGTGCAAGGCCGCGCGGTCGTGGTAGTCGAGACCGGCCCGGCGCAGCTTCGAGTCCTCGACGGAGAAGCCGAGGGGTTCGATCAGGTGCAGCGCACAGCCGGAACCGGCCGCCATCCGGATCGCGTTGCCGGCGTTGCCCGGGATCTCGGGATGGTAGAAGACCACGTGAAACACCCGAAATCGTTTCACACCGCGTCCGGCAATGGCAGCCCGGGGAGGCCCCCGCCGGTGATGGGGGGCAGGTCGATCACACCAGCCCCGCCGGCGCGGACGTTCTGCCCGGTGACCCACCGCGCATCGGGGCCGGCCAGGAACGCCACCACATCGGCGACGTCCGCCGGTCGCCCGAGCCTGCGCAGCGGGATCATGTGCGCGGTCGCGGCCAGGGCCTCGTCGCCGACGGCACCGCGCAGCAGGTCGGTGTCGGCCGGGCCGGGAGAGACGGCGTTGACCATGATGCCGCGCGGTCCGAGCTCCTTGGCCACGACGCTGGTGAACTGCTCGACGGCGGCTTTGCTTGCCACGTAGCCGGATTCGCCCGGGCTGGCCCACACCGTGCTCATCGTGGAGATGCTGACGATCCGCCCGCCGTTGCGCATCCGCCGCGCCGCGTGCTGCATCGACAGGAAGGTTCCCTTCGCGTTGACCGCCATGACGCGGTCGTAGTCGGCCTCGGGCATGTCGATGAGCGGCGTGGTGGACGGGATTCCGGCGTTGTTGACCAAGACGTCCAGCTCGCCGAGCAGGCGCGACGAGACTGGCGGGCGCGGACCGCGCCGCGTGCCTTGGGGTGAGCACGCGGACGGTCCGCGCATTGGGATGAGCACGCGGACGGTCCGCGCGGACGTCGATCGCTTGCGCAGCCTCGGTTGTCCCGTGCACGCGACTCCGGGTGTGGCGGGTGGTTACCGGCTCGGCGCGGGTGCGGCGCTGCCGCCGCTGCTGCTGGACGACGACGAGGCCGTCGCGGTCGCGATCGGGTTGCGCACCGGCGCGAGCGGCACGGTGTCCGGGATCGAGGAGACCCCGGTTCGCGCGCTGGCCAAGCTGCCCGCAGGTGCTGCCGGAGAGGTTGCGGCAGCGGGTCAACGCGCTGCAGACGTACACGGTGCCCGTGTCCGGGGGAGGGCCCGCCGTCGAAGCCGATGTGCTGACCACGATCGCGCGCGCGTGCCTGGACGGCGAGCGCCTGCGGTTCGGCTACCGCGCGCACGAGGACGCCGCGAGCGTTCGTACCGTCGAACCGCATCGGCTCGTCAGCCCGGGCGTCGTTGGTACCGGGCGTCGTTGGTACCGGGCGTCGTTGGTACCGGGCGTCGTTGGTACCGGGCGTCGTTGGTACCGGGCGTCGTTGGTACCGGGCGTCGTTGGTACCCGGTCGGCTGGGACTGCGACCGCGACGACTGGCCGAGCTTCCGCGTCGATCGCCTGTCGCCGAGCATTCCGACGGGGCGGCGCTTCATTCCCCGCGAGCCTCCGGAAGGCGGCTTCGCCGCGTAACGTCGCGCGGGGCGTCACGGCGGTGTTGTGGGCATATCGCGCGCGGGTGTGGGTGCATGCGCCCGCTGAGGTCGTCGTGCAGCGGGCGCCGCCGACGACGTGGCTCGTCGCTTCGGTCGACGACGAGACCTGCCTGCTCGACGCGGGTGCGGACACCCCCGCAGCTCCTCGCGGTCTACCTCGGTGCCCTCGACCTCGACTTCGACGTGCTCGACGCGCCCGAGCCCGCCGACGCGACCCCCGCCGCGCCGACCGCTTCGCTCTCGCAGGTCGCTTCGCTCTCGCCGGTCGCGACCGATCCGGTCGCTAGCGCAACTCCCATCAAACAGCCTCAATAGAGGCTGATTTGGCGGGTTCTGGTTGAAGCGAACGGACCGTTCGCCTCGTCTATGAGCCTGTTGCGTTTTCGGCGAAAACGACTGAACCGAAGTACCAAATCAGTCTCGATCGCCGCCGTTTGTCCGCCAGTGGCCATCTCAGCCGTGATCGATCGATCACGGTCCGTGGTGGGCGTAATTTTGCAACAGGCTCCTATCGAGGTGAACAGTCCGTTCGCTTCACCCCGATTGGCGAGGCGGTACCAGGTCGCTCCCGCTGGGGCTGTCTGCGGAGCCTCCAGGCAGAACGAGTCCCAAATTGGGTTCTATAGCGCCGAAAAGTGCTCACGGGTCCTGAGCGGCCCGAATCCGTCTCGCCGTGGTGAGTTGCGCGCCGGGTGGTCTTGACAGTGCCCGAAGGTGTCGCATTGGTCGCGCTGGACCAGCTGTGGCCTGCGGTGCTCTTGCCGCCCGCGCTGGCGCTCGGCGCGGTGCTGAGCCGGTTCGTGCACCACCGCCTCGACGGCCCGCTGATGCGGCTACTGGTGCAGCTGTTCGCGATCGCCTCCGGCGTCGTGCTGCTGTTCACCGGGTGAGCGCATCGTCGAACGGCGAACGACCAGGACGGGCTCCGGGTTGGTGATCACCTGCGGAGTGGTCTCCTGCTTGAGATTGGCCAGCAGGAGTGCGACGGCGCTGGCCGCGGCCTGCCCGAGGTGGAGGTCGATGGCGGTCAGCGCGGGAGTGCAGGTGCGGGCGTGCAGACCGTCGTAGCGGGTCGCCACCATGACGTCCGCCGGGACGCGCAGCCCGCGGTCGGCCAGCGCCCGCACCACGCCCACGGCGAACGCATCGACGGTCGCGCAGATCGCGTCGACCTCCGGGTGCTCGTCCAGGAGCGAAGAGGCGGCAGCGCACCCCGCCTCTTCGCCGCCGGATTCGTCGGCCGTGATGATCAGCGGCGCCATCCCGTAGCGGTCGGCGAACTCGCGGTAGGCGTCCACCGCGTCCACGTACGAGTTGCGGTGGCTGCTGCCGACGAGCAGGGCGATGTGGCGGGCGCCCTGCTCGCGCAGGTGGTCCAGCAGCAGCCGCCCGACGAGCGGCGCCCGCAGGTCGACGTGGGGGAGATCGGTGCCCTGCTGCCTGGCCAGCGTCACGATCGGTACGCCGCGGGCCTGCAGGCGCTTGGTCGTCGGGTCGTCCTCGTCGGGTTCGACGACGATCGCGCCGTCGATGTCCAGGGAGTCCAGCGGCGGGTCGGACTCCACCGGCGGGACCAGGACCAGCGCGAACCCGTGCAGCAGCGAGGTCTCGGCGGCGGCCGCGGCGACCTCCATGAAGAAGCCCAGCCGGGACGGGCCGCCGGCCACCGCGACCGGCATCGACGACACCAGGCCGATGGTCCGGGACTGGCCGTGGCGCAGCCGTTGCGCGCGGAGGCTCGGGCGGTAGCCGAGCTCGGCGGCAACCTTCGCCACCCGCTCCCGCGTCCGCGGATCGACCTTGCCGATCCCGTTGAGCGCGTGGGATACCGTCGTCCGGGACACCCCGGCCGCCCGTGCCACGTCGGCGATCGTCGGCCGCACCGCTCCCGGCATTACCATCTCCTCACGCTCGGACACTCGGCGGATCTTGCCGGACCGGGTCGATGTTTGGCCAGACCAGGCTGTTTCCATGCTCGTCCTGCGTGGCGGTGCGGGTGGCGGCCCCCTGCGGGAATTACGGTCGCCGATCCCCGACTCATGAATACAAATTCGCCACGCCGGGGTCTGGCCTCGCCAAGAGCCCCGACGGGTTGGTACAGCCTGAGAACCCGAGGCGGTGGCGATCTCGGCCAGGAAGGCCACCGGCCGCCGCACCGCCTCCGGAGGCGCAGAACCTGCGGAAGCCGCGGAAGCTGAAGAACACCGTGACCACACGGTGGGCACGGTGCCGCCGGCGATGACCCGCCCAATCCGATGGGACTGCATCGTCGAGCGGTACGACCAGTGATCAAATACGCTACCGCGATCCGTGCGGGCACCGTCTCCGTCGAGGCGATCCTGCGGCGGCTTTACCGGTCTCCGGCATCACCGGGAAACTGGCCCGTCGTCGGATGATGGCCGACGGCGGCCACTGCGGCGACCCTGGCGTGATCACGGCTTACGAGAAACAACTCGTGGGCCCAGCGGTCGGCTCCGAGCCTCCGAGTCGGAGCGAGACCGATGCCCCTTTTCTTCTATTGCCCGGGCGAAAGGGGCACACTTGTCGGGCTTTTGTGGCGGAATGCCGTGTTGGCTGGCAACATCGCTCCGATGTCGCGTGCGCTACGCCGAATGCGCGCATGACGAGAAGCGGTGAGGGGCGATGCTTGTTCAGGAACGTTGGTTTCTGCTGGCGGCCCCACAGTTCCGGAGGACACGGACGAGGTGTCTTGGCTAGAGTTGCCAAACGCGCTCAAGACGAATCGCCCAGGTGGGGCCGGAGACCTTTACTCGTGTAACAGCGGGCCGACTCGACACGCCACCGTAGGCCGGTCTGGCGGAGGTCCTGGTGTTCTGCAATGAACTCCGCGATCAGCGATGTGGCCGGTCGATCTCGGCCGCGAAGAAAGCCGACGCCGCCTTGAGAATCGCGTTGTCACGCTTGAGTTCCGTATTCTCCCGGCGTAGCCGTTGCAACTCCGCCGGCTCTTCGGACGTTACACCCGCACACGCCCCGGTTTCGATCTCGCTGTGGCGAACCCATCTGCGCACCGTCTCGGCTGTCCCAGCGGCCGGCAGATCGGCCAGCGCCTGGATCGCCGACCGCTGCGGGGCGTGCTCCTCACGAGCCTCGGCGAACATCCGCACAGCCCGCTCACGTCACTCCGGCGGGTACTTCGTCGAACGAGACACGATTCCCTCCTTCTCAACAGATGAAATCTGGGGACACGCCGGGGCGGCTCAAGGCTTCCTCGTCGCTGGTTTGAGGGTGGGGTGGTGGTGATGTTTTCGTCGATCATGGTGCCGGAGGGGGTGAGGCGGCTTTTTCAGGTGTTGACGGGTGAGGATATGACGGATGCGGATGAGGGTGGGTTGTTCGCGGTGGCGGATGCGTTGGAGTCGGGTGCGGTGGGGGTGGGGGAGGTAGGGGGTTTTGTGGCGGAGTTGGTGGGGAAGGTGCGGACGGAGTTTTCGGGGAAGGCGGCGGATCGGTTCGCGGGGGGTTTGGAGGTTTTCGATGGGTTGCTGGCCTCGGGTGAGGGGGCGTTGCGGGAGTTGGCGGTGTTCGTGCGGGATCTGGCGCGGCAGGTGCGGTATTTGAAGTTGGTGACGATTTATGGTTTGGAATTGTTGTTGTTTGAGATGGCGTGGGCGGTGTATTGGGCGGGGGCGACCGGTGGTGCGTCGATGGCGTGGCTGGCGGCGCGGATGGCGGTGATGCGGTTTTTGTTGTCGCGGTGGTGGGGTCAGTTGTTCATGCGGTTGGCGATGGCGGCGGCCGGTGGTGTGGCGTTCAACGTGGTACCGGATCTGCAGGCCCAGTTGCAGATGCTGGGTGAGAAGTCCAGTGACAAGTGGGACGGGAAGCTGACCGAGCAGGCGGCGGGGATGGGGGCGTTCTCGGCGTTGGTGTCGCTGCCGTTGTCGGCGGTGGGCGGTCTAGTGGGCAACGCATTGACGAAGGTGCTGGTGCAGGGGCTGGGCGATGAAGTGGACGCGGCGATTCTGGAGGCGGCGGTGAAGAAGGCGGTGGCCGAGCACGCGGAGTTGTATCCGGTGTCGGCGATGGCGAAGTTCGCGGATGTCGTGGCGGAGCATCTGGATGTTTATGCGGGGATGTCGGTGCGGGGCATGTGGTTGGCGCGGTTCGGCGAGTGGGTCGGGGAGGCGTTGGAGAATGCGTTGTCGGAGTTGCTCGGGGAGGTGGGGTATCTGGCGGCCACGGGTCAGGAGGTGACCTGGAACCCGTTCTCGGTGACGGCGGGTGCGTTCGAGACGGTGTTCAGCGGCCTGGGCAATCTGGCGGGTTTGGCGTGGCGGGGCAAGCTGCACCCGGATGGCCCGAGCCCATACCTCGACGGCACCGGCCGGGGGGAGGGCGGCAGCGACGATGGTGGCGGGTTTGATGAGGAGAAGACCCCGCTGCTGGGGATAGGGTCCGGGTCGCAGACAGGGAACCCCCTTGGCTCCCCGGGCAAGGACAGCACGTTCGATTCCTCGGATTCCTCGGATTCCTCGGATGTGTCTGGTGTGGACTCTGTTTTCTCGGGATCGGATACCGGGTCGGTGGATTCGGCTGCGGTGTCGGTGCCTTCTGGTGATGACCTGGTGGTGTCCGGTTCCCCTCCGGTGTCTGCTGTTGCGGTCGGCACGGACGGCAAGGGTGGCACGGACGGTAAGAGGGGTGCCGATGGCGGTGTGCCGGGCGGGACGCCGGCTCGTGGTGTTCCGGTCGTGCCAGGTTCCGGGCAGGACCGGCCGGGCACACCGCCACCCGCATATTCCGATGGGGCACCGGGTTTCGGTTCAAACCGGCCGGTGACGCCGCCGCCGTACAGTCCGGTTGCCGGTGACGATCAGGCCGCGCCCGGGAAGCGGCCGCTGGAGGTGCATACCTCGAAGACACAGGACTCTCCGGCGGTGACCCCACATGCTTCTGGTGTGCCCGCGGATGCCGCGCGACCGGAGGCTGTCGGGTCCGGGTCTGTTGTGGACTCCGACGGTCGTGTGCCCGCGGATGCCGCGCGACCGGAGGCTGTCGGGTCCGGGTCTGTTGTGGACTCCGACGGTGGTGTGCCCGCGGGGCATCCGGCGTCGCCGAGTGGGATGACCGGCCGCGATGGGGATCCCGGTGCGGACTCGGTTGCGGGGCGTGGGGATTCGCATCGCCAGGATGGGGCTGTGGTGTCGCCGGATTCGGCGACACTGTCGGGGGAGGGGGCGCAGGCGGCGCCGTCTCTGCATCGGGATCCGGCGGCGGTGCTGCCGGTGGGCTTGCCGGCGGACACGGTGCGGGTGCCGGTGCCCGCGGATGTGGTTGCTGGTGGCGGGTTGGCGGAATTCGTGGTGCGGGGCGGTGTCGCGGATTCCACGGGCGGGCCTGTGCTGCTGGTGTCCCACAGCAATCCGAATGCGGGTGTGGTGGTGACGCCGGGTCAGGGTTCGGAACTGGCGAAGGATATAGGGCGCAACGTTGTCGCGATGACGCAGAGACAGGGCAGGCGCGGGCCGCAGTTCACGGTGTTCGCTGCGGATGGTTCTCGTCCCAGGCCGCTGGCCGGGCCTGGTGCTGCGGTGCTGGCCGGCGGGAGTGGGGGCGTGGCCGGCCTGGCGAAGGCCTCGGCAACGGTCCCGGCCGCCTCCGGTGGGAAGACGGTGGCCGGAGATGAGACGACGGCTGCCCGGACGGTGTCTGCCCAGGAGAGGTCGGGGGCTGGGGAGGTACAGCCCGCGGCGATCACACACGATGTCGGGGCGGGCACGGTGCGGGATACCGGTGGGATACCGGTGGAGAAGTGGTCGAAGTTGGATCTGGACCGCGAGATCGCCCGGGCGAAGAAGCTGGGCTTGTCCAGCGACGAAAAGGAGGCGGCCGGACAGATTGTGTGGCTCGCGCATGACGTCCAGGGGTTGGCTCGTGCGGATGCTGTCGTGCCGCTGAAGGATGTGGTGGCGCTGGTCGCGGCCAAGCGCCGCGAGCTCGGCGATGATCACCAGGACCAGGTGGTGGAGTTTTCCCGGGCGCTGGCGGACAGGCTGGGTACGCGGGGCAGCGGGCTGAGAATCCGGGCCGGGGCGGGACCAGTACGGCTGTCCGATGTGGATTCCGCCCCGGTGCCGTTTGGTGAGCTGATGCCGCTGGAGCGTCCGGTGGATGCGAAGTGGGCGTCCTGGTTCGACGCGTGGATGGGCAAGCGTTCCGAAACCCGACCGGTCCAGACCTGGTACATGCAAGGGGACACACGTGTGCCGCTGAAGAATGTGGTGGGTGGGCGTGTCGTGCTGGGCCCGGCGGGTATGGAGGGGCTGTCTCGGGAGGGGCGCGCGGCGGTTACCGCTTTTGAGACGGCGACAGGACAGCACGCGCAACCACTGTTCGCTGATGTTGATGGTCGCGATGTTGAGGCGTTCTTGCGGGTGTTGGACTGGCTGGGCGTGTTGGGTCATGTGCTGGTGGTGCGGAAGAAGACGCAGCCGGAGGCGGTGGATGCCCGGTACGTCATGGGGGAGTACGCGCAAGGGGAGAGGTCGCGTAGCGCAGCGCGGCTGGAGGACTTGCGGCGGGCGTTTTTCCCGTTGGATGACATTTCGGAGTCGGATGAGTTCTACGTGCATGTGGTGGATCCGGTTGGTGTTGGGGTGGCCTACGGGGTGGTTGATCAGGGGTTGTGGCTTCGGGGTCGTGATGTGGAGTGGGGTGGGTTGTTCGAGGTCCTGGATGGGTATGGGCCTGCGGAGTTGATGGGGCTGGTCAACCCGGGGGTGCGCCGGCACCAGTATCTGGCTCAGGCGTTGGGGGTGGATGAGGCCACGGCGCAGGTGTGGCGGATGTGGTCCTACCTGCCCGAGGGGTGGCATGCCGAGGCGTTGCGCCGCGTGATCATCGGGTCGGTGGTCAGCACCTACGGCGGGCGGGAGGAGGTCAAGAGTCTGGTCAAAGACCTGCTGCCGGACGGTCCGCCGTACGAGAAGCGGTTGTTGCGTGCTCTGGGGCAGTTCATGGTGGGCCTGGCCGATCGCCGCCGTCGGCTGGGGAAGTGGGGCGAGGAAGGGCGTGACACCCGCAGCGCGGCTGATTACCTCGCCGAACTGCGGCAAGAGGTGGCGAGGCTCGGTGGCCTGGACGAGGTGGTGCGTGCCGGGAGCGAGCCCGACAGCCAGGTGCAGGTGCGGGTGCTCTACGGTCCGCCACCGCAGCGTGCCGGTGTGTCAGGCCGGCAGCCCAGCCGGCGGGAGCTGAACGTGCTGCACGAGTTGGTGCACGCTTTGGACGGTCGTGAGCTTGACTACCTCAAGCGCTTCCTCGGTAAGGACTTGGGCGTCGCCGGGGTGATCGGCGCTTCTCAGGGAGACGTGCATGCGTGGCTTCGCGGCCGTCCCGGTGATCGTGCGGTGGTTCGTGGGATCTTGCTGGACACGTTTGTCGCGGCGTTCGGCGGGCCGGAAGGGGCGGTCGCGCTGGCTAACCGGTTGCGGGAGCTGGGCCTGGGCCCTCTGAAGCAGCTGGGCCTGGAGATGGCGTCGAAGAGGGAGCTGGACCGGGGCGTGCAGGTGGCCTCGCAACGGCAGCCGGACCCGGAAACCGCGGAGAGGGTTCTCCGTTTGCTGCCCATGGAGGCTTGGTTGGAGTGGACTCTGGGCGGTCTGTTGGACTACGTCGCCGTGGGTGCTGTTCCGGCGGGAGCCTCGGATCAGGAATTGGTGCGCAAGCTCGGCACGGCCCGAGCGGCCTTGGTAGCCGGAGTTGACGAGTCCACGGCTCAAAAGTGGCGGGACGGCAGCAAACCCGCCCCGATCCATCTGCGGCGGATGCGCGAGGCTGCCCGGCTCCCGGGCTCGGAGGTGGTGCGCTACCTCGGTCCGGGCCGAGCACTCGAGGTGACCGACACCGACTTCGACTGGTTTCCTATAGACGAGTCGGATGTATGGAAGTGGCTGGCGGGCGTCCGCGAGCCCCCGCGGGGGAGTCTGAGAAGCTGCGTCTGGCTGTTCTGCGGGCTATCCGGGATGGGCTCGTCCCGCCAGCGCCGTTCAGGCTGGTGTGGAGTGAGAACGCGATACGGGAGGCTGAGCGCCGTCTCGCGTGGGCCGATGCCACGAAGGGAGAAAAGTTCCCGTCCGACGCATCGGAACAGTGGAAGAAGGTGAACTATCCAGTACCGCGTCTGCGCCACGCATCGCGAGAGGTCATCGATGGACTGGGGAAGTCGCTGAAGGCTTCGGTCAACTACATCGTTGTTCAGGTACTGCTCGGCAATGAGGTCGCGAAGGCCATGGTGCGGGGCTCGGGCATCGTGATTCCTGACCCGGGTCCTGAGGCGGCCACGGAGTTGCTGGAACAAATCGCCGACAGCCTCCGCGCCGCGAAAGGCATGCTGCACTCTGGTGTGTTGCGGCGGGTTGTGGGAGGTGCGGCGAGTGAGCACTTCCAGAAGGCCACCGGGAGTGTTGTCCCGCAGCTTCGGCTGACCGATGGCCCCGATGCCATGCGGGAGTTCATGGAGCAGAGGGCGGGGGACGACGTTCATTTCCTTGTGCTGAGGGTGCCGCCGGCGGACTCGCAGGATGTCCCGCGGGCAGAGAGCTCGCAGGATGTCCCGCGGGCAGAGTATGTGAACGGCAACGACGCGAATACGTTCCCGACCTCTGGTGACTTCTTTAAAGGCGGGCAGGCGCACTATTTCGTGGACGCGGTCCAGGGTGATGGCACAAGGATCGATCCCGCGTCGAAATTGAAGTTGGGCGTGATGGCGGACGCGGGCGATGCCGTGGCTTGGTGGGCTCAGCCTGCCGGACTGCGCGCCTCCGCGGGGGGCAGCGATGGCGATGGTTCCGCAGCGCCCGCGTCGCGGGGGGAGGGTTCGCAGCCCACGGCCGCCGACATCATTCTGGGTGGGCCGGTGCAGGTGGCGTGGCTGGATGGCCAGTTGCCGCGAGTGGCGGAGTTGCTTGATTTGCCGGAGTCCGTGCGGCTGGAGCGGCTCGGTAACCTCGCCGGGATTGCGGAGGTGGCCGAGTTGGCGGGCCGAATGGAGCAGCATCTGAAAGCGATGCGGCGGGGATTCGATCCGGGCGGTGAGTATGCACGGAACGTCGAAGCTGCGAAACGCATGGTACGGCAGGGAGCCTGGACCTCAACGGAGTTGCAGTGGGTCAAGGACAGGTTGCCTGGGATGCGGAAGGTCGAGGAGAAATGGCGCGGCCTGGCGCGCTCGTTGCGTCGTGCTGCTGCGGATCGGGAACTGCGAGGGTTGAGCGATCAAGCCAACGCGGGGTTGGAGGAATTGTCTGGCCCGGAAAGGGCAGACTTGTTAAACGACGCATCCAAAAAATTGGGGGCGCCATCTAATGGCTCGTCGCGGGCTGTAAGCGTGATGGCCTATAACATGATGCTTGGCGTCGGGGACAGTGAGATCGCGCAGGTACGGAACACGCTGGCCCGTATTTGGGTGGACTTGATGGCTGTGAGTGCGGGCGCCGGGCCCGAGCGGGGGAGGGGCCCAGGTGCGGGGCCCGAATCGGTCGGAGATGCGGGCGCGGTGCCCGCGCTGCGTGGGGATGTGCGGTCGGAGCCCACTAGGGATGCGTCGGGTGATGCGGCGACCGACGACACCGAGAGCGTCTTCGACGAGACGAAGCGGGCAGCGTTGCTGGAGCGGCTTTCCAGGTTGAGCGGCGACGACGGGGTGCCGTCTGCGAACCCAAGGCCTGACGGTGGTGTTGTCTCGGCGGAGGGCGGCGCTGTTTCGCAGGATGGTGTCGCTGCCTCCGTGCCGGACAGGCAGGACGAAGGTGCAGTCGTCGAGCGGACCGTGCCACATCGCACGGTGGATGATTTTGAGGCTCGGTGGGCCGGCTATTTGGCTGCCAATGGGGAGTTCGGTGATCAAGTTGGATTGCGGGCGGCGGCGGCCGTGCAGCAGTGGATGGGTGAGCGTCCGGAGGGGGTTGCGGGTCGGGGGCCGTCGGTCGACGAGCAAGAGCGTCTGTGGGATTCGATCACCCGTGCGGTGAGGCTGGAGATCGCGCGCCGTGTCGAATTCAACGGCTTGATCAATGCGCTTCGTAATGACCTTGCTGAGCGGACTGATACCGCGGTGGAGCGGTGGGCGGAGCGGATCGGCGAGGCCGCGGATCGGGTGGAGCAGTGGGAGACGTCCGCTGACCCGGCGTCGGTAAGGATCCTCCACGGAGTGGCGGCGGCGATGCTGGAGCCGATGCCGCAGGCGGAGCCGGGCACGGTGGACAATGACGTGCACGACGCAATTCGCTTAGTGCTGACCGAACTGCTGACGGGTGTGGGGGAGACACGGGAGATAGCGGATGGTCGCGACATCGCGGAGTTGATGAATGCGCTTTGTGACGACTTTGCGGCACTGCTTGATATTCCATCAACAGATCCTTCGTGGCGGCGTAGTCGGGCGAAGACCGCTTCGTGGTTCGATCCCGAGCCGGTTCCCTTGCGACGTGACCAGTGGGAGAAACTGCGGCAGGCTAAGCCGGACTTCTCGGTTCGGTCCGAATTGTGGGAAGTGGCGGGTCACAGCACCCCAAGGTCTATCGTAGGCGACGAGCAGTTGGTGCGATACGACGTGCGGCGGATCAAGGTGAAGGGGCGTTGGGTTCAGGAGTACACCCTCAAATTTTTCCTGGAAACCGACTCGCTTATGGGGTCCATCGATCGCGCGACGTGCGTCGAGAAGGTACGCGCTGCGGCTGATCGGTATTTCAACCAGGGTTACCGGTTTCCGTCGGGCGAGCAGTTCCATGTGCGGGTCGAGTTCCCGGACGATCCGGAAAATGCGCACCAGGCGATCTCCCAGGACAGCAGCATGCAGGTGAGCCTCCTGAACATGGACCCCGTGGGTTCCGATGCGGAGCTCGCCCGGATCTTGGGGCTCTACCTGGGAATTCTAGATGAAACCCCGCAACAGCTTTGGCCCGGGTACGATGATCGGGGTGTGTTCCATCGGGACGACATGCCGGTGTCCAAGAACCAGCGGATCGCGATACCGCGCCGAAACCGGGTGTATGGCGACGAAAGCGTGATGTGGTTGGGTAGTCGTGGTGGTCGGCTGTTGCCGCGGCATCTGGCGCAGTTGGAAGAGAGCACGCGCGCGTACGGTTTCCGTCCGGGGTCGGCGGATGCGGGTTCGCCGACGCTTGCCACCGTCCGACCGGAGGAGTTCGGGTCGGTGGCGCAGTGGCGGGCTCGAACGTTGGACAAGCTGTTGTCGCAGAAGGACATTGATGTCGACTCGGTGATGGATGCGTTGCGCTCGGTGGGGGGAAAGCGGGTCGCAGTCGAGGGACTGCACCGGGCGTTCCAGGCACATACCGGTCGGGAGCTGGATTCGGCGTTGGCCGATGTCCTCGGCGGGGAGGATGCCGCGTATGCGGCACAGTTATTGCGAATGCAGCCTGATTCCCCTGACACCGGTGATCCTGAGCCGCCGTTTACCTCGGTGCCGCCGGGACTCGGCTACATGCCGTACCACCGGCGGGATGTGTTCGAGTACGCGGCTGCGGTTCGTGGGCACGTGGCTACAGGTTTGGGGGCGTCCGATCCTGTGGTGCGGGAGCAGTCTTTCGAGGCCGCGATGCGCCTGATGCGTGCGCTGGACCGTGAGCTACGCAAGATTTGGGCGGTGCAATTGGCTTACAAGACCCAGTTCGGCTCGGACTTGCGAACAGACTTGATCCAGCTGCGGAGTGATTATCACGAAGCGATCGGGAACGTCTTGGGTGACGTCATTTCGCGGGCCACTTCGATGGAGCAGATAATCGGGTGGCACCAGAAGCTGAAGAACACCACCACATTCGAAAACTATTCCCTTGGCAGGACGCCGGTTCGTTATGATCACCCCGAAAACGGCTGCTGGCTCCGAGCGCACGCCTGGGTGATGGACCTGGTGCGAATGGGCGCCTCGCCGATGAAGATCTTCGTTGCCCGCACCGAACCTGCTCTGAGCTTTTATTCCCCATATGCAGAAAAGGCGTTGCCAGGCACTCCCGCGAAAGTGGAATTTCGCTATCACGTCGCGCCGATGGTCACGGAGCATACCCGTTCCGGGCCGAGGTCGTGGGTGCTGGACTGGGCCATCAGTGCCAACAGCGACGATCACGATGCGCGTCCGCTGACGGTGGACGAGTGGCTCCGTCAGATGGGTGTCAACGCCCATGACGAGTCCGTTACGTACTATGGCGGTACGGCGGAACAGATACAGCAGCAGTTCACCGACGACTGCAGAACCGGGCCGTCGCGCACATATGACGGCGGGAGGGTGATTCCCCAAGGTCGGGCTATCGTCTTGCTCGCGCCCGCGCACTTTTATTGGCTTCCGCATCCAGAGAAACCGAAGGCAATCCCGAGGGATCTTTTTGAGGCCGATCTCTGGTTTCGGGGTGACGAAAGCCGCCTCATCGCGATGAACCGCACGGCCGAACGGCGTGCCGGGCAACGCCTGGAGGAGGCGCCGGGTGTGTTCGCCGCAGATGGTTCTCGTCCCAGGCCGGTGGGCGGGCCCGGTGCTCCGGTGCCGGCCGGTCTGGCGGACTCCTCGGCTGCTGTTCCGGCCTCCGGTCCGCAGGCGGTGGCCCCGGAGGCGACATGGCCTTGGGCGGCCTCGGCGGCCGGGGGCCCGCAGTCTGCGGCCACCACACGCGATGGCGAACCAGCACGGCTGTCCGATGTGGATTCCGCCCCGGTGTCCTTCGGTGAGCTGATGCCGTTGAGGCCTCGGGTGGATGCGTGGACGGGGTCTGAGTTGGGTGGCGGCGAGGTGGAGTACGTGCAGGGTGGGTCACGGGGGTCGTTGCCGGATGTGGTGGATGGTCGGCGTGTGGTGTTGGACGCGGAGGATTTGGCGGGGGTTTCTCGGGAGGGGCGCGCGGCGCTGGAAGCTTTCAGGACGGCGACGGGAGTGGCTGCGCGGCCGAGGTTGGCCGATGTTGATGGTCACAATGTCGTGGCGTTCGCGCAGATGCAGGACTGGTTGGGCGTTGCGGGCCATGTGGTGGTGGTGATGGAGCGGGAGACGACGTGGAGAGCCGGCAGGGGGTGGTCGTCGATTCCGGAAGCACCGGTGTTGGTCGAGAAGGGCATCGACGCCTGGTATGTGATGGGCGAGTACGCGCAAGGGGCGAGGCCGGATAGCGCCAAGCGGCCGGAGGACTTGTGGGACCCGCTGACCCAGGGGTCGCCGGCTCATTTGGGGGTGGTGCCGGAGCATCTGGATCCGAACGGGGTTTTGCCGCAGGGTACCTGGTTGGAGAAGATCGGCGAGTCGGTGGAGTTCTTCGTGCATGTGGTGGATCCGGCTGGTGTCAGGGTGGAGTACGGGCTGGCGGATCAGAGGCTGTGGCGTCGTGGCCGTGAGGTCGAATGGGGTGGGTTGTTCGCGGATTTGGAGGATGAGGGGCGGCCTGCGGTGTTGATGAATATGGTCAACCCGGGGGTGCGCGAGAGCCGGTATCTGGCTCAGGCGTTGGGGGTGGATGAGGCCACGGCGCGGGTGTGGCGGATGTGGTCTTACCTGCCCGAAGGGTGGCATGCCGAGGCGTTGCGCCGGGCGATCATCGGGTCGGTGGTCAGCACCTACGGCGGGCGGGAGGAGGTCAAGAGTCTGGTCAAAGACCTGGTGCCGGACGGTCCGCTGTACGAGGAGCGGTTGCGTGCTCTGGGTGAGTTCATGGTGCGCCTGGCCGATCGCAGCCGTCGGCTGGGGGGGTGGGGCGAGGAAGGGCGTGACACCCGCAGCGCGGCTGCGTACGGCGAGGAGCTGCGGCAAGCGGTGGCCTTCTTCCGTGGCCTGGACCAGGTGGTGCGTGCCGGGAGCAAGCCCAACATCCGGGTGGAGGTGCGCGAGCTCGGCGGTCCGGCACCGCAGCGTGCCGGTGTGTCAGGCCGGCAGCCCAGTCGGCGGGAGCTGAGCGTGCTGCATGAGTTGGTGCATGCCCTGGACGGTCGTGAGTTTGACTACCTCACGCGCTTCTTCGGTGAGGACGGGGACGTCGCCAAGGCGATCGGCGTTTTTCAGGGAGACGTGCGCGAGTGGCGTCTTGGCCGTGGCGGTGATCGTGCGGTGGTGCGTGGGATCTTGCTGGACGCGATTGTCGCGGCGTTCGGCGGGCCGGAGAGGGCGGTCGCGCTGGCTGACCGATTGCGGAAGCTGGGCCTGGGCCCCCTGAAGGGCCTGCAGACGGCCTCGCAGGGGGAGCTGGACCCCCGGAGGGGCGTGCAGGCGGCCTCGCAGGATGGGTGGGCGCGGACTCTTGGCCATGTGGTGAAGTACGTCGCCGGGGGTGCTGTTCCGGCCGAAGCCTCGGATCAGGAATTGGTGCGCCACCTCGGTCCGGCCCGGGCGGCCTTGGTGACCACAAATACCAAACCCACGGTTCAGGAGTGGCTGGACGGCAGTAGCCAGCCCAGCGAACTCGCTCTGCAGCGGATGCGCGAGGCCGCCCGGCTCTCGAGCTCGGAGCTGGTGCGTTACCTCGGTCCGGGCAGAGCAATCGAGGTGACCGACCGCGACGACGTGCCTGTAGAAGAGCAATATGTATGGGAGTGGCTGGCGGGCGTCCTCGAGCCCCACGCGGAGCGAGCTGGGAAGCTGCGCCTGGCTGTTCTGCGGGCCATCGCGGACGGGCTCCTCCCGCCAGCGCCGTTCAGGCTGGTGTGGAACGAGAACTGGATACGGGAGGCTGAGCGCCGTCTCGCGTGGGCCGATGCCACGAAGGGAGGCGAGTTCCCGTCCGACGCACGGTCACAGTGGAATGCGGTGAACTACGTCTTCCGGAGCCTTCGCGCTCGTTGGGCTGGCCCAGTTCCGCCTCTGCGGCCAGAATCGCGAGAGGTCATCGATGGACTGGGGAAGTCGCTGAAGGCTTCGGTCAACTACATCGTTGTTCAGGTACTGCTCGGCAATGAGGTCGCGAAGGCCATGGTGCGGGGCTCGGGCATCGTGATTCCTGACCCGGGTCCTGAGGCGGCCACGGAGTTGCTGGAACAAATCGCCGACAGCCTCCGCGCCGCGAAAGGCATGCTGCACTCTGGTGTGTTGCGGCGGGTTGTGGGAGGTGCGGCGAGTGAGCACTTCCAGAAGGCCACCGGGGGTGTTGTCCCGCAGCTTCGGCTGACCGATGGCCCCGGTGCCGTGCGGGAGTTCATGGAGCAGAGGGCGGGGGACGACGTTCATTTCCTTGTGCTGAGGGTGCCGCCGGCGGACTCGCAGGATGTCCTGCGGGCAGAGTATGTGACGGGCAACGACGTGAATACGTTCCTGACCTCTGGTGACTTCTTTGAAGGCGGGCAGGCGCACTATTTCGTGGACGCGGTCCAGGGTGATGGCAGAAGGATCGATCCCGCGTCGACGTTGGAGTTGGGCGTGATGGCGGGCGCGGGCGATGCCGTGGCTTGGTGGGCTCAGCCTGCCGGACTGCGCGCCTCCGCGGGGGGCAGCGATGGCGATGGTTCCGCAGCGCCCGCGTCGCGGGGGGAGGGTTCGCAGCCGACGGCCGCCGACATCATTCTGGGTGGGCCGGTGCAGGTGGCGTGGCTGGATGGCCAGTTGCCGCGAGTGGCGGAGTTGCTTGATTTGCCGGAGTCCGTGTGGCTGGATCGTAACCTGGCTGCGGTTGCGGAGGTGGCCGAGTTGGCGGGCCGAATGGAACAGCATTTGAAGATGATGCCGCGGGGATTCGATCCGGGCGGTAAGTATGCACGGAACATCGAAGCTGCGAAACGCATGGTACGGCAGGGAGCCTGGACCTCAACGGATTTGCAGTGGGTCGCGGACAGGTTGCCTGGGATGCGGAAGGTCGAGAAGGCCTGGCGCGCCCTGGCGTCCCGGACTGGCGAACAAACAACGCTTAGCTCTGTACGCCCTGGTCAGGTGCTCGGGTCTTGATGTTGATTCCGCTGTCGTCGGTGTGGACCAGATGACCGGCCGTGAGCGCCTCCGGTGAGGAGAGCTGATCCGCTACTTCACGCTCGGATCGGACGATCGGGATCGGCTGAGCCGGTCGGCACGCGGCGTCGGGAACCGCTTGGGCCCTTGCGGTGCAGTTGTGTGCGCTGCCCGGGGCCCCGATGACGACCCCGACCAGCAGCTAATCAGACGCGGGGCCCCGCCTACGCCCGGGCGGTCCCGCCTACGCCCGGGCGGTCCCCGCCACCGATGTCCGGACGAGGTCCTGACGCCCGGGGAGTCCGTTCTGACGTGCTGTTGACGGCCGGGTCCGGGTGCTCTGGTAGAGAAGAGACATGGCAGGTGCACAACCCCGGAAGCGGAAGGGGGAGACAGCAGAGCGGACCGCGGCGGCGACCCGACCGGTGGCCCGCGTGCTGGTCGACGTCCCGCTGCCGGTGCACCTGGACCGCCCGTTCGACTACCTGGTGCCAGACCGGCTGGACGCCGAGGCGGTGCCGGGCTGCCGGGTGCGGGTGCGCTTCCGGGGCAAGCTGGTCGACGGCTACCTGTTGGAGCGCAACGAGACCACCGACTTCCAGGGCACCCTGTCCTGGGTCGAGCGGATCCCCTCCCCGGAACCGGTGCTGAGCCCGCAGCTACTGGAGTTGGCCCGCGCGGTGGCCACCCGCTACGGCGGGATGCTCACCGACGTGGTGCGCCTGGCGATCCCACCCCGGCACGCCGCGGCGGAGAAATCCGCCCCCCGCGAACCCGGACCACCGCCGCCCAGGCCCACGGCCGGAGCCTGGGCCCGCTACCAGCACGGAACGTCCTTTTTGGACGCTGTGGACGCGGGGCGATCGGCTCGGGCGGTCTGGCAGGCATTACCCGGCGAGGACTGGCCCACCCGCCTCGCCGAAGTCGCCGCCACCGCGGCGGCGGCCGGACGCGGCGCGCTGATCGTCGTACCCGACCACCGAGACCTGCAACGACTACAAGACGCCTGCACGGCGCTCCTCGGGGAGGAAGGCGTCGTCGCCCTAGCCGCCGATCTCGCCCCGTCGATGCGCTACCGCCGCTGGCTGGCCGTGCTGCGCGGCGCGGTGCGCGTCGTGATCGGAACCCGCGCGGCGATGTTCGCCCCGGTCCACGACCTGGGCTTCGCGGCGGTCTGGGACGACGGCGACGACCTGCACAGCTACCCGCAGGTGCCCTACCCGCACACCCGCGACGTGCTGACCCAACGCGCACACGCGGCGGGAGCGGCGCTGATCGTCGGAGCATTCGCCCGAACCGCCGAAGCGGCACTGCTGGCCGAATCCGGTTGGGCGCACGAACTGGTCGCGCACCGCACGGAAGTGCGGGCAGCGGCGCCGCGGGTGACCGCGATCGGCGAAGACGACACCCAACTGGCCCGCGACCCGGCGGCGCGCGCAGCGCGGCTGCCGTCGGTGGCTTTCGAAGCGGCGCGAGCCGCGCTAGGCGCGGGAGCGCCGGTGCTGGTGCAGGTGCCGCGGCGCGGCTACGTGCCGGCGCTCGCGTGCGGCGACTGCCGCGAGCGAGCGAGATGCCGCCGGTGCGCGGGGCCGCTGGCGCTGCCGGGAGGCAGCGAAGACGGAGCGCCGAAGCCGACGGCGTGCAGCTGGTGCGGAGCCGCGGAAGCGGCGTTCAAGTGCAGCTCCTGCGGCTCGCGGCGGCTGCGCGCCGTAGCGGTCGGCGCCAGCCGCACCGCGGAGGAGCTCGGGCGAGCGTTCAGCAACGTGTCGGTGCGGACCTCCGGTGCGGGCGAGATCTTGGCGAAGGTGCCGGCGAAGCCGGCGCTGATCGTGTGCACCCCAGGTGCCGAGCCGGTCGCCGAAGGCGGCTACGGCGCGGCGCTGCTGCTGGACGGCCGAACCCTGCTGGGCCGCCCCGAGCTCCGCGCGGCCGAGACGGCGCTGCGGCTGTGGTTCGCGGCGGCAGCGCTGGTCCGGCCCGCCCGCGATGGTGGGCGGGTGGTGGTCATGGCCGATTCGTCGCTGCAACCGGTGCAAGCACTGGTGCGCTGGGACCCGGTGTGGTTCGCATCCCTGGAACTCGCCGAGCGCGCGGAGCTCGGCTTCCCGCCGGCCCGCCGCGTCGCCGCGGTGGACGGCAAGCCGGAGGCGATCGAGGCCCTGCTGGATTCGGCGGACCTGCCTGCGACCGCCGAAGTCCTCGGCCCGGTGCCGCTGGGTGAGGTCGACGAGGACGGCAGTTCGGAGCGGGAACGCCTGATCGTCCGCGTCGACCGGTCCGAAGGCCGAGCCCTGGCGGGCTCCCTCCACGCGGCCCAAGCCGTCCGGGCGGCCCGGAAGGCCGCAGAACTCCAAGTCCGCATGGATCCCCTGGAAATGCTGTAGGGCTGATCATTCGGCTTCCAGAGCCAGACTCAGCACCTCGGCGGCGACGGCAGCGTGCGGTTTCGGCCGCACGGCTCGACTTGCACGTTCGTCACCAGCGTGTCGTCTTGCCGCGAACCGTAGCGGTAGCCAGTGAACTCCACGGTCCGGTACCTCCTCATCTCCTTCGGTAGCTCAAGGACGTTTCCGGTGCCGTGCACGTCAACGAGATCCTTGAATTCGGCAGCATTTGCTGCATTGGGGGCTCTCCGCATCTGATGGGATCTTGTAATCACGCCGCTACGTATGGTGTACACGTCGCGGTGATGGTGTGTCGCCATTCGGGGCGAGTGGATCGGGAAGCGACGCAGCGCGAGCGGCTGGGGAGGCCAGGTCTCGTGAGTGTTCGTTCCGGTAAGAGCCGGAAGGAGCACTCACGAGCTGTTCAGGCACGCAGGTGGTGCCGCCTGGTCGGCTCGTCGAGGTCGCTGGGGTCGTCGGGGTCTGTGGTGGGGAATCTCGTTGGTATGTGGGGATGTTCGCTCCTGGCGTCCGGTTCTTCGGCGGCGTGGGTTTCGGCTTCGATGTCGGCTATGAGGTGCCAGACCGCGTAGGCGCCGTCGCCGCCTCGGCGTGCTGGCCCGTGGAGAACGCGATGTCTCTGGTCGGCAGTTGGGTGGTGAGCATGGCGAGGATCAGGAGGTTGAACAGGACGAACGTGCCGAGCTGGATCCAGAACATCGGTGGTTCTCCTTCGGTTGGGCGAGGGGTGTCAATTTCGCGAGAAATTGGCGTTCACCCGGGTGACGGTCAATTTCTCGCGAAATTGCACCGCCCCCGGGTGGTCACAGGCGGGTGGTGGGGTGTGCCGGCAGCGCATGCAGGTGTCTTCGCGGATCCAGTGCACTTCGGACCGATCGTGCACCTCCGCCGCGCCCGCTTCCGCTCCGCGGAACCGAAACTCAACCATGTCGCCCATCGTCGGCGACCCGCTGCGCGCGCACAATCCTCGCCGGGCCGCGGCCAGTAGGTCTGCCGTTCTGCCCGGGTGGTTGGAAAATCAGTGGCCGGATTTTGGGGGTGTGCTGGAACGACTGGCCGGGCGGTCCGATCGAAGGTGCCGAGCGGGGCGACGTCGAACACGCGGCGACCCGCGAGGAATGGCTGGCTCAGTACTCGTAGAGCCGCGCGCCGACCGCGGCCGACGGCGCGGTCTTCCGGTCGGCCGGGGCGGAGATCCGGTTCGGATCGCCGTCCGAGGTGTAGCGGCGATCCGGGTCGGCGGCGAGCTTGTCCAGCCACGCCGTGGAGCCGTACTGCGCGTCCTGACCGGTCGTGCCCTGCGAGCGGATCCGGGGCACGTTGGCCGGGTCGAAGTCCGCCGACCACGGCGACGGCGCGGGATTGGAACCGACCAGCATGACGCTGTCGTGGTGGTAGTCGACCCCGTCGGCCGAGCCGTCCGCCGCCAGCCGCTCGTTCTTCGGGTGCACGCCCAGCGGCAGCGCGATCGACCGGACCTGCACGCCCGGCACGGCACCGGTGATGAACCGCTGCATCCCGGCGATCTGGTGCCGCACCTCGGCATCCGGGGTGCGGCCGAGGTTGGCGTGGTCGAGCGTGTGGTTGCCGATCTCGAAGCCGTGCTCGTGCAGCCAGGCCAGGGTGCGCCGACCGGTGGGTTCCTCGAACGGCGGATCGTTGACGTAGCAGGTCGCCACCGGGCGGAAACCTGGATGCGCGGCGGCGACGTCGAGCAGGATGCGGATGCCGGTGCCCGCCGCCGGCTCGCCCGCACCGTCCAATGTGAACTGTCTGATCGAGCCGTCGTCGAAGGTGAGCACCACCGGGTGCTTGCCGGCCGGGACGTCGCTCCGGCCGGTGGCGTATTCGGTTGCGGTCACCGGCACGTAGTCCTCGGCGGCCAGCCGCTCCAGTTCCGCGCGGAAATCCTCCGGTGTGCGGTCGTAAACGCTGTTCGGCGTGGGGGTGATCCGGTGGTACATGAGCACCGGGACGTCGCCGAGCTCGTTGGCGCGCACCGATTCCGGTGCCGGCAGCGGGGGTGGAGCGGGCGGTGGAGCGGGAGGTGGCGCGGGCGGTTGGACGACCGCATTGGGTTGCGCCGGGCCGGTTTCGCCGCTGCACCCCGCGCAGACCGCGAGCAGGACCGCCGCCGTCGCCACGCCGCCGACGCGAACGTTCCGCATTGCTGATCGCATCCCCACCAACGTAGAAGATCGGCTCCCTACTGTGGATACTCCAAGTGGTCATTGATCTT
Organism: Saccharopolyspora pogona; assembly: GCF_014697215.1. Lineage (GTDB taxonomy): Bacteria > Actinomycetota > Actinomycetes > Mycobacteriales > Pseudonocardiaceae > Saccharopolyspora > Saccharopolyspora hattusasensis. Next base: position 8,668,487 of record NZ_CP031142.1, read on the forward strand.
CCGCGCTCCGGCTGCGAAGGTGGAACTGTCGGTCATCGCGGCCGGCGAGAACTTGATCGAATTTCGTGCAGCCGCGCGAGTTCGCCTGAGGTCGAGGAGGCGAAAGCGATGACGGATGCTGGTTCCAGCACGGCCCGCGCCAAGTCGGTGCCGGCCGACATGCCCAAATCTGTCGTGGTCGTGGTGGGCAGCCTGGTGGTGCTGCTTCTCGGCTTCCTGCTGCTGAGATCCATGTCCACGGAGGACGTTGAAATCGCAGGGTTACCGGACCATCCGATCGTGCCCGCCGAGGTGGGTTCGATCCAGATCCGGACCGGCAGCACCGATGGGGTGCGCGTACTGATCGACGGCAGGGAAGTTCCGACGGTCGACCAGCAAGGCGCACGAGCGGTGCAGGTGGCGGGCGTGCCGGACGGGCCGCACGAGTTGCGCGTCGTGGTGCCGCGCAGCCCGTCCTGGCTCGGTTCGGTCACCATCACCCGGATGTTCACAGTGGACAGTGTGCCGCCTGTGCTGCAGGTCGAGGACTCGCTGCGGCCGGACGGGCCGGACAAGCCGGTGACGGTCACCGGGACCGTGCAGGACGCCACCCGGGTGGAGGTGGCCGGCAAGCCCGCGGTGCCCGATCCGCAGGGCGGGTTCAGCGCGGTCGTCGACCGGCCGGACCGGGAGGTTCAGGTGGTCGCGACCGACGCGGCGGGCAACCGGGCCGAGCGGACCATGACCGTCCACATCAGACACGCCGGGATGCGCGCGGTGCACCTGACCGGGCTGGCCTGGACCAGCGGCTCGCTGCGCGAACCCGTCCTGGAGATGGCCCGGCAAGGCAAGATCGACACCGTCGAGCTGGACCTCAAGGACGAGAGCGGCGAGGTCGTCTACGACTCCGCGGTGCCGATGGCCCACCAGCTCGGCGCGGTCAAGGGCTACTACAACGCGAGGCAGGTCCTCGACCAGTTGCACGGCCTGGGCGTGCGGGTGGTCGGTCGGCTGGTCGCCTTCAAGGACCCGGTGCTGGGCGCGGCGTCCTGGCACGGGGGACACCCGGAGCGGGTCGTGCAGACCGCCGCCGGCCAGCCCTGGACCAGCGGCGCCTACGGCAGCTACGCGTTCACCAACTTCGCCGATCCCGTGGTCGTCCGGTACAACATCGACCTCGCCGCCGAAGCCGCCGAGCTGGGCTTCGACGACGTCCTCTACGACTACGTGCGGCGGCCCGACGGGCACATCGAGCAGATGCGCATCCCGGGCCTGACCACCACGCCGGAGGCCGCGATCGCCGACTTCCTGCGGCAGACCCAGACCGAGGTGCGGTCGCGGGGCGCGCTGCTGGGCGCGTCGGTGTTCGGCATCTCGGTGGACCGGCCGACCGAGATCGCCCAGGACATCCGGCAGATCTCGCGGTACGTGGACTACGTCTCGCCGATGGTGTACCCGTCGCACTGGGCTCCGGGGGAGTTCGGCGTCGGCAACCCCAACTCCCAGCCCTACGACATCGTGGTGCGTTCGCTGGCGGCGTTCGCCAAGGCGGTCGAGGGCACGGACGTGCAGATCATCCCGTGGCTGCAGGACTTCAGCCTCGGCGTCAGCTACGGCCCGGGCGAGGTGTCGGCGCAGATCAACGCGGCGCGGGCCAACGGCATGAACTCGTTCCTGCTCTGGGCCCCCAACTGCCGCTACCACGACACCGCCCTCGGCCCGACGGGCTAGGACGCGAATTCCTCGCGGAATTGCGCTCCGGCGCGGCAAAAGCTTGCCATGGCGCTGTTGTATTGGGGGCGCAGACTGGGCAGAGTATGCGGCGTTGTCGATGTTGGAGGTGGCGATGCCCGCGAGGCCCGTTCGACTCACCCTGGGTGTGATCACCGCGTGCGCCCTTGTCGCGCCGATGGCCCAGGCGGCCCCGGGCGGGCCACCTGAGCCGCCGAAGCAGGCCGAGGCGATCGGCTTCGGCGGTGCCGTGTCCAGCGTCGACCCGTACGCGACGCAGGCCGGGATCGAGGTGCTCCGGCGCGGCGGCACCGCCACCGACGCGGCGGTCGCGGTCGCTGCGGCCTTGGGCGTCACCGAGCCTTACTCGGCCGGCGTCGGCGGTGGCGGCTTCTTCGTGCACTACGACGCCAAGACCGGCGCGGTCGAGACGATCGACGGGCGGGAGACCGCGCCCGCCGCCGCCCGCGAGGACATGTTCGTGGAGAGCGGCAAGCCGATCCCGTTCGACCAGGCGGTCACCAGCGGGCTCGGCGTCGGCGTGCCCGGCACCCTGATGACCTGGCAGGCGGCGCTGGACCACTGGGGCAACAAGGACCTCGCCGAGGTGCTGCGCCCGGCCGAGCAGCTGGCCCGCAAGGGCTTCGTCGTCGACGAGACGTTCCGCCAGCAGACCGAGGAGAACCAGGAGCGCTTCAGCGCCTTCCCGGCGACCCGCGACCTGTTCCTGCCGGGCGGGAAGCTCCCCGAGGTCGGCAGCGTGCTGCGCAACCCCGACCTCGCCCGCACCTACCGGGCGCTGGCCACCGAAGGCATCCGCGCGCTGTACAACGGCGAGATCGGCGCCGACGTGGTCAAGGCGGTGAACCAGCCGCCGGCCGACCCGGCCGCGAACCGCCAGGTTCGTCCCGGTGGCATGACGGTCGACGACCTGAGCGACTACCGGACCAACGAGCAGGCGCCGACCCACGTGACCTACCGCGGGCTCGACGTCTACGGCATGGCCCCGGTCAGCTCGGGCGGCACGACCGTCGGCGAAGCGCTGAAGATCCTGGAGCGTACCGACCTCGCCGGCGCCGACAAGACCGCGTACCTGCACCGGTTCCTGGAGTCGAGCAAGATCGGCTTCGCCGACCGCAACCGCTGGGTGGGCGACCCGGAGTTCAACGACGTGCCCACCGACGAACTGCTCAGCGAGGAGTTCGCGGCCTCCCGAGCCTGCCTGATCAGCGACGACGCCGTGCTGCAGACGCCGGTCGCGGCCGGCGATCCGCGCAGCCCGCAGGGCTGCCAGGCGGGCACCTCCGGCGGCGTCGAGCCGTACGAGGGGCCGAACACGACGCACCTGACCGTGGCCGATGCCCAGGGCAACGTGGTGGCCTACACGCTGACCATCGAGCAGACCGGCGGCAGCGGGATCGTGGTGCCCGGTCGTGGCTTCCTGCTGAACAACGAGCTGACCGACTTCAACTTCACCCCGGTCACCCCCGGCCAGCCGGACCCGAACCTGCCTGGTCCGGGCAAGCGCCCGCGCAGCTCGATGAGCCCGACGATCGTGCTGCAGGACGGCAAGCCGCTGCTGGCGGCCGGCAGCCCGGGCGGCGCGACGATCATCACCACGGTCCTGCAGGTGCTCACCGGCCGCCTGGACCGCGGGCTGTCGCTGGTGGACGCCATCGCGGAGCCCCGCGCCTCGCAGCGCAACGCCGCGCAGACCGAGGCGGAGCCGGGATTCCTGGCCCAGCCGGAGGCGGACAAGTTGAAGGCCATCGGCCACCAGTTCAGGACGACCGGCGAGATCGGCTCGGCGACGGGCGTCGAACGGCTGCCCGACGGCCGCTGGGTCGCGGCGGCCGAGCGCGAACGCCGCGGCGGCGGCGCGGCGGCCGTGGTGGTCCCGACCCGCTGAGGCTGCGATTCGCCCGGCAGCTACCCGTGAGCGCTTTTGGGCGCCATGGCACCCAAAAGCGCTCACGGCGTTTGACCAGCGGAAACCGGCGCGCGACGGCCGGTGGCGCGGCGCCGTTGCGGCGGAACTCCCACGCAGGCGACCTGGACCGGGCGACGACTAGACTCGTCGGGTCGCCAATCGTCGACGTCGACATCCCAGGGAGTTCAAGTGACCGTCCAGCCGATCAGACTCTTCGGCGACCCCGTGTTGCGCACCAAAGCCGATGAGGTGGTCGACTTCGACAAGGAGCTGCGCACCCTCGTTCAGGACCTGTGGGACACCATGCAGGACCGGGGCGGCGCCGGACTGGCCGCGCCGCAGCTGGGCGTCGGCCTGCGGGTCTTCACCTACCACTGCGACGGGTTCGCCGGGCACCTGGTCAACCCCACGTGGACGGCGGTCGACGACGAGGAGCAGTTCGGCCAGGAGGGCTGCCTCTCCATACCCGGCATGTACTGGGACTGCCTGCGCGCCAAGCACGTGGTGGCCCGCGGCTGGAACATGCACGGCGAACCGGTCGAGGTCGAGGGCACCGACCTGCTCGCCCGGTGCGTCCAGCACGAAACCGACCACCTGGACGGCGTGCTGTTCGTCGACCGGCTCGACGAGCAGACCCGCAAGGCCGCGCTGCGCGAGATCCGCCAGGCCTCGTGGTTCGACGGCAACGCGCCGGTGATCAAGGAAAGCCCGCACCCGCTGTTCGGGGGTCGCTGACATGCGCGTGGTCTTCGCCGGCACGCCCGCCCCCGCGGTCCCCGCGCTGCAGGCGTTGCTGGATTCCGACCGGCACGAGGTCGCCGCGGTGATCACCCGGCCGGACGCCCCGGCCGGGCGCGGCCGCAAGCTGGTGCGTTCCCCCGTCGGGGCCCTCGCCGACGAGCACGGCATCGAGGTGCTCACCCCAGCCCGCGCCGCCGCCCCGGACTTCCTGCAGCGGCTGGAGGAGCTGGCCCCGGACTGCTGCCCGGTGGTGGCCTACGGCGCGCTGCTGCGGGAGAAGGCGCTGGCCATCCCGAAGTTCGGCTGGGTGAACCTGCACTTCTCGCTGCTGCCCGCGTGGCGCGGCGCCGCCCCGGTGCAGGCGGCCATCAAGCACGGCGACGAATTCACCGGGGCCAGCACCTTCCGGCTGGTGCCCGAGCTGGACGCCGGGCCGGTTTACGGCGTGGTGACCGAGCAACTGCGCGCCACCGACACCGCCGGTGAGCTGCTGGACCGGCTCGCGGTCTCCGGTGCCGGCCTGCTGGCCGCCACCCTGGACGGCATCGAGGACGGCACGCTGCGCGCCGAGGAGCAGCCGAACGACGGCGCCAGCTACGCGCCGAAGGTGACCGTCGAGGACGCCAAGGTCGACTTCGCCGCCCCGGCCGCCGCGGTGGACCGGCTGATCCGGTCGGTCACCCCGGATCCCGGCGCCTGGGCGCTGCTGCGCGACGAGCGGTTCAAGCTCGGCCCGGTGTCCATCGTGGACGACGTGGAAGATGGCCTGGCCCCCGGCGAGATCCGGGTGGAGCGGCGGCGCGTGCTGGTCGGCACCGGGACGTCGGCGGTCGCGCTGGGCGAGGTGCAGGCGGCCGGGAAGAAGCGGATGGCCGCCACCGACTGGGCCCGCGGAACCCGTATCGAGCAAGGAGAACGGCTCAAGTGAACGATCGCCGCCACCGGCCGTCCCGGCCGGCAAAGGCCCGCCCGCCGCAGCGCAAGTCCACCCCGGCCCGGCCGGCGGATATCGACCCGGCGCGCCTCGCCGCGGTAGAGACGCTGCGAGCGGTGCGGGAGCGCGACGCCTACGCCAACCTGGCGCTGCCGCCGCTGCTCAAGCAGCGCCGCATCACCGGCCGGGACGCCGCGCTGGCCACCGAGCTGACCTACGGCACCTGCCGGGCGCAGGGCCTGCTGGACGCCGTCATCGACGAGTGCAGCAACCGGCCGCTGGCCGAGCTGGACCCGAAGCTGCTCGACGCCCTGCGGCTCGGGGTCTACCAGCTACTGCGCACCCGGATCCCGGCGCACGCCGCCGTCGCATCCACTGTGGACATCGTGCGGTTCGAGAACGGCTCCAAGCTGGCCGGTTTCGCCAATGCCGTGATGCGCCGCGCCGCCGAGTCCGATGAGCAGGACTGGGTCGACAAGCTTGCCCCGGCGCGCGCCGAGGACCAGGTCGGCCACCTCGCGATGCGGTACGCGCACCCGCGGTGGATCGCGCAGGCCTTCGCGGATGCGCTCGGCGTCGACGAGCTGGAGGCGGCGCTGGCCGCCGACGACGCCCGGCCGGCGGTGCACCTGACCGCGCGCCCTGGCGAGATCAGCGCCGACGAGCTCGCCGCGATCACCGGCGGCGACCCCGCGCCGTACTCGCCGTACGGGGTGCGGCTGGAGGCGGGCGCGGGCGACCCCGGCGACCTGGAGCCGGTGCAGGAGGGCTTCGCCTCGGTTCAGGACGAAGGCAGCCAGCTGGCGGCGCTCGCGCTGACCCGGCCGGAGGTCGAGGGCTCGGACCTGCGCTGGCTGGACCTGTGCGCCGGGCCCGGCGGCAAGGCCAACCTGCTCGGTTCGCTGGTCACCCTCGACGGCGGCTCGCTCGACGCCGTCGAGCAGGCGCCGCACCGCGCTGACCTGGTGCGCAAGGCCACCGAGGGGCTCTCGGTGTCGGTGCACGTGGCCGACGGCCGCGACCCTGGCCTGGAGCCCGGCTTCGACCGCGTGCTGGTGGATGCTCCGTGCACCGGGCTGGGAGCGCTGCGGCGTCGCCCGGAGGCGCGGTGGCGGCGGCAGCCGTCGGACGTCGGGGAGCTAACGAAGTTGCAGCGCGACCTGCTGATCTCGGCGATCAAGCTGACCCGCCCGGGCGGCGTGGTGGCGTACGTCGTGTGCTCGCCGCACCTGCCGGAGACCGCGGGCGTGGTGTCCGACGTCGTGCGCCGCACCGGGGTCGAGCAGCTGGATGCGCGTCAGTACTTCCCGGACGTGCCGGACCTGGGCGACGGGCCGGGCGTGCAGCTCTGGCCGCACCGTCATGGGACCGACGCGATGTACTGCGCCCTGCTGCGGGTGCCGAGCTGACCAGTCGAAGCAGGCGAGGGGCACCCGCAACCGGGGTCGCGGGTGCCCCTCGCCCAGCCGCGAACGTGCGAGGTGGGAAGTGTCCGAAGTGGACTACTGGCGTTGGTTGGCCGTTGCGGCCGACGAGGCGAAGGCGGGGCTCGCCGAGGGCGGAATTCCCATCGGTGCCGCGCTGATCGGCGCTGACGGGCAAGTGCTCGGGAGCGGCCACAACCGCCGGGTGCAGGACGACGACCCGTCGGTACACGGCGAGACGGCGGCCTTCCGCAACGCCGGGCGGCAGCGCACCTACGCGGGGACCACCATGGTGACCACGCTGTCGCCCTGCTGGTACTGCAGCGGATTGGTGCGCCAGTTCGGGATCGGGCGGGTCGTCATCGGCGAGGCCCGGAACTTCCACGGCGGCCACGACTGGCTGGCCGGGAACGGCGTCGAGGTCGTGCTCCTCGACGACCCCGAGTGCACCAGGCTGATGGCCGACTTCATCGAGGCCAATCCCCGCCTCTGGTACGAGGACATCGGCGAGGACGCGCAGTGACCGGTCGGTTGACCCGCGAATGCTGGCGACTGTTGCCACGGATTTTCCATCATTGATTGAAGGCCAACGCACGTGACAGTCGAACACGCGGTGGCGGCCGGCGATAGTCGACTGGTGCTGGACCAGGTGGACCAGATGCGTTAGGCAGGTCAGCGTTTGGACCGCCCTGGTCCACCCTGGTCCATGCGGACCAGGGTGGACCAGCGGTCCATACGCCTGGTCCACGCCGGTGGTCCAGGCGCAACCGGGCTCCCGGCTGTCTGCCGAGAGCCCGGTGCTGTTACTCGCGGTCACTGCGCTCGGAGTCGGTCGGCGGCCTCGCGCAGGTCCTTGATCCACCAGTCGCGGGGCCGAGGACCGTCGGAGACCCGGGGGCGCTGCTGCGGGAGGTTGAACGGGTCGGCGTCCAGAGTTCGCCTGAGTTCGGCGGCCGACGTTCCGGCCCACTGGGCTGCGACTGTGTCCTTGGCGAAGTCGCCATCGTGGCCGGCGAGCTGGGCCACGATGGGTGGCCAGCGGCTCGGGACCGAAGGAGCAGCTGGCGGGTTCTGGAACTCGATGTTGATGATCCGCTCGAGCGCGCCAGGGTGCGGGTCCTTCGAGCTGGAAGTCGAGGTCGATGCCGAAGGCGCCGACGCCGAACGCTTTCAGCGTCACATGAGCGGGGATGTGGACGGCGAACCGGAACGGCGAGAACTGGAACAGGCCGTCGAACCCGAGGTGGCCTTCGACGCCGAAACCGCTGTACCTGCTCGACGGCGACCGCTTCGACGAGGCGCGGCCGGCACCGGACGTTCCCGGCACGGTCGAGTACGCCCACTGGTCGCCGGACGGAGGCAAGGTGCTACTCGGGGTGGCCGGGCTCGGCGCCGACCTCTCCCGCGGGCAGGGATCGGGCACGTACTCGAAGCAGGTCCGGGAGCGGCCCGCGTGGTTCCCGGAGGTCGAGGACGGGACCAACGACGCCGGGTGGCGGAGCTTGTGGGTCTACACCGTCGCGACCGGCGAGCTGGCTCAGGTGTCCCCGGCGGGGCTGAACTGCTGGGAAGCCGGGTGGTGCGGTCCCGGCCGGGTCGCGACGATCCGTCCGGCGCACCGGGGGAGGACGGGTGGTACACCGCGCACCTGAGCCTGATCGACCTCAGCGGGGATGCCCGGAAGCTGCTCGGCAGCGATGTGCAGCTGGGGCTGCCGACCGGTTCCCCGGACGGCAGGTGGGTGACGGTGGTCGAGGCCGTCTGCAGCGACCGGTGGCTGGTCGCGGGGGACGTGCTGCTCGTCGACGCGGCGACCGGGGCCGTGCGGCGGATCGACACGCGGGGCACAGACGTCACGCAGCTGGAGTGGATCGACTCCGAGCGCCTCGGCTACGTCGGGCTGCGCCGGCTCGATTCGGTCGCCGGGGTCGTCGCGATTCCCGACGGCGAGGTCGAAGAGGTGTTGTCGACGGAGCTGTCGTGCTGTGCCGGCGGGTTTCTCCCGCAAGGCGCGTTCACGGCGGACGGCCGCGTCCTGACCGTGCAGGACCTCCTACGAGCTGGCGCCGCGGCTGGTGCTGAGCGGTTCGCGGCCGCTCGCGTCGGTGGCTCACCCGGGGACCGAGTTCCTCCGCTCGGTGGCGGGTTCGGCCGAGGCCGTGACCTGGACGGCGCCGGACGGGCTGGAGATCGACGGGATCCTGTGCCGTCCGGCGGGCGACGGTCCGTTCCCGCTGGTCATGAGCATCCACGGCGGCCCGATCCGGGCGTACCAGAACTCCTGGTCGATGCGCTACGCGTGGGTTCCGCTGCTGGTGGAGCAGGGCTACGCGGTGCTCAGCCCGAACCCGCGCGGCAGCTCGGGCCGCGGGCAGGAGTTCGCCGGGCGCGTTGTCGGCGACATGGGCACGTTGCCCGGCGAACCCAGGGAGAGCCACGGCTTTCCGTCGCGCAGGACCATCGTGTTGGACAGGATCGAGCGCATCCGGCCCCCGCCGGCCACCCAGCCCTCGATGGGGGAGAGCAGGCTGTTCATCGCGTGGCTGCCGACCATCGGCACGCCGCCGACGACCTCGCCGGGGATGCCGCCGCTCTGCAGCGTGTTCATCATCTGCACCCAGTTGCCGTGCTCGTCGACGACGGTCAGCTCGCAGCTGCCGGCGGGCTGCTTGGACGCCCCCGAAGCGGCCATGGCGGGCACCCCGCGGGTCAGCTTGACGTGCTCGGAGAGGTCGACGCGCGCCTTGGCGTTGCGCAGGATGTCGGCGAAGCCCTTGATCAGCGCGGGCGAGGTGAGCGGGCCGGTCGTGTCGCCGAAGACGCCGGGGTCGTTGAGGATTCCCGTCTCGAGCGTGGCGCGGCGCAACGCGTGGGCGAGGTAGTAGAGCGCCTCGGCGTTGTCCGACCAGTGCCCGATCGAAGTGATGTCGAGCTCGTCGAGGATGCCCAGCACGATCTGGCAGTAGATGCCCTGTCGCTCGGGTGCCGACTGCTGCACGACCGTGGAACCCTTGTGCTCCCACCGGTGCCCTGAGGACCACCGCGGCGGGATCGCCGTCAGGTTCTCCAGTTTCACGCCCCAGCCGAGCTCGTTGCCGCGCGCCACGAAGTCCTGCGCCCACTTGCCGGTCAGGAAGTGGTCCGGGCCTTCGGCCGCGAGGAGGCGCATCGTCTCGGCCAGCTCCGGCGACGCCCACCGGTCGCCGACCTGCGGCAGGTGCCCATTCGGCGTGAAGTGCTTGCGGCCGGACTCGGTGTAGAGGAAGAAGTCGACGGTCTGCGCCATCACGAGGTGCTCGAACGACGTCACTTCGTGGCCTTCTTCGGCCCAGTGGACCGCGGACTCGCACAGCCGGGCCCAGGGGAGGGTCGCGAAACGCTCGTAGAGCGCCTTCATACCCGGCATGAAGCCCGGCGCGACGGCGCGCGGCGTCCCGGCGCCGCCGCGTAGAGGCTCTTGCCCATCGGGATCGGGGCGAAGGGCGCGAGGCCCGGCACGATCGTGCCCATGCTGTTCAGCTCGGCGACTTCGCCGGTCTTCGCGTCGTAGACGAGCGCGGTGACCGTTCCGGTGTGGTTGGTCATGTCCTGCTGGACGACGGCCTGCACCAGGTTGCCGGCGATCGCGGCGTCGACGGCGTTGCCGCCCGCGCGCAGCGTGTCGAGCATGGTGTCGGTGACGATCCGGTGCTGGCTCGAAGCCACGGCCTGTCGGCCGGTCACGGGCTCCTTCGGGCCGACCCGGCCCTGGCCGGTTGCCGTAGCGGTGGTCATGGTCCTCCTCGGGTGGTTGGTCGGCGCTCGGGGTGCCGGGGCGTCACGCCCAGCTGTTTCATAACGAAGGCGAGCCACGAGGTGTGTTCCTCGATGGCCACGTCCTTGTCCGTGGCCCAGCCGTGGCCGACGTCGCGCCAGACCCGCAGCAGGACGGGGTTCGGGCCGGCGGTCGCGGCCTGCACGCGAGCGGCGAACTTGCGGGCGTGCCACGGCGGGCACCGCGGGTCGGTGTCGCCGGCGTCGAGGTAGATCGCGGGGTAGTCGACGCCGTCCCGGACGAGGTGGTACGGCGAAAGCGACGCGAGCCGCCGGACGTCGTCCGGGTCGTCGAGGTCGGCCAGCTCGAGGTTGACGATGTAGCGCCCGTACCCCTGCCGGGTCGCCCCGATGGCGTCCAGGAACGGGACCCGCGGCACGGACACCGCCCACAGCGCCGGCCGGAGCATGGCGGCCGCCCCGGCCATCAGCCCGCCGTTGGACCCGCCGACCACGGCGAGCAGGCCGGGACTCGTGACCCCGGTGGCGACGAGGTCCTCGGCGATGGCGTGCAGGTCCTCGTAGCAGTTCTTCTTGTTCTTCTGCCGGCCCTGTTCCCACCACTCGCGGCCGAACTCTCCGCCACCCCGCAGGTGGACGTGCACCAGGACGCCGCCGCCGTCCACGAAGGACGACATCGGGCCGAGGAAGACCGGGTGCCACGGCGCGTTGAACCCGCCGTAGCCGAAGACGAGCGTCGACCGGGGGCGGTTGAGCCGCACGTCCTCGCGCCGGACGAGGTGGTACGGGACCCGGGTCCCGTCCGGTGACGTGGCCCAGCCGTCTTCGACCACGGCGTCCGGAATGGACGTCCGGGGCGCGAACAGCGTGTCCAAAGTGGACCCGGGTCGGTGCCGGTAGTAGCCGGCCGACGTCGTCAGGGAGGTGAAGGCGAAGGCGTATTCGTCGTCGAGGCCTTCGGGGTACAGTGCCATCAACGGGAACGGCAGCTCGACCACCGCTCCGCGCCCGGGCAGCGGCACGTGCCCGGTGAGCTCGCCGTCGAGCGTGAAGATCCGGACCTGGCTGTAGGTGTCGTCCAGCCCGAGGACGTAGAGGTGACCACCGACCGGTGTCACCGACCGGAGCGCGACGCCGGATTCGGGCACTACTTCATCCCAGGTCGACGGGTCCGAGGGCGTGGGGTTGTCCAGCGCGATCGCGACCACCCGGCCGCGGGGCGCGCCGAAGTCGGAGACGGCGATCCACCGGTCGCCGACGAGGTGCCCGTACAGGCTGCCGACGGACGCGTCGGTGATGAACGGCCGCCAGGCCGGTTCGGGGGAGCCGTCCAGGTCGGCCACCGCGACCGGGATCGGCGCCAGCAGGTGCTGGACGGCGATCGCGCGCTTCCCGTCGGTGGAGAACACCACGGTCCGGTAGTCCTGGTCGGGCAGCCACGGCGCGTCGACCTTCGTGGCCTGCCCCGAGTCGGGGCGGTACAGCAGGACTTCGTGCTGCAGGTCGGTGTTCGCGCCCACCATGCCGGTGAACACGAACCCGCTGGAATCGGGCAGCCACCGCGCGCCGCCGGTCCAGTTGTCGAGCAGCGGCTGGGCAGGCGCGGGCAGCCGTTCGCCGCTTTCGGCGTCGATCAGGCGGATGGTGTTGCGTTCGCTGCCGTCGTCGCAGACACCGACGGCGACGTACCGGCCGTCCGGCGAAGCGGTCACCCAGGAGACGAACGGCGGCCGCTCCGGGTTCTCCTCGGCCGCGTCGAAGAGCACCTCGCCGTCGCCGAAGCGCTCGTCGGAGAGCACCACCCGCGCCTGCGTCGCGCCATCGGGGATCTCGCTGCGCACCCAGCGCCGCCCGGCCGGCGAGGGATACGATCCGGACCGTGCGGTGAAGAAGTGCCGGACGCTCTGCCGCAGCGTGTCGAAGTGCGGCCAGTCCCGGACGTACGCGTCGGCCAGCTCGGCTTGCTCGTCCTGCCACCGGTCGACTTCCGCGGTGCGCTCCTCCAGCCAGTGGTACGGGTCGGGGAAGTCGACGCCGGCCACCCGGACGACGTCGTCCACGGTGCGGGTCTCGGGATATCGGAACGGCACGGGGGTTCCCTTCTGCCTGTCGGGAGGGATCAGCGGATGTCCTTGACGACGCGGCCGCGCTGGACCACGACCTCGACCTGGCCGGGGTCGTCGAAGACGAGCGGGTCCGCCAGCGGGTCGCTCCCGAACACGGTCAGGTCCGCGACCTTGCCGGGCTCGATCGTGCCGACCTCGCCGTCGATCCGCAGCACGCGGGCGTTGTCCCGGGTCGCCGAGACGAGGGCGTGCATCGGAGACTCGATTTCGCTGCGCAGCACGAGCTCGTACCCCCGGTGGTCCTGCTTCGGCCCGACGTAGTCCGAGCCCGACCCGATGAGCACCCCGGCCGCGCGGGCGGCGCGGATGGCCTCGGCCTGGCCGTCGATGACGTTCCCGACGCGGTCACCGATGTGCGCGGGCAACCCGGCCTCGGTCGAGTCCTTGAGGAGGGCGTGCGCCACCGCGAGCGTGGGCACCAGTGCGACGCCCTTCTCGGCCATGAGCGCGGCCATCTCCGCGTCGATCGCGGAACCGTGTTCGACGCATTTCGCACCGGCCTCGATGGCCGTGCGCAGGCCGGCGTTGTTGTGGGCGTGGACCGTCACGTAGGTGCCGCGCGCTCGCGCTTCGGTCACGGCGGCGGCGATTTCGTCGTAGGTGAACTGGGTGTCGGTGAGCTTGTCGTGGCGGGACACGACGCCGCCGGTGACGCACATCTTGAGGAAGCCGGCGCCGCGGCGGAACGCCTCCCGCGCGTTGCGTCGCACGGCGTCCGGGCCGTCGGAGAGCAGGGACAGCGTCAGCAGGCCGGGGATCTGGCGGGCGTCCCAGTCTTCCGCGGAATCCCACTCCGCGCCGAGGTAGCCGTGCCCGCCGGTCTGCGCGAGGATGGGTCCACAGTGGATGATGCGCGGGCCGGGGATCCGGCCGTCCGCGACGACCCGGGCGATGCCGTCGTCCACGCCGCCGGTGTCCCGGACGGTCGTGAAGCCCGACTCGAGCGTCCGGCGGCAGTTGACGAACATGTCGGCGGCGATCTCCGCGACGGACAGCTGCCGGGACGTGCTCAGCTTGTCCAGGTCACTGGACAGGCCCAGGTGCACGTGCGCGTCGATGAGACCAGGCGTGAGGTACAGGCCGGTGAGATCCACGACGTCCGCCCCGGCCGGCGGCGTGCCGCCCAGTGCCGAGATCCGGCCGTTCTCGACGAGGACGGCCTGCCCCGGGACCGGATCCGCGCCGGTCCCGTCGATGACGGTCGCTCCTGCGAGCCACATGACGTACTCCCGTCCGTGCGTGGGTGATTCCGACCACTCTCGGCCTTGACCGCCCCTGGGGCCATGAACATCCGTTGAGCGGTTCGCGCCCGGATCGCGACAGGTGTCGGGCGACGGTGGGCTCCGATCCCAGCACACTGGACCGATCCCCGTGGGGACGCGGGGAGCACGGGGAGGACGAAGACAATGAGCTCGGAAGTCAGCGCGGACGTCGTGGTGGTCGGCGCCGGCGTGATCGGATCGGCGATCGCGCTCGAACTGGCCAGGGCGGCACGCCGAGTGGTGGTGGTGGATCGCGCGAGCGGGGCCGGGCAGGGCTCGACGAGCGCGTCGAGTGCCGTGGTGCGGTACAACTTCTCCACCCTCTCGGGCGTGGCCGCCGCCTGGGAGTCGCACTTCTGCTGGTCGGCGTGGGCCGATCACCTCGGCCACGACGTCGGCGACCTGGCCCGGTTCGAACGCAGCGGCCTGGTCATGCTCGACGTGGCGGCCGCCCCGAGGGCCAGCTGGCTGCCGCTGTTCGACGAGGTCGGCGTGCCCTACGAGGAGTGGGACAGCGCCACCCTCGCCGACCGCGTCCCCGGCATCGACCCGGGCCGGTTCTGGCCGCCCAAGCGCATCGACGACGACGCCTTCTGGACCGACCCCACGGATACCCTCGGCGGCGTCTACACCCCCGACGCCGGATACATCACCGATCCCCAGCTCGCGGCGCAGAACTTGGCGGCGGCAGCCACGCAGGAAGGCGCGCGGTTCAGGTTTCGGAGCACGGTGTCCGGGGTGGAGGCCGACGGTGGCCGGGCGAGTGCCGTCCTGCTCGCCGACGGCACGAAGATCTCAGCGCCGGTCGTGGTGAACGCCGCGGGTCCGTGGTCGGGCAAGCTCAACGCCCTGGCCGGGGTCGGGTCGGACTTCACGATCGGCGTGCGGCCCCTGCGGCAGGAGGTCGCCCACGTGCTCGCGCCAGAGGGGTACCACCCGGCCGGCGGCGTGGGTCCTTCGGTGGCGGACATGGACCTGGGGACCTACTTCCGCGGCGAGGTCGGCGGCGGCCTGCTCGTCGGCGGCAGCGAACCGGAGTGCGACCCGTTGCACTGGCTCGACGACCCCGACGACGCCGGCCCGCACCCGACCATGGCGGTGTTCGAAGCCCAGGTCACGCGGGCGGCGCGCCGGCTGCCCGGGCTGCGGGTGCCGAACCGGGCACGCGGTGTCGTCGGCGTGTACGACGCCGCCGACGACTGGACGCCGATCTACGACCGTACCGAGTTGCCGGGCTTCTACGTCGCGATGGGCACCAGCGGCAACCAGTTCAAGAACGCCCCGGTCGTCGGCCGGCTCATGGCGACGCTGATCGACCAGGTCGAGTCGGGCGCCGACCACGACACCGATCCGGTCCGGTACAAGGGTGTCCACACGGGCCTGAAGATCGACCTCGGGGCGTTCTCCCGCAAACGGGAACGCAACACGGGCAGCTCCGGCACGGTGATGGGCTGAGCGGCACGGGCCGAGCCGGCGCGGACTACCGTGGACGACAGCCGGTGAGTGCCGCCGGTGGCCGCCGAGCGGGAAAGAGGCGCCGTGTCCGACCGCGATCTTCAGTCCATCGTGGACGAACTCGCCGAGCGCCTGCGGCGTTCGGTCGCGATCGACGACCCTGCCATCCGCCTGCTCGCGGCGAGCCGCCACTTCGGGGACGAGGACGCCCTTCGCGTCAGCTCGGTCCTCAACCGGTCGGTGGAACCGGAGATCGTCGATCACATCCTCGCCCAGGGCATCAGCCGCTGGGTCGCGCCCGGCGTCGTCGGCGTCGAGGGAGCGATGCCGCGGCTGTGCGCGCCGGTGCGCTGCAACGGCATGCTGCTCGGGTACCTGTGGCTGATCGACAAGGACGGCACGTTCACCGACCAGGAGATGACGGCCGCCGGCGAGGCCGCCGCCACCGCCGGCGCGATGCTGCTGCGCCGGCTGCTGCTCCACGAGCGCTCGAAGGCCCGGCAGGAAGGCATCCTGCGCGAGCTCGTCTCCGGCGACCTCGCGGTGCGCGCGCAGGCGATCCAAGACCTGCGCGCCGAACAGCTCTTCGGCGACGAGAGCACCCACTTCACCGTGCTCGCCGTGCAATGCCAGGCCTCGCACGCCACCGCCGCGCCGCAGGAGGTCGCGTTCGAGGCGGCGGTCGAAGACGGCGTCCGCGCGGTCGCCGACGTCGCGCTGATGGCGGCGAACCGGTCGCGCGCCTGGATCCTGCTCATCCAGCGGGTTCCGCCCTCCCGCGGCCTGGTCGAGTCGGTCGCCGAGCGGATCACCGCCCGGTTCCGGCGGCTCAGCGACGAGAACGCCCAGCCGGTCTTCGGGCTCGGCGGCACCGTCACGACCCTCGGCGACGTCGTCACGTCCTACCAGCAGGCGCTGCTGGCCGCTCGCGCGGCCCTTCTGCTGCCCAGCATCGGCGAACTCGCCCGCTGGGGCGAACTGGGTCCCTACGAGCTCCTGCTGAAGCTCCCGGCCGAAGACCTCCTCAACGCGGCATCGGTGCCGGCGCTCGCGGCGGTGGAGCAGGAGGACACCCACAACGTGCTGATCGCCACGCTGACCGGCTTCTTCGACCACGGCGGGAACATCCAGCGCACGGCCGACTCGATGCGCGTCCACCGCGCCACCTTGTACCAGCGGCTCAAGCGGATCGAGCAGATCACCGGGTGCAGCCTGGACTCCGGCGACGACCGGCTCATGCTGCACCTCGGGCTCAAGCTGAGGGTCATCGCCGCGGCGTACCGCGACCACCTGGGCCGCTGAGCCCCGGCACGGCCCGCGAGCGACGAACGTCGCCCGGGAGGCGGTCCGAACGCGACATCCAGCGCTGGTCCGGGACCGCGCCGCCGCCGCACACTCGGACGACTCTGCCGAGCACCACCTCCGAGGAGGTCCGATGGGCCAGCCAACGCCAGTGATGTCGTCCGACCAAGCTCGAACCACGAAGATGCGACGCGGTGTCTTGTTCGCCTCGTCGCTGGGGAACTTCGTGGAGTGGTTCGACTTCACGTTGTACGGGTACACCGCCAGCGTCATCGCCCTGACGTTCTTCCCGCCGGGGAACAAGACCGCTGCCCTCCTCGGCACGTTCGCCGTCTACGGCGTGGCCTTCATCGCCCGGCCGCTCGGCGCGGTGGTGTTCGGCCGGATCGGGGATCGTCGAGGCCGGCGCAGCTCGCTCAGCTTGTCGATCATCCTCATGGGAGCGGCGACGGCGGTCATGGGCATCCTGCCGGGCTGGTCGTCCGCGGGGGTCCTCGCCCCCGTTCTGCTGCTCGGTTGCCGCCTGGTGCAAGGCTTCTCCGCCGGCGGGGAGTACACGGGAGCGTTGACGTTCACCGTCGAGCACGCGCCCGACAATCGTCGTGCCTTGTACATGGGCCTGGTCGGGTCGTCCACGATGCTCGGTGCCGTGGGAGCCACCGGTGTCGCGCTGGTCTTCCGGTCCGCGTTCGGCGACCGGTTCGCGGTCGACGGCTGGCGGTGGATGTTCGTCCTCGCCGGGGTCGTCGCGCTCGTCGGCCTGGTCGTGCGCCTGCGGGTCGACGAAAGCCCGGTCTTCGAGGAGATGCGCGAGCGGGCGGCGAAGGTCCCGGCCCGTCCCTTCCGCGAGCTGGTGCGCGGTCACTGGCGGACGCTGCTGGTGCTGTTCGTCTACTTCGCCGTGCTCGGCCTGCTGACCCACATGTTCCTCGGCTACTTGCCCACCTACTTGAGCGAAGCGATCGGGATGCCGGCCGGGACGGTGCTCGCGCTGACGACGGCGGCGAACCTGGTGTCGTTACCGGTCGCGCTGACGCTCTGCGTCCTCGCCGACCGCCACGGCCGCCGGATCCAGATCCGTCTCGGCGCGATCGCGGCGGTCGTCCTCATCGTGCCCGCCTACCTCTTGATCGCCACCGGTGGCCTGGCCGCCGTGGTGACGGCGCTCCTGGCGTTCGTCTTCGCCGTTTCCCTGCTCCAGATGGGCGCGCTGTCGGTGCTCGAGCTGTATCCGACGAGTGTCCGGTTCAGCGGGATGGCCTTGCCGTACAACTTGGCGTACGCCGTCTTCGGCGGTACCGCACCGCTGGTGAGCGAACTGCTGGTCGACGGGACCGGAGCCTTGATCGCGCCGGCGATCTACGCCAGCGTCGTCGCGCTGATCGCGCTGCCGGTCCTGCTGAAGGGCATCCCGGAGACGAAGGGCACGAGCCTGCGCGCCTGACACGACCGCGACATGCCGCTGAACGTCCGTACCCTGGGCTGCCCAGAATGCAAGATCACGCACGACTGGGACCACAATGCAGCGATCAACATCCTTGCCGCCGGGCGGGCGGAGAGGCTAGACGCCTGTGGAGACTACGTAAGACCACACCTCGGTATGGCAGGGTCGATGAAGTAGGAAGCTTCCCAGACGCGGCATAGTCGTCTCGGAATCCCCCGTCTTCGCGCAGGGCGAGCACGTCAACGTCGACGGTTGCGCACCGAGGCTGGATCGGCAGCTACAACCAACGTCAGGTGGTACGAATGTCTTCCACTCCGGTCGAAGTGACCCGGACCGGTCAGCACACCTTCACCGCGACCAACCCGCGCGGCGGTGTGGTGACGATCGGCCGCGAGGACGCTCCCGACGCCTTCACCCCCGGCGAGCTGCTGCTCGCCGCCATCGCCGCCTGCTCCGCGGTCACCAGCGAGAACCTGCTGGTCCGGCGGCTCGGCGAGGACGCGAAGGTGACGGTGCACACCGACCGGACCAAGGTCCCGGAGGACAAGCACAAGTTCGCGTCCGTCCAGGTCAGCTTCGACGTCGATCTCAGCGGGGTCGAAGACCACGGCAAGCTCGTCGACGCCGTGCAGCGCGCCATCGAGAAGTACTGCACCGTCAGCCGCTCGGTCGAGGAGGGCACCCCGATCGAGCTGTCGCTCCCGCGCTGACTGCACTACGAGTGTGCAAATGGGCGATCCCAGGACCGGGATCCCGTCGTAAGGTGCTCGTCGCGCACCGACACCTGGTGCGCGACGAATGGGAGGCACAGGACAGTGGCACAGGAGACCGCACCGGCACGGCAGACCGGGTTGCGCAGGGACCTCTCCGGACGTCAGGTCGGCATGATCGCCATCGGCGGCGCCATCGGCACCGGGCTGTTCCTCGGCTCCGGCCTGGCGATCTCGATCGCCGGACCGGCAGTGATCATCGCCTACGCGGTGGCCGCGTTCGCCGCGCTGACGCTGGCCTACGCGCTGGCCGAGATGATCGTGGTGCACCCCGAGGCCGGTGGGTTCGGGGCGGTCATCCAGCGCTACCTCGGCGGGCTCGCGGGTTTCGTGTCCCGCTGGATCTACTGGGCCGCGCAGGTGGTCAACATCGGCAGCGAGGTCATCGCGGCGGGGCTCTACCTGCAGTTCTGGTACCCGCAGCTGCCGCTCTGGATGCCGGTGGTGGGCTTCTCGGTGCTGATGCTGGCGATCAACGTCGCAGCGGTGCGCTTCTTCGGCGAGTTCGAGTACTGGTTCGCCATGATCAAGGTCGTCACGATCGTGGTGTTCGTGGTGCTCGGCGTCGTCTACATCGTCTTCGGCCTGCCCGGCCAGCAGCCCGTCGGCGTCAGCGCGCTGACCGAGCACGGCGGGTTCCTGCCCAACGGCATCGGCGCGGTGTGGCTGGCGCTGACCGTCGTCACGTTCTCGTACCTGGGCACCGAGGCGGTCTCGATGACCGCGGCCGAATCCCGGAACCCCGGCCGGGACGTGCCGCGGGCGGCGCGCCGGATGGTGCTCCGACTGGGGCTGTTCTACGTGCTCGGCATGCTGGTGGTCGTCTCGATCCTGCCGTGGAACGAGGTGTCCTCCTCCGGCGAAGTCACGGAGAGTCCGTTCGTGCGGCTGTTCAGCATGGTGGGCATCCCTGCCGCGGCCGGGATCATGAACTTTGTGGTGCTCACGGCGGCGCTGTCGGCGATGAACACGAACCTGTACATCACCGCGCGGATGACCCACTCGCTCGCCCTGGACGGTTACGCGCCGAAGTGGTTCGCGGAGGTCAGCGTGAACGGGGTGCCGCGCCGGGCTCTGGTGCTTTCCGCGGTCGGGTTGGCGCTGGCCGCGTCGCTGTCGGTGTTCGCCGAGGACACCGCGTTCCCGATGCTGCTGGGGCTGGCGCTGTTCGGCGCTCTCGTGGTGTGGTTGATGATCTTCGCCACCCAGTTGGTGTTCCGGCGTCGGCGGGCCCTGGAGGGCCTGCCGCCCTCGCCGGTGCAGCTGCCGGGGGCGCCGGTGACCACGGTGCTGGCGATGTTGTTCGTCGCGGCCGTGCTGCTGACCACGCCGTTCACCGAGCAGTTCAACACCGCATGGAAGGCGGGCGTGCCGTTCCTGTTGATCCTCTGCGCGGCGTACTACATCATCCGCCGCCGGACCTCCGCGGAAACCGGGTGAGCGAGGGGCGCCCGCGCCCCGGTTGCTCGGTCGCGGGTGCCCCTCACCCTTGGGCCGATCGGGTGAGGAGCGGAGCGCTAGGGCGCTCCGGGAGGCGCGAGACCTGGGATTTACACTCGCGCATGTGTCGAACCAGCCGATGATCGCGCCCTCCATTCTTTCCGCCGATTTCGCCCGCCTCGCCGATGAGATGGCCGCCGTGAACGGCGCCCCCGGCCAGCGCGCCGACTGGCTGCACGTGGACGTGATGGACGCGCACTTCGTGCCCAACCTGACCCTGGGTCTGCCGGTGGTCGAGTCGCTGCTGAAGGCGACCGACATCCCGATCGACTGTCACCTGATGATCGAGGACCCGGACCGCTGGGCCATCGGCTACGCGGAGGCTGGCGCCCACAACGTCACGGTGCACGTGGAAGCCGCCAAGGACCCGATCGCCATCGCCAAGGACCTGCGCGCCGCCGGCGCGAAGGCGGGCCTGTCGGTCAAGCCGAACACCCCGCTGGACCCGTACGTCGAGGTGCTCAAGCACTACGACACGCTGCTGGTGATGTCGGTGGAGCCGGGCTTCGGCGGCCAGAGTTTCATGGCTGAGGTGCTGGACAAGGCCCGCAAGGCGCGCGAGCTGGTCGACACCGGCCACCTCAACCTGCTGGTGGAGATCGACGGCGGCATCAATGCCGACACCATCGAGCAGGCGGCGGAGGCCGGGGTGGACTGCTTCGTGGCGGGCTCGGCGGTGTACAACGCCGACGACCCGGCCAAGGCAGTCGAGGCGCTGCGCGCCAAGGCGGCCCCCAACTTCGCGCACGCGCGTCAATGACCAAGTTCCCCTGCAATTTCCATTGAAATCGACGGTTTGATTTCCATTGAAATTGCGGGGATGGGAGGGGAGCGATGGTCGCTCGTGCCGAGGAGCAGGCGATGCGCACCGCGATCGCAGCGAGCGAGCAGGTGCGCGGCACGACCAGCCCCAACCCACCGGTGGGTTGCGTGGTGCTGGATGCCGGCGGCGAGGTCGCCGGCGTCGGCGCGACGCGGCCGCCGGGCGGGCCGCACGCGGAAATCGTCGCGCTGCGTGCGGCGGGGGAGCGCGCCGCCGGTGGCACCGCCGTGGTCACGCTGGAGCCCTGCTCGCACACCGGCCGGACACCGCCGTGCACGGATGCCCTGCGGGCGGCCGGGATCGCGCGCGTGGTGCACGCGGTTTCCGATCCCAATCCGCAGGCCGCCGGTGGCGCCGACATGCTGCACGCCGCGGGCATCGACGTCCACAGTGGACTTCTGGTCGGTGAGGTGGAGCGGGGGCCGTTGCGGGCCTGGCTGCACTTCGCCCGGACCGGGCGGCCGCACGTGACCTGGAAGTACGCGGCCACATTGGACGGTCGCTCGGCCGCCGCCGACGGCACCAGCAAGTGGATCAGCTCCGCCGAGTCCCGGGCCGAGGTGCACCGGGTGCGTGCGCAGATGGACGCGATCGTCGCGGGCACCGGCACGGTCCTCACCGACGACCCGCACCTGACCGCCCGTGCGCCGGACGGCACGCTGCCGGCCCGGCAGCCGCTGCGCGTCGTCGTCGGCGACCGCGAGATCCCGCGCGGCGCAAAGGTCTTCGACGACGCGGCGGAAACGATCCAGCTGCCCGGCGGCGACCCGGCCGCGGTGCTCGCCGCCCTCGCCGACCGCGGCATCGTCGACGTCCTGCTGGAAGGCGGCCCGCGGCTGGCCGGGGCGTTCGTGGCGGCGGGGTGCCTGGACCGGGTGCTCGCCTACATCGCCCCGCTGCTGCTCGGAGCCGGGCCGGCCGCCCTCGGCGAAGCGGGAGTGGGAAGCATCTCGGAGGCATGGCGGTTGCATGTCGAAGAGACGACTATGAGTGGCCCGGACGTGCGGGTCAGCGCGGTCCCGCTGGACCGCTGAGCGGGTATTGCTAGGAGGCAGCAGGTGTTCACCGGGATCGTCGAGGAGCTCGGCACCATCGAAGCGGTCGAACCGTTGGCCGACGGCAGCCGGTTGACCATCGCGGGGCCGGTGGTGACCGAAGATGCCAAGCACGGCGATTCGATCGCGGTCAACGGCGTCTGCCTCACCGTGGTGACGGTGGGAGACGGACGGTTCACCGTGGACGTGGTGGCCGAAACGCTGCGCCGCTCCTCGATGAAGGGCATCGCGCCGGGCGACCGGGTCAACCTGGAGCGCGCGATGGCGCTCGGCGACCGGCTCGGCGGGCACATCGTGCAGGGCCACGTCGACGGCACCGCGGTGCTGCGCGGCACCGACGCCGACGGGCTCACCCGCTTCGACCTGCCGCAACGCCTGTCCCGCTACCTGGTGGAGAAGGGCTCGATCACCGTAGACGGGGTATCGCTGACGGTGGTGGACGCCGGCGAAACCGGGTTCAGCATCGCGCTGATCCCCACCACCAAGGAGCTGACCACGCTGGGGCGGCGCGAGCCGGGTGACGAAGTGAACATCGAGGTGGATGTGCTGGCCAAGCACCTGGAACGGCTCGCCGCAGCGCAACTGGCCCACCAGGACCATGGTGCGCAGGGCCGTTCGGGGGACAATGGCGGCGTCAGGGAGACGCGGTGATGAACCCCGAGGACGAGGTTGCGAACACGGTGAGCACGAACAAGTTCGACAGCATCGAGCGCGCGTTGGCCGACATCGCGGCCGGGCGCCCGGTGGTGGTGGTCGACGACGAGGACCGCGAGAACGAAGGCGACCTGATCTTCGCCGCGGAGAAGGCGACGCCCGAGCTGGTGGCGTTCATGGTCCGCTACACCTCCGGCTACATCTGCGTCGGTCTCCCCGGCGAGGACTGCGACCGCCTCGACCTCCCCCCGATGTACTACTGGAACCAGGACCGCAAGGGCACGGCCTACACGGTCACGGTCGACGCCGCCGAGGGCGTGAGCACCGGCATCTCCGCCGCCGACCGCGCGAAGACGCTGCGCGTCCTGGCCGAGGAGGAGTCGACCGCCAAGGACCTCACCCGGCCCGGCCACGTCGTGCCGCTGCGCGCCCGCGACGGCGGCGTGCTGCGCCGCCCCGGGCACACCGAAGCCGCAGTAGACCTCTCCCGCCTCGCCGGGCTGCGCCCGGCCGGTGCGCTGTGCGAGATCGTCAGCCAGAAGTCCGAGGGCGACATGGCCCGCCGCGACGAGCTGGAGGTCTTCGCCGAGGAGCACGACCTGGCGCTGATCACCATCGCCGATCTGATCTCCTACCGCCGCCGCTTCGAGAAGCAGGTGGTGCGCGTCGCCGAGGCCCGCATCCCCACCGCACACGGCACGTTCCGCACCTTCGGCTACGACAGCACCATCGACGGCATCGAGCACCTGGCCCTGGTCTACGGCGAGATCGGCGACGGCGAGGACATCCTGGTGCGGGTGCACTCCGAATGCCTGACCGGCGACGTGCTCGGCTCGCTGCGCTGCGACTGCGGCCCGCAGCTGGACGCGGCGATGGCCAAGGTCGCCGAGGCCGGTCGCGGCGTGGTCCTCTACATGCGCGGCCACGAGGGCCGCGGCATCGGGCTGATCCACAAGCTGCAGGCCTACCAGTTGCAGGACGACGGCGCGGACACCGTGGACGCCAACGTCGCGCTGGGCAAGCCGGTCGACAGCCGCGACTACGGGCAGGGCGCGCAGATCCTGTGCGACCTGGGCGTGAAGTCGATGCGGCTGCTCACCAACAACCCGGCCAAGCGCGTCGGGCTGGAGGGCTACGGGCTGCGGATCGTGGACCGCGTGCCGCTGCCGATCCGCCCGAACCCGGAGAACATCCGCTACTTGCGCACCAAGCGCGACCGGATGGGCCACCTGCTGGACAATCTCGACGATGGCGAGGACTCCTCGATCAATGGCGAGACTGGAGTTACGGCATGAGTGGCGAGGGGCGGCCGCGGATCAGCGTGCCGAAAGCGGACGACCTGCGGTTGGGAATCGCCGCGATCCGCTGGCACGAGCGGCTCGTCGAGCAGATGCTCTCCCGCGCGCTGGCGGCGGCGAAGGAGGCGGGCATCGCCGAGCCGACCGTGGTGCGGGTGCCCGGCTCGATCGAGCTCCCGGTGGTCTGCCAGCAGCTGGCGCACCAGCACGACGCGGTGGTCGCGCTCGGCGTGGTGATCCGCGGCGGCACCCCGCACTTCGAGTACGTCTGCGACTCGGTCACCCAGGGCCTGACCCGGGTGGCGCTGGACGAGTCGACGGCCATCGGCAACGGCGTGCTGACCTGCGACACCATGCGGCAGGCCGAGGAGCGGGCCGGGTTCGACGACTCGGTGGAGGACAAGGGCTTCGAGGCGACCGCGGCGGCGCTGGAGACGGCACTGGTGCTGCGGGAGCTGCGCGGCTGGGACGGAGAGCGAGGATTCCTGTGAGTGCGGAGCGGGTGGAGGTCCGGCCGCGGAAGGTGCGGCGGGTGGCTATCCCGGTCGCGGTTGCGCTGGTGCTGGTGTTCGCGGTCGCCGGCCTTCTGCTGCGGAACACCCCGACCGGCGCGTTCTTCTCGGTGTCCGACCAGGTGTCGATGGTGCTGCTGGGCGTGCTGCTGGGTGCCGGCGTGCTGCTGCTGACCCGGCCCCGGTTGCGCGCCGACGCCGACGGGGTGGAGGTCCGCAACATCATCGGCACCCAGCGCTACTCGTGGCCGCTGGTGCAGGCCTTCAGCTTCCCGGACGGCGCCTCGTGGGCCCGGCTGGAGCTGCCCGAGGACGAGTACGTGCCGATCATGGCGATCCAGGCCGCCGACGGCGAGCAGGCGATCACCGCGATGCGCCGGCTCCGCGAACTCCGCCGCCAGGCCGGTTCCGCGGCGTAGCGACACCAGGGACCGGTCTCCGGGCGGGTTCGGAAACAGCCCGGTGACGCGTCGGTATTAGCAGCGATTTCGTGCGAAACCGGCGGTTCGCCATGCCTGGCAAGCACCGGTTTCGCGCGAAAAATCCTGCAACGGCCCCAAGCGGTGCCGCAGCTGTCAGCTGGCCGACACCAGGTCGCAGACGAAGATCAGCGTCTCGCCGGGCTTGATGACATTGCCGGCACCGCGGGCGCCGTAGGCGAGTTGCGGCGGGATGGTGAGCCGGCGACGGCCGCCCACCTTCATGCCCTGCAGGCCCTGGTCCCAGCCCGCGATGACCTGACCTGCGCCGAGCTTCAGCCGCAGCGGCTGGCCGCGGTTCCAACTCGCGTCGAACTCCGCGCCGGTGCTGTGCGAAACACCCACATAGTGGACGTCCACAACGGTGCCGGCCGTGGCCCCCGGGCCGTCACCGACCTTGATGTCCTCGATCTGCAGGTCCGCCGGGGGCTCACCGGTCGGCGGGTCGACCTTAGGCTTCTCGATGCTCACGTGCGTTCTCCTTGATCGATGGTGCGCAGCGCCGTGCACGGCTGCGGACGAATTCTCTCGAACAGTCCCATGCGGAGCGCACGCACCCGCCCGCGGAGCTCCGACGCGGCGCTGATGGGCGAATGTGGTGTCGGCTCAGGCGCGTTCGGCCCAGGTTCGGCGAGGGCGCGAACCTGCCGCCGGGGGCTGACCGCGGACTCGCTGATCACGGCGGTCGACGAGGCGCACGCCATGTGCGACGCGGCGATATCCGAGGCTGAATAGGTACTCGCCGGCCGCTGGCTATAAAGGATTTTTAGCACTCGATCGCCACGACTATGCTCGGCCCCGACGGTAGGAAATTGCCCGATTGATCAAAGCAGGTGCCCGATTGGGCAACGCCGAGCGCCAGACGTACGCCCACTTTTGCACCCTGCAGTAAAGTTAGGGGGCGATAGTGCGGTCACGGTAGACAAAATCGCGTCGATTTCAGCTGACTCTGGAGGTGCATTCAGTGGTTCGCTAATTCCGCTTGTGGTCGCCAAGACTGGAAACCAAGCTGGATTCCTCTCGTTTAATTATTATTGCAACAAGTCGGTTGCTTCCAAAAAGCCGTTGAACCCTCAGTGTTCGCTGATCGCCAGATTGGAATACGAGAACATCGCCAACGCCGTACACTACGCGTCTCTGGCGAGGCGACCTGGGCACAATCCGGGTCGTTAAACCGGCGACGTGCCCTGTTGTGACCAGTTGCTTCCGCTGGAAGGGATACGCCGACGCGGATTTCAGGCGACGAGGTCGCCTTCGCTGTGCTGGCCTCGCTGTTGTTCGGTAACCGCGGTCGCTCAAAATGCACCAAAAAGTCCGCTTTGGGAAATATCTAATAGCGCGTTGCGGGAGCTGGACCGAACAGGCCGTTTCTGCCGACATACGAACAACTGCATCCAGATCGGCTCTGATGTTGGGCCGTTTGGGTGGATGTACTCACGCCCTCTTGAACTATGTGGCGGGATTGATCTCCACTAGGTGGGCGTTGTGCAAGTCGGTGCAATGCTTTGGTCTGCGCCAACCAGTATTTTAGTATGATTGTCGACGGTGTGAAGGGTTCCGGAACGGGTTTATTTGCGCTTATTCGCACGAAGAATAACAATTCTTTCCCAGCCTCTTGCGGAACTTCGGTTCCCGATGTCGACCGAGTGAGCTGGTCATCTGGCCCGCAGTCGGTCAACCTCGGTGCGTGGTCCGTAACATTTGAAAGGATCAGGATGAACCGTCATTACCGCACAGCAGTGGTTCAAACGCACGCCGACGCAATCGCCGTGTCTACTGGGCTCGCTAGCTCGGGTATCTTCGACACGTACGTGGTTTACGAAGACCCCTTCGGCTGGTGGATCGCCGGTGGCGTCGCCGCCGAATTCGTCCTCGGACCGAACACCGTGCGGGTCACCCAACATGGCCAGACGACGGAAAGCCCCTGGCGCGGCGATCCGCTAGCGGTGGTCCAGGCATTCTTGGCCACGGTCGACATCGCCGACTGGCGGGCTTACGGCTGGAGCGCCTTCGAATTGGCGTACGCCATCGCCGGCATCGCGACTGACGAACACGTCTTGCTGCACCTGGTCATCCCCGAGACGGAGATTCAACTCACTCCTGAACACGCGCTAGTACGGAGCCTGGACAGGACGATGCTGGCCAGGGTCGAGGATGCCCTCACCGTCCCGCCAGTGCCGGCGCCTTCTTCACCGCACGGTTCCGTCGACGTCCGGCTCGACACCACCGCGGACAGCTACCAGGCGAGCGTCAGTGCCATAGTCAGAGACATCCAGGCGGGCCGGTTGCAGAAAGCCGTGCTGTCTCGTGTGGTGCCTGTCGAAGAAAAGATCGATTTCCCCGCCAGTTACTTGCGCGGCCGCCGGGCCAACACGCCGGCCCGTTCGTTCCTGCTGCGGATGGGAGGCATGCAGGCGTTCGGATTTAGCCCGGAAACGGTGGTCGAGGTCGATCCACACCAGCGCGTCGTCAGCCAGCCGCTGGCGGGCACCCGCGCCTTGACGGGTGATCCCGAGGGCGACCAGGCGCTGCGTGACGATCTCCTCGCCGACCCCAAGGAACTCCACGAGCACGCCATCTCCGTCAAGATTGCGGTGGACGAACTGACCACAGCATGCAGGCCCGAAACGGTCATCGTGGAGGAGTTCATGGCGGTCAAGGAGCGAGGTTCGGTTCAGCACCTCGCATCCAGAGTGGCCGGTCAACTGCCCGAGGACGGAAACCCCTGGGAAGCATTTGCCGCGGTTTTCCCCGCCGTGACGGCCAGCGGTGTGCCCAAGCACGCGGCTTACGAGGCCATCCGCACGCACGAGCCGTCGCGTGGTCTGTACGCGGGCACGGTCATGACCGTCGGCGCCGATGGCTCGATCGACGCCGCGCTCGTGCTGCGCAGCGCCTTCTCCTTCGAGGGACGCACCTGGTTGCGGGCCGGCGCCGGTGTCGTGGCCCAATCTCGGCCCGAGCGCGAACTGCAAGAAACCATCGAGAAGTTGGGCTCTGTGCGTCCGCACTTGGTCGCTCAAGCGAAGCGACCGGAACCGGAGATCGGGATCCCATCGCAAGTCCTGGTTGGGGTTCCCTCGGCCACGATGGTCGGTTCGACCGGTGATGTCGCCTGACCGCCCCTGCTGGCAACCCGAGTACCAGAGAGAAGGCTCCCATGTCCCAGTACTTGTTCGATAACGCGGCTGACCAAGCGCCAGCGCGGTTCTCCGTTCTGGAGACGTGCTACGACCACGTGACCCGTGACAACCTGACGCGGTTGGGTGTCCGATCAGGATGGAATTGCCTGGAGGTGGGAGGCGGCGGCGGATCGCTCGGTGCGTGGCTGGCCGATACCGTGGGCCCCGAGGGACGCGTTTTGCTCACCGACATCGCGCCGCAAACCGCGCGGTGCCATGAACGCGCGAACCTCACGGTCGAACAGCACGACATCGTTCACGATGAACTGCCCGAATCCGAGTTCGACCTCATCCACGCCCGTTTGGTGCTCCTGCACCTTCCGCAACGGCGGGAAGTGCTCGATCGCCTGATCACCGCGCTGAAGCCAGGTGGGTGGCTAGTTCTGGAAGAGTTCGACTGCGAGTGGACTCCGGTGCTGGCCGCGTCGGACCCTGGTGCGATCAGCCTGTTTGAGAAAGTGCACAGCCGCTTGATGCACCTCCTGATCAATGCCGGAGCCGACCTGGTGTGGGCACGCAAGGCCCACGCGGCCATGTCGGAAGCCGGACTGGAAGAGGTTTCTTCCACGACCTACGCCGAATCCTGGACAGGCGGCGGCGTCGGCACCCGGTTGCACCGCGTCAACTCCGAGCAAGTCGAAGCCCAGCTGATCGATGGCGGCGTGGCACCGGAGGAGTTGCGGGCTTTCTGGTCCCTCCTGGAGGATCCGCGGTTCGTGGTCAACTCCTACCCGTTGGTGAATACGCGGGGATGCCGTCGACGATGACGTGAGCTTCCGCGCCGCACGTCGTTGCCTTCCTGCTTTGCTGGAAGGAAATCGGCGAAGACTCAGCGGGCTCGTTGGTGGACCGCGACGGGGGTGTCAGACAACCCGGACCTCCACCCCCGCCGCGGCCAGTTCCGCGCATGCGTCCGCCGGTGCGCTCTGGTCGGTGACCACCACGTCGAGATCGGTGATCGGGCACACCAGACCGAGGCCGGTGCGCGTGAACTTGGCGCCGTGGCAGACCGCGATGACGCGCTGGGCGGCGGCTACCGCTACCTGCTTGACCGGCACCTCCGCCAAACCGTGCGCGGTCACGCCGTGCGTTGCGGACAGCCCGCACACGCCGAGGACGACGGTGTCCACCCGCAGGGCGCGCAGCGACGTCTCGGCGAGGTGGCCGGTGAACGACAGTTCGCCGGGCTTCGCCCGCCCACCCGGCAGCAGCAGGTCGACCTGCGGCGCGTTGCTCAGCGCGTTCGCCGAGTGCAGATCGAGCGGGATCGCGGTGATCCGGCGGTTGGCGAGCCGCCTGGCCACCTCGAGCGTCGTCGTGCCGCTGTCGATGATCACCGACTCGCAGTCCGTGATCAGCTCCTCGACCCCGGCGGCCAACCGCTTCTTGACCGCTGGTTCGTCGCGCTCGCGGACCGGGAACGGCGCGGAGTGGCCGCGCAGCAGGCTCACCGCGCCGCCGCGCACCCGCTGCAGCACGCCCTGCTCGGCGAGCTGGTCCAGGTCGCGCCGAATGGTCATCTCCGACGACCGGGTCGCTTCGGCCAGCTCCGCCACCGTCACCCGCTCCGCTCGCCGCAGGCGTTCGATGATCGTCAAAGTGCGTTCCGAACTCTCCACGAGTGCTATCGAACAATCAGCATGTTCAAAAGGCAATCCTGCGAACGGTCAGATTGAGCGAACCCGGCGCGGTGCATTGCTCCGGGTGAGGGACAATGGGACTTGACGGCGCGGAGACGTCGGGTAGGAGGAGATCGTGAGCGTGGCCCAGGAGCGCAACCTTCGGTTGGTGCGAGACGTCCCGTCCGAGCTCGGCGTGCGGCTCGGCGACATCAGACTGCGCAACCGCCTGGTGACCTCGTCCAGCCTGCTCGGCTATGGCGTGGCCAACACCAAGCTGGTGCCCTACGGCATGAGCCCGATCTCGCAGTTCGTGCCGCTGGCCCGGTTCGGCGCGGTCACCACCCGCACGGTCACCGTCGAACCCCGTGAGGGGCACTTCACCACCCGCGACGTGTGGCCGCTGCACGAGCTGCCCTCGCTGATCAAGCGCTACGCGCAGGCGCTGCGGCAGGTCGACGGCGGCTGGCTCAACGCCTTCGGCTGGTGCAACGTCGGCATCGACGCCTACCTGCGCGACTACTACCCGCGCACCCGCGAGCAGAACACCATCATCTCCGTCGGCGGATTCTCCGCCGAGGAGTTCGTCACGCTGGTCGACAAGGTCAACGCCGCGGTGCCGGTCGGCGAGATCGCCGCGGTCGAGTTCAACGTCTCCTGCCACAACGTCAACTTCGACTTCAACCAGATCATCGAATCGGTGCTGGCCGAAGCGGTGCCGCGCAGCAACCACCCGGTGATCCTGAAGCTGTCGCCGGACTACGACTACCTGGGCCACGCCCGGCTGGCCGACCGGCACGGGGTGTCGGCGCTGACCGCGATCAACACCGTCAAGGGCCTGCGGCTCGACCCGAACACCGGGCAGCCGCTGCTGAAGAACGGCTTCGGCGGGCTCTCCGGCCGCGCGATCAAGCCGATCGGCCTGCGCGTGGTCAAGGAACTGCGCGACGCCGGGGTGACGCTGCCGATCATCGCCACCGGCGGCATCCGGAGCTTCGACGACTGCCGCGAGTACTTCTGGGCCGGCGCCGACGCGGTCAGCCTGGGCAGCGCCAGCTGGTTCGCCAGCTACCCGGGCTACGCCCTGTCCCCGCTGTACGCGGCCCGGATCCGGAACCTGCTGCGCCGCATCGAGAACTACACGCCCCCGGAGCGCTGACCGCCGCGTTGGTCGCATCGGGCGACTTTCGCCGCTGCGGCAACGGTGATCGGACGAATCTAGCCACAGGTGTGCGCGTACTCGGTACGCTCGGTGATCTCGTAGATATTGGGCGTAGCCAAGGAGGCGGCGCTTGGTGGAGACGGAATCAGCGGCGGAGCCCGAATCACCGGCCCCGTCACCGCGACGCAGGTGGTGGCAGCGCTTGCTGCGCGGCCCGGCGTTCGTGGTCGTGGGGCTTGTCGCCGCGCTGACCGGGATCGCCGCGCCCGCGCTGTGGAACGCCGCGCGGGATGCGTCCCGACCGCCCGTGCTGGTGTGGGCGAGCTCGGACGGCGGCCAGCTGGACGATCACAGCTACGCGCTGCCCGAGGTGGTCTCGCGGCAGCAGGCGGCGGAAATCGGGACCCCGGAGCAGTTCCTGTCCGACTCGCCGGTGCTGCGGCGCAGCGTGAAGGCCGGCGTGCACGGCACCACCGTGACCATCGAGGGCGCTCGCTCCCGCGACGTGGTGATCACGAGCATGCACGCCCGGATCCTCAGCCGCGAGCCGGACATCGACGGGACCCTGTTCTGCATCCCGCCGCAGGGCGGTCTCCCGGCCGAGAAGATCGGGTTCGACCTGGACGAATTCCGCCCGGCAGCACGGGTTCTCGACGGCGGGAAGCTCGGCGGGCCGTACTTCGCCGACCAGGCCCAGCAGCTCGCGGACGGCGAGACGGTCGTGTTCCAGGTCGAATCGCGCGCCGCCCGGGGCCATTACCGCTGGGTGATCGACGTCGACCTGGTCATCGACGGGACGCCGCAGACCTACACCGCAAAGCCCGCCGGCGGCGAGTTCGAGATGAGCGGCGTCAGCGACCACTACGGGTCGGTGTTCAACTGGAGCGGCCGGGACGGCTGGACCTTCCCGGACCCGGCGCGCAATCCCGCGGGCAGCTGCGGATGAGCGGCGCGAGGTACGGACTGCGGGTGCTGGCCCTCGTCGGCATCGTCGTGCTCGGCGTGGCGGCGGGGATCTGGTGGAGCCGGCCGAAAGACGCCGCACCGCAACGGCATCCGGCGCCGGAGCTTTCGCCGCGGCAGCTGGCCGAGTTGTTGCCCGCCGCAGGCGTTGGCCGCTTCCGGTCGCGGGAGGACGACTTGGACCGGAACAGCTTCCTCGCGGCGGTGCAGGATTGCGCGCCGGTACCGGCCATCCAGCAGTTCCGCACGACGAGCTCCGCCGGTTTCGCGAGCTACGTTCTCGACGCGGATACGCCGGTGCAGGTGGCGGTCGTCCGGGTGGACCGGGAGCGCGTGGCGCAGGTGCAGGACGCGCTGCGCTCGGCCGGCAACTGCCGGCGCCAGGCCGACGGCGGCGAACAGGTCTGGACGAAGATCGCGCGCCCTTGGTTCGGCGATGTGTCGGCGCTGTTCACCAACACCGACGTCACCACGGGAGAGCAGGACGTGCTCATCATCGGCGGTCCAGTGTGGACATTCACGATGTCCGGCGAGTGGCTGGTGGCCGTCGGCGCTTACACGGCCCCGTTGGAGACGGTGGCCGAGATCTACCCGCCGCTGCTGGAGAGGTTCGACCGCGAGGTGGGCACGCACTTCCTGCGGCCGGGCGAGTCGCGCGGCGGTTGCCGACCCGCGAACCTCGCGATCCAGGACCTGCCGCCGGGCGCGCTCAGCGATCAGGCGGTCATGGTGCTGCAAGGCATACACGACATGGCCTGCCAGGACCGGGCCGACGAGGTGCGGTCGTTGATGTCGACACCGCTGGTCGTCGACGACGGCAGCACCGACGACGGAACGTCGGTGGACATCGGTGACCCCGGCGAGATCGCGCGAATCCTGGAGACCCGCGGGGTCTACCGCAACGGCGCGGTGCAATACCGGCTCGGCGACTCCGCGCTGGTGTTCTCGACGTTGTCCTCCCCGGGCGCCAAGTTCCTCACCTGGGACGCCTACGTTCGCGACTGCGCAACGGCGACGCCTTCCGCGGCGCGGATGTGCGGCCCGGATCCCTACGGCCCGCTCGGCGGGGCCGACTGGCGGCAGGTGCTGGCCGAACGCGGCTGCGACCCGGACCCCGGACTGCCCAAGCCGGTGCAGCACGCCCAGTTCCAGGACGTGACCGGCGACGGCCGTCCCGACGCGGTACTCGTGGTCAGCTGCTCCCTGGCCGGCGATGCCCAGTTGAACGCGGTGCGGGTCTACGACGGCGGCTCCCCGCCCGAATCGCCGCGCCTGATCCAGGAACTGCTGGGCGGCGATCCCGGTCCGGAGGGAAGGGGACTGCTCCCGGTGGCCGTGATGCTGGACGGCGGCGAACTCACCGCCGAGTCGTGGAGCTGGCGGGAATCCGACGACCACTACCGCCCGAGCCTCTTCGTCATCGACCGATTCCACTGGCAGGAAGGCACTTTCGCGCCGGTATCGCGGGAAGTCCAAGAAGCGCCATGAATCTGCGCGGCGATCGGTGAAAACTCCCGTCCTGCCGCCACTGCGTGGTAGAACTTGATCAGGAGCATAGTCGCTACCACTGGGGAGGAATCGTGTCCGGATACGGGGAATTCGGCAGCAGCCTGCGGGATCTGCCCAGGCTGCGGCAAACTCGGCGCGGCCGGGTGTCCAGCTGGGACCGCACCGGCGGCAACACCGACAACATGCGCGTCGAGCCGGGCGAGACCAGGGAGCTGGCCGACATCGCCGGACCCGGCGTGATCACCCACATCTGGTGCACCGTCGCCGTCGACCACGTGGGCAAACCGGCCGAGCTGGAAGGCGACTACCTGCGCCGGCTCGTCCTGAAGATCACCTGGGACGACTCGCCGCACCCGGCCGTGCTGGTGCCGCTGGGGGACTTCTTCGGCATGGGGCACGGCCGCAGCGGCAACTTCGCGTCCGCGCCGCTGCAGATGAGCCCGCAGGACGGCAAGGGCTTCAACTGCTGGTTCGCGATGCCCTTCGCCGGGCGCGCCAGGTTCGAGCTGATCAGCGAGATGAGCGTCAAACCGGTGACGTTCTACTACTACGTCGACTACGAGACCTACGGCGAGGCCGACCCGGAGCTGGGCTACTTCCACGCGCAGTGGCGGCGGCAGAACCCCACCGACGGCGTCGAGCAGGGCGGCCAGAGCAACGAGGAGTTCCTCTTCGGCGGCACCAACACCGACGGCGCGGGCAACTACGTGCTGCTGGAGGCCGAGGGCCGCGGGCACTACGTCGGAACGGTGCTCAACGTGCACAACCTCCGCCAGACCACCGACTGGAACTGGTACGGCGAGGGCGACGACATGTTCTTCATCGACGGCGAGCCCTGGCCGCCGCGGCTGCACGGCACCGGCACCGAGGACTACTTCAACACCGCGTGGTGCCCGACCCAGCAGTACCAGGCGCCCTACCACGGGCTGACCATGCCGGGCGGGCCGAACTGGAGCGGGCAGGTGTCCTACTACCGCTTCCACGTCGAAGACCCGGTGGTGTTCGAGAAGTCCATCAAGGCGACCATCGAGCACGGGCACGCCAACAAGCGCTCCGACGACGTCTCGTCGGTCGCCTACTGGTACCAGACGCTCCCGGCGCTACCGGTGACCCTCGCGCCAGTCACCGACCGCCTCGTCCGCCCCTTGTAGAGGTCGTTTCCAAACTCGTTTTGCGTGGCGGTGCGGGTGGCGGAACCTCAGACGCCGTCTGGTCTCCGGGATCCCCGACTTGTGTATGACCAATACGCGGCGCTGGGGCTGTCCTCGCCAGACGACGTCTGAGAACCCGCGGCGGTGCAAGTGGCGAGGGTGGGCTAAGCGGCTTCGCCGCTTCAAAGACGAAGAGGGGCGAAGGGCATCTTCGGGCAACTCGATTGCCCGAAAATGCCCTTCATCCCGAAAGGTTCGCTACACCGCGCAGCGGAGGGGGCCGCCGTTGTAGGTGATCGCGTCGGCGAACGCCGCCGCCATGTCGAGGTCGGTGTCGTCGGCGTCGGCGTAGGCGCGGTGCAGGTTGAGGACGATGCGTTCGCGGTCCGGCCACGCCGCGAACTCGCCGAGGTCGCAGCGCCGGGCCGCCTCCAGCGGCGAGAGGCCGTCGGTGCGGGCCTGGCGGGCCGTGTTCAGGACGAACCGGTAGTAGCGGGCGTGGTCCTCCAGCACCCGCGGGAACGACGAGCGGGGCAGGACCGAGCCGTGGCCCGGCACCACCTTCGCCGCCGCGAAACCGGCCAGCCAGTCCAGCGACTTCAGCGCGCCCTCGACCGAACCCATGAACACCAGCGGCGTGACGCCGTGGAAGATCAGGTCGCCGGTGAACAGCACCGCGGCATCCGGCACCCACGCCACCACATCGCCGGGCGTGTGCGCGGCGTACCCGGGGTGGTGCAGCTCGATCCGGCGGTCGCCGCTGTGCAAGGTCAGCGAATCCTCCAGCACCACCGTCGGCGCGCGGTGCTCGGTGATGCCCCACTCCGGCATCGGTTCCCACACCGGCGGCAGATCCGTGAGCAGCGTGTCCGACAGGATGCCCGCGCGGGTCGCGGAGTGTCCGATGAGGACAGTCGAGTCGGGCAGCAGGGCGTTGCCGTGCGTGTGGTCGCCGTGCAGGTGGGTGTTCACCGCGAACCGGATCGGCGCGTCCCCGCCGGCGGCGCGCACCGCGTCCAGGAACCGGCGGGTGCGCTGCGCGGTCGCGCAGGTGTCGACCAGCACGATGCCGTCGTCGCCGAGCACCGCCCCGGCGTTGTTGATCCACCACGAAGCGTCCGGCTGGACCCACGCGTGCACACCAGGGCCGACCTCGGACAGCGTCGCGCGATCGGGGTGGGCGTTCTCGTCGTTCACGGCTGACCTCCCGGCAAGGTGCGGATCCCGGCTAAGAGCGATCATCGAAAGCCCCACCCAGTGTGCCCTGCCGGGCCGCCCGCGGTAAGCGGCGCACCGAGATCCGGGCAGTCGGTCCGCGCACGTAGGGTGGAGGCGTGGCCGACCCGTCCACTTACCGACCAGCACCAGGCACGATCCCGGACGCCCCCGGCGTGTACCGGTTCCACGATGCCGATGGCCGCGTGATCTACGTCGGCAAGGCGAAAAGCCTGCGCAGCAGGCTCTCGTCGTACTTCGCCGACCTCGCTGGGCTGCACCCGCGGACCCGGCAGATGGTCACCACCGCCACCGGCGTGCGGTGGACCGTCGTCGGCACCGAGGTCGAGGCGCTGCAGCTGGAGTACTCCTGGATCAAGGAGTACGACCCGAAGTTCAACGTCCGCTACCGCGACGACAAGTCGTACCCGGTGCTGGCGGTGACCCTGCACGAGGAGTTCCCGCGGCTGCACGTCTACCGCGGCCCGCGCCGCAAGGGCGTCCGCTACTTCGGCCCGTACGCGCATGCGTGGGCGATCCGCGAAACGCTCGACCTGCTGCTGCGGGTGTTTCCCGCGCGCACCTGCTCCGGCGGGGTGTTCAAGCGGCACTCGCAGATCGGCCGCCCCTGCCTGCTCGGCTACATCGGCAAGTGCTCGGCGCCGTGCGTCGGCCGGGTCTCCGCCGACGAGCACCGGTCCATCGTCGGGGACTTCTGCGACTTCCTCGCCGGGCACACCGATCAGCTGATGCGCAAGCTGGACAAGGAGATGCAGGCGGCGTCCGCGGAGCTGGAGTTCGAGCGCGCCGCCCGGCTGCGCGACGATCTGGAGGCCCTGCGGCGTGCGATGGAGAAGCAGGCGGTGGTCCTCGGCGACGGCACCGACGCCGACGTGGTGGCCTTCGCCGAGGACGAGCTCGCCGCCGCCGTGCAGATCTTCCACATCCGCGGCGGCCGGGTGCGCGGCCAGCGCGGCTGGGTCATCGACAAGGTCGCCAATGCTGATGGCACGGAGACCGGCACCTCAGAACTCACCTCGCAGTTCCTCACCCAGTTCTACGGCGAGCAGGCGTCGCTGGCCGACCAGGCCGACGCCGGGGGCAGCCCGGTGCCGCGCGAGGTGCTGGTGCCGCAGTTGCCCGACGACGCGGACGCGATCGCCGGCTGGCTCAGCGAGCTGCGCGGCAGCCGCGTCAGCCTCCGGGTGCCGCAGCGCGGCGACAAGCGCGCGCTGATGGAGACCGTCGAGCGCAACGCCAAGGAGTCGTTCCAGCAGTACAAGCTGCGCCGCGCCGGCGACCTGACCGCCCGCTCGGCGGCGCTGCAGGAGCTCCAGGAGGCGCTGGCGCTGGACACCGCGCCGCTGCGGATCGAGTGCATCGACGTCAGCCACGTGCAGGGCAGCGATGTGGTGGCGTCGCTGGTGGTGTTCGAGGACGGCGTGCCGCGCAAGTCCGAGTACCGCCGCTTCGAGGTCCGGGAGGGTGCCGAGGGCGGCGACGTCGGCTCCATCGACGAGGTGGTGCGCCGCCGCTTCCACCGCTACCTCAGCGAAACGGCCAAGGCCGGTACCCCGGCTGAGCAGACCGGATCGGGTCCCGTCGGCGCGGCGATCGACCCGGAGACCGGCCGCCCGCGCAAGTTCGCCTACCCGCCGAACCTGCTGGTGATCGACGGCGGCGCGCCGCAGGCCAACGCCGCCGCCGACGCGCTGACGGAGCTGGGCATCACCGACGTCGCGGTCATCGGGCTGGCCAAGCGGCTGGAGGAGGTCTGGCTGCCCGCCGACCCCGACCCGGTGATCTTGGCCCGCACCAGCGAGGCGCTCTACCTGCTGCAACGGGTCCGCGACGAGGCGCACCGCTTCGCCATCAGCTACCACCGCCAGAAGCGCGCCAAGCGCATGACAAGCTCCACATTGGACGCGATTCCGGGACTGGGCGAAACCCGCCGCGCGGCGCTGCTCAAGCACTTCGGTTCGGTGCGCAAACTGCGCCAGGCCGAGGTGGACGAGATCGCCGCGGTCCCCGGGATCGGCCGCCGCACCGCCGAGACCGTGCATTCGGCGCTGGCGGCCGGCGCGGAAACCGGGCGACGCCCGGTGCCGGACGACCGGGCAGCGCCCGGCGCCGACAACGCTGAAGGGGAGAGCAGTGACTGAGGAGCAGTCGGGCATCGAGGTCGCCGTCGTCAGCGGCCTGTCCGGGGCGGGGCGCAGCACCGCGGCCAAATGCCTGGAGGACCTGGGCTGGTTCGTGGTGGACAACCTGCCGCCGGAACTGATCGCGACGATGGTGGAGCTGGGGGCGCGCTCCAGCGGCGCGGTCACCCGCGTCGCGGTCGTGATGGACGTGCGCAGCCGCGCGTTCACCGAGGACCTGGGGGCGGTGATCAAGGACTTGGACGCCCGCGGCTACAAGCCGAAAGTGTTGTTCCTGGAGGCCACCGACGAGGTGCTGATCCGCCGGTTCGAGCAGGTGCGGCGCGGCCACCCGCTGCAGGGCGAGGGCAGGCTGGCCGACGGGATCGCCGCGGAGCGGTCGCTGCTGTCCAAGCTGCGCTCCGAGGCGGACCTGGTGCTGGACACCACGAGCCTGTCGGTGCACCAGCTGCGGTCCAAGATCGAGGACGCCTTCGGCACCGAGGCCAGCACCCGCACCCGGCTGACCGTGCTGTCCTTCGGCTACAAGTACGGGCTGCCGATGGACGCCGACCTGGTGATGGACTGCCGGTTCCTGCCGAACCCGTTCTGGATCCCGGAGCTGCGCGAGTTCAACGGCCTCGACGACGAGGTCCGCAACTACGTGCTCGGCCAGGAGGGCGCGGAGGAGTTCCTGCAGAGCTACCAGCAGCTGCTGCGGCTGGTCGGGGCCGGTTACCACCGGGAGGGCAAGCGGTACCTGACGCTGGCGCTGGGTTGCACCGGTGGCAAGCACCGCAGCGTGGCACTGGCCGAGGAACTGGCCCGCCGCTTGGCCGAGGACGACGGGATGATGGTCAAGACGGTGCACCGGGACCTGGGGCGCGAGTGAGCGCCCCGCTGCGCGCGGTCGCGCTGGGCGGCGGGCACGGCCTGCACGCGACGCTGTCGGCGCTGAGCCGCATCACCTCCGACGTGACGGCCGTGGTGACGGTCGCCGACGACGGCGGGTCCTCCGGCCGGCTGCGCCGCGAGCTGGGCATGCTGCCGCCCGGCGACCTGCGCAAGGCGCTCGCCGCGCTCGCCGACACCGACGCCGACGGGCAGCTGTGGTCGACGGTGTTCGAGCACCGCTTCGGCGGCAGCGGGGCCCTCGCCGGGCACGCGGTCGGCAACCTGGTGCTGGCCGGGCTGCTGGAAGTGCTCGGCGATCCGGTCGAGGTGCTCGACCACGCCTGCCGGCTGCTCGGCGTGCGGGGCCGGGTGCTGCCGATGTCGACGGTGCCGCTGGACATGGCCGCCGACGTCGTCGGGCTGGACTCTGACCCGGAAGCGGTACGCACGATCCGGGGGCAGGTGGCGATCGCCAGTACGCCCGGACGGGTGAAACAGGTCCGATTGCACGCGAACGGAAACGAGGAACCGGCCGCCTGCCCGCAGGCCGTTCGGGCGGTGCTGGACGCCGATCTGGTGCTGCTGGGCCCCGGCTCCTGGTTCACCAGCGTGCTGCCGCACCTGCTGGTCCCGGAGTTGCACGAGGCGTTGGTGACCACTCCCGCGCGCCGCGTGGTGGTGCTCAACCTCGTCCCACAACCGGGGGAGACGGCGGGCTTCTCACCCGAACAGCACCTCGACGTACTCTCGCAGCACGCACCCCGGCTGCGGGTCGACGCGGTGTTGGCCGACGCGGACTCGGTGCCAACCCCGGATCGGCTCCGCGCTGCGGGGGCCGGAATGGGTGCGCAGACTCTGCTGGACAAGATCGCCGCGCCGGCCGTGCCGGGACGGCACGACCCGGGGGCGCTCGCGGCCAGTCTGCGCGCCGCACTGAAGAGGAGGACGGACCGGTGGCGATGACCGCGGCGGTCAAGGACGAGTTGAGCCGGTTGTCGGTGACGAAGACGTGCTGCCGACGGGCTGAGGTTTCCTCGTTGCTGCGCTTCGCCGGCGGGCTGCACATCGTCGCCGGCCGGGTGGTGATCGAGGCCGAGCTGGACAGCGGCTCCACGGCGCGCCGGCTCCGCAAGGAGGTCCACGAGCTGTTCGGGCACACCTCCGACGTGCACATGATCACCTCCGGCGGGCTGCGCAAGGGCACCCGGTACGTGGTGCGGGTGGTCAAGGACGGGGAGGGCCTGGCCCGGCAGACCGGTCTGCTCGACCCGCGCGGCCGCCCGGTGCGCGGCCTGCCCACGCACGTCGTCTCCGGCGGCGCCTGCGACTCCGAAGCGGCGTGGCGCGGCGCCTTCCTCGCGCACGGCTCGCTGACCGAGCCGGGCCGGTCCTCGTCGATGGAGGTCACCTGCCCCGGGCCGGAGGCGGCGCTGGCGCTGGTCGGTGCCGCGCGGCGGATCGGCGTGGCGGCGAAGTCGCGCGAGGTGCGCGGCGCGGACCGGGTGGTGGTCCGCGACGGCGACGCGATCGGCGCGATGCTGACCCGGCTCGGTGCGCACTCCAGCGTGCTGGCGTGGGAGGAGCGCCGGATGCGCCGCGAGGTGCGGGCGACGGCCAACCGGCTGGCGAACTTCGACGACGCCAACCTGCGCCGCTCGGCGCGCGCCGCGGTCGCCGCGGCCGCGCGGGTCGGGCGGGCGCTGGAGCTGCTGGGCCCGACGGCTCCGGACCACCTGACGGTGGCGGGCCGGCTGCGACTGGCGCACCGGCAGGCATCGCTGGAGGAGCTCGGCCAGCTGGCGGACCCGCCGATGACCAAGGACGCGGTGGCCGGCCGGATCCGCCGGCTGCTGGCGATGGCCGACAAGCGCGCCCGGGAGCTGGGTGTTCCGGACACCGAGTCCGCGGTGACGGCCGAGATGCTGGAGGCGGAGGCCTGACCTCCGAGAGGACCGGAACCAGAACCGTTGCAGAGATGCCGATCACGGGTCGCGACGGTCGCGACGGCGCAGAGCCGGCCGCTTCGCAGCACGTTCACCTGCGCTGATGCGGATGTTGTCGCGGTTCGTCGAGGGCCCGTTGCGGCTGTTGGGAGGCATCGCGGTTCCGGAGGGTGAGGTCGTTCGCCCGCCCGCGTGCGACGGCCTCGCTGGCAGATAGGGTGATGTCGAGACCATCAACCTCACCCGCCGCGTCGCCGGCCGGGTCAGTCACGAGGAGAGATCGGCGTGACCGTTCGCGTAGGTATCAACGGCTTCGGTCGGATCGGGCGGAACTTCTGGCGGGCCGCGACCGCCAGTGAGCACGACATCGAGATCGTGGCCGCCAACGACCTGGGCGATGTCGCGACCATGGCCCACCTGCTCAAGTACGACAGCATCCTCGGCCGTCTCGACCAGGAGGTGAAGGTCACCGGTGAGGGCATCGAGGTGGGCGGCAAGCTCATCAAGATCCTCGCCGAGCGTGACCCGGGCAAGCTGCCGTGGGGCGACCTGGGCGTCGACGTCGTCGTGGAGTCCACCGGCTTCTTCACCAACGCCGCGGACGCCCGCAAGCACGTGGACGAGGGTGGTGCGAAGAAGGTCATCATCTCCGCCCCGGCCAAGGGCGAGGACCTGACCGTGGTGCTGGGCGTCAACGACGACAAGTACGACGGCTCGCAGACCATCATCTCCAACGCCTCCTGCACCACCAACTGCCTCGCCCCGATGGTGAAGGTGCTCAACGACACCTTCGGAATCGAGCAGGGCCTGATGACCACGGTCCACGCCTACACCGCGGACCAGAACCTGCAGGACGGCCCGCACAAGGACCTGCGTCGCGCCCGCGCCGCCGCGGTCAACGTGGTGCCGACCAGCACCGGTGCGGCCAAGGCCATCGGCCTGGTGCTGCCGGAGCTCAACGGCAAGCTGGACGGCTACGCGATGCGCGTGCCGGTGCCGACCGGTTCGGTCACCGACCTGACCGCGACCGTGCAGAAGGACGTCTCGGCCGACTCGGTCAACGAGGCGTTCAAGACGGCTGCCGCCGACGGCAAGCTCAAGGGCATCCTCAAGTACAACGAGGACCCGATCGTCTCCAGCGACATCGTCACCGACCCGCACTCGACGATCTTCGACGCACCGCTGACCAAGGTCATCGGCAACCAGGTCAAGATCGTGGGCTGGTACGACAACGAGTGGGGCTACTCCAACCGCCTCGCCGACCTCGTCGACCTGGTCGCCAAGAAGCTGGCGTGATCTGAAGACGGTTTTCCAACCAAGACCTGAGGGACAGGTGGCGAGTCACGCGCCGCGGTGGCGGCCTACCGCTGGGAGCGGCTTCGCCACTTGAAAGCCAGTCTCCTTGAGACCCGCACGAGCTGAGCCGTCGAATCCGCCCCGGCTCGTGCGGGTCTTCCCGTAGCTATGCGAGGAGCAGACGTGAAGAACCTCGACGATCTGCTGTCCGAGGGCGTTCGGGGTCGGCGTGTTCTGGTGCGCGCCGACCTGAACGTGCCGCTGGACGGCGAGAAGATCACCGACGACGGCCGGGTGCGCGCCTCCCTGCCGACCGTCCGGAAGTTGACCGAGGCCGGTGCCCAGGTGGTGCTCACCGCGCACCTCGGGCGCCCGAAGGGCGAGCCGGACCCCAAGTTCTCGCTGGCCCCGGTCGCGCGGCGGCTCGGCGAGCTGCTCGGCGCCGACGTCGCGCTGGCCACCGACCTGGTGGGCGACTCGGCGAAGTCCGTGGTCGCGGGCCTGGCCGACGGATCGGTCGCGCTGCTGGAGAACGTCCGCTTCGACGCCCGCGAGACCAGCAAGGACGACGCCGAGCGCGGCGCGCTGGCCGATGAGCTGGCCGCGCTGGTCGGCCCGAACGCCGC
The DNA here is from genome assembly GCF_014697215.1 of Saccharopolyspora pogona. Lineage (GTDB taxonomy): Bacteria > Actinomycetota > Actinomycetes > Mycobacteriales > Pseudonocardiaceae > Saccharopolyspora > Saccharopolyspora hattusasensis. The sequence continues at coordinate 8,711,381 of NZ_CP031142.1, forward strand.
CTTCGTCTCCGACGGCTTCGGCGTGGTGCACCGCAAGCAGGCGTCGGTCTACGACGTCGCCAAGCGGCTGCCCGCCTACGCCGGTGGCCTGGTGCTCGCCGAGGTCGAGGTGCTGCGCACCCTGACCGGCGACCCCAAGCGCCCGTACGTCGTGGTGCTCGGCGGCTCGAAGGTCTCCGACAAGCTCGCCGTCATCAAGGCGCTGCTGCCGAAGGTCGACAAGCTGCTCATCGGCGGCGGCATGGCATACACGTTCCTGGCCGCGCAGGGCCACAACGTCGGCAACTCGCTGCTGCAGAAGGACCAGATCGAGTCCACCAAGCAGCTGCTCGCCGACCACGGCGACAAGCTGGTGCTGCCGCTGGACGTGGTGGCCGCCGACCGCTTCGCCGCGGACGCCGAGAAGCAGGTCGTGGCCGCCGACGCGATCCCGGCCGACTGGATGGGCCTGGACATCGGGCCGCGCAGCGTCGAGCTGTTCGCCGGGATCCTCCGCGACACCGCCACGGTGTTCTGGAACGGCCCGGCCGGGGTGTTCGAGTTCCCGGCGTTCGCCGACGGCACCCGTGGTGTCGCGCAGGCCATCGTGGACTCCGACGCGTTCAGCGTCGTCGGCGGCGGCGACTCGGCCGCCGCGGTGCGAACCCTCGGACTGCCCGAGGACGGCTTCTCGCACATCTCCACCGGCGGCGGCGCGTCGCTGGAATACCTGGAAGGCAAGGAACTGCCCGGAGTGGCCGTCCTGGAAGGTGAGCGCTGAACATGGCCAGGCAGCCACTGATCGCCGGCAACTGGAAGATGAACCTGAACCACCTGGAGGCGATCGCCCTGGTGCAGAAGGTCGCCTTCGCGTTGCCGGAGAAGTACTTCGCCAAGGTCGAGGTGGCGGTGCTCCCGCCGTTCACCGACATCCGCAGCGTGCAGACCCTCATCGACGGCGACAGGCTGCTGCTCAAGCACGGCGCGCAGGACATCTCCGAACACGAGTCCGGGGCCTACACCGGTGACGTGTCCGGGCCGATGCTGGCCAAGCTGGGTTGCAGCTACGTGGTGGTCGGCCACTCGGAGCGCCGTGAGTACCACGGCGAGACCGACGAACTGGTCGGCAAGAAGGTGCGCGCCACCCTCAAGCACGGCATGTCGCCGATCCTGTGCGTCGGCGAGCAGCTGGACGTGCGCGAGTCCGGCGGCCACGTCGAGCACTGCGCCACGCAGCTGATCAACGCGCTCAAGGGCCTCAAGGCCGAGCAGGTGCGCCAGGTCGTGGTGGCCTACGAGCCGGTGTGGGCGATCGGCACCGGCAAGGTCGCCACCGCCGCGGACGCGCAGGAGGTCTGCGGATCGCTGCGGGCGGCGTTGGCGGAGAAGTACGGCAAGGAGATCGCCGACGAGGTTCGGGTGCTCTACGGCGGCTCGGTGAAGTCGAGCAACATCGGCGACCTGATCGGCCAGGCGGACGTGGACGGCGCACTGGTCGGTGGCGCGAGCCTCAACGGCGACGAGTTCGCCAAGCTCTCCGCGATGGCGGCCGGCGGCCCGCTGCCGTGACGGGTTTGCCGCAATTTCAATGGAAATCGAAGCGCTGATTTCCATTGAAATTGCGGTCCCACGGCCACTTCCCACCCCCCTGGGATCCGCCAGACGGAGCAGTGTGAGACGGTCCTGGCAGCAAAATGGGTGGACAGTGGTCAACTCGCTGTTGGTGGCCCGGTACGCTTGGTTGCGGACCGCTGTGCGAACGAGGACGTGATGACTCTTTTCCTGCAGATCATGTTGATCGTGACGAGTGTGCTGCTGGTGCTGCTGGTGCTGCTGCACCGGGCCAAGGGTGGCGGTCTCTCCTCGCTGTTCGGCGGCGGTATGCAGTCCAACCTGGCCGGTTCCAGTGTGGCGGAGAAGAACCTCGACCGGATGACGTTGTTCGTCATGGCGCTGTGGGTCATCTCCATCATCGGGGTCGGCCTGTTGATCAAGATCGGTTGATCGACCCGGCTCCCAGCCGGTCGACGACCTCGGGCCGCTTGATGGGTGAGGATGGATGACTGGTGGTAACGCCATTCGCGGCACTCGTGTGGGCTCGGGCCCCGCGGTAGGCGAGTCGGAGCGGGGAGAAGCCGCGCCGCGCAAACGGGTCGACTACTGGTGCGCCAACAGGCACCACAGCCGGCCGTCGTTCGCGATGGACGCAGAGGTGCCGGAGCAATGGGACTGCCCGCGCTGCGGACTGCCGGCGGGCTTGGACCAGGAGAATCCGCCCGAGGCGCGGCGAAACGAGCCGTACAAGAGCCACCTGGCGTACGTGAAGGAGCGGCGCAGCGATGCCGACGGGATGGCCATCCTGGAGGAAGCGCTGACCAAGCTCCGCGAACGCAAGGGCCGCTGAATCAACTGACCGGGCCGGGTGGGCGAGAAATCGCCCGCCCGGCCCGGTTGCTGTTCGGGGTCAGTCGACGTCGATCTCACCCCCGACGCGCCCGCGCGGACGCGCGGCGTTCGAAGGCCGGATCCGCACGGTCACCTGCTTCCAGGACAACGCCCTGCTCAAGAAGGTCCTGTCCGAGCGAGTCATGCTCGGCGGAGTCTGGTTCGTCCCCGGCGAGTACGTGGTGGCCGATCAGGCCGGTGTCGTGGTGATCACCGAGCCGTAGCGCCTGCCGGCGCGCGAGTCATGGCCGGTCGCGGCGGCTGGGCGCGAAGTCCGCTCCGACCGGTTGATGACGGTGTGTCACGCGATGCCCGATTGGGTTAGTTGGCGCAAATCGGCGCCGCGTCGCGGGTTGCGTCGCGGGCTACCAGGTCTGCGCGGCCCGGTGTCCCAGGCGCGCGGTGCCCTCGTCGGGTTCACCCGTCGATTTATCGCATCGTTATTTCGGCGAGGTTCGCGCGTTACGATCATTCCCGAAATTTGTTCCGGAAAATGATTCGACATCGGTTGCCTGCTCCCCCATCGGGCTAATGTCCGGTTGCACCCATTTGTGATTTGTTTTCTAGCGTTCCGTTCTAATAATCTCCGTAGCGAGATGGCGGGGGCGTCTGAGCTGGTAAGGAGGAAGCAATACTGCACCGGACGCGGGTCTTTCGACCCGTTCTTCCGGCTGTTCCCGTCGTCCGCCGCAGAATGTTTCAGGGATACGAACGGGAGAAGAGTTGAACTACGGAACCGCGCTTCGCGGGGAAATCCTGTCCGACCAGATCACTCCGCTAATCGGTGTCTACGACATGTTCTCGGCCTCGATTTCCGCCAAGCACTATTCCGGGATGTTCATTTCCGGTTTCGGCTTCGCTGCCTCGCATTACGGATTGCCCGACATCGGATTCATCGCGTGGCCGGACATCGTCGGTTTCGTGCAGCGCCTGCGGCTCGCCTTCCCGCGGCAGCACCTCCTGGTGGACATCGACGACGGTTACGTCGACCCCGAGGTGGCCTGTCACGTGATCGAGCAGCTGGAACTGATCGGCGCCTCCGGCGTGATCCTGGAGGACCAGAAGCGGCCCCGCCGGTGCGGCCATGTCGACGGCAAGCAGGTGCTCCCGCTGGAGGAGTACCTCGACAAGCTCGAACTCGTCCTCGCCACCAGGCGCGACCTCGTGGTGGTCGCCCGCACGGACGCCACCGAGGAGAAGGAGATCCTGCGGCGCGCCGAGGCCCTCTCCGAGACCGATGCGGACGTGCTGCTGGTGGACGGGGTGCGCAGCATCGAGTGGATCGAGAAGGTCCGCAAGGTCATCGGCGACAAGCCGTTGCTGTTCAACCAGATCGCGGGCGGGAAGTCGCCGCGCGTGTCGCTGCCGGAACTGCAGGACCTCGGGGTCGACGTCGCGATCTACAGCACCCCGTGCCTGTTCGCCGCGCAGCAGGCGATCGACGAGGCGCTCAGCGAACTGCGCCGGCAGGACGGGCGGTTGCCGGAGGTGCGGGACGGCCGGGGCGGCATCGCGGCCGCGCAGGGCCTGTTGGAGCAGAACATCAGCAGGCGTCACTCGAAGCGCGTCCCGCTGGGCGTGTGATCGGGAGGTGGACATCCGCATCCACCGGCCGGCCGCGGCATCCGGCGCGGCCGGCCGGTGGTCGCTCACGACTGGGGAGGTGAACTCTCGATGACCATTCTCGCCCGAGTGCGCCCGGATCCGTACGTGGTCGCACTGCTGCTGGTGGCGATGACAGCCGTGCTGGTGCCCGTTCGCGGCGAGCCGGCTCTCGTCCTGGACCAGGCGGTCAAGCTGGCGATCGGGTTCCTGTTCTTCCTCTACGGGGCCCGGTTGTCGACCGCCGCGGCCTGGGACGGGCTGCGGAACTGGAAGCTGCACGGGGCCACCCTGACGACCACGTTCGTCCTCTTCCCGCTGCTCGGCATGGCCGCTTCGGTGCTGGTGCCGGCGGTGCTGCCGCAGTCGCTGTACCTCGGGGTGCTGTTCCTGTGCCTGCTGCCGTCGACGGTGCAGTCGGCGATCACCTTCACCTCGTTGGCGGGCGGGAACGTGGCCGCGGCGATCTGCGGATCGTCGTTCTCCAACCTGCTCGGCGTGCTGTTCACCCCGTTGCTGGTGGGGCTGCTGATGACCAGCGGCACCGGCGGTTTCACCGTGCAGGCGGTGCGCGACATCGTCCTGCTGCTGCTCGTGCCCTTCTGCATCGGACAGTTGCTGCGGCCCTTGGCCGGGGAGTGGATCCGCCGCCGCGCCAAGGTGCTCGGGTTCCTGGATCGCGGCGTCATCCTCGCCGTGGTGTACCTGGCGTTCAGCGAGGGAACGGTTTCCGGTGTCTGGCAGCAGCTCAGCCCGGCGGGATTCGGCGTGCTCATCGTCGTCGACGGCGCGCTGCTCGCCGCGGCGCTCGTCGGGACCGCGCTGCTCGCGCGGTGGTTCGGGTTCTCCCGCGGCGACCGGATCGTGCTGGTCTTCTGCGGTTCCAACAAGAGCCTGGCCAGTGGGCTGCCGATGGCCTCGGTGCTGTTCGGGAGCGCGGAGCTGGGGTTGATGGTGCTGCCGCTGATGATCTACCACCAGATGCAGCTGATCGGGTGCGCCTGGCTGGCCCGCCGCTTCGCCAAGCAGGCGGCCGAATCCGTCGGCGTGGGCTGACGCCCCGACCGAGATCGTCTACCGGAAAGGAGTTCTGTAATGCGGGTTTTCGGCCGTTCGGCGGGTCTCGCGACGATGTCCGGGGTCCTGCTGGCCGCCGCTGCAGGGACGGCGCACGCCGGGCCCAGCAGCGACGGGCACAGCGACACGAGGGGCGTCGCGCTCGTCCAGTTCAGCAACAACGGCGACAGCCTGATCGAAGTCGACCGGACGCTCAACTTCAACTCCGGCGATGGCAGCGCCGGATCCGACAACGACAACTGACCGACCGTCCACACCGGACTCGCGTCCGGTGTGGACCGCTAATGGTCCGCGTAGTGCTCGCGGACCACCCGGGCCATGGCTTCGGCGGCGTTGGTGGTCAGGGACTTGGCGCTGAAGTAGATGTCGCCTCTGACGCCGCGGTGCCTGCTGTTGAGGCTCAGGTGAGCGGAAAGCTCCCCGGGATCGGTCCATCCCTCGTTGCCGACCAGGTACGCCGCCTGGCCGATGTAGAGGTCCACGCCGGTGCCCGAGACGGTCTTGGACCACCACGGGATCAGGGCGGCGTAGTCGGCGGCCGGGTGGCCGATCTGCCAGTAGACCTGCGGGGCGATGTAGTCGACCCAGCCCTCGCGCACCCACTTACGGGTGTCGGCGTAGATCGCCGAGTACGACTCCAGGCCCTTGGTGTCCGAGCCGGCCGGGTCGCTGGCGGCGTTGCGCCAGATCCCGAACGGGCTGACGCCGAACGCCGCGTCCGGCTTGGCCTGGTGCACCCGGGCGTCCAGGCCGGACACCAGCTGGTCGACGTTGTGCCGCCGCCAGTCCGCGATGTCGGCGAAGTCCTTGCCGTGCTCGGCGAAGGTCCTCTCGTCCGGGATCTTCTGGCCCTCGACCGGGTACGGGTAGAAGTAGTCGTCGAGGTGCACGCCGTCGACGTCGTAGTTCTCGACCGCGTTCATGATCGCGTCGGTCACGAACGCCCGGGCCTGCGGCACACCGGGGTCGTAGTACAGCTTGCCGCCGTAGGCGAACGTCCACTCCGGGTGCTTGCGCGCCGGGTGTTCCGGGACGAGGGCCTGCGGATCGTCCGTCATGCTGATCCGGTACGGGTTGAACCAGGCGTGGAACTGCAGGCCCCGCTTGTGCGTCTCGTCGATCACGAACCTCAGCGGGTCGTAACCCGGGTCCTGGCCCTGCCGGCCGGTCAACCAGTGCGACCACGGCTCGAGCGGCGACGGCCAGAACGCGTCGGCCGTCGGTCGCACCTGGACGAACACGGCGTTGAGCCTGTTCGCGACGGCCTGGTCGAGCAGCTTGCGGTACTCGTCCTGCTGCGCAGCGGCGGATAGCCCCGGCTTGCTCGGCCAGTCGATGTTCTTCACACCGGCGATCCACATCCCGCGCATCGCGGTGCTCGGCGCCTTCGCCGCGGCTCCGGTGGTGCCGAGGATCCCGAGGAGGATCGCCACCAACCCCAGCGCCAAGCCCAACACGTCCGCCCGGAGCCGACGCAATCCCTGAGTGCGGGTCATCCCAGCTCGCCTTCGCCACTGATCGACAACTGCGCGCCAAAGGGTACGGCCAACACCCTTCCCGCGCTGCATTGGCGAGGAATTACCACGTCGCCTGATCTGGTCGGTCCCGGCAGGACGAGGTCCGAACCCCGCCGGAACCGACGGCTTCGCAGCGCGTCAGGAAGCGCCGAAGGCGAAGGGCACCGTCGGTCGGCCTTCGCCGGTTGTCGGCCGTCGCCGGTCGAAGGTGCCCTTCGCCCTTGGCGGGATCAGTTTCTGGTGGGGATGGCCGATGCCGCGGTCGGGTCGAGGAGCCAGAGGGTCCGGTCCCGGCCGTGGGCTCCCGCCGCCGGGATGTCCACCGGCTTCGCGCCGCCCAGCGCCGCCGCCACCGGCTCCGCCTTCGCCGGACCCGTGGTCATCAGCCACACCTCGGACGCCGCCTTGATCGCCGGGAGCGTTAGGGAGATCCGCGTCGGCGGCGGCTTCGGGCAGTCGTGCACGCCCACCACCGTCCGCTCAGATTCCTGCACGTACGGCGTTTCCGGGAACAGCGACGCCGTGTGCCCCTCTTCGCCGACGCCGAGCAGCAGCACGTCGAAGTGGGGGACCGCGATGTCGGTCGCCCGCGAGGCCGTGGTCGCCAGCACCTCCGCGTAGTGCGCCGCCGCCGCATCGGCGTCCGGCCCGAACTTGCCGTCCGACGGGGCCATCGGGTGCACCCGTTCCGAGGTCACCGGCACGTGGTCCAGCAGGGCGTGGCGGGCCTGGGTCTCGTTGCGGTCCGGGTCGCCGTCCGGCAGGAACCGCTCGTCGCCCCAGTACACGTCCACGTTCGCCCAGTCCACCGCGTCGCGGGCGGGAGAACCGTTGACCTGTTCGAGCACGCCGATGCCCGTGCGGCCGCCGGTGAGCACCACCGACGCCACGCCGTGCGCGGCCTGCGCGTCGACGATCTTGGTGATCAGCCGGGCCGCCGCAGCGGCCGCGAGCAGCTCGCCGGTGGCGTGCACGACCACTTCCGGCCGGGTCATGAACCGGCCTCTGCCGGCTCGGTCTCCGCCGCCGGTTCTTCCTCGCCGCGGACGATCGTGTCCAGGCCCTGCAGGGTGGCCTCGTAGATCTCGTCCGCGTCGAGGCGGCGCAGTTCCTCGGTGAGGCAGTCGCGCACCTCGCGGCGCTGCAACGACACCCGCCGGTCCGGCTGGCCCGGCTGGGTCAGCGTCCCGACCTTGCCGTCCTGGCGGACGATCTCCACGTTGCCCGACGGGCGCTCCAGCACCGCTGCGACGATGCCCGGCCCGCGCGGGTGCTCCAGCCGGCGCACCGGGATTCCCAGGTAGCTGGCCAGCCACGCGGCCAGCAGGTCGGTCGACGGCGAGTCCGCCGCACCGGTGACCGTGGCGGCCGTGACGGCATCGTGCGGCGGCAGGTCCATCGCCGCCGCCAGCATCGCGCGCCACGAGGTCAGCCTGGTCCAGGCCAGATCCGTGTCACCGTCCGCATAGGACTTCACGCGCTTCTGCAGCGAGGCGATCGGGTCCGCTTCGGCCGCCGCGTCGGTGATCCGGCGGTGCGATAGCGCGCCGATCGGGTCCTTCGCGGGGAACTCCGGGGATTCCGTGGGCCACCACGCCACGACCGGCGCGTCCGGCAGCAGCAGCGGCACCACCGAGCCGGCGCCCTCGTCGGCCAGCGGCCCGTACAGCCGCAGCACGATGACCTCCGAGGCCCCAGCGTCGCCGCCGATGCGGATCTGGGCGTCCAGCCGCGGCGCGGCCTGCCGCGCCCCGCTGGCCACCACGATCACCCGGCACGGGTGCTCCCGGCTGGCGTCGTTGGCGGCCTGGATGGCCTTCTCCACCTCGGTGCCGTCGCCGGTGACGATCACCAGCGTCAGCACCCGGCCCAGCGCGACGGCACCGCCGGTCTCGCGCAGTTCCACCAGCTTCTTGTTGACCTGCGAAGTGGTGGTGGACGGCAGATCGATGATCACGGTCGCCTCCAGACGCGTCCGGTTCGGGCCAGCATCGCGTCCGCCGACGGCGGACCCCACGTCCCGGCCTTGTACGGCTCGGGTTTGCCGTTGACTGCCCAGTTGTCCAGCACGGGGTCGAGGATCCGCCAGGACAGCTCGACCTCCTCGTTGACCGGGAACAGCGACGGCTCGCCCAGCAGCACGTCCAGGATGAGCCGCTCGTAGGCCTCCGGCGAGGACTCGGTGAACGCGTGCCCGTAACCGAAGTCCATGGTCACGTCGCGCACCTCCATCGAGGTGCCCGGCACCTTCGCGCCGAAGCGCATCGTGATGCCCTCGTCCGGCTGCACCCGGATCACCAGGGCGTTCTGCCCGAGCTCCTCGGTCATCGTGCTGTCGAACGGCAGGTGCGGGGCGCGCTTGAACACCACCGCGATCTCGGTGACCCGGCGGCCCAGTCGCTTGCCGCTGCGCAGGTAGAACGGCACCCCGGCCCACCGCCGGCTTGCCACCTCCAGGGTGATCGCCGCGTAGGTCTCGGTGATCGAGTCGGACGCGAAACCGCCCTCCTCGTGCAGGCCCGGCACCAGCGAACCGCCCTGCCACCCGCCGGTGTACTGGCCGCGGGCCGTGGTCTGGTCGAACGGGCCGACCGGCTTGGTCGCCGACAGCACCTTGATCTTCTCCGCGCGCAGGTCCTGCGGGGAGAACGAGACCGGCTCCTCCATCGCGGTGAACGCCAGCAGCTGCAGCAGGTGGTTCTGGATCACGTCGCGGGCCGCGCCGATGCCGTCGTAGTAGCCGGCACGCCCGCCCAGACCGATGTCCTCGGCCATGGTGATCTGCACGTGGTCCACGTAGTGCGCGTTCCAGATCGGCTCGAACAGCTGGTTCGCGAAGCGCAGCGCCAGGATGTTCTGCACCGTCTCCTTGCCGAGGTAGTGGTCGATGCGGAATACCGACTCCTCGGGGAACACCTCGTTGACGATGCCGTTGAGCTGCCGCGCGCTCTCCAGGTCGTGGCCGAACGGTTTCTCGATGACCACCCGCCGCCAGCTGCCGCCGGACTGGTCGGTCAGCCCCGAGCGGGACAGCTGCTTGAGCACCGTCGGAAACGCCGAGGGCGGCACCGACAGGTAGAACGCGTGGTTGCCGCCGGTGCCGCGTTCGGCGTCGAGCTGCTTGACCGTCTCGGCGAGCCGGTCGAAGGCGCCGTCGTCGTCGAACGACCCCGGCACGAACCGGATGCCCTCAGCCAGCCGGTCCCAGACGTTCTGGTGGAACGGGGTCCGCGCGTGCTCCCGGACCGCGTCGTAGACGACCTGGCCGAAGTCCTGGTCGGCCCAGTCGCGGCGGGCGAAGCCGGTCAGCGCGAAGCCCGGCGGCAGCAGGCTCCGGTTGGCCAGGTCGTAGATCGCCGGCATCAGCTTCTTGCGGGACAGGTCACCCGTCACGCCGAAGATCGTCAACCCGCACGGGCCGGCGATCCGAGGCAGCCGCTTGTCCCGCGGATCGCGCAGCGGGTTGTGCCACTGTTCGCTTCGAGTCACGCCTGGTCCTCCAAGGAGCGCAGGTGCTGCACGGCCTTGACCAGCTCGACGAGCCCGGCCGCCCGGTCGGTGAGGTGCAGTCGCAGCACCGGCCGGTTGCGGTCGGCGAGCACTTGGCCGTCGCCGAGCGCCTGGGCGCGCTGCAGCCCGGCCAGCGTGTACGGCCGGTCCGGGACCTCCAGGTCCTCTTCGGCCGCGCCGGTGATCTGCAGGAACACGCCGTTCTGGTGGCCGCCCTTGTGGTACTGGCCGGTGGAGTGCAGGAACCTCGGTCCCCAGCCGAAGGTCGTCTGCAGCCCGGTGCGGCGCGCCAGCTCGGGCCGCAGCACCGCGGTCGAGGCGTCGTCGAGGCGGTCCAGGTACGCCTGGACGGCGAGGTAACCGCCCTTCGGCGCGGTGGCCAGGAAGGCCCGCAGCGCCTCGGTCACGTTGCCGACGCCTGCGGTCAGCCAGTCGCCGGAAGGGTGCACCTCGATCGCGCCGTCGACCAGCGCCGGGGTCGCGGCCGGGCCGCCGGCCGGGCCGTCCAGCAGCGCCCGCGCGGCCTTCTTCGCGGCTTCCACGTCCGGCTGGTCGAATGGGTTGATGCCCAGCAGCCGACCGGCCACCGCGGTGGCGAACTCCCACAGCAGGAACATGCCGCCCAGTGGGCCGGCGGTGCTGATCTGCGCGCCGTCGACGGCCGGCCCGACGGCCACGGTCGTCGCGCCGGCACCGGCGTCGGCGAAGCCGGGGGCGTCGATGTTCTCGACGACGACGGGCAGCAGGCCGGTGCCGTTCTTACCGGTGGACTCGGCGATCAGCTGCTCGACCCAGTCGCCGAAGCCCGCGATGCCCGAGCCGGTGTCGGCGAAGACGACCTTCTCGGACCCCTTGGCGTGCGCCGCACCCAGCGCCGCGCCCAGCCGCAACGCCGGGTTGCCGGTGTCATCGGCGCTCAGCCGCCGGAACGCGGCAGCGGCGTCGTCCAGCAGCGCCGCGACGTCGGCACCGGCCAGCCCGGCGGGCACCAGCCCGAAGGCGGTCAGCGCCGAGTAGCGGCCGCCCACGTGCGGGTCGGCGGTGAAAACCTTGCGGTAGCCCGCCTCGCGCGCCGCAGACTCCATCGGCGAACCGGGGTCGGTGACCACGATGATGCGGGTCACAGGATCGATTCCGTTTTGCGTGAAAGCCCGCTCGAAGATCCCGCGGTGGCTGTCGGTCTCGACGGTGGTCCCGGACTTCGAGGAGATGACCAGCACGGTGCGGTCGAGGTCACCGGCCAGCGCGTCCGCGACCTGCCCGGGGTCGGTGGTGTCCAGCACGACCAGCGGCACGCCGGCGGTCGCGGTGATCACCTCCGGAGCCAGCGACGAGCCACCCATCCCGGCCAGCACGATGCGGTCCAGGCCCTCGGCGTGCAGTTCGGCGCGCAGCGCGTCGATCTCGGCGAGCAGCGGACGCGAGCTCTCGTGCAGCGTCGTCCAGGACAGCCGGATGGATGCCTCGCTCTCGGCGTCCGGACCCCACAGCGTGGCGTCCTGGGCGGCGAGCTTGCCGGCAACCTCATCGGCGGCCAGGCGCTCGACCAGCGGTCGGGCCTCGGCCGCTAGCGCAACATCGGGAATGTCGACGGAGGTTTCGGTTGCCATGTAGTTCCTTCAGCGCTCGATCCAGTTGGGCTCGAACCCTAGATCGATCCGGGGGATCCTGGGTTCGATCTTGGAAGCCAACTTCGTGCGACCACAGTGTCGCCGATCCGGGCCGGTGCGGCAGGTGTGCACCGGCCCGGATTTCCCGGAGACTTCGGCAGTTGTTTACTTCGCCTGGTCCAGTTGCCGGCCCACGGTCTCCAGCAGTTCGGTCCAGGACTTCTCGAACTTCTCGACGCCCTCGCTCTCCAGCACCGCGAACACGTCGTCGAGGTCGATGCCGATCTTGGCGAGGTCGTCGAAGACCTGCTGCGAGGCGGCGGCGGTGCCGGTGACCGTGTCGCCGCGCACGTCGGCGTGGTCCGCGGTGGCCTTCAGGGTCGCCTCCGGCATGGTGTTCACCGTGTTCGGCGCGGCCAGCTCGTCCACGTAGCGCGTGTCGGAGTAGGCCGGGTCCTTCACGCCGGTGGACGCCCACAGCGGACGCTGCGCCTTCGCGCCGGCGGCCTCGAGAGCCTTCCAGCGCTCGGTGCCGAAGACCTCCTCGTAGGCCGCGTAGGCCAGCCGCGCGTTGGCGATCGCTGCCTTGCCGCGCAGCTCCTCACCACCGGCGAACTTCTCCAGCCGCTTGTCGATCTCGGTGTCCACCCGGGACACGAAGAACGACGCGACAGAGGAGATCTGGGCGACGTCGTGACCGCCTGCCTTGGCCTGCTCCAAGCCGGCTAGGAAGGCGTCCATCACGTCACGGTAGCGCTGCACCGAGAAGATCAGCGTGACGTTGACGCTGATGCCCTCGGCGAGCACGCGGGTGATCGCGGGCAGGCCCTCCACGGTGGCCGGGATCTTGACCATCAGGTTCGGCCGGTCCACGGCTTTCCACAGGTCCACGGCCTCGGCCACGGTGCGCTCGGTGTCGTGCGCCAGCCGCGGGTCGACCTCCAGCGAGACCCGGCCGTCGACGCCGCCGGTGGACTCGTAGACGTTGCGGAAGATGTCCGCCGCGTCCCGGACGTCGGCGGTGGTCAGCTCGCGCACCGTGTCGTCGACGCTCGCGCCGCGGGCCGCCAGCTCGCGCACCTTCTCGGTGTAGTCGGCGGCGTTGGACAGCGCGTTGGCGAAGATCGTCGGGTTGCTCGTGACGCCGACGACCGCCTGGTCGGTGATCAGCTCGGCGAGGTTGCCCGAGGAGATCCGCTGCCGGGACAGGTCGTCCAGCCAGATCGAAACCCCGGCCTCGCTGAGCGCCTTGAGGTTCGGGTTGGTGGTCAAAGGAATTCCTCCGCTCACGCCTGCTGGGCGTTGCTCAGAGCCTCTAGGTAATCGTGATCTTGTTCTGAAGCGGCGTCAGCCGCTTAGCCCACGCTCGCAGGACGACCACCCGCGGGTTCTCAGACGCTTCCTGGCGAGGACAGCCCCTCCGCCGCGTATCGGACCATACATAAGGAGGGGCTCCCACAGTCCAGGGAGCGTCTGAGGTTCCACTAGGTGGCCACCTACGCAAAACTAGTTTGTCAAGCCTTTTCCAGGCTGCGTCGGGCCGCCGCGACAACTGCGTCGGCGGTGATGCCGAACTCGTTGTAAAGGGTCTTGTAGTCGGCCGAGGCGCCGAAGTGCTCGATGGACACCGACTCACCGGCGTCCTTGACGAACCGGTACCACGGCATGGCGATGCCGGCCTCCACCGAGACGCGGGCCTTGACCGCGCTCGGCAGCACCGACTCGCGGTAGGCCTCGTCCTGCGCGTCGAACCATTCGACGCAAGGCATCGACACCACGCGGGTGGCAACGCCGTCGGCCTCCAGGATCTTCCTGGCCTCGACGGCCAGCTGGACCTCGGAACCGGTGCCGATCAGCACGAGCTCGGGCTTGCCGTTGCCGGCCTCGGCCAGCACGTAGCCGCCCTTGGCGACGCCGTCGGCGTCCACGCCCTCCAGCGTCGGCACGCCCTGGCGGGTCAGCGCCAGGCCGGCGGGGCCGCTCGGGTCTTCCAGGATGGCCTTCCACGAGGCCGCGGTCTCGTTGGCGTCGGCCGGGCGGACCAGCGAGAAGCCGGGGATCGCGCGCAGCGAGGCGACGTGCTCGATCGGCTGGTGCGTCGGGCCGTCCTCGCCCAGGCCGATCGAGTCGTGCGTCCACACGAAGATGACCGGGGTCTTCATCAGCGCGGCCAGCCGGACGGCCGGGCGCATGTAGTCGCTGAACACCAGGAAGGTGCCGCCGTAGGGGCGGGTGCCGCCGTGCAGCGCGATGCCGTTGAGGATCGCGCCCATCGCGTGCTCGCGGATGCCGAAGTGCAGCGTCCGGCCGTACGGGTTGGCGTTCCAGGTGCTGGTGGAGATCGACTCCGGGCCGAACGAGTCGGCGCCCTTCATCGTGGTGTTGTTGCTCTCCGCCAGGTCGGCCGAGCCGCCCCACAACTCGGGCAGCACGTCGGCCAGCGCGTTGAGGACCTCACCGGAGGCCTTGCGGGTGGCGACGCCCTTGCCGTCGGCCTCCCAGGTCGGCAGCTTCTCCTGCCAGCCGGCGGGCAGCTCGCGGGTGGTCAGCCGGTCCAGCAGCGCCTTGCGCTCCGGGTTGGCCGCCGCCCACTCGTCGAAGGCGACCTGCCAGTCGGCGCGCGCGGCCTTGCCCCGGGCGCCGGCCTCGCGGGCGTGGGCCAGCACGTCGGCGTCCACCTGGAAGGACTGCTGCGGGTCGAAGCCCAGTGCCTGCTTGACCCCGGCGACCTCGTCGGCACCCAGCGCGGCGCCGTGCGCCTTGCCGGTGTTCATCTTGGTCGGGGCCGGGTAGCCGATCACCGTGCGCAGCACGATCAGGGTCGGGCGGGCGCTCTCGGCCCTGGCCGACTCGATGGCCTCCAGCAGGCCCTTGACGTCCTCGCCGCCGTGCACCACGAGGACCTGCCAGCCGTAGGACTCGTACCGCTTGGCGGTGTCCTCGGACAGCGCGATGCGGGTGTCGTCCTCGATGGAGATCTCGTTCGCGTCGTAGATCACCGTCAGGTTGCCCAGTTGCTGGGTCCCGGCCAGCGACGATGCCTCGGAGGTGATGCCCTCCTCGATGTCGCCGTCGGAGGCGATCACGTAGATGTGGTGGTCGAACGGGCTCTCACCCGCGGCGGCCTCCGGGTCGTACAGGCCGCGCTCGCGACGGGCGGCCATCGCCATCCCGACCGCGGTGGCCAGGCCCTGGCCCAGCGGGCCGGTGGTGGTCTCGACGCCGTCGGTGTGCCCGTACTCGGGGTGGCCCGGCGTCTTCGAGCCCCACTTGCGCAGCGACTTCAGGTCGTCGATCTCCAGGCCGTAGCCGGCCAGGAACAGCTGCACGTAGAGCGTCAGGCTCGAGTGCCCGGCCGACAGCACGAACCGGTCGCGGCCGATCCAGTCCGGGTCGCTGGGGTCGTGCCGCATGACGCGCTGGAACAGCGCGTAGGCGGCGGGCGCCAGGCTCATCGCGGTGCCCGGGTGGCCGCTACCGCAGTTCTCCACCGCGTCGGCGGCCAGCACGCGGGAGGTGTCCACCGCGCGCTGGTCCAGTTCGGTCCAGCCTTCGGGCAGGTGCTTGGTGGTCAAACGGGCAAGGTCGTCGGTGACGGACACGGACGCAGCTCCAAGTTTCCTTCGGCGGTTTTCCCTACAACGCGGAGAATGCGGTCGCTGCTGGACCGATTCGAACCGCGGTTATCCCTCGTCCGACGGGCAGCCTAGTCGTGTCCGATCAGCCACGTGCCGACCCGTCTGCATTGGTGTTCCCCGCCCATCGGAAGCGGGGAGCGGCGGCGCCCGACACTGCGCCTGGAAGACCACGGTTGCCCCATCCGGGTGACACCGGAGGCTCGGCTACTGCCTGCCGGTGCCCTGCGATTTCGCGTTGAAGGGCGACCCGTTCGGCGATCGTGGCGGGAACCCGGCCAGGATAGCGGCGAAGGGGCGTGACCAGGGCCACCAGCCCCGGCGCGGGGCCCCGGCGACGACCCGCGCGAGGCCGCGTTCAGTAGCGCGCCTACTATTCATGGTCGGTCCAATTCGGCGCGATCCGGGTTGTGCCAGGTCGTCCGAAACGCCTTAGGAGTGCCATGCCGCCGGTGAGCGCAGCGTCGTGACCACCGTCGTCGACGCCCCCCGGACACCGCACGCTCGGCGGCCCGCTGAGCTGCTGAAAGCCTATACGGGGCTGATCAAACCGCGAGTCATCGAGCTGCTGCTGGTGACCACCATCCCGGCGATGCTGCTGGCCGCGCGGGGCATCCCGTCGCCGTGGCTGGTGCTCGCCACGCTGATCGGCGGCACCATGGCGGCGGGCAGCGCGAACGCGCTGAACTGCGTCGCCGACGCCGATATCGACCAGGTGATGAAACGCACCCGGGCCCGCCCGCTGGTGCGGCACACGGTGACCACCCGGCACGCCCTGGTCTTCGGCATCGTGCTCGGCGCCGGGTCCTTCGGCTGGCTGTGGGCGACGACGAACCTGCTGGCCGCGTCGCTGGCCGTCGGCACGATCCTGTTCTACGTCTTCGTCTACACGCTGGTGCTCAAGCGGCGCACCGCGCAGAACATCGTCTGGGGCGGCGCCGCGGGCTGCATGCCGGTGGTGATCGGCTGGGCCGGGGTGACCGGCCGGGTGGACTGGCCGGCGCTGGTGATGTTCGGCGTGATCTTCTTCTGGACGCCGCCGCACACCTGGTCGCTGGCGATGAAGTACAAGGACGACTACGAGCGCGCCGGCGTCCCGATGCTGCCGGTGGTGGCGCAGCCGGTGTACGTGTCGCGGCAGATCGTGGTGTTCACCTGGCTGATGGTGGCGTGGACGCTGCTGCTGGTCCCGGCGACCGGCTGGCTCTATGCGGCGTTCGCGGTCCTCGCCGGGGCGTGGTTCCTGTTCCTCGCGCACCGGCTGCACGCCGCTACCAAGCGCGGCGAGAAGACCAAGCCGATGAAGCTGTTCCACATGTCCAACACGTACTTGATGATCGTGTGCGTGGCCCTCGCTGTGGACTCCGCGCTGAGCCTGCCCGTGCTGGGCTGGCCGTTCTGAGCCGGTTTCCGCGCTTCTGACCCGGTTTCCCTGCTCGTCCGGTGCGCGTGTCCGGTGCGGGTGTCCGCAATTTCAATGGAAATCAGACCTTCGATTTCCATTGAAATTGCGGACGTGTGCGGTGATCACGGCAGGAGCAGGAGCTTTCCGGTGGTGCGGCGGCCTTCCAGGTCCTCGTGCGCGCGGCGGGCGTCCGGCAGCGGGTAGGTGCCGCCGATGCGGATCTTGAGGGTGCCGCTGGCGATCCAGCCGAACAGCTCGTTGGCCCGCGAGTCCAGCTCGTCGCGGGTCAGGATGTGGTGCGCGAGGCTCGGGCGGGTCAGGAACACCGATCCCGCCGCGTTCAGCCGCTGCGGGTCGACTGGCGGCACCGGGCCGCTGGACGCGCCGAACAGCGCGAGCATGCCGCGCGGCCGCAGGCTGGCCAGGCTCGCGTCGAAGGTGGTCTTGCCGACGCCGTCGTAGACCACGTCCACGCCGCGCCCGTCGGTGAGGTCCTTGACCTCCTCGGCCACGTCCGCCTCGGTGTAGCGGATGATCTCGTCGGCGCCCGCCTCCCGTGCCAGCTCCTCCTTCTCGGGCGTGGACACGGTGCCGATCACGTTCGCGCCGCGCGACTTGATCAGCTGGGTCAGCAGCAGGCCCATGCCGCCGGCCGCGGCGTGCACCAGGGCGGTCTCGCCGGTTTGCACCGGGTAGGTCGAGGTGATCAGGTAGTGCGCGGTCAGTCCCTGCAGGAGCGCGGCCGCCGCCGTCTGGTCGTCCACCCCGTCCGGCACCCGCACCGCCTTGCCGGCGGGCACCAGCGCCCGCTCGGCGTAGCTGCCCGGCACCATCGCCCAGGCGATGCGGTCGCCGACGCCGAAGCCGGTCACGCCGGGGCCGACCGCGACGACCTTGCCCGCACCCTCCGAGCCGGGCGTGAACGGCAGCTTCATCGAGTAGATCCCGCTGCGCTGGTAGGTGTCGATGAAGTTGACCCCGGCCGCGGCGACCTCGACCAGCAACTGGCCGGGCCCCGGGTCGGGCAGTTCGGCTTCGCTGTACTCCAGGACCTCGGGTCCGCCGTTCGCCGCCACGCGAATCGCGCGCATGCTCTCTCCTCCGCCTGTCGTCGTTCGACGGGTGCAACTCCGCACCTCGGTCCGATCTTCCCCCGGGAGCACCCGACTGCCGAAATGATGCCCGTCGCACCGCCCGCTGATCGCGCGGGTGCCGTGCGCAACGAAGCTGTTGCCCAGTGGTGAATCGTGTTTAGGATTCCGGGCATGACGGCTGCCGAGAAGGACACCGAACAGGCCACCGCACCTTCGCCGAAGGCGATCGCCGTGGCGACGGCGTTCGTCGCCGCGCACGGCGGGTCCGCGCGCGCGGTGGTGGAGAACCTGGGGCGGACGGGTGCCCGGATCGTGCTGATCGGCGAGGACGGCCTGATGGGCGACGTGATGGTGCCCGACGTGGCCGCGGGGGAGGCCCTCGTCGAGGCCGTCGACGGGCTGTCGCCGCACGAATGGGACGGCGAGACGGTCGCGGCGCTGAAGATCGGGCCCGCGCACCGGCGGAAGATGGCCGGTCCCCGGGCGCGGTGACGCCGCGCGTCTCGCGCTGGATGTCCGACACGCCTTTGATCGCTGCTTGGTCGAATCCTTCGCTGTGGTTTATGTTTTCAGCGGAGACTAAACTCGATCACTTGGAGTCGTCGTGTCCGACTACTTGCAGCGCACCGACCGGCCCGCCATGTCGGAGTGGATCGAGCAGATGGCGGCGCACTTCGAGGCCAGCGAGGGCATGCCGCTGATCGCCGGCCGGATCCTGGCGTTCCTGCTGGTCTGCGACCCGCCGGAGCGCACCGCCGCGGAGCTGTCCCACGCGCTGGCCGCGAGCACCGGATCGATCAGCACCAACGTGCGGCTGCTGATGCGGCTCGGGGTGATCTCCAAGACGACCCGGCAGGGCCGCGAGGCGGCGCTGTACCAGGTGGAGGAGGACCGCTGGCCGGCGCTGGTGCGCCAGCGCATGGAGCGGGTCACCGCGCTGGAAGAGCTCACCGCGCAAGGCCTGCGGATGTTCAGCGGCCAGGGCGAACGGGCCCGCCGCCTGCGCACGGTCAACGAGTTCTACCAGTGGCTGTCCGGCGAGATGCCGGAGCTGTGGCGCCGCTGGGAACGCGAAGGAAAACCCAAGCTGCGCTTCTGACCGGCACCGCGCCGGGGGATGCCGGCATCGGACGATCGGTTGATGCCGGTTCGAGCGAGCCGGAGTGGGTGGCGGGCACCTTCGAGATCGAGTCCGGCCGGTTCAGGCGGCGACGGATTGCTTGGCGGTGGCCTCGGGCGTCGGCTCCGGCAGCGGGCCGCGGTAGCGGGATTCGCACCAGAGCATCGCGGTGACGATGATCACCAGCGTCGCCGCCAGCACGTGCAGAACCACCATCGCCTCGGGAACGCCGAGGTAGTACTGCGCGGAGCCGATCCCGCCCTGCACCAGCACGAGTACGCACGCCGCGCCGTAGGTCTTCAGCAGCGCCTTGGTCGGGCGGGCGCTGCGCAGCCACACGCCGAACACCGCGAGCAGCAGCACGTACGCCATCACCAGCAGGCCGTGGGTCTGCACCATCGTCGGCACCGGGAGGTCCAGCCGCGGGGTGTCCGGGTCGCCGGCGTGCGGCCCGGAAGCGGTGACCAGGGTGCCGAGGACCAGCACGGCCGCGGTGACCACGACCAGGGCGGCCAGCAGCTTGCGCATCGGCGGCGGCACCACGCCGACCGGCTCGCGGTCGCCCTCGGTGGTCGCCTTGACCAGGATCGTGGCCAGCCAGATGAGCACCGCCGAGGCCATGAAGTGCATCGACACGCTCCACCAGGCCAGGTTGACGCGCACCGTCATGCCGCCGATGATCGCCTGCGCGATCACGCCCAGCGGCATGATCAGCGCCAGCCGGACCAGCCGCTTCCGGTAGGGCAGGCACCGCCACGCGGCCAGGAAGCAGGCCAGCGCGATGAACCCGATCACGCCGGTCAGCAGCCGGTTGCCGAACTCGATCACCTGGTGGAGGGTCGCGACCTCGGGGTGCTCGACGGGCACCATGCTGCCCGGGAAGCACTGCGGCCACGTGGGGCAGCCAAGCCCGGAACCGGTCACCCGGACGATCACGCCGGTCACCGAGATCAGCGCCTGCGTCACCAGCACCGCGATGGCCAGACCGCGCACAACGCGCGGCGACGGGCGGGAGATCCGGGAAGTCATCGAGGCCGTGGGCACGCACTCGATGGTAGGACGCCGCCGAAAACCGCCCACCCGCAGGGCAGTCCCGGATCAGGTCAGACGCGTGGTCCGGATCGCCACCGCGCCGCACACCGCGCCCCACGCCACCAGCACCGCGACCGGCTGCACGCCGGGCAGGGCGCCGTTGACCAGCACCGCGTCCAAGGCCTCCGCGAGGGCACCGGACGGCAGGAAGCCGGCGACCGCGCCGACCGGGCCGGGCAGCTCGCTCGCGGGCAGCGCCAACCCACCGGCGAGCAGCAGCACGAACCAGATCGCGTTGGCCAGCGCGAGCACGATCTCGGCCCGCAACGAGCCGCCGGCCAGCACCCCGGCCGCGCCGAAGGCGAGCGTGCCCAGCACGAGCAGCGGGATGGCGGGCAGCAGCCCGGCAAGCGCGGGTGACCAGCCCAACAGCGCCGCGGCGATGCCCAGCACGACCGCCTGCAGCGCGACGACCAGCAGCGTCGCCAGGACGCGGCCGGACACCAGCGTCCAGCGCGGCAGCGCCGTCGCGGACAGCCGCTTGAGCACGCCGTAGCGGCGGTCGAAGCCGAGCGCGATGGCCTGCCCGGTGAACGCCGTGGACATCACCGCCAACGCCAGGATCCGCGGCATCACCGAGTTCACCCGCGGCTCCGGCAGGGTGCCGATGTGCAGCGTGCTCAGCCCGATCAGCAGCGCCAGCGGAATGATCAGCGTCAGCAGCGCCTGCTCGCCGTGCCGGATGATCAGCAGCGCCTCGACCTTGGTCTGCGCGGCCAGCATCCGGCCCGCCCGGCCGCGGCCGGGCTTCGGCGCGAACGTGCCCGGCGGGAACTGGGCGCCGAGCTGGGCGGGAGCGTTGGTCTCGGCGTTCACGATCGCAGCTCCCGTCCGGTCAATTCCAGGAACACGTCCTCCAGGCTGCGGCGGCTGACCCGGAGTTCCTGCGCGAGCACGCCGTGCTGCGCGCACCAGGCGGTCACGGTCGACACCACCTGCGGGTCGACCACGCCGCGCACCACGTAGTCGCCGGGGCGCAGCTCGGTGGCCTCGCAGCCCTCCGGCAGCGCTGCCAGCAGCAGCTTCAGGTCCAGCCCGGGCTGGGAGCGGAACCGGAGTTCCTGCCTGCCGTCCTCGGGTTCGGTGAGCTCCGCGGTGGTGCCGTCGGCGACCGCGCGGCCGTGGTCGACGATCACCACCCGGTCGGCCAGCGCCTCGGCCTCGTCCATCAGGTGGGTCGTCAGCAGCACGCTCACCCCGTCGCGGCGCAGCGCGCCGACCAGGTCCCAGACCAGCCGCCGTGCCTGCGGGTCCAGCCCTGCGGTGGGCTCGTCGAGGAACACCAGCTCGGGGCGGCCGACCAGGGCGCAGGCCAGCGACAGGCGCTGCTGCTGGCCGCCGGAGAGCCGCTTGTAGGGGGTGCGGCGGGCGCCGTCCAGGCCGAGCACGTCCAGCAGCCACGCCGGGTCCAGCGGGTCGGCGGCGCAGGAGGCGATCAGGTTCAGCATCTCGTCGGCGCGAACGCCCGGGTAGGCGCCGCCGCCCTGCGGCATGACGCCGATCCGCGGCCGCAACGCCTCGGACTGCGTGCGCGGGTCCAGCCCGAGCACGCGCACTTCGCCGTCGTCCGGGCGTTGGAAGCCCTCGCAGATCTCGACGGTGGTGGTCTTGCCCGCGCCGTTGGGCCCGAGCAGCGCCAGGACGCTGCCGCGCGGCAGGCACAGGTCGAGCCCGGCAACGGCGACGGTGTCGCCGAAGCGTTTTTTCAGCCCCCGCAACCGGACGGCCGGGCTGTCGGCGTTGCTCACGACATCCAAGCCTATTGCGTGACCGGCCGAACACCGCCGCGGGTCGGCAGCAGGCCCGGGACCTTGCCGCGCACCAGCCAGAGCGTGATCGCGAAGGCGATCGCGGCGGCGATCACCGCGAACGGGATCTGGTAGGCGCGCAGCACGAAACCCGCCCCGGTCGGCGGCACCAGCAGCGACACCGCGGCGCAGATCGCGGTCGCGGTGATGCGGAACCGGTTGCTGTTGGTGGACAGGGCCAGCGGCACCACCGACCACAGCAGGTACCAGGGCCACAGCACCGGCACGGCCAGCGCGAGCGTGAGGAACGTGATGCCCATCGCGGCCAGCGGTTCGATGCGGCCGCGGAAGGACAGCCACAGCATCCGCAGGCACATCGCGGCGACGATCAGGTAACCGATGATCTTGGTGATGACCAGCATCGCGTCGGTCTGGTTGCCCAGCCCCAGCAGGGTGCTCAGGCCGCCGCCGGTCATGCCGAACGCGGTCAGCGGCGCCATGAACGTCTTGACCCGGTTGGGCACGTCGAAGGTGTCGATCCAGCCGAACCCCCAGCCGCTGGCCACCGTGATGACCGTCATGGTTGCCAGGAACACCGCCGCCAGCAGCGCCGCGAACCGCACCAGGTCGCGGAACCGGCCGCCGCGCCGCACCACCAGGTAGATCCCGAAGAAGCCGAGCGCGATCCAGCCGGGCGGCTTGATCGCCCCGGCGATGGTCAGCAGCACGCCGGCGGCGATGGTGCCCGGCACGGTCTGGTAGCGCAGCCCCAGCTCGATGGCGGCCAGCATGATGCCGACCATCAGCGCCTCGTTGTGCATGCCGCTGACCACGTGGAACAGCACGATCGGGTTGGCCGCACCGAGCCACAGCGCTGCTGCCGGGTGCACCCCGCAGCGGCGCGCCAGCCGGGGGATCGCCCAGATCGCCAGCGCCAGCCCGCACAGCATCACCGCGCGCCACACCAGCACCCCGAACACCACGTTGTCGCCGATGATCCGGGAGATCATCTGGCCGAACATCAGGAACAGCGGCCCGTACGGCGACGGGGTGTCGCGCCAGATGTTGGGCACGTTGGCGGTGAACGGGTGGTCGACGCCCAGCGCGGCGGCCGAGCCCAGCACGTACGGGTTGAAGCCGCGGGCGGCCACCTCGCTCTGCGCGAGGTAGCTGTACATGTCGGTGCTGAACAGCGGCGGGGCCAGTGCCAGTGGCAGCGCCCACATCGCCAGCGTGCGGGCCAGCTGGGTGACCGACAGCATCCGGCCGCGGCCCGGCCAGCAGAGCTTTCCCAGCCACAGCCAGGCGATCACGATCATCAGCATGCCCAGCCAGCAGCTGGCCATCGCGACGGTCGGGATCCGGACGGGCAGACCGATCAGGCGGGCGCCGGACAGCGGGTTGTCCACCGGGGCGGCCCCGGCGCCGATCGCGCCCACCGCGAGCATCAGCGAGCCGGTGGTGCCGAACCGGCGGACGACGTCGAGCTGCCGCCGCTCGGTGCGGTCCAGGGGCTTCGGTTCCGCGGGGCCCGGGGTCGGACCTGCGGGCGCTGGGTCTTTCGATTCGACTGCCGCCACGACGACGAAGGGTAATCGCGTGAGTCAGCTCACGCGGCCGCCCCGCGCTCTGGTGTCTCGAGACGAAATAGGTAACATTCGTGTTGTGAAAAACGTCGGGACGCCTCCGCCTGTCGACGTGGCTGGCACCGAGGGCCACGCGGCCCAGCAGGGTGCTGCCTCGCACGGCGACGGACGCACCCGGCACGCGGTTGCGCGGTTGCTGCTGGAACGGGGGCCGATCACCGCTGCGGCGGTGGCCGACGAACTCGGGCTGAGCCCCACCGCGGTGCGCCGGCACCTCGACGTGCTGGTCGCCGAGGGCGAGGCCTACACCCGGGAAGCCTCCCCGCGGAGCCGTCGCGGTCGTGGCCGACCCGCGAAGCTGTTCCTGCTCACCGAGGTGGGCCGGGCGCGGTTCGGGCACGCCTACGACGACCTGGCGGTGGCGGCGCTGCGGTTCATCGCCGAGCACGAAGGGGAGCAAGCGGTTCGCGAGTTCGCCGACCGGCGGATCGCCGCACTGGTGGCCAACCACCGGGAGGTGCTGGCGGCCGCGACCGACCCGGCGAAGCGCGCGGAGGTTCTCGCCGACGCGCTCACCAGGGAGGGCTACGCTGCCTCGACGCGAAGCGTCGGCAGCGGCGAGCAGCTCTGCCAACACCACTGCCCGGTGGCGCACGTCGCTGCGGACTTCCCGCAGTTGTGCGAGGCCGAGACGGCGGCGTTCGCCGAAGTCCTCGGCACCCATGTGCAGCGGCTGGCCACCATCGCGAATGGTGACGCGGCCTGCACCACGCACGTACCAACCGCGCGGTTCGCGGATCCGGGTGGCGACACCTCGGACACCGTCCAGACCTCTGCCGACCCGGTCCCGAAGGGCCGGCAGAACACCGCCCCGATTCCTGATGGAGGGGAGTCCGTATGACTGCCGCTGCGGAGCAGCGCACACCCACCACGGCGTCCACCGGCAACGGCCAGCTCAGCCAGGACGAAATCCTGGCCAGCGTGGGCAGCTACGAGTACGGCTGGGCCGACTCGGACGTCGCGGGCGCCAGTGCACGTCGTGGCCTCAACGAGGACGTCGTCCGCGACATCTCGGGCAAGAAGGACGAGCCCGAGTGGATGCTGGAGACCCGGCTGAAGGCGCTGCGGCTGTTCGACCGGAAGCCGATGCCGAACTGGGGCGCCGACCTGTCGGGGATCGACTTCGACAACATCAAGTACTTCGTCCGCTCCACCGAGCAGCAGGCCCAGACCTGGGAAGACCTGCCCGAGGACATCAAGAACACCTACGACAAGCTGGGCATCCCGGAGGCCGAGAAGCAGCGCCTCGTCGCGGGTGTGGCCGCCCAGTACGAGTCCGAGGTCGTCTACCACAAGATCCGCGAGGACCTTGAGGAGCAGGGCGTCATCTTCCTGGACACCGACACGGGCCTCAAGGAACACCCGGAGCTGTTCAAGGAGTACTTCGGCTCGGTCATCCCGGCCGGGGACAACAAGTTCTCCGCGCTGAACACCTCGGTGTGGTCGGGCGGCTCGTTCATCTACGTGCCGCCGGGCGTGCAGGTGGACATCCCGCTGCAGGCCTACTTCCGGATCAACACCGAAAACATGGGCCAGTTCGAGCGGACCCTGATCATCGTCGACGAGGGTGCCTACGTGCACTACGTCGAGGGCTGCACGGCGCCGATCTACTCCAGCGACTCGCTGCACTCCGCGGTCGTGGAGATCATCGTCAAGAAGGGCGGCCGCTGCCGCTACACGACGATCCAGAACTGGTCGACCAACGTCTACAACCTGGTCACCAAGCGCGCCAAGGCCGAAGAGGGCGCCACCATGGAGTGGGTCGACGGCAACCTCGGCTCCAAGGTGACCATGAAGTACCCGTCGGTGTTCCTGATGGGTGAACATGCCAAGGGCGAGGTGCTCTCGGTGGCTTTCGCCGGCGAGGGCCAGCACCAGGACGCGGGCGCGAAGATGGAGCACCTGGCGCCGCACACCTCCTCGACGATCGTGTCCAAGTCGATCGCCCGGGGCGGCGGCCGCACCTCCTACCGCGGCCTGGTCAAGATCGCGAAGCGGGCGCACCACTCGTCGTCCAACGTCAAGTGCGACGCGCTGCTGATGGACACCATCAGCCGCTCCGACACCTACCCGTACGTGGACGTCCGCGTCGACGACGTGTCGATGGGCCACGAGGCGACCGTGTCCAAGGTCAGCGACGACCAGCTGTTCTACCTGATGCAGCGGGGCCTGACCGAGGACGAGGCGATGGCGATGATCGTGCGCGGCTTCGTCGAGCCGATCGCCCGCGAGCTGCCGATGGAATACGCGCTGGAACTGAACCGCCTGATCGAACTGCAGATGGAAGGGGCCGTCGGCTGAGATGAGCACCACCAAGACCGACGCCCAGCACGGCCTTACCGAGCACTCGCACGGGGGCGGCACGGGCATCCCGCAGTCCTCCCGCGGGGCGCGCTTCACGTCCTACGACGTCGAGGC
This sequence comes from Saccharopolyspora pogona, assembly GCF_014697215.1. Taxonomy (GTDB): domain Bacteria; phylum Actinomycetota; class Actinomycetes; order Mycobacteriales; family Pseudonocardiaceae; genus Saccharopolyspora; species Saccharopolyspora hattusasensis. The sequence goes on from NZ_CP031142.1 coordinate 8,737,279, forward strand.
CTTCGAGGTGCCCGGCGGCCGCGAGGAGGACTGGCGCTTCACGCCGATGAAGCGGCTCAAAGGCCTGCACGACGGCACCGCCACCGCCACCGGCAACATCAAGATCGAGGTCACCGGCGACGGCGCGACCGTGGAGACCGTGAGCCGCGACGACGCACGGATCGGCAACGGGGGCATCCCGTCCGACCGCGTCGCCGCGCAGGCCTGGAGCTCCTTCACCGAGGCCACCGTCGTCACGGTCCCGAAGGACACCAAGCCCGAGGACCCGATCACCATCACGGTGCACGGCCCGGGTGAGGGCCAGGTGGCCTTCGGGCACCTGCAGGTCCGCGCAGAGCAGTTCGCCGAGGCCGTCGTGGTGATCGACTACCGCGGTTCCGGCACGCTGGGCGACAACGTCGAGTTCGTCGCCGGTGACGGCGCGCAGCTGCGCGCCGTGTCCGTGCACGACTGGGCCGACGACGCCACCCAGGTCAGCTCCGAGCACGCCTACCTGGGCCGCGACGCGGTGTTCCGGCACCTCGCCGTCACCCTCGGCGGCGACCTGGTGCGGGTCAACACCACCATCACCTACGGCGACAAGGGCGGCGACGTCGAGCTGCTCGGCCTGTACTTCGCCGACGCCGGCCAGCACCTGGAGCACCGGATGCTGGTGGACCACGCGGTGCCGAACTGCCGCAGCAACGTGCTCTATAAGGGCGCGCTGCAGGGCGACTCGGCGCACTCGGTGTGGATCGGCGACGTGCTGATCCGGGCCGCGGCCGAGGGCACCGACACCTACGAGCTCAACCGCAACCTGGTGCTGACCGAGGGCGCGCGAGCCGACTCGGTGCCGAACCTGGAGATCGAGACCGGCGAGATCGAAGGCGCCGGGCACGCCAGCGCCACCGGCCGGTTCGACGACGAGCAGCTGTTCTACCTGCAGGCCCGGGGCATCCCGCAGGACCAGGCCCGGCGCCTGGTGGTGCGCGGGTTCTTCCACGAGCTGCTGCAGAAGATCACCGTGCCCGAGGTCCGGGAGCGGCTGGAAGCCGCGATCGAGGAAGAACTCGCCGTCGTCGGCGTCTGAATACCAGCTTTCGCACACACCAGGAGAACGAAGAAGAAATGGCCACCCTGGAGATCAAGGACCTGCACGGCTCGGTCCTCACCGAGGAAGGCGCCAAGCCGATCCTCAACGGCGTCAACCTGACCGTCGGCTCGGGCGAGATCCACGCCATCATGGGCCCCAACGGCTCCGGCAAGTCGACGCTGGCCTACGCCATCGCCGGGCACCCGAAGTACCGGATCGACTCCGGTTCGGTGCTGCTGGACGGCGAGAACGTGCTGGAGATGAGCGTCGACGAGCGGGCCCGCGCCGGTCTGTTCCTCGCCATGCAGTACCCGGTCGAGGTGCCGGGCGTGTCGATGTCGAACTTCCTGCGCACCGCGGTGACCGCGGTCCGCGGCGAGGCCCCGCAGATCCGCAAGTGGGTCAAGGAAGTCAAGCAGGCCATGTCGGACCTCGACATCGACCCGTCGTTCGCCGAGCGCAGTGTCAACGAGGGCTTCTCCGGTGGTGAGAAGAAGCGGCACGAGATCCTGCAGCTGGACCTGCTGGACCCGAAGTTCGCGATCCTCGACGAGACCGACTCCGGCCTCGACGTCGACGCGCTCCGGGTGGTTTCCGAAGGCGTCAACGCCTACCACGCCAAGGGCGGCAAGGGTGTCCTGCTGATCACCCACTACACCCGGATCCTCAAGCACATCACCCCCGACTACGTGCACGTCTTCGCCGAGGGCAAGGTCGTAGAGTCCGGCGGTGCCGAGCTCGCCGACGAGCTGGAGGAGAAGGGCTACGTGCGCTTCACCGGCAAGAAGGAGGCAGCCGTCCAGTCATGACCGTTCAGCCTCCTCGCACCGAGGGTGCGAGCACCCCGAGCACGCCCCTGGACGTGGCGGCGATCCGGGCGGACTTTCCGATCCTGGGTCGCAGCATCCGCGACGGCCGCCGCCTGGTCTACCTGGACTCCGGGGCTACCTCGCAACGCCCGCGCCAGGTGCTCGACGCGGAGCGCTCCTTCCTGGAGAACTCCAACGCGGCCGTGCACCGCGGCGCGCACCAGCTCGCCGAGGAGGCCACGGACGCGTACGAGGGCGCGCGGGACCGAATCGCCCGCTTCATCGGGGTCGACGCCGACGAGGTGGTGTTCACCAAGAACGCCACCGAGGGCATCAACCTGGTCGCCTACGCCATGAGCAACGCCGCCACGTCCGGGGCGGAGGCCGAGCGCTTCCGCCTGGGGCCGGGCGACGAGGTCGTGGTGACGGAGATGGAGCACCACGCGAACCTGGTCCCGTGGCAGCAGTTGTGCGAACGCACCGGCGCCACCCTGCGCTGGTTCGGGGTCACCGACGAGGGCCGCCTCGACCTGGCCGATGTGGACGGTTTGATCACCGAGCGGGCCAAGGTGGTGGCCTTCACCCACCAGTCCAACGTGCTGGGCACGGTGAACCCGACGGAGCAGCTGGTCTCCCGGGCGCACCAGGTCGGTGCGCTGGTGGTGCTGGACGCCTGCCAGTCGGCGCCGCACGCTCCGGTGGACTTCAAGGCGCTGGGCGTGGACTTCGCGGTGTTCTCCGGGCACAAGATGCTCGGCCCCTCCGGGGTCGGCGTGCTCTACGGGCGCGGCGAACTGCTGGCCGCGATGCCGCCGTTCATCAGCGGCGGCTCGATGATCGAACTCGTGCACATGGAACGCTCCACGTTCGCCGCGCCGCCGCAGCGGTTCGAGGCGGGCGTGCCGATGACGTCGCAGGTCGTGGGCCTGGGCGCGGCCGTCGACTACCTGACGGCGATCGGCATGGACCGCGTCGCCGAGCACGAGCGGCGGCTCACCGAGCTCGCGCTGCGGGAGCTGTCGACGATCGACGGGGTGCGCATCATCGGGCCCACCAGCACCGAGCACCGCGGCGGCGCTGTGTCGTTCGTGATCGACGGCGTGCACCCGCACGACGCCGGTCAGGTGCTGGACGACCAGGGCGTCGAGGTCCGCGTCGGACACCACTGCGCATGGCCGCTGCACCGCCGGATGGGAATTCCGGCGACCGTGCGGGCATCGTTCTACTTGTACAACGAACTGGACGAGGTCAAGGCGTTGGTGGACGCGGTGCGCGAGGCGCAGCGCTTCTTCGGGGTGGCTTGATCGGGGACTGCAGGAGAACTCTTCATGCAGCTTGAGCAGATGTACCAGGAGATCATCCTGGACCACTACCGCAAACCGCACCGCCATGGCCTGCGGGAACCCTTCGACGCCGAGTCGTTCCAGGTGAACCCCACCTGCGGCGACGAGGTCACCCTGCGGGTGCGGTTGGCGGGCACGGACACCGACGCGATCGTCGACGACGTCTCCTACGCGGGGCAGGGCTGTTCGATCAGCCAGGCCTCCGTGTCGGTGCTCACCGACCTGGTCGTCGGCAAGCCGCTGCGGGAGGCGCTGACCACCGAGGCTGCGTTCAGTGAGCTGATGCACGGCCGCGGCAAGGTCGAACCGGACGAGGACGTGCTGGAGGACGGCGTCGCGTTCGCAGGAGTGGCGAAGTACCCGATGCGCGTGAAGTGCGCGCTGCTGGGTTGGATGGCTTTCAAGGACGCGGTATCGCGCGTAGTTGTCGAGGAAGCGTCATGAGCGAAAATCACTTCCGCGCTCGTGTAAGCCGAGCGGGTGCGGGTGTGCCGCAAGACACTGTCGAGGAGGCGTCATGATCGACGAAGCCCCGGTTCAGGAAACTGACGTGGCCCGCAGCGCCGAGGCGCTGCCCGAGCAAGCCGCGCCGGCGGCCGAGGTGGCGGCGCTGGAGGACGTCGAGGAAGCCCTCCGTGACGTCGTCGACCCCGAGCTGGGGATCAACGTCGTCGACCTCGGGCTGGTCTACGACATCCGGGTCGAGCAGGACAACAGTGCCACCGTGGACATGACGTTGACCTCGGCGGCTTGCCCGTTGACCGACGTTATCGAGGACCAGGCACGGGCCGCGTTGACGACCGGGCCCGGTGGTGGGTTGGTCAACGACTTCCGGATCAACTGGGTGTGGATGCCGCCTTGGGGGCCGGAGAAGATCACCGAGGAAGGGCGCGAGCAGCTGCGGGCTCTCGGGTTCACCGTTTGAGGCTTGGTTTTTTTGGGAGGGGCACCCGGGTTTCCCAGGTGCCTTTTCTTTTTGGGGGCCGGGGCGGCTTGGGGCTGGTTGGGCAGCTGGTTGGGGCGGTGGTTGGGGTTGGCTGGTCTTTTGGGGTTTGGTTCGGGGTTGGGGCTTTTGGGGTTCTGTTGTGGGTGTGCCATCCCCGTGTCGGTGGAGTGTGGGGGCTGCGGGCCGGAGGTCAAGCCCGGCCTTCGGCCGCCCCTTCGGGGGTGAACGGCTTGACATCCGTCCCGCAGCCCCTGTTCGGCTTTGTGTCACGGGGATGGCCAGGAGTGGTCTGGCGGGGTGGGGCTTTTGCGTTGCGGGGTGGCGGAATACCGGGGTGGGGGCGTGGGTGGTGGTGATCGTTCCGTTCCGAGGTGGTCCGTGCGTGGTTTTCGGTGCTATAGCGCTTGAAACCGCTCACGATGCTCGTGCTGGTGGTCTGGTGGTGGTTGGGTGTCGCCTTCGGCGTGCTGTGGTTTTCGTTGCTGTTTCTGTGTCGGGTTTCCGGTGTTTTCGTTTCCGCGGCTTGGGTTTTTGGGTTTCGGGCCGGGTGTTTCACCTGATCAAGTGACCATAAAAGGCGTGCGAACTGGTGTTCTAATGCGGGAGAATATTTGGTATGACACCGCTGTTGAACACCCAGGATCCGGCCGTCGGCACCGTTGGTGCCCGGTCGGCGGTGTCGTGCACGGATGCCGAACTCGCCGCCCGTATCTGTGAACTGGAGGAGGGGATGCGGGTGTTGATGATGGAGCAGTTGCAGTGCATCGCCGAAGCCGACCACCGTGGTGTGTATGCCGAGTTGGGGTTCCGGTCGGCGCAGGTGTGGTTGCAGGGGTTGCTCAACATCGATGCGCGTGATGCGAAAACCCGCGTCAAGGTCGCCCGCAATGTTGAGGACCGGCAGAGCTTGTATGGCGAGGTCATGCCCGCCGACCTGCCTGAGACTGCTGCGGCTTTGGCAGAGGGTGCGATCGGGTTGGAGCATGCGCGGGTGATCGTGGACGGGGTCCGCCGCCTGCCGGAGTATGCCCGCTGTCATCAGGTCGGTAAGGTCGAATCAACCCTGGCCGGGTATGCGCGGATGATGACGCCTCGTGAGCTGGAGAAGCTCGCCGAGCGCATCCGCTATCTGCTGGATCAGGACGGTGCCTACGACGACGAGGAAGACCAGCATGAGTCGCGGGAGCTGCACTACACGGTTGCCCGGGACGGAATGACGGTCATCAAAGCCCGCCTCGACCGCGAGGCCGGGGCGAAGTTCGCCGCGCTGATGCAACCGCTGGCCGCACCGCGGCCGGAGGTGGAGGGGGAGAAGGATCCGCGCACGGTGGGGCAGCGCAACGCCGACGGCTTCGCCGCCATCCTGGACCTGGCGCTGGATCATGACGGGGTTCCGCGTTCGGGTGGACAGCGGCCGCACATCACCATCTCCATCGACTTCGAGGACCTCAAGCGAGGGCTCGGGTTCGTCGCCGCCGAAACAGGGTTGCCCGGCACCCTTAACACCGAACGGGCCATCACCGCCGAGAACGCCCGCCGCATCGCCTGCGACGCCGAGGTGCTGCCGGTGGTTCTCGGCGGGGACGGGCTCCCGCTGGACGTGGGCCGGGCGAAGCGGATCGCGCCCGCCCAGATCCGTGCCGCGTTGCTGCAGCGGGACGGGGTGTGTGCGTTTCCGGGGTGCGACCGGCCGCCGGGAACCCCGGAAGCACATCACATCGCCCACTGGGTCGATGGCGGAAGCACCGAGCTGGGCAACATGGTGATGCTCTGCGGTCACCACCACCGGACCCTGCACACCCAGCGATGGGAAACCGAGATACGAGACCGGCGACCGGTGTTCATCCCACCGCCCACAGTGGACCCAAAGCGAACGCCACGACCAGGCGGTAGAGCACTACCCACCCAACACCGCGAATACCTCCGGGACCTCATCCCCACCCAGCGGGGCCCGGCGGGCGATTCGTGACGCCCAGCTACGGGCGGTCGACCAGCGGCAATTACCAGGCCGGGCCCGGCAGTTCCGGGTCGTGCGTCGGGAAACCCGGCGGCACCTCCGGTTGCTTGCCGCGGAGCACCTCGATGCGGTCCGAGCCCGGCCGCGACATGACCCAGCTCGAACCGGTCAGCGACTTGGCGCGCTGCTTCAGCGGCGCGAGCTTGCTGGAGACCTCGTCGTAGGAGTCGACCGTCGTCGGCGTGCACACCAGCGTTGCCAGCGACAGGCTCACGGCGAGGTGATCCGCCGAACGCGGCGGGTCGAGCACCAGCTCGGCCAGCGGCACCAGGTCGTTGAGGTCGGCCACCAGCAGGAAGTCGTCGCCGCCGACGTGGCCGACCTGCACCGAGCTCAGCGCCGTCGCCGTGTCGGTGAGGCTGCGTCCGATCGCGCGGATCAGGTCGTCGCCGGCGGAGAACCCGGCCGTGTCGTTGACCCTCTTGAAGCTGTCGATGTCCAGCCAGCTCACCGCGAAGATCTCGCCGGCGGCGATCCGGCGGGCCACGTCGCGGGCTATCGCGTCGCTGCCCGGCAGGCGGGTCAGCGGGTTCAGTGACGCCGCCTCCTCCACCTTCAGCTCCGCCATGCCGCGGATCAGGTCGCCGGCCCGCACCGCGCCCAGGCAGCGGCCGGACTCGTCCACCACGATCGCGTCGTCGTACATCCGGTACTGGTCCGAGCGGGTCACCAGGCTCAGCGCTTCCATCGCCGTCGTCGCCGTGTTGACCACCCGCGGCTCATCGGCCAGCCGCGACGCGGGGCGCTTGGCGTGCAGCGCGTGCCCATACGGGCCGGTCACCGCCAGCAGGAACCGGTTGCGGTCGATGGTCCACGCCGGCCGGTTCTCGTGGTCGACCAGCACCACGCCGCTGATCTCCGGGTGATCGGCCAGCACGCTGCGCACCTTGTCCGCTGTCGCGTCGATCGGCAGCATCGTCGCCGGGGACAGGAACTCCGTCACCCGGGGACCCGTGGCGAGCGTCCTGATCGATGGGCCGTGCGGGTCGGTCACCTCAGCCGCCACACCCGGCACGCTGCTCGCCGTCGGAGGCCGGCGGGCCGCCGGGGCGAGCAGGTTCCCCTGCACCAGGCGGATTCCGTTGCGGCGCAGCGCGGTCAGCTGGCGCTCGTTCTCCACGCCCTCGGCGACCAGTTGGCTCTCGGTCGACTCGCATAGGTGGCGGACCGCCTCCACCACCGCGACCCGGGCCGGGCTGTCCGGCAGCCCGGCGACCACGGCGCGGTCCAGCTTCACCAGCGCGGGCCCGATGTCGGCGATCAGGGTCAGCGGCACATCACCTTCACCCACGCCGTCCAGGGCGACCTGGAAACCGTCGCCGCGCAACTTGTCCACCCCGGCGAGCAGCTGGTCAGGGTCCAGCCTGGTGAACGGTGGGCCGATCTCCAGCGTCACCTCCTGCTCGCGGCGGCCGATCTCGCGGAGCTTCTCGCGCACCGCGTCGAGCCGGGGGAGGTCGTGGATGACCGTGCCGCCGAAGATGTTCAGGTGCAGGGGGAGCAGCGACTCGTGCTCCGCCATCGAGGTCAGCGCGGCGGTCGCCAGCGACACGTCCAGCTCGGTCAGCCGCCGCTGCCGGGCCGCCTCCCGGAACAGGTCCTGGACGTGCGCGCGCGCCGGCCGGGCCAACGCCTCGACCGCGACGATGGCACCGGTCTTGATGTTGATCAACGGCTGGAACGCGAAGCGCACTTCGTCAACCAACGCGAGCACGGAGTCGATCTTGCCCGGACTCATGCCGCTCCATCGACGGTGTTCACGACCTGTTCACCGACATCTCAGTTCCTCATCCTCGGCGGAGGACCGCCGCTCTCCCCGGAGCCCAACCTAGCTCGACCGACCGGGGCGGGACACCGTCTTGTAGGCGGGCCTGTGTCCAGTGACACAGCGAAACGGAAGCGTTCCGTTACGATCTGCAGGGTTTGTCGGTTCTGGTGTCAATCGCCGCCGAGGCCGTGCCGGGCCGGCGGGTGCCCCACCGAGAGACCGCCGAGCACCAGCCGCCGCCGGATCCGCCACGGCGCGTTGCGGAACAGCGCTGACATCGCGGCCGCCGTCCCGGCCGGGCTGCCTTCCGGGGCCAGGAACGCCGTCCGGTGCGGCTCGTCCAGCCGGAAGAACGCCTCGAAGAACCCCGGCACCAGGTCCGGGGGCAGGGAAAGCAGGGCGTGCAGCGCCCGGTCCCGCAGCACGTGTGCGGCCACCGCGCTCGGTGGCCACTGGATCGACCAGCTCGCCCGGGCCGCGGCCGCCGGGCCGGACGGGAGCGCGGCGCTGATCGCCGCCGCCAGCCACGGCGCGCGTTGCAGGGACGCCGCCACGCTGAAACCGGTCGCCGGGTGCATGAAGCCGGCCGCCGCGCCGAAGGGGATCACCCGGCCAGGCGGGGGCAACGGGTCGTCCACCGGGAACCGCACCCGCTCCTCGTCGATCCGCCCGTGCGCATCCACCCCGGCCGCGGCGAACCGGCCGGCCAGCCTCCGGCGCAGCAACGCCAGCGGCAGCGCCGGGCGGCGCGCCAGCGAGGTCTCCTCGATCAGCACCCGGTTCGGCCCGAGGTGGATCGCGTAGAGGAACGTGGGCCAGCCGCCGCGGGTTTGCGGGGCCTGCCGCCAGTCCATGAACACACCCGCATCCGGGTCGCAGAAGGGCTCCGCCGTTGCGGCGTCGACCACCCAGCCCACCGCGGACTGCTGGGCCGCGGTGTGCGGCGGGCGACCGCCGGAGAGGGACCGTGCGGCGCCGGTCGCGTCGACCACGACGGCCGCCGCGATTCGCCGACCGTCCTTCAGCACCACGGTCGAACCCGTCGGCCCGTGTTCGGCGGCCGTAGCGCGCCCCGTCACCTCGACGACGTCGGCGCGCCAGAAGTGCTTCCACAACGCCGTGTTGTCCAGCACCGCGTACGGCCGCTGCCATTCGTGCCGGTCGGTGCCGTGCACCGCCATGCGCGGCATCACCGACGCCAGTGCCGCCGACGGCACCGACGGGGGCAGCTCGTCGCGCCAGGTCCCGTAGGTGTGTGGCCAGACGCGACGCGGGGCCGGGTCGACCAGCGTCACCTGCAGGCCCGTATCGCTGCAGGCAGCCGCCGCCGCACGACCCGCCGGTCCGCCGCCCACGACAACGACATCCACTGCAGCATCAGATCACGTCGGACACGGGGTCCGCTGCCAGGGCGGCGGGTGTCTGAGGTTCCGCTACCCGCGCCGCTACGCAAGCCACCTGCGTGCACCCATTAACGTGAGGCCATGCAGGATGTGCAGCCAACCCGGACCGGGCGGCGCAGCGGACGCTCCGGAGTTCATAACGGCCCTGGTGATCTCGCCGCGAGCCCGTTCCGCGCGGACCGCGACCGGGTGTCCAGCTCCGCGTTCTTCGCCCGCCTCGGCGGCGTGACGCAGGTCGTCAGCCCCAGCGGCTCCGGGCTGCTGCTGCACAACCGGCTGACCCACAGCCTCAAGGTCGCGCAGGCCGCACGGGCAATCGCCGAGCGGCTGGTGGCCGACCCGGACAACGTGGCGCGGCTGGACCGCCTCGGCGGCTGCGACCTGGACGTGGTCGAGGCCGCCGGGCTCGGCCACGACCTCGGCCACCCGCCGTTCGGGCACCTCGGCGAGAGCGTGCTGGACCGGCTGGCCCGGCAGCGGTTCTCGCTGCCGGACGGGTTCGAGGGCAACGCCCAGACCTACCGCGTCGTCACCCGCATCGACGTGCGCGGCGTCGGGGTCGACGGTCTGGACCTGACCGCGGCGGTGCGGGCCGCGCTGCTGAAGTACCCGTGGACGCGGCTGTCCCGCCCGCAACCGCACCCCCGGCACCTGGACTCGCCACCGCGCGGCGCCTCCGAACCGGAGGACCAGCCGGGCACCGGGTCGGCCAAGTTCTCCTGCTACAGCACCGAACTCGCCGACATGATCGACGCCCGCGCGGCGTTCCGCGGGCGGCTCGAGGACTGGCAGCAGACCGTCGAGGCGTCGATCATGGACACCGCCGACGACATCGCCTACGCGATCCACGACTTGGAAGATTTCCACCGTGTCGGGATCCTGCAGCACACCAGCGTCTCGCACGAGCTGACCGAGTGGCTCGGGCACGCCGTGGAGTTCGCCGGCCGCTCCGACGCCGACCTCGCCGGCGACGGCATGCGCCCCGGCTGCTCGCTGGAGCGGCTGCGCCGCCGACTGCACGCCAAGGACGGCTGGATCGCCGACGACGAGGCGTTCGTCAGCGCGGTCAAGAAGGTCGTCGCGAACCTCGTCAACAAGCTGCTGGAGGTGCCCTTCGACCGCTCCCGGCTCGCCGAGCAGTCCATCGCGGCCTTCTCGGGGGAGTGGACCCAGCGCCTGGTGGAGGGCATCCAGGTCGAGGCGCACCCGAACACGCGGTCCGGGCACGTCGCGCTGGCGGTCGAGCAGTGGCACGAGGTGCAGGTGTTGAAGTTCGTGCACCGCCGGTTCGTGCTGCAGCGCCCCGACCTCGCGCTGCACCAGCGCGGCCAGGACCGGCTGCTGAGCAAGCTCGTCGAGGCGCTGGACAACTGGCTGATCGACCGCAGCGAGGCCGCCCGGCTGCCGCACCGGCTGCGCGACCTTTTCGACCGGGCCCGCGCCGAGTTCGCGCAGTTGCTCAACGACGACCCGGAGCTGCTGGTGGTGCCGGGCGCTGCGGAGCCGGCCGACGCCGAGCGCCTGGAGCGGATGGCGCGCGGCCGGGCCGTGATCGATTTCGTCGCCTCGCTGACCGATGACCAGTCGGCCGCGCTGCTGGAGGCCCTGTCGGGCCGGACCACCCAGTTGTGGAGCGACACGTTCGTGCTGTGACGAGGGCTGTTCGGGTGTGACCGATGTGATGCGGTCTGCGATCAGATCGGTGGACACCGCCAGATACACTGTGTCCGTGGTTAGCAAGCGTTTCGTGGTTCGCGTTCCCCGCGCCACCCCATCGCTGGTCCGCCCGGTCGTCGTCTAGCGACCGCGCCGCTCAGCAGTGCCCGCGCCCACCCGGCGCCGACCGGTGGGCGCGTTCGTGGAACCGCTTGACCACTATCCTTCGGAGCTTCCTTTGATTTCTGCCACCGGCCTGGAACTGCGCGCCGGCTCCCGCATCCTGCTCTCCGACGCGACCCTGCGCGTCCAGCCCGGCGACCGGATCGGCCTGGTCGGCCGCAACGGCGCGGGCAAGACCACGACGCTGCGCGTGCTCGCCGGCGAGGGCCAGCCCTACGCCGGCGACGTGGTCCGCCGCGGCGAGCTCGGCTACCTCCCGCAGGACCCGCGCGAAGGCGACCTCACCGTGACCGCCAAGGACCGGGTGCTGTCCGCGCGGGGCCTGGACCAGCTGATCCGCGACATGGAGAAGGCCCAGACCGCGATGGCCGAGCTGGTCGACGAGCGGGAGCGGGACAAGGCGATCGCCCGCTACGGCAGGCTCGAAGAGCGCTTCGCCGCGCGCGGCGGTTACGCCGCCGAGAGCGACGCCGGGCGGATCTGCAGCAACCTCGGGCTGCCCGACCGGGTGCTCAACCAGCCGCTGAGCACGCTCTCCGGTGGTCAGCGCCGCCGCGTCGAGCTCGCCCGGATCCTGTTCGCCGCGTCCGAGGCCGGGCCCGGCGGCGGATCGGCCACCACGCTGCTGCTCGACGAGCCGACGAACCACCTCGACGCCGACTCGATCAACTGGCTGCGCGACTTCCTCAAGAACCACGACGGCGGCCTGGTGGTCATCAGCCACGACGTGGATCTGCTGGCCGCCGTGGTCAACAAGGTGTGGTTCCTCGACGCCATCCGCGGCGAGGCGGATGTGTACAACATGGACTGGGACCGCTACCAGGACGCCCGCGCCGCCGACGAGAAGCGCCGCCGCCGCGAGCGCGCCAACGCCGAGAAGAAGGCGTCGGCCCTGATGGCGCAGGCCGACAAGATGCGGGCCAAGGCGACCAAGGCGGTCGCCGCCCAGAACATGGCCCGCCGGGCCGAGAAGCTGCTGGCCGAGGCGGAGACCGAGCAGGCCCAGGAGAAGGTCGCCAGGATCCGCTTCCCGGAACCGGCCGCGTGCGGACGCACCCCGCTGACCGCCGACGGCCTGTCGAAGTCCTACGGTTCGCTGGAGATCTTCACCGGCGTGGACCTCGCCGTCGACCGCGGTGCCAAGGTCGTCGTGCTCGGCCTCAACGGTGCGGGCAAGACCACCCTGCTGCGGCTGCTGGGAGGCGTGGAGGAACCCGACGTGGGCGGAGTCGTGCCTGGTCACGGCCTGCGCATCGGGTACTTCGCGCAGGAGCACGAGACGCTGGACCACGACGCCACGGTGTGGGAGAACATCCGCAGCGCGGCACCGGACACCCCCGAGCAGCAGCTGCGCACCCTGCTCGGCGCGTTCCTGTTCCAGGGTGAGCAGTTGCAGCAGCCCGCCGGCACCCTCTCCGGCGGTGAGAAGACCCGGCTCGCGCTCGCGGGACTGGTTTCCAGCGCGGCGAACGTGCTGCTGCTGGACGAGCCGACCAACAACCTCGACCCGGCCAGCCGCGAGCAGGTGCTCGACGCGCTGCGCAGCTTCACCGGGGCGGTGGTGCTGGTCACGCACGATCCCGGCGCGGTGCAGGCCCTCGAACCGGAACGGGTCATCCTGCTGCCCGATGGGACGGAAGACCACTGGTCAGACGACTACCTGGACCTCGTCCAATTGGCGTAACGACGGTTGCGCTCGCGGCGCGCACTACTACGGATGGATTAGTGCGTTCCGGTGATCGCCGGGCGCACATCTCGACCATTGGCCGATCTTTTTTCCATGATCGCCTGGCGTTCCCGCGTATCCTGTTCGATCATTGCGCTGACAGGGGTCGCGAGGCCCGACCTGCTCAGAGGGAAGGCGGGGACACCGTGGCTGAGCTGAAGAAAGGCGCGCGCATCACGGGTAGTGCGCGGGACAAGCTTGCGAGTGACCTGAGAAAGAAGTACGAGAAGGGGGCGAGCATCCGCGCTCTGGCCGAGGCAACCGGCCGGTCGTACGGGTTCGTGCACCGCGTCCTGAGCGAATCAGGCGTGCAGTTGCGGGGCCGCGGGGGCGCGACGCGCTCGAAGAAGAAGTGAGCACGGCGACCAGCGGTCGCCGGATTTCGACATAACACGACTCCAGCGATCTGCTCAGATCTGCAATGGAGGTCCGTTTGGCGGAGTCGATAGTGGACGCCGGCCTGTTGGATCGTGGCGGTGTGGGGCTCACGATCCACGGGCGGCGTGCCACGATCACCTTGAACCGCCCGGACAAGCTCAACGCGCAGACACCGCACACCTGGCAGGCGCTGCGGGAGATCGGGCGGTGTCTCGCCGCGGAGATCCGGGTCGTGGTGGTGCGCGGCGAGGGTCGGTCGTTCTCGGCCGGCCTTGATCGTCGGCTGTTCGGATTCGCCGACGTCGACGGGGCGCCTGGGCTGGCCGCGCTGGCCCAGCGCCCCACCGAACAGGCCGATGCCGAGGTCGCCGGCTTCCAGCAGGGGTTCAGCTGGCTTCGCGAACCCGACCGGGTAACCATCGCGGCCGTGCAGGGGCACGCCATCGGGGCCGGTTTCCAGCTGGCGCTGGCGTGCGACCTGCGCGTGCTCGCCACCGATGCGCGGCTGCGCATGGCGGAGACCGGGCTGGGACTCGTGCCGGATCTTGGCGGTACGTTGCCCCTGGTCAGGACCGTCGGTTACGCAAAGGCAGTGGAGATCTGCCTGACCGGGCGAGAAATTCAGGCGGAAGAGGCCGTGCGGCTCGGTCTGGCGAACTCGGTCATCGAGCCCGAGCTGCTCGACGACGCGGTGGACCGGCTCGCCGAAGCCGTCACGCAACCGCCGGCCGGCGCGGTCCGCGAGACGCTGGCGCTGCTGGTCCAGGCAGACGAGGCCGTCGACCCGGAGCAGCAGCTCGCGGCCGAGCGCGCCGCCCAGCTGCGCCGCATCGCGGAGCTGGCCGAGCATTTCGGCGCGGAGTAGATCAGCGCAGGCCCGGCACCCGTTCCCCGTAGTGCGCGAGGTTCGCCGCGTTCGCCTCGTCTCCGCCGACCGTGTTGGAGCTGCGCCAGACCGGCAGGTCGACGCCTGCCGCCGCGGCGAGGTCGTACATCTGCACCAGCAGCATGTTCCACAGGAACGCGTTGGCCATCGAGGACAGCGGCGCCGTCACCGGTGCTGCCGCCGGGTAGCTCGCATCGCCCCCGCGCACCAGCGTGTCCAGCACGATCCCGGCTTCTTCGGCCAGCGTCGTGCCCGCGCGCTTCGGGGCTTCGGCGCTCGCCGCCGGCGAGGTGATCGCGACGATTGTCGAGCCGGCTGCGCGGGCGAGCTTGGCCAACTCCACCGGGTACGGGTTCACCCCGGAGTTGGAGAACACCACCAGCGCGTCCGTGCCGCCGCGGAACCCGGCCCCGGTGAGCACCTCTTCGGCCAGGCCGCTGCGGCGTTCGGTCTTGGTGCTGGCCACCGCGCCGTGCAGGGGCAGCAGGTCCGGGTGGTACAGCGGCCGGACTGCGGCCAGCCCGCCGGCCCGGTAGAAGGACTCCATCACCCCGGCCAGCGAGTGGCCCGCGCCGGCGGTGAACACCAGGCCGTCCGCCTGGATGGCGGCGAAGAGCCGGTCGGCGGCGGCTCGCAGGGTCTCGGTGTTGTGCGCGCCGATCTTTCGCAGGTGTTCCAGCGTCTGCTCGGCGTGGACCAGGCCGGTTTCCGACATGTTCGCGCTCCCGTGGCGAGGTGATCGTGGACATGAGGTCTATACCAATCACGGGGGTATCGGTCAAGGCGCGCGGCGTGCCCCTGCCCACCACTGGTGTGGTGCGCGGGATACGCTGTTGATCAGCAAGCAAGATCGGACCGCGGGGGATGCATGCCGAAACGAGGCAACCGCCGGGAACTGCTCGCCGACGCCGCCATCGAGGTGCTGGCGCGCGAAGGAGGCCGCGGGCTCACGCACCGCGCCATCGACCGCGAGGCCGAGGTTCCAGAGGGCACCACCAAGAACTACTACCCGACGCGCAGCGCGGTGTTCCTGGCCGTCGCGCGTTATCTCGCCGCCCAGCACACCGCTGCGCTGCGCGACCTGCGCAGCCAGATTCCCGCGGACGTCACCGGTGCGGAGATCGCCGCGTTGTACGCGGCGATGCTGCGGCGGATGTCCACGAGCGCGAGGTCGCAGTTCCTGGCGCTGTTCGAGCTGCACCTGGAAGCGGTGCGCAACCCCGAGGTGCGGGAGGCGCTCGGCGACATCACCGAGGCCAATGTGGACACCGCGGTGCAGTTGCACGCCGCGGTGGGGCGCCAGATGAGCCGCCGCGGCGCGGGATTGCTGGACGCGGGCATGCTCGGCGTGGCGCTGTCGGTGCTCAGCCTGCCCGACGACCTGGTCGAGGAGTTCGGGCTCGACGACGCGGACGGACTGGCGCGGGCGTTATTGTCGCTGGGCTCGGGTCGGGACGAACCGACGCTTGGGGTGCTGCGGGACTGCGCCAGCTGAGCGAGGGCGGTCGGCCGCCCGGTGGCGCTGCGATACCGCTGGATGACGCACGGTAGCCTCTGGAAGGGTCGGCCATGATCGAAGTGGATGCGGGGAGCATGTCGAATCCAGCGCAAGACGAGCCCGGCCCACTCGAACCGCCTGCGGTCGTGTTCGCCCGCCTCGCCGACGTCCCGGTGGGCGCCCTGGACAAGCTGATCGAGGCGACGCACGAGGTCTACGACGACCTCAACAAGGTGCTCGGCCACCCCTACTGGGGAGACCTGGTGTTCCACCAGGGCGCGGCGATCAAGGCGCTGAAGGAGGCGCGGATCTGCCTGGAAGGCCTGCGCGCCGAGGCGATCGGGGCCCGCAACACCGAACTGGGGATCACGGTCGCGACCGCGGTCGCCGACGGCGAGCGGTACTACGCGCAGACCGAGGACGACAAGGCCGAGCTGGTGGACAAGGTGCTGCGGCCGCAGCGGCCCGGCGCCGGCCACCTCTACGTGTGGGACCGCCCGCACGAGGATCCCGAGGCTGCCGGGCCGTACCAGCAGATCCGGATCGTCACCGACGTGGCGGCCGAGGTCGGCGTCCTGAACTTCACCGAGGAGTCCGAGGACGGCGAACTCCAGTCCTGGCACACGCTCAACCCGGCACCGTCGGCGGAGGCGCCGGCGCTGCCGTTCGACGCGGGCAGCACGCTGAAATTCCCGCGTGACGCGGTCCTGCCGTTCCGAGATCTCCGCGCCGCACTGGACGAATTCACCCGAACCGGTCAGCGACCGGAGGCCGTGCACTGGCAGACCGCGCGCTGGGGAGACCTTTAGTCAGCCGTAGATGCCTTGGATTGCGCGGGCCGCGATGGTCGCCACGATCTTGAATGCCTTCATCGCCTCGGTCATGTTCGGCGCGTCGAACCCGACCCGCCGCACGTCCAGCTGCTCGACGGTCGGGATCACCTCGGCCGCAGCGGCCAGGTGCGCGGCGTCGAACTCCACCTCGATGCGGTGCGGCCGGACCACGCCCTCGGTCCGCCCGGCCAGCGCGAGGCTTTCGGTGGCTGCGGCGCGAATGTCGGCCGCGGTGCGGGCCGGTGGGCGGCAGATCGCCGCGTAGCGGCTCACGCATTCCTTGACCACGACGGTCTTCGCAGCGGGTGCGTAACCTGCGGCCTCGGAGCAGGCCCGGTCGTCGCCGGTGACCAGCAGGACCGGCACCCCGTACTCGGCGGCCAGCGCCGCGTTGAGGCCACCCTCCCCGGCCGGGGCGCCGTCGAGCCACACCCTGGTGATGGAGTTCTCCAGGTAGGTGTGTGAGAGGACGCCTTCCTCACCCGCGCCCGCGTGGTAGCCGAGGAACACCACACCGTCGACATCCGAATCGATGCCCTGCATCATGGACAGCGGCTTGTGCCGCCCGGTCAGCAGCACGGCCCGCTGGTCGAGGTCCTCCAGCAGCAGGTTCCGCTGTGCGGAGTGCGCCTCGTTGACCAGCACGTCGGTGGCGCTGCCCGCGCAGAGCCCTTCGACGCACGCGTTGACGTCCCCGGTGAACAGGCGGCGGAAGCGCTGCCACTGCTCGGTCCCCGGCACCACGTCGTCGGTCCAGGTGACGCCGGTGACGCCTTCCATGTCCGCTGAGAGCAAGATCCGCACGGCGGCAAATCTATGCCGCGCAACCAGGCTTCCAGGCGGCGACGCGCCGATTGGGTAACGGTTCGATTCCCCTGCGTGACGCGGCTCGGAGACGACCTTCGGTTAACCATTGACGAACAGTGCCCGAAGGTGGTTTCTTCTTCTCATTCGCCGCAAAGGAGGGGGCACCGTGAGCAGACGATTCGCCGTGCTCTGGGCCGTGCTGCTGGTCGGATTGCTTGCACCGATGCCGGCCACGGCGCAAGGAGACGGCGCGCGCCAGGACGGGGCGACGCTCCGGATCGGGCTGCAGCAGCAGATCGACTCGCTGAACCCGTTCCTGGGTTACACGGTGCCCTCCAGCGACATCTTCCGGTCCATCTACCCGACGCTGACGACCTACAGCCCGGACGACTTCTCGGTGATGCCGGAGCTCGCCGAGAGCTGGGAGCCCTCTCCGGACAGGCTCACCTGGACCTTCCGGATCCGCCCCGGCGTCAAGTGGTCCGACGGGCAGCCGGTGACCGCCCACGACGCGGCCTACACGTTCAAGCGGATGATGACCGATCCGGCCGCGAGCACCGCCAACGGCAACGTCGTGGAGAACTTCGAGGCCGTCACCGCCCCGGACGACAGCACGCTGGTGATCCGCACCAAGACGCCGCAGGCCACGATGCTGGCGATCGACGCGCCGATCGTGCCCGAGCACGTGTGGTCGAAGGTCGCCGACGTCGCGACCTTCGCCAACGACCAGATGCCGGTTGTCGGCAGCGGGCCGTTCACGCTCACCGGCTACCGCGCCGAGCAGGACGTCACGCTGACCGCCAACCCGGAGTTCTGGCGCGGTGCGCCGAAGGTCGCCGGCTTGCGGTTCATCCAGTTCAAGAACAGCGACGCCGCGGTGCAGGCGCTGCGCAAGGGTGACGTCGACGTCGTCCAGAAGCTCACCCCCGCGCAGTTCGACGCGCTCGCCGGGCAGCCCGGCATCCAGCAGGTCAGGGGCCAGGGGCGGCGGTTCTTCGAACTGTCGCTCAACCCGGGCGCGGCCAACAGCGAGAACCAGCCGATCGGTACCGGTCACCCGGCGCTGAAGGACGTGCGGGTGCGGCAGGCCATCGACCAGGGGATCGACCGGAAGGTCCTGGTGGGCCGGGTGCTCGGCGGCTACGGCCAGGAGGGCGGCGGGTACCTGCCGCCGATCTTCTCCGATTACCAGTGGACTCCGCCGCAGCCGCGGACCTTCGACCCGGCGGCGGCCAACCGGAAGCTCGACGAGGCGGGTTACGCCCGCGGCGCGGACGGCATCCGCCGGACCCCGCAGGGTGAGCCGCTGAACTTCAACCTCGTGCTGCACGGTT
Organism: Saccharopolyspora pogona; assembly: GCF_014697215.1. Classification (GTDB taxonomy): domain Bacteria; phylum Actinomycetota; class Actinomycetes; order Mycobacteriales; family Pseudonocardiaceae; genus Saccharopolyspora; species Saccharopolyspora hattusasensis. The sequence continues at coordinate 8,755,938 of NZ_CP031142.1, forward strand.
CCCGCTCGGAGGACACCCAGGTCGGCGAGTTCGTCAAGCGGTGGCTGGCCGATCTGGGCATCGGCGTCGAACTGCAGCCGGTGTCGGACAACCAGCTCAACGACCGCACCACCAGCGCCGACTACGACATGGTCATCAGCGGCTGGGCGGCCAACCCGGACCCGGATTACGTGCTGCGGCTGCAGACCTGCGCGTCCCGGCCGGGTCCCAACGGCGGCGGCAACCCGGACACGTTCCTGTGCGACCAGCAGTACGACGACCTCTACCACCGGCAGCTCGGCGAGTTCGACCAGGCGAAGCGGGTCGATCTGGTCAAGCAGGCGCAGGCCCGGTTCTACGACCAGGCCGCCGGTCTGATCCTGTGGTACCAGAATTCGCTGGAGGCCTACCGCGCCGACCGCTACAGCGGGTTCAGCCTGCAGCCGAAGACCGACGGCGTGATCGTGGCGCAGCAGGGCTACTGGGGCTACTACGGCGCGCAGCCCACCGACAAGGCGCTGAACGGCTCGGGCACCGACTACACCAGTGTCGCCTGGGTGCTCGGCGGGGTCGTAATGCTGGTCGGCGTCGTGGTGGCGCTCGTGGTGGTCCGCCGCCGCGCGACCGCCGACACCAGGGAGTGAGCCGTGTCCGAAGCACTCGTCACCGTCGCCGAACCGCCACCGCCGACCGGCAGTGGCCGCCGGATGGCCCGCTACCTGGGCGGCAAGCTCGGCGGCGGCCTGGTGAGCCTTTTCATGGTGGCGGTGCTGGGGTTCTTCCTGTTCCGGGTGATGCCCGGCGACCCGGTGCGCACCATGACCCACGGCGCGCCGGTGACCGCGCAGCAGATCGCGGTGCTGCGGGAGCGGCTCGGCCTGGACCAGCCGCTTTGGAAGCAGTTCCTGGACTTCCTCGGCAACCTGCTGCGCGGTGACCTCGGCACGTCCTACACCTACAGCCGCCCGGTGGGCGAGCTGATCCTCAACCGCATCGGCCCGACCGTCCTGCTGGTGGGCACCGCGACCGCGATCGCCGTGCTGCTGGGGCTGTGGATGGGCAGCCGCGCGGCGTGGCGGCACGGCGAGGCCTTCGACAAGACGTCGACCTCGATCGCCCTGACGCTGTGGTCGGTGCCGACGTTCTGGCTCGGGCTGATCGTGCTGATGGCCTTCGGCGTCGGGGTCGGGCCGATCCCGGGCCTGTTCCCGGTCGGCGGGATCTCCTCGCCGGACACGCCGCCGGAGCTGCTGCCGCAGGTTCTCGACGTCGCCCACCACCTGGTGCTGCCGACGCTGACCATGGTGGCGGTGATCTACGCCGAGTACCTGATGGTGATGCGCTCGTCGCTGCTGGAGGAGATGGGCGAGGACTACCTGACGACCGCGCGCGCCAAGGGCCTGCGCGAGGACCTGGTGCGGCGCCGGCACGCGGTGCCCAACGCGCTGCTGCCCACCGTCACGCTGATCTTCCTGCGGCTGGGGCTGGTGGTGGCGGGTGCGATCACGGTGGAGACGGTGTTCTCCTGGCCGGGCCTGGGGCTGCTGACCTACGAGGCGCTGCGGGTGCCGGACCTGCCGTTGCTGCAAGGCATTTTCATCGTCCTTGCCGGGAGCGTGGTGGTGATGAACGTGTTGGCCGATTTGGTCTACCGGGTGCTCGATCCGAGGGTGCGGGAATCATGACGGCCACCGCAGGGCAGATCATCTGGGCCCGCCGCAAGGCCCGGGCGGCCGAGGCGTGGCGCGTCTTCCGCGCGGACCGGGCCGGGCTGGTGGGTCTCGTGCTGCTGGTCGTGGTCGGCGCGTTGGCGTTGTTCGCGCCGCTGCTCACCGACGCCAGCGGCCTGGACGTCACGCGGGCGCCCGGCGAGCCGCTGCAGGCGCCGAGCAGCGAATTCTGGCTCGGCACCGACGAATCCGGTCGTTCGGTGCTGCTGCTGACCTGGTGGGGCGCGCGAGTGTCGCTGGTCGTCGGGCTTTTCGCGGCGGTGCTGTCGGTCCTGATCGGCACCGTGGTGGGGGTGCTCGCGGCCCACTTCGGCGGCTGGACCTCCCGGGTGCTGCTGCGCTTCACCGACTTCTTCCTGGTCCTGCCGTCCCTGGTGCTGGCCATCGCGTTGTCCACGGTGCTCGCCCGCGGGCTTCCGACGATCGTGCTGGCGATCGGGGTGACGGCCTGGCCGGCCACCGCGCGGATGGTGCGGGCCCAGACGCTGACCGTCGAGGCCCGCCCCTACATCGAGCGGGCGTGGACCCTGGGCGCCGGGCACGGCCACATCATCGGCCGCCACGTGCTGCCCGCGGTGCTGCCGCTGGTGTTCGCCAACACCACGCTGTCGGTGGCCAGCGCGATCATCGCCGAGTCGACGCTTTCGTTCCTGGGGCTCGGCGACCCGAGCCGCGTGTCGTGGGGTTCGATGCTGAAGTCCGCGATGGACACCGGCGCGGTCACCGGCGGTGCGTGGTGGTACTTGCTGCCGCCGGGCCTGGGGATCGTGGTGGTGGTGCTCAGCTTCACGTTGTGCGGGCGGGCGCTGGAGACGGTGTTCAATCCGAGGCTGCGGGGGCGACGGTGACTCCGATTCTGCAAATGCGGGACGTGGCGGTGGCCTACCGGGGCGCTCCGGAGGCCTCGCCGGGAATGGTCGCGGTGCGGGGCGTGAGCCTGAGCCTCGCCGAGGGGGAAACCCTAGGCTTGGCAGGGGAATCCGGTTGCGGCAAGACGACGCTGGCGATGTCCGTGCTGCGGCTGCTGCCGAGCTCGGCGCGCATCGACGGCGAGATCCTGCTGGACGGCAAGGACGTTCGCGAGATGACGTTCGGGCAGCTGCGCGCGGTGCGCTGGGCGAGCGCGTCGGTGGTTTTCCAGGGCGCGATGCACGCGTTGAACCCGGTGCGCACCATCGGCGATCAGATCGCGGAGCCGATCAGGCTGCACGGCCGGGCGAACGGCGACCTGCGCGAGCGGGTCGCGGAGCTGCTCGCGCAGGTGGAGCTCCCCGCGGAGCGGGCCGGTGCTTACCCGCACGAGCTCTCCGGCGGGCAGAAGCAGCGGGTGATGATCGCGATGGCCCTGGCCTGCGAGCCGCGGCTGGTGATCGCCGACGAACCCACGACCGCGCTGGACGTGGTGGTGCAGGCCCAGATCCTGGAGCTGATGGGGCGGCTGGTCGCGGAGCGCGGCATCGCGCTGATGATGATCAGCCACGACCTGTCGGTGCTGTCGGCCAGCTGCGCCCGGCTCGCGGTGATGTACCAGGGCCAGGTCGTCGAGCACGGTCCGTCGCGGCAGGTGATGACCGCGCCGCAGCACGCGCACAGCAAGGCGCTGGCCAGCGCGTTCCCGACAGTCGGCGACCCGCGGTTCCGGCTCGCCGAAGGGGTGCCGAGCGGATCGGCGCTGCTGTCCGCCGAGTCGGTGTCGGTCGACTTCACCAGCCGCTCCGGGCAGACCGTGCAAGCAGTGCGCGGGGTGGACCTCGCGGTCAACGAGAAAGAGATCGTCGCGCTGGTCGGGCAGTCCGGCTCCGGCAAGACGACGTTGGCCCGGACGATGCTGGGGCTGCAGCGGCCGACCGGCGGTGCGGTGCGCTTCGACGGCGTGCCGCTGCCGACCAGCAGCGCGGGGCTGCGCGAGTACCGCAAGCAGGTGCAGTTGGTGCTGCAGGACCCGACCGGGGCGCTCAACCCCCGGCACACCGTTTACGAAGCGGTGGCGGAGGGTTTGCGCATCCACGGCATCACCGACGACGAGCGGGGAAGGGTCGCGGCGGCGCTCGAGGCGGCGGAGCTGCGGCCAGCGGAGAAGTTCTTCGGCCGCCTGCCGCAAGAGCTGTCGGGCGGTCAGCGGCAGCGCGTGGTGATCGCCGGTGCGCTCGTGCTGGAACCGCGGGTGCTGATCGCCGACGAACCGGTGGCGTCGCTGGATGCGACCGTGCGCGGCGAGATCTTGGCGCTGCTGCTGCGATTGCGGGCCGAACGCGGCCTGTCAACCCTGGTGATCACCCACGACCTCGGCCTGGCCTGGAACATCGCCGACCGGGTGGCGGTGATGTACCAGGGGGACCTCGTCGAAGTCGGCCCGGTGGAACAGGTCCTGCTGGACCCCCAGCACGACTACACCAAGACGCTCCTTGCCGCCGTTCCGTCGGTGGAGCGCCGCGTGGCGTAGGGGTCAGATCAGGCCGAATCGCAGAAGCAAGGCCCGGTCGAGTTCCGCGAGTTCGCCGGCGTCGAGCGAGCCCTTGAAGTCGCCCAGCCGATCCGGTGACACCGAGTAGATCTGGTCGGTGAGGATTCGGCTCTTGGTGCCGTTCAATTCGATCTCGGGCCGGTAGACCGCGGCGCCCGCCCGGGTCGAGGTGAGCGCGACCGCGATCGTGCTGGTGGAGAAACGGTCGGACTGGATGATTACGGTGTACCGCCTGCCTTGCTGCTCATGTCCGCGCGCTCCGGGGAATGCCTTGATCTCGTACACGGCTCCCCGGAAGATCACTCGGTGACTCCCATGAACCGCTGTATCGCCAGCATTTCGGCCTGGTCGTCGGGATCTTCCTTGAGCCGTTCGGCGTCCTGCTCGGCCTGCTCCAGCAGAATTTCCTTGTAGGTGCGCAGAAGCGCATAGCGGACCGCCTCGGATCGGCTCCGCGTGTCGCCGGTTAACGCCTTCAGCGCGGTCTCCATGGCTTCATCGGTGCGAACGTTCAGCGTGCCCATCTGCCGACTGTAACACATTTTGTGATACGTGGAGCCTGTGTGCTCCTTCCAACTAGCGCAGCGCCGGTTGGAGGATCGAGAGGCGCTGCGCGTCGGTGTCGAGTTCGGCAGCCACACCGAGCGGGATCGTGCGCTGCGCGTCGCAGTGGCCGAAGCCGAGTTCCCACATGATCGGCACGCCGAGGCCGCTCAGCAGGTCCGACATCACCGCGCGCACCTCCTCCAGCGGCCCGCATTCGGTCCAGGAACCGAGCGCGACCCCGGCGGCGTGGTCGAACCAGCCCGCGCGCAGCAACTGCGTGACGAACCGGTCCAGCCGGTACGGGTCCTCTGTGACGTCCTCGAGCATGGCGATCCCGCGCTCCGGTGGGGTCGGTGCGTCCGGCGCGCCAAGGGAGCCCGCGACGATGCTCAGGTTGCCGCCGTAGGTGATGCCCCGTGCGCGCCCATGCACGAGCGCGCCCGCGCTGGAACGCGTCAGGATCGTGACCGACTCGGGCTGGAACAGCGTGCGGCGCAGGTGCTCCCGCGCCGCGGGATCCTCGACGAACGCCTTCGTGGCCAGCATCGGCCCGAACACCGTGACCACGCCGAGCTGGGTGGCGAACGCGTCGTGCAGGGCGGTGATGTCGCTGGAGCCGGTGAACACCTTCGGCCCGGCCGCGGCCATCTCGGTCCAGTCCAGGTGGTCGAGGATCCGCATGCTGCCGTAGCCGCCGCGCACGCAGAACACCGCGGTGACGTCCGGGTCGCACCACGCCTCCTGCAGGTCGGCGGCGCGGTCGGCGTCGGTGCCCGCCAGGTAGTCCAGGTGCGGATGGCGGTCCCGGACGTGCTTGCCGACCCGCGCGTTCAGGCCCCACGAGCGCAGCTGCGCCAGCCCGGCGTCGAGCAGGTGCTCGGGCACCGGCCCGGCGGGGGCGACGAGTGCCACGGTGTCCCCGCTGCGAAGCCTGTGCGGGCGACGTAGTTCGCGCATGCTCATGACTGGTCCGCCTCTCCACGATCCACAGTGGTGGTTGCGTCCAGCCCAATCTCCCGTTGCGTGGTTTCTTGTGGCTGGCTTGCGTCACGGTCCCCTGGGGTGCGGTTGAGGAGGACTGAGGTTGACACAGGGCTACTCATGCCTGCTCCATCCCGCGATCTTGACCACCGCGCGTGAGAGTATCCGCACCCGGCGTGACGCGCTGGAGTTCGCCGATTGCGAACAACGGTGAAACCGGTGGTCGAAAGGGGCGCTCAGCGAGTAAACCGGCGGATGACCCGGTGGAAACCGCGCCGGTTCGAAACGGTGATGAACAAAACGGGGGCCAGCCGCCTAAGGCCAGCGCTCGGTAGCCTAGTGTCAGAGGTGCCATGGCTCGTGTCATCCACGTCTTCCGTCAACCCGACCGATTCGTCGCCGGAACGGTCGGTGAACCCGGTGAGCGCACCTTCTACCTGCAGGCGTCCGAGGACGTCCGCACGGTGAGCGTGCAGCTAGAGAAGCAGCAGGTGTCGGTGCTGGCCGAACGCATCGGCGCGCTGCTGGAGGAAGTGCAGCGGCGGTTCAACACCGACCTGCCCACCCAGACCCCCGACGACCTGGTCGACACCGACCCGCTGGCGGCGCCGGTGGACGAGGAGTTCCGGGTCGGCACGATGGGGCTGGGCTGGGACGCCGAGACCGAAGCGGTGGTCGTCGAGCTGCTCGCGGTCACCGAGGAGGAAATCGACGAGTCGGTCGTCCTCGACGACACCGAAGAGGGCCCCGACGCGCTGCGGGTGTTCCTCAGCCCCGCGCATGCCCGGGCGTTCGCCGAGCGCGCCGAGCGCGTCATCAACGCCGGCCGGAAGCCGTGCCCGCTGTGCGCCGAACCGCTGGACCCGGCCGGTCACATCTGCCCGCGGCAGAATGGCTACCGCCGCTCGGAAGAGGTCTGACCGGCGTGCGCGCCGGTGATCCCGCGGTCCGCGAACTGCTCCTACACGGCCGGTTGGACGTGCAGGGGCGGCTGGTGGAGGCGTCCAACGCGACGCTGTTCTGCGGGATCGAGGCCGACGGCGTCTCAGCCGAGTGCGTCTACAAGCCGGTGCGCGGGGAGCGGCCGCTGTGGGACTTCCCGGACGGCACGCTCGCCGGTCGCGAGGTCGCGTCCTACCTCCTGTCCGACGCCACCGGCTGGGGGCTGATCCCGCCGACGCTGTTGCGCGACGGCCCGTTCGGGCCGGGCATGGTGCAGCTGTGGGTGGACACCGAAGAGGATTCGCAGCTGGTCGACATCGTCGCCCCGGGCGAGGTGCCGGACGGTTGGCTGCCGGTGCTGCGCGCCCAGGACCACCGCGGCGACCCGGTGGTGCTGGCGCACGCCGACCACGAGCAGCTGCGGCTGTTAGCGGTGCTCGACATCGTGATCAACAACGCCGACCGCAAGGGCGGGCACGTCCTGCACGCGCCGGACGGCCAGGTGCTGGGCGTCGATCACGGCGTGAGCCTGAACACCGACGACAAGCTGCGCACCGTGCTCTGGGGCTGGACCGGCCGGCCGCTGCCTGCCGACGTCGTCGACCGGCTCAGCGAGCTGCGCGCCCTGATGGAGGGACCGCTGGCCGCTGAGCTGGCAGAACACGTGACGCCGAAGGAAGTCCAGGCGGTCAACGCGCGCATCGAGCGGCTGCTGGAGGACGGGACGTTCCCCGCTCCTTCCGGGGAATGGCCGGCCATCCCCTGGCCCGCGTTCTGAAGCCGCGGGTGCGGACCGGCTGCCGGGCGGGGCAATCTGGTCGGGTGCGAACCCGGTACCAGCAGCCGATGATCCAGCCCTCCTATGCCGACCGCCTGCGTGCGCCGCGGCCCCGCTTCAGCGACGTGATGCGGCTGATGTGGACCGGCGGATTCCGCGGCCGGGTGGAGGACTCCAACCGGATCCCGGTGCTGCGCACCGGGCTGCCGCCGGTCACGGCGCAGGACACCGCGGTCACCTGGGTCGGCCACGCGACCTACGTGGTGCGGATGGCCGGGGCCACGGTGCTCACCGATCCCGTTTGGTCGTCCCGGATTCCCGGCGTGCCGCGCCGGCTGACGCCGCCGGGTGTCTCCTTCGGCGAGTTGCCGCCCGTCGACGCGGTCGTGATCAGCCACAACCACTACGACCACTTGGACGCGCCCACCGTGCTACGGCTGCCGCGCGACACCCCGGTGCTGGTGCCCGCCGGGGTGGGCCGATGGTTCCGGCGCCGCGGCTTCACCGAGGTCGTCGAGCTGGACTGGTGGCAGTCCGCGGAGGTCGCCGGGCTGACGTTCGACTTCGCGCCCGCCCAGCACTGGAGCCGCCGCGGCCCGCGGGACACCTGCCGCAGCCTATGGGGCAGCTGGGTGATCTCCGGCCCGGAGCACCGGGTCTACCACGCCGGGGACACCGGCTACGGCCCGCACTTCTCCGAGATCGGGCAGCAGTATCCGGGCATCGACGTGGCGATGGTGCCGATCGGCGCGTACGCGCCGCGGTGGTTCATGAAGCCGGTGCACATGAACCCGGAGGAGGCGGTGCGGGCGGTGGCGGACCTGGGCGCGAGGTACGCGGCGACGATGCACTGGGCGACGTTCGTGCTGACCCGGGAACCGGTCGTCGAACCGCTGACCCGCGTCCGCAAGGCCTGGCGCGACACCGGCCGCGACCCGGAGCAGCTCTGGGACCTCGCCATCGGCGAATCCCGTCTGCTGAGCCCGTGAGCGCTTTTGCGGGTCATAGCACCCGAAAGTACTCACAGGCCACCTACCGATCAGTCCACTAGGGACTGGTAGACGAGTTGGTGCAGTTGGGGGCGGATCGGGTGGGTGCTCGACGGCATCAGCTGGGTCAGGAACAGCACCGTCAGGTCCTCGGCCGGGTCCACCCAGAACGCGGTGCTGGCCAGGCCGCCCCAGGAGAACTCGCCCCGGGAGCTGATCACCTTCGCCGCCAGCGGGTCGTCGATCACCGCGAAGCCCAGCCCGAAGCCCTTGCCCGCGTTGGCCACCTCGGAGAACGACCCGAGCGCCAGGGTTTCCAGGTCCGCGCCGCCGGGCAGGTGGTTGCGGGTCATGTACCGCACCGTGCGGCTGCCGAGCAGGCGTGTGCCGTCGAGCTCGCCCTCGCGGCGCAGCATCTGCGTGAACCGGTGGTAGTCGTGCGCGGAGGAGAACAGCCCGCCGCCGCCGGAGAGGGCCTTGGGCAGCTCGAACGCCGCCGCGTGCAGCTCCGCGTGCTTCGGGTGTGGGCGGGCCTTGCCCTGCGGGTCGGCCGTGTAGAGGGTGGCGAGCCGGTCGGCGTTGGCGCGGTCCACCGCGAAGCCGGTGTCGGTCATGCCCAGCGGCTCGAAGATGCGGGTGCGGAAGAACTCGTCCAGCGTCTGCCCGGACGCCACCTCCACGATCCGGCCCAGCACGTCGGTGGCCACCGAGTAGTTCCAGGCCGTGCCCGGGTCGAACAGCAGCGGCATGCTCGCCCACTCGTCGCAGCAGCCCGCCAGGTCGAGGTCGGCGGCCATGTCGAAGTCGAACCCGGCGCGGCGGTAGAGCTCGTCGACCGGGTTCAGGTAGTGGAAGGCGTACGTGAGGCCGGAGGTGTGCGTCAGCAGGTGCCAGATCCGCATGTCCTCGCCTGCCGGGCGGGTCTGCGGGGCGCGGGCGGTCCCGCCGCGGTAAACCCGCAGGTCGGCGAACGATGGGATGAAGTCGGCGACCGGGTCGGTGAGCTCGAAGGCGCCCTCCTCGTGCAGCATCATGATCGCCACCGAGGTGACCGGCTTGGTCATGGAGTAGATCCGGAACAGCGTGTCGGTCTGCACCGGGGCGCCGCTGGCGATGTCGCGCATGCCGTGCGTCGACAGGTGCGCGATCTTGCCGTGCCGGGACACCAGCGCCAGCCAGCCCGGCAGCTTGCCGGCCTCCACATACTTCGCGAAGTGCTCGTCGATCCGGTTCAGCCGGGCGGCGTCGAAACCGGCTTCGCCGGGGTCGACCTCGATTTCCAAGCCCACTTGATCCTCCTGCGCGTGCCATCGCGGGCTACTTGGTGTTTCTACTCCACCGCGCCCACATACGAAATCCTTTCTGCTATGGCAGCGCTTGTCGGTTCCTGCCGGTAGCGTCGGGGGCGTGACGACCCCGACTCAACCCGAAGGGCTGCCCCGCACGGTAGGAGAGCTGCGGTCCAGCGGCCACGCCCCGCGCAGCGTCAAGGCCGAGCTGCGCGCCAACCTGCTGACCGCGCTGCGCTCCGGCCGGGCGCTGTGGCCCGGCATCGTCGGATTCGACCAGACCGTGCTGCCGCAGCTGGAACGCGCCCTGATCGCCGGGCACGACGTCGTGCTGCTCGGGGAGCGCGGGCAGGGCAAGACGCGGCTGCTGCGCAGCCTCGTCGAACTGCTGGACGAGTGGACGCCGGTGATCGAGGGCTCGGAACTCGGCGAACACCCGCTGCAGCCGATCACTCCGGCCTCCCGCCGCCGCGCCGTGGAGCTCGGCGACGACCTGCCGGTGGCCTGGCGGCACCGCAGCGAGCGGTACGTGGAGAAGCTGGCCACCCCGGACACCTCGGTCGGCGACCTGGTCGGCGACGTGGACCCGGTGAAGGTCGCCGAGGGCCGCTCGCTGGGCGACCCGGAGACGATCCACTTCGGACTCGTGCCCCGCGCGCACCGCGGCATCGTCACCGTCAACGAGCTGCCCGACCTGGCCGAGCGGATTCAGGTGGCGCTGCTGAACGTGATGGAGGAGCGGGACATCCAGATCCGCGGCTACAGCCTGCGGCTGCCGCTGGACGTGCTGCTGGTCGCCACCGCCAACCCCGAGGATTACACGAACCGGGGCCGGATCATCACGCCGCTGAAGGACCGCTTCGGCGCGGAGATCCGCACCCACTACCCGCTGGACGTCGACGACGAGGTGTCGCTGGTGCGCCAGGAGGCGGACCTGCCGGCCGAGGTCGGCGACCATCTGCTGGAGGTGCTCGCCCGCTTCGTCGGCCACCTGCGCGAATCCGCCGCGGTCGACCAGCGCTCCGGGGTGTCGGCCCGGTTCGCCATCGCCGCCGCCGAGACCGTCTCGGCCGCCGCGCTGCACCGGTCCGCAGTGACCGGCGAGCACCCGGCGGTGGCGCGGCCGGTCGACCTGGCGGCGGTGCCCGCCGTGTTGCGCGGCAAGATCGAGTTCGAGGCGGGCGAGGAGGGCCGCGAGGACGAGCTGCTGGGCTACCTGCTGCGGCGCTCGGTGGCCGACACCGCCCGCGGCCTGTTCGCCGGGCTGGACCTGCAGTCGCTGGCCCGGGCCGTCGTTGACGGGCACCCGGTGGCCACCGGTGAGCGCGTCGCCGGGCGCGACGTCCTCACCGCGCTGCCGGAGCTGCCGGTGCTGCACCAGGTCGCCGAGCGGCTCGGGGTGCGCGCCGGGGACCCGCCGGGGCGCATCGCCAGCGCCGTCGAGCTGGCGCTGGAGTCGCTGTACCTGGCGAAGCGGCTCGGCAAGGACGCCGATGACGACCGGTCGGTGTACAGCTGATGAGCCGCCGGTTCCGGTACAACGCGTGGCACGGCGGGGCGGATCCCCTGACGCCGCCGGTGGATCTGCGCGCGGCACTGGACCAGATCGGCCGCGATGTCATGGAAGGCGCCTCGCCGCGCTCCGCGCTGGAGGAGCTGCTGCGTACCGGCACCCGCGACGCCGCTGGTCTCGACGAGCTCACCCGGCGGCTGTGGCAGCGGCGCAGCGAGATGCAGCGGCGGCACCGGCTCGACGGGACGATCTCCGAGGTCCGCCGGCTGCTGGACCGCGCGCTGGCGGCGGAGCGGCTGGCGCTCGCGGCCGACACCAGCGAGGACGCGCGGTTCCGCGAGCTGCAGCTGGACGCGCTGCCGCCGGACGTCGCGGGCCAGGTCTCGGAGCTGGCGAACTACGACTGGCGGTCGTCGGACGCGCGGGAGACCTTCGAGGAGATCCGGCAGATGCTGGGCACCGAGTTCCTCGAACAGCGCTTCCAGGGCATGAAGCAGGCGATGCAGCAGGTCACGCCCGAGGACGTCGAGCGGGTGCGGCAGATGCTCGACGACCTGTCGGCGCTGCTGGCCGCGCACGCCCGTGGGGACTCCGGCATCCAGCAGAAGTTCGAGCAGTTCATGGCCACCCACGGCGAGTCCTTCCCGGAGAACCCGCGCAATGTCGACGAGCTGATCGACGCGCTGGCGGCCCGCTCGGCGGCCGCACAACGGCTGCTGAACTCCATGAGCGAGCAGCAGCGCGCCGAGTTGATGTCGCTGTCCCAGCAGGCCTTCGGCGACCCGCGCATCGCCCAGGCGTTGCAGCGACTAGACCGGCAGCTGCAAGGGCTGCGGCCCGGCGAGGACTGGACGGGCCGGGCGCGGTTCCGCGGCGACCAGCCGATGGGGCTGGCCGAAGCCACGGCGGCGATGGCCGAGCTCGGTGAGCTGGACCGGCTGGCGGAGCAGCTCGGGCAGGCCTACCCCGGCGCGAGCCTGGAGGACATCGACCTGGAGGCCCTGGAACGGCAGCTCGGCCCGCAGGCCGTCGTCGATGCGCAGCGGCTGTCGGAGATCGAGCAGCAGTTGCGGCAGCAGGGACTGCTGCAACGGGCACCCGACGGCAGCTTGAGGCTGTCTCCGCGCGCCCTGCGCCGGCTCGGGGAGACCGCGCTGCGCTCGGTGATCTCGCAGCTCCGGTCGCGGCGCGGCGAGCGCGACACCGACCGCGCGGGCGCGGCGGGGGAGCTGACCGGCACCACGCGGCCGTGGAGCTACGGCGACGCGGAGCCGTGGGACGCCGTCCGCACGGTGCGCAACTCCGTGCTGCGGCGCGCGGCGGAGGGGCCGGATTCGGCGCAGCTGGACATTTCGGACCTGGAGGTGGCCGAGACCGAGCAGCGTTCGCGCGCGGCGGTGGTGCTCTGCGTGGACACGTCGTGGTCGATGGTGCAGGACGGCCGCTGGGTGCCGATGAAGCGCACCGCCCTCGCGCTGCACCACCTGGTCGCGACCCGGTACCGCTCGGACGCGCTGCAACTGGTGACCTTCGGACGCTACGCGTCCACTGTGGACGTCGGTGAACTCGCTGCGCTGGAAGGGGTTTGGGAGCAGGGCACGAACCTGCACCACGCGCTGTTGCTCGCGGGCCGTCACCTGCGCCGCCACCCGGACGCCCAGCCGGTCGTGCTGGTGGTGACCGACGGCGAGCCCACCGCCCACCTCGAACCCGACGGCGAGGCGGTGTTCCAGTACCCGCCGACGCGGCACACCCTGCAGGTCACCCTGTCCGAAGTGGACGCCCTGCGACGCATGGGCGCCACGCTGAGCGTCTTCATGCTCGGCGAGGACCCCCGCCTGGAGGCTTTCGTGGACATCGTGGCCCGCCGCGGCGGCGGCCGGGTCCTGGCACCCACCCCGGACGGCCTCGGCGCGGCGGTCGTCGGCGACTACCTCCGCACCAAGCGCCGCCGCTGAACCAAGCGCATGCTTCCGGCGCATCGTGTTGCGCCGTACGGGTGAGATTGCCTAGGAGATTCGCGCTGCTAGCACGATCTGCCTCGGGTGCGAAAGGTGCCGGATATGCTCGGCTGCCGAAGTTTGTGCGGATTTCGTTAGGCGTGCCGGGCTTCGCAAGAACTGGAGGTTGTCGTGCCAGAACTTCCCGACTTCGAGGCGATGTTGTCGGAGCTGGAGGAGAAGCAGAACATCATGCACGCGCTGCGGGAGGAGGCGGCGGTACGTGCCTACACGGGCTCATCGACAGACCGGGCCGTGGTCGCACGAGTGAACGGGCTTGGGGTGCTACAAGATCTGTCGATACCCGACGCGGAGCTCCGCTCCGGTCATCCATCGGCCCTAGAGGGAAAGATCCTGGAGGCGATCACTTCAGCACGGGCACAGGCGACCGATGACTCCAATGCGAAGCTGATCGAGGTCCTTCCGGGGTTTGGGAGCTGAAAGAGCGTGTCGAAGCAGTCATCAGAACGCATCGCAGAAGAGCTGGCCCAAGCGCAAGACCGCTACAAGCGGGCGGTGCAGCAAGCGCAGGAGCTGCACGAAAAACAGGTCGTGGTCGACCTGGAAAGTGACCTCGGGCAGCTCGTGCTGACCGCATACGGACAGCTCGTCGCCGTACGGCTGAACACAGAAGAGCTTCGCTACGCCAACGGGCGAAGCCTGGCCGAGGCCATCAAGCGCGCCCTCGAACAAGGCGAAGAACAAGCACGTCAGCTTCGCGAACCCGAAGAGCCGAACGGCTGGATCTGATGAGCGACTACACAGTCGTCCCCGAAGCGTTGCGCAAGAACGTCAAGTTCCTCTACGACGCTGCCGACGCTTGGGGTAAAGCTCTTCAGGCGCTGACTGGTAAGGATCTCAACGAGGATGACCTCGGACTCCTTGGCGGGCCTTCCGGGGCAACCAGGAACCACAACCTGGCACTCGACGACGCCCTGGAACGCCTCAAGAAAGGCCAAAAGTCCTCGAAAAGGCAGGCGACAGCCTGAAAGCGGTGGCTGACGACTACGAAAGCCGAGACGCCGAGTATTACGAGCATTTCGGGTACCTGAAAGACGATATTTAATCAGTGACTTCGCCGCAGAGGAAGGAATGCTGTGGCCGTCACGTTTGAGCCCCTTGCGCCGTTTCCGGAGGACGCGGCGCAAAAAGTGTTAGAGTATGCGAAAAAGCTTGGACTGGAAGCTGTCTCTAAGATTATAGATACGATTCGCGACTTGTTCGGTCACCCAGAGAACATCGGTGCTCGTATCGACGCTTGGGGGTGATAAAGCGAAGCGGGCGATCGATGATTCAATCGATTCAATAACGAATTCTAGGGCTGACCTCAAGGCGTACTGGGAGGTTCCACCTCTGCAAGGCGTTACCCCGAGCGACCTGGGGCTGTCTGTGACGCTCTACCTGTACGAGAGGCTTCCCAGTCAACAGGATGTGGGTGGCGTCCAGATGGCCAGTGACTCCTTCTCTGCTGGGCGCAAACGCCAAGGTGTGGCCGACAGTGATTCGATCGACGGGATCGGTGACGAAGCATATGGCAAGTTTAACGATGCGAATGGATCCCTCACATTCCGTACCGGAAATGTCATCGTTGAGCTGCGCTACCAAGGCTCGGGCGAGTCACAGCAGGGGGCGACTGGCTTGGGGCGAGAGGCAATCCAAGTAGCATTGACCAAGGCTGCAAAAGATATCCCCCAGCATCTTCGGAAATAGTCGTTCCTTTGGGGTCGTGTGCCGAAGGCTGGAACGTGCGGAAGAGGGATTGATGCCATGCTGAGGAAGGAGACATCGGCGGTCGGCGTGGCGCTGGTTGCCGCTTCTATTCTTGCGGCATGTTCAAGCAAACAAGCCCAACGGACCCCTTTGCTAACATTCCGGATGTCTGTGATGTGGTGAGTGTGCAGTCGCTGCGGGATATTGTCGGCGGCACGCGCGGCGAGAATATCGCAAGGCGACGCACGATGTCGCCCAGCATTTTCGGAAGTAGTCGCTCGTGTTGAGACGCGGGTCCGCCGATCGTGGTCGGCGGACCCGCTGGCTTTGACCTGCCAAGTATGTCGGTCAGCGATCGGCCGTCAGGGGTAGACGAGGCGGACCTCGGCGGTGTGGGAGAACGTTTCGGCGGCGCGGGTGGGGGAGCAGAAGGAGCCGCGCCCGCGGCCATCGATGCTGACGACCTCGGCGCGGTCGCCGAAGGCGAGCCCCCAGGCGAGCACCCGGCCCTCGGTGAGTTCCCACTCGTCGTCATCCCGCTCGAGCTCACACAGCGCGAAAAGCTTGGGAGCGCGCTGGATTTCCTCGCGCACGAGCGCGTATTCGTCGGGCTCGGGCGCCCAGATGTCGGGTTCGGTTGGCATGGTTCCCTCCTCGTCGATTCGGTTGATCACTTGCCTTGCTGACGGTACTGCGATACGTATCGCGGAAGGTATC
Source organism: Saccharopolyspora pogona (assembly GCF_014697215.1). GTDB lineage: Bacteria > Actinomycetota > Actinomycetes > Mycobacteriales > Pseudonocardiaceae > Saccharopolyspora > Saccharopolyspora hattusasensis. The sequence goes on from NZ_CP031142.1 coordinate 8,771,576, forward strand.
GCTCAATTGGCTGGTGTGACAGCTTGTGTTCGCGCCTGGAACGATGCGTGACGATCGGTGATTACGGAGGTGTGCTGGTGTCAGGGCGAAACGACCCGTCCGCGCTGCGGTGGCTGATCGGCGTGGAACTCTCCGCGTACCGCAAGCAGGCCGGACTCACGTTGTCGGAGCTGGCGACGGCAATCGGCATCACCAAGCCGAAGCTCGGGCACATGGAAAGCGGTCGCTACCAGCAACATCCCGACGACATCGCAGCAGTGCTGCGGGCTTGCGGCGCGGACGAGCGAACCGTCGACCGGTTGGCGTCCCTGAGCGGCCGAGGTGATTCCAAGTCTTGGTGGGCACCCTGGGCGCACGTGGTGCCGGACTGGTTGAAGACCTTCGTCGGGCTCGAAGGACTCGCCGAATCGGAGTTCACCTACCAGCCCATGGCGTTGCCTGGCCTGATGCAGACCGAGGAATACGCACAAGCGATTACAGCTGCCACAGGTTTCGTCAGGCGTAACCACAGCGAGCGGTTCGTTTCTTTTCGGCTGGCTCGCTCGCAGTACGTCACCAGAGCTGGATCGATGAATCTGCACGCGGTTATCGGCGAAGCCGCATTGCGCTTGGCAGTGGGTTCGAGGGAGGTTCGTCAGGCTCAGTACGAGTACCTGGTGGAGCTCGCCGAGCGGCCGAACATCACGCTGCAGGTGCTGCGCCCGAAGTGCGGACCTCACGACGCTGGCGGCACTGGGCAGTTTGTGGTGTTGGGCTTTTCCGAAGCGAGGCCGATCGCTTACCTCGAACACCTGGATGGCGCAATCTACGTGCAGGATCCCGATGACGTGCGGACCTATACACTGGTCGCCGAAAACCTGCAACACGTCGCGCTTGAACCAGCCGAATCGGTTGGTTTCATCAAGGCGTTGATGTCGGAGGCATAGCCGGAGGAGTCATGTCCGCGTTGGCGTCTCGCGTCCTGGCTTGGCGAAAGTCAAGCTACAGCGCGAACAACGGTGATTGTGTCGAGATCGCGTTCGCGACCCGCAACGAGACTGACTGGAGGAAGTCCACCTACAGCGCGAACAACGGGATGTGCGTCGAGATCGCTGTCGCTGACGAGGTCGTCGGGGCTCGGGACTCGAAGAATCCTGGTGGGCCGGAGCTTTGGTTCGGTGGGGCTCGGTGGGAGAGCTTCGTCGCCGCCGTCAAGTGCGGGCGGTTCGACCTCGCGTGACTGCCTGAAGAGGTTGTTTTGGTGATGGGTGGATGAGGCGAACGGCCTGTTTGTTGCGTCTATTGGCGTGAACGGTCCGTTCGCTTCACGGCAGCAGCTGCGGCTTACGTTGGGGTGGATGAGGCGAACGGACCGTTTGTGCCGTCTAGCGAGGTGAACAGTCCGTTCGCTTCAACCAGCAGCTCGCGGTTTGCTCAGGGGGTGAAGAAGTTGGCCACCACGGCCTGGTTCTCCGACACCCACTTGCGGGCGGAGTCGTCCTCCTTGCCCTTCTCCGCGCTGTTGATCGCGTTCTCCAGCGACGCGAGCTGGACGTCGTCCAGCTTGAACTTCTTCACCATCTCGGTGACCTCGGGGAAGTCCTGGCTGAAGTTCTTGCGGCCGATCGCGTGGATTTGCTCAGCCTTGCCCATCGCACCCAGCGGGTCCTGCAGGTCCTTGATCGGGTACCGGGCGTAGGCCCAGTGCGGGTGCCATAGCGTGACCACGATCGGCTTCTGGTCCTTGGTCGCCTTCTCCAGGGAGGCCAGCATCGCGGTCGTCGACGAGGTCTGCAGGGTGAACTCGTTGCCGAGCCCGTAGGCCGGGATCGCGCTGTCCTTGGTGATGCGGGTGAGCCCGGCGCCCGGGTCGATGCCGGTGATCACGCCGTTGAACTCCGCGCCCCTGCCCTTGAGGTCGGCGATCGAGTTCACGTCCGTCATGTACTTGGGCACCGCGATGTTGAGCGTCGCCTGGTCGTACCAGACGTTGAGGTCCTCCAGCTGCGGGCCGTACTGCTTCCAGTAATCGGCGTGCGTCTGGGGCAGCCAACCGTCCAGAAACAGGTCGATGTTGCCCTGCGCGAGCCCGGCGTACATCGGGCCGGCCTCCAGCTCCTGGGTGTTGACCTTGTAGCCCTTCTGCTCCAGCAACACCTTGTAGAGGTGGGTGACCGCGATATCCTCGTCCCACGCGATGAAGCCGATGTTGATCGCCTTCGCCTGCTGGCCGGTCTGCGCCGAGCGACCGCCGCATCCCGCGGCCACCGCCACCAGGGCGACCAGTGCGGCGAGGAGAGCGAGAAGGCGTCTTGATCTTCTTCCGGTGAACATTCCTGCCCTGCCTTTCTGCGAAAACCTCATCCGGTCGGGGCCGCCTTGCGCTCCGCCCGCGCGACCGGCGAGCGGTCCGACAGCACTGCGGTGATCCGGTCCAGGTAGACCGCGAGGATCACCACCGACAGGCCGGCCTCGAAGCCCAGGTCCAGCTGGACCCGGGTGACCGCCTGGTAAATGTCGGTGCCCAGCCCCGGGGCGCCGACCATCCCCGCGATGACCACCATCGACAGCGACAGCATGATCACCTGGTTGATGCCCGCCATGATCGACGGCATCGCAAGCGGCAGCTGGATGCCGGTGAGGATCTTGCGGTTCGGCGCGCCGAAGGCCTCACCGGCTTCGACTACCTCCTTGTCCACCTGGCGGATCCCCAGCTCGGTGAGCCGGACCGCCGGCGGTAGCGAGAAGATCACGGTCGCCACCACGCCCGGCGTCTCCCCGATGTTGAAGAAGATGATGGCCGGGATCAGGTAGACGAAGGCCGGCATGGTCTGCATCAGGTCCAGCACCGGCCGCACGACCATGCGGACCCGTGAATTGCGCGCCGCCAAGATCCCCAGCGGGACGCCGATCAGCACCGCGATGACGCTGGCCACCAGCACTAGCGAAAGGGTCTCCATCGCGGCGTGGAACTCCCTCATGCTGGCGATCAGCCCGAAGCCGATCAGGCTGAACAGCGCGAACCGCCAGCTGCGCAGCCAAAGCGCCAGCGCGGTGAACAACAGCACCATGACCAGCTCAGGCAGGAAGGTCAGCGCGTAGGTCAGACCCGACACCGCCGAGACCAGCACCAGGGTGATGAAGTCGAACACCGGGCCGATGCTGCTCTCGAGCCAGTCGACCAGGGCCTTGAAGGAGGTGCCGACTGGGATTCGCGGCAGCTCGAACTGGGCGGCGTAGAGGAACGCTTTAGACATCGGAAGCACTCGCCTCCTCGATCGCGGAGGGTTCGCCGTCGCCGGCCGCCGGAACCTCCCGGCACAGCGCCTTGAACACCGCCGTCGGGGTGACCACGCCGAGCACCCGCTGCTGCTGGTCGACCACGGGGACCGGCACCGTGCGGGCGCTCATCCGGGCGAACAGGTCCGCCATCGGCGTGTCGGCGGGCACCGGATCCTCCCCAGGAGGGGCCGTGGCCTGCGGCTCGACGATGGACGCCGCGGTGAGCACCCGGCTGCGGTCGACGTCCTTGACGAAGGTGGCGACATAGTCGTCGGCCGGCTCGTTGAGGATCTGTTCGGCGGTGCCGATCTGCACGATCCGCCCCGCCCGCATCATCGCGATGCGGTCGCCGAGCCGCATCGCCTCGTTGAGGTCGTGGGTGATGAAGATGATGGTCTTGCCGAGCTTCGCGTTCAGGTTCAGCAGCTGGTCCTGCATCTCCCGCTTGATCAGCGGGTCCAGCGCGCTGAACGCCTCGTCCATCAGCAGCACGTCGGTCTGGGCGGCCAAGGCGCGGGCGAGTCCGACGCGTTGCCGCATGCCGCCGGAGAGCTGCTGGGGGTAGCGCTCCTCCCATCCCTCCAGGCCGACCAGGCTCAGCGCCTCGCGCGCCTGCTCGTTGATCTCGGACTTGCTCGCGCCCCGGATCTGCAGGGCGTAGCCGGCGTTGTCCAGCACCGTGCGGTGCGGGAACAGGGCGAAGTGCTGGAACACCATGCTCATCTTCTGCTGGCGCATCGCGCGCAACGCCGGGGCGGACATCCCGGTGATGTCGTCGCCGTCGACGAGCACCTGGCCGGAGGTGGGCGTGAGCAGCCCGTTAAGCATGCGGATCAGCGTCGACTTGCCGGAGCCGGACAGCCCCATCACGACGAAGGTCTCGCCCTCTCCGACTTCGAACGACGCGTCCACCACCGCGGCGGTGGCGCCCGCCGCCTTGATCTCTTCCTGGTCGGCTCCCGCCTCCAGGCGGCGAACCAGCTCCGTCGGCTGTGGCCCGAAGATTTTGTAGAGCCGCTCCACGCGTACCGATGTCACCGATCGCCTCCACCTGCTTCGCCGGACCCGGATGGTTTCACCCGGGTGCCGGGATCTGCGCGAATTGTCGGTTCTCCGCCGATCAACTCACCGTGTCTCGGATTCGCGTTCGCGTCCTTTCGTCTGGACCTTGATCATACTTAGCGCGATGCCCATGTCCAGCCATTCGAGTGAAGATCCTTTTGCGTTACGACCGTCTGTTTTGACTTTTTAGCCCAGTTGTCTGAGCCGTTGTCGAGCCTCTGATGTGCGAATATTCGACTTCTAAAGGGAATGATCCCACCTCGGCACCGGCGTTGCGAAGTGGCGAATTCGGATGATCGGAATGGGCGGCTATGCGTTGTTTCGTCCGATTTTTCCGATCGGCTAACTGATCTTTTGTCGGGCTGGATTCGGTTAGTTGTTGACCTAAATATTACGTAGTCCGACAAGATTTTTTCCGGGCGGGGATTCGAGACGTCGTCGATCTTCCCACTATGTGATACGGCCGATGGCCCGGTCGGGGCGTCCGCTCGCCCCGGACGTTTAAGGTCGGATGCATGCAACCCTGGTCATCGGTTCCCGTGCCTCAGGTGCCGGGCACACCCAGCCCACTGCACCTCTTCGACACCGCCGCCGGTGAGGTTAGGCCCACCGAACCCGGGCCCGTCGCGAGAATGTACGTCTGCGGCATCACGCCGTACGACGCGACCCATCTCGGCCACGCCGCGACGTACCTGGCGTTCGACCTGGTCCACCGGGTTTGGCTGGACAACGGTCACCAGGTGCACTATGTGCAGAACGTCACCGACATCGACGACCCGCTGCTGGAGCGCGCCGAGCGCGACCGAGAGGACTGGATCGTGCTCGCGATGCGCGAGACCGCGCTGTTCCGCGAGGACATGGAGGCGCTGCGGGTGGTGCCGCCGGCCGACTTCGTCGGCGCGGTCGAGTCCATCCCGGAGATCGTCGAGGCGGTCGGCAAGCTGCTGGCCTCGGGTGCGGCCTACCGGGTCGACGGCGAGCACCCCGACATCTACTTCCGGCACCGGGCCTCCGGCAACTTCGGCTACGAGTCCAACTACGACGAAGCGACCATGCGCGACTTCTTCGCCGAGCGCGGCGGAGACCCCGACCGGCCTGGCAAGGAGCACCCGCTGGACGCGCTGGTGTGGCGGATGGCCCGCGACGGCGAACCGTCCTGGGAGTCCGAGCTCGGCGCCGGCCGGCCGGGCTGGCACCTGGAATGTTCGGTGATCGCGCTGAACCGGCTCGGCCTCGGCTTCGACGTCCAGGGCGGCGGCTCGGACCTGATCTTCCCGCATCACGAGTTCAGCGCCGCGCACGCCGAGTCGCTGACCGGCGAGTTCCCGTTCGCCAAGCACTACGTGCACGCCGGGATGATCGGCCTGGACGGCGAGAAGATGTCGAAGTCCAAGGGCAACCTGGTGTTCGTGTCCCGGCTGCGCGGCGACCGGGTGGACCCGATGGCCATCCGGCTGGCGCTGCTGGACGGTCACTACCGCACCGACCGGTCGTGGACGGATGACGCGCTGATCAACGGCTCCGCGCGCCTGGCCCGATGGCGGGAGGCCGCTGTGCTGGATGCGGCTCCGGCAGCGGAGCCTGCCGTCGCACGGCTGCGTGAGCGGCTGTCCGACGACCTGGACACCCAGCAGGCGCTGCGCGCGATCGACGCCTGGGCCGACGAGGCGCTGACCTCCGGCGGCTCCGACCGGGGCGCGCCGCAGCTGATCCGTACCGCCGTCGACGCCCTCCTCGGCGTCGAGCTCTGAAACCGTGAGGGGCACCCGTGTCCAATTGGCTCGGCTGTCCAATTAGCTCGGCCACGGGTGCCCCTCGCGCTTCACGTGATCGCGTTCGGTCAGCCGGGGCCGGGGCCCAGCGGGCCCTTGCCGCCGGGGCCGCGGCGGCGCAGGTAGCGCTCGAACTCCGCCGCGATCGCGTCGCCGCTGGCCTCGGTCAGCTCGACCTCGGCGTCCCCGCGCTCCTCCAGCGCGCGGACGTAGTTGCGGACGTCCTCGTCCTCCTCTGCCATCTCGCTGACGGTCTGCTCCCACTCCTCGGCCTGCTCCGGCAGGTTGCCGAGCGGGACCTCGACGTCGAGCGCCTCCTCGACCCGGTGCAGCAGCGCCAGCGTCGCCTTCGGCGACGGCGGCTGCGAGACGTAGTGCGGTACCGCCGCCCAGAACGAGATCGCCGGGATCCCGGCCTGCACGCAGGCGTCCTGGAAGACCCCGACGATCCCGGTCGGGCCCTCGTAGCGGGAGCGCTCCAGGCCGTACCGGGCCGCCGAGTCGGTGTCGTAGGCCGCACCGCTGACCGGCACCGGCCGGGTGTGCGGAGCGTCCGCGAGCAGTGCTCCGAGGGTGACCACGGTGCGGGCCCCGATCCGCTCGATCTGCTCCACGAGTTCGGCGGAGAACGCCCGCCAGCGCATGTTCGGCTCAATGCCGTGCACTAGCACCACGTCGTGATCGCAGCCGGGCGGGCGGCAGACCGTCAGCCGGGTGGTCGGCCAGGAGACCTGGCGGGTGATGCCGTCCACCAGCTTCACCGTCGGACGAGTGACCTGGAAGTCGTAGTACGGGTCCGGGTCGATCTCGCTCAACGGCGTCGCGTCCCAGATGAGCTGGAGGTGCTCGATCGCGGAGCTGGCGGCGTCGCCGGCATCGTTCCAGCCCTCAAAACCAGCTATGACGACGGGGTTCGCAAGCTGGGGAAGGTTTTGCTTCTCGCTCACGCGAACCTCCCTGCGAAGCTACGGCGCGATCGCGGCGGTTGGGTAAGCCCGCCGCTCCAGCCTTCGAAAGCGCTGACCAAGATCGGATCGGTCAGTTGGGGCGGTTCGGCGCGCGGTTGTTCGGTGTTGTGTGCGTCGCGATCGGTCACGGCGCCAGCCTACGACGCCACGCCGACGCGAGCGCCCGACATCCCTGCACCGCTCGTGACCGGCCGGGCACCACCGGTTGCCGGTTTGACGTGAGGTTTCGCGGGCAAGACCCTTTACCCAAGTCACCGTGGGTGTCAGCGGAGAGGGAACCCGATCCAGCAAGTGGACAGCACCGGATCGTCACCGAGCGAGGGGACTGGGATATCCCCGAAGTCCCGGCTGCGGTTGTCGATCGGCCGCCGCCCCGCGGACCTCGCCAAGCTGCTCGTCGCCGGCGGGCTGCTCACGCTGAGCGTGCTGCTGGTGCTGGTGCCCGCCAACCCCGTCGAGGTCGCGATCTACCAGCAGCTCGGGCGGATCCCGGCGATCTCCGATCCGGTGTGGGTGGTGCTGGTCTGGCTCGGGAGCTGGGCCGGGATCGCCGGGGTGACCGCGGTGGCGATGTACTTCGGCTGGATCCGGGTGGCGCTGCTGTGCGCGGGATCGGGCGCGCTGACCTGGGGCCTCGCCCAGATCATGCACCAGGTGCTGCCCGCCCGGGCGGTGCCGGCGCCGATCTTCGAGCCGCCGGGTGGATTCCCGTTCCCCTCCAGCGAAGTGGCCATCGTGACGGTGCTGGCCGTGGTCGCCGCGCCCTACCTGGGCGGGCCCGCGCGGCGGGTCGGCTGGGGGCTCACCGTGCTGGTCGGCGTGGCCGTGGTCCACCTGGGTCTCCAGCTGCCGCTGGACACGGTGGGTGGCGCGCTGCTGGGCTGGGGCGTCGGGATGCTCTGCCACCTCGTCTGGGGCGCGCCCGGCCGGAAGGTCTCCGAGAAGGTGATCTTCGGCGAGCTGGAGCTGGCCGGGCTGAAACCGGTCTCGATCGTCGCGTTGCGGCACCGGCTGTTGGTGCCGCGCGAGTTCGCGGTAGGGACCGGGGACGGGCGGACCCTGCGGGTGAAGGTGGTGCGGCGGATGAGCCGCCGCGCCGGACCCTGGTACAAGATCAAACGGCTGCTCACGCTGCTCGACGTCCAGGACGAGCCGCGGCTGTCGACACCGCACCACGAGGTGGAGCACGAGGCCTACGTGACGCTGCTGGCCGAGCGGGCCGGGGTGCGCACCCCGCAGGTCGTGCTGGCTTGCGACGTCAAGCACGCGCCCGCGCTGCTGGTGGTCGGGCAGGTGCGCGGACGCCGGTTGTCGGAGATGCGGGGCGACGACATCGACGACGAGCTGCTGGCGGCGATCTGGGCGCAGCTCGCGGCCCTGGCCGGGGCCCGCATCGCCCACCACGACCTGCGCGCGAAGAACATCCTGGTGGACGACGAGAACCGGCCCTGGCTGCTGAGCTTCACGTTCAGCCACGCGGGCGCGGACGAGGCGCGCTGCGCCCAGGACCTGGCCGAGGCGATGCTCTCGCTGGCGACGGTGGCCGGCACCGAGCGCACGGTGTCCACCGCGATCCGCGCGCTGCCCGCCGAGCAGCTCGCGGCGGCACTGCGGAACCTGGTCCCGCTGGCGCTGCCCCGGCGGATCAGGAACCAGGCGCCGCACGGCCGCTTCCTGCTGCCCGAACTGCGCGAAGCCCTGGCCGACGGATTGGGCCTGCCGATCCCGGGGTTCCGCTCGCCGGTCCGCCCGATCACCGTGATCGGCCTGCTGCTCATCGCCGCAGCCGTCTACCTGCTGCTCCCGGAGCTGTCCAGCATGGGCGCGGTGCTCACGGCAGTGCAGCACGCGAACTGGGTCTGGTTGGGCGTGGCGGTGGCGACCGGATTCCTGGCGATCCTGGCGTCGTCGGTCTCCGTGCAGGGCTCCAGCCGGGTTCCGCTGCCGTTCTGGCAGACCCTTCTCGTGCAGGTGGCGGCCGCGTTCACCGGGCGCACCACGCCCAGTGGCGCCGGGTTCTTCGGCATCAACGTGGTGTACATGGAGCGGCTCGGGCTGCGGCGGCGGGTGGCGGTCGGGGTGACGCTGCTCAACCAGGCGGGCACCGGGGCGGTGGCGTTCGTCGTGGCCGTGTTCGGGGTGTTCGCGGTCGGCTTGTCCGGGACGTTCACCAACCTCTCGATCCCGACCGGCTGGCCGGTGGTGGTCGCCGCGGTCGCGGTGCTGGTGGTCGCCGCGGTCGTGGGGGCCTCGCCCTTCGGCCGCCGCCGGATCGCCGCACCGTCGGTGGAGGTCGGGCGCGAACTGCTGGAGACCCTGCGTCACCCGGTGCGCGCGCTCCAGCTGTTCGGCGGCGCGCTGGGCTACCTGGTGGTCTCGGGCCTGGGCCTGGCAGCGTCGCTGGCCGCGCTGCACCCGGACTTCTCGTGGGTGGCGGTGACGGTCGTGTTCGTCATCGGCAACACCCTCGGCCACCTGGTGCCCTCGCCCGGCGGCCTCGGTGCCGTAGAGGCGGTGCTGCTCGCGGGCCTCGGCGCCATCGGGGTACCGGCGACCGCGGCGATCACGGCGGTGCTCATCTCCCGCCTGCTCACCTACTGGCTGCCCGTGCTCCCCGGCATACTCGTGTTCCGGTACCTGCAACACCGCGGCGTGATTTAGAGGCGCTGGGGCTCATCCTGCACAGCGGTGCGGGTGGCGGAACCTCAGAAGCCTTCTCGACTCCGGGATCCCCGACTTGCGTATGACCAAATACGCGGCGCTGGGGCTGTCCTCGCGAGAAGACTTCTGAGAACCCGCGGCGGTGCCGGCTGCGGGGGTGGGCTAAGCGGCTGTGCCGCTTCAAAGGCAGCTTGTAGGGAAACCGGGGCACATCCTGCGCAGCGGTGCGGGCGCCGGGCCGGGTACCACAGTGTGGGAATCCGGTTGGCCGCCGCTCGTACGCTGGCTGGTATGCCGCATTCTCCCTGGTCACCCCTGCTGGAGGCGCTGGAGCGCCGAGTCCTCGTCGCCGACGGCGCGATGGGCACCATGCTGCAGGAGGTGCCGCTGGGACTCGACGACTTCGCGGGGCTGGAGGGGTGCAACGAGATCCTCAACGCCACCCGCCCGGACGTGGTGCGCGACGTGCACCGCGGGTACCTGGCGGCCGGGGCGGACGCGGTCGAGACCAACACCTTCGGCGCGAACCTGGCCAATCTCGGCGAGTACGGCATCGCCGGGCGCATCCGCGAGCTGGCCGAGCGCGGCGCGCAGCTGGCGCGGGAGTGCGCCGACGAGTTCGCCACCGCCGGGCAGCCCCGGTTCGTGCTGGGCGCGATGGGGCCGGGCACCAAGCTGCCGACGCTGGGGCACGTGCGCTTCGAGGCGCTGCGCGACGCCTACGAGGAGCAGACCGCCGGCATGCTCGACGGCGGGATCGACGCGGTCCTCGTGGAGACCTCGCAGGACCTGCTGCAGACCAAGGCGTCGGTGCTGGCAGCCAAGCGCGGCATGGCGCGGGCCGGGCGGCGGGTGCCGATCATCGCGCAGGTGACGGTGGAGACCACCGGCACGATGCTGCTGGGCACCGAGATCACCGCCGCGCTGACCGCGCTGGAGCCGCTGGGCATCGACCTGATCGGGATGAACTGCGCCACCGGGCCGGCGGAGATGAGCGAGCACCTGCGGCAGCTGGCCAAGCACTCGCGGGTTCCGCTGTCGGTGATGCCCAACGCCGGGCTTCCCGAGCTCGGGCCGAGCGGAGCGGTGTACCCGCTGACCCCGGAGGAGCTGGCCGAGGCGCTCGCCGAGTTCGTCGCGAACTTCGGCGCCCGCCTGGTCGGCGGCTGTTGCGGCACGACCGGCGAGCACATCCGGCAGGTCGTCGAGGCGGTGCGGGAACTGAACCCGCCGCCGCGCGAGCCGCGGCCCGAGCCGGGCGTCAGCTCGCTGTACCAGGCGGTGCCGTTCGACCAGGACGCGTCGGTGCTGGTGATCGGCGAGCGCACGAACGCCAACGGCTCCAAGGCTTTTCGCGATGCGATGCTGGCCGGTGACTACGACGACTGCGTCGAGATCGCCAAGGCCCAGACGCGCGACGGCGCGCACCTGATCGACCTCTGCGTGGACTACGTGGGCCGCGACGGGACCGCCGACATGGCCGAGCTGGCCGCGCGGCTGGCCACCGCCTCGACGCTGCCGGTGATGCTTGACTCCACCGAGCCGCCGGTGCTGCGCGCCGGGCTGGAACGGCTCGGCGGCCGGTGCGTGGTCAACTCCGTCAACTACGAGGACGGCGACGGCCCGGACTCCCGCTACCGGCGGGTCATGGAGCTGGTCCGCGAGCACGGCGCGGCGGTCGTGGTGATGTGCATCGACGAGGACGGGCAGGCCCGCACGAAGGACTGGAAGCTGCGGGTCGCCAACCGGATCATCGACGACCTGACCGGCAACTGGGGGCTGGCCGAGTCGGACATCATCGTCGACACCTTGACCTTCCCGGTCTCCACCGGCCAGGAGGAGGTGCGCCGCGACGGCATCGAGACCATCGAGGCGATCCGCGAGCTCAAGCGCACGCGCCAGGAAGTCCGCACCACGCTGGGGATTTCGAACGTCTCCTTCGGACTGAATGCGGCGGCCCGGCAGGTGCTGAACTCGGTGTTCCTCAACGAGTGCCGGGAAGCGGGGCTGGACACCGCGATCGTGCACGCCTCGAAGATCCTGCCGATGAACAAGATTCCGGACGAGCAGCGGCAGGTCGCGCTCGACCTGGTCTACGACCGGCGCCGCGACGGCTACGACCCGTTGCAGCGGCTGATGGAGCTGTTCGAGGGCCAGACCGCCAAGTCCAGCCGGGCCTCGCGTGCCGAGGAACTCGCGGCGCTGCCGCTGTTCGAACGGCTGGAGCGGCGGATCGTCGACGGCGAGCGCAACGGGCTCGAAGCGGATCTGGACGTGGCGATGGCGGAGAAGCCGCCGCTGGAGATCATCAACGAGACCCTGCTGGCCGGCATGAAGGTCGTGGGCGAGCTGTTCGGTTCCGGGCAGATGCAGCTGCCGTTCGTGCTGCAGTCCGCCGAGGTCATGAAGGCCGCGGTCGCCTACCTGGAGCCGCATTTGGAGAAGGACTCCGCCGCCGGCAAGGGAACCCTGGTGCTGGCCACGGTCAAGGGCGACGTGCACGACATCGGCAAGAACCTGGTCGACATCATCGTGTCCAACAACGGGTACAACGTGGTCAACCTGGGCATCAAGCAGCCGATCGGCACGATCCTGGACAGCGCGCGGCAGCACGACGCGGACGCCATCGGCATGTCCGGGCTGCTGGTGAAGTCCACGGTGATCATGAAGGAGAACCTGGCGGAGATCAACGCCAGGGGAGTGGCCGAGGCGTTCCCGGTGCTGCTCGGCGGCGCGGCGCTGACCCGGTCCTATGTGGAGAGCGATCTCGACGAGCTGTACGAGGGCGAGGTGCGTTACGCCCGCGACGCCTTCGAGGGCCTGCGGCTGATGGACTCCATCATGGCCCGCAAGCGCGGCGGCGTGGTGGCCCCGGACCCGGCCGAGGAGGCGAAGAAGGCCGAGCGCAAGGCCCGCCGGGAACGGTCGCTGCGGATCGCCGAGAAGCGCAAGGCAGCGGTGGCGGAGCCCGCGCCGGTGAGCCGCTCGGACGTCGCCGCCGACGTTCCGGTGCCGACGCCGCCGTTCTGGGGGCGGCGCGAGGTGCGCGGAGTGCCGGTCGGCGAGTACGCCGCCTACCTGGACGAGCGGGCCACGTTCTTCGGCCAGTGGGGGCTGCGCGGCGCGAAAGGCGGCCCGTCCTACGAAGAACTGGTCGAGTCCGAGGGGCGCCCGCGGCTGCGGTACTGGATGGACGAGCTCGCCACCGAGGGGATCCTGCAGCACGCGGCGGTGGTCTACGGCTACTTCCCGTGCGTGTCCGAGGGCGACGACCTGGTCGTGCTGGACAAGGACGAGGCGGACGCGCCGGAGCGCTGCCGCTTCGCCTTCCCCCGGCAGGCCCGCGACCGGCACCTGTGCCTCGCGGACTTCTTCCGCTCGCGGGAGCGCGCCGAGGAGTCCGGGCAGGTGGACGTGCTGCCGTTGCAGCTGGTCACGATGGGCCAGCCGATCGCGGACCACGCCAACGAGCTGTTCGCCCGCAACGCCTACCGCGACTACCTGGAGATCCACGGCCTCGGGGTGCAGCTCACCGAGGCGCTGGCGGAGTACTGGCACCGCCGCGTCCGCCAGGAACTGCTGTTCGCCTCCGGCGCCCCGGTGGCGGCGGAAGATCCGTCCACAGTGGAGGAATTCTTCCGGCTCGGCTACCGCGGCGCGCGCTTCTCCCTGGGCTACGGCGCCTGCCCGAACCTGGAGGACCGGGCCAAGATCGTCGATTTGCTGCAACCGGAACGGATCGGCGTGACCCTCTCCGAGGAGTTCCAGCTGCACCCGGAGCAGTCCACCGACGCGATCGTCGCCCACCACCCGGAAGCCAAGTACTTCAACACCTGATCCGACGAGGGATTGGACACTTTCGCTGGGGACGGTCGGGCCCCGGATGCTCTACTGGAGGCGGCCCCGGTCCCAAACCTCCTCCCGGAACGGAGAATCCCGAGTGACCCGCGACGCCGGTCAGACCTCGCCCGCCGCAGTGCTGTTCGACATGGACGGCACGCTCGTCGACTCCGAGAAGTTGTGGACCATCGCGCTGGACGACTACGCAAGGCATCGCGGGGGCGTGCTCACCGACGCCACCAGGGAGGCGATGGTCGGCTCCAACATGACGCGCAGCATGCGGATGTTGTTGGCCGACGTCGGGATCCCGGACACGGACGCCGAGGTCGACGCGGCGGCCGAGTGGGTCACGGCCCGCATGGAGGAGCTGTTCGAGCAGGGCCTGCCGTGGCGGCCGGGCGCGCAGGAGGCGCTGCGCGAGGCCCTCGAGCTGGGCATCCCCACCGCGCTCGTGACCTCCACGATCCGGTCCCTGACCGAGCTCGCGCTGGAGACCCTCGGCCGCGGCTCGTTCGACCTGACGGTCTGCGGCGACGAGGTGGACGGCAAGAACAAGCCCGACCCCGAGCCGTACCTGAAGGCCGCGCGGCTGCTCGGCGTGGACCCCGCGGACTGCGTCGCGATCGAGGACTCGCCGACCGGCGTGGCCTCGGCGGAAGCCGCCGGCTGCCTGGTGATCGCCATCCCGTGCGAGGTGCCGCTGCAGCCCGGCCCGCACCGGGTGCTGCGCGACTCGCTGACGGACGTGGACTTCGCCGGCCTCGGCGAGCTGTTCGTGCGAGCGGCGTGATGATCGAAGTCCCGATCGTCCTGGTCGGCTACGGTCCGGTCGGACGCGAGTACGCCGGACTCATCCGGCAGCACCGCGCGCAATGGCGCGACCAGTACGGCGCTGACCTGCGCGTCGTCGCCGTGCGCGGTCGCAGCTCGCAGGCCGAGATCGCCGACGCCGTGCCGCCCCGTGAGCAGTGGGCTCCCGCCGAGGAGGTCGCCGGACTGCTAGCCCGAACCGGTGCCCGGGTGCTGGCGCAGGCCGTGCCTTCCGACGGCGGCGAGCAGCCCGCGCTGGACGCGTTGCAGGCGCTGCGGCAAGGCGCGCACGTCGTGACCGCGACGAAGTCGCACCTGCTCACGCACTGGCGGCAGCTCGACGAGACCGCGCGGCGGGCCGGGCGGTCGGTGCGGATCTCGGGGGCCACCGGGGCCGCGATGCCCGCCGGTGACCTGGCCCGATCGGTGCTGCGCGGCTTCGACGTCCGCGCGGTGCAGGGCTGCCTGAACGGCACCGCGACCTTCGTCCTCGATCAGATCGCCGCTGGCCAGGAGCTCGCCGGGGCGGTCGCCGAAGCCCAGCGGCTAGGCATCGCCGAAGCCGATCCCACCGCCGACCTCACCGGAAAGGACGCGGCGACCAAGTTGCGGCTGCTCGCCGGCCTGCTGTGGGACTGGGACCCGGCGGACACCGCGGTCGAAGCGGAGCCGATCGGCGAACCGCTGCCGGCCGCCGATGGCGGGCATCGGCTCCGGCAGGTCGCCAGCGCATCGCGCGACGAGCCCGGCCTGGTCCGTGTCGAGCTGCGCGCCGAGCCGGTGGCGGGCCCGCTCGGGGCGCTGGTCGGGCCGGAGAAGGCGGTCCGCTACGACTGCGGCGACGCCGGCGCGGTGGCCGTCACCGGCGGCCGGTCGAGCCCCGGGGGCGCCGCACTGGCCATGATCAAGGACACGCTCGGCGCGGCGCTGGAGGCGACCACCGGGTTCCGGTGAGTTGGCCACCAGGTGACGTGTCGTGATCGAGCCAGCAAACGACCGGGTCCGCCGTCGAGGCCGGCGACCCGGGATGCAAGGATCGTGCACTGTGAAGACCTTCGACGAGTTGTTCGCCGAACTGCAAGAACGGGCCCGCACCCGACCGGCGGGTTCGGCGACGGTAGCCGCGCTCGACGCCGGGGTGCACGCCCAGGGCAAGAAGGTCATCGAAGAGGCCGGCGAGGTGTGGATCGCCGCCGAGCACGAATCGGACGAACAGCTCGCCGAGGAGATCTCGCAGCTGCTGTACCGGCTGCAGGTCATCATGCTGGGGCGCGGACTGTCCCTTGAAGACGTGTACCGCTACCTGTGAACCCGACCCAGGAATAACCGAGGAGATCGAGTCCCATGCTGCGTGTGGCTGTGCCCAACAAGGGCACGCTGGCCGGTCCCGCATCCGAGATGCTCGCGGAAGCCGGGTACCGGCAGCGCCATGAGCAGCGGGACCTGACCGTCCTGGACACCGCCAACGAGGTCGAGTTCTTCTTCCTGCGCCCCAAGGACATCGCGATCTACGTCGGCTCCGGCGAGCTCGACCTGGGGCTCACCGGCCGCGACCTGGCCCACGACTCCGGCGCGCCGGTCGAGGAGCGGCTCGCGCTCGGCTTCGGCGGCTCCAAGTTCCGCTACGCCGCCCCGGCGGGCCCGCACGAGTGGACCGTCGCGGACCTGCAGGGCAAGCGGATCGCCACCTCCTACCCGAAGCTCGTCGCCGACGACCTCGCGCAGCACGGCGTGACGGCCGACGTCATACGGCTCGACGGCGCGGTGGAGATCTCCATCCAGCTCGGCGTCGCGGACGCCATCGCCGACGTCGTCGGCTCCGGCCGAACGCTGCGCCAGCACGGCCTGGTGGCCTTCGGCGACCAGATCTGCAACTCCGAGGCAGTGGTCATCCAGCGGCGCGGCTCGGACGAGGAGCAGGCGAAGAACCAGCTCATCGCCCGGCTGCAGGGCGTGGTGTTCGCCCAGCAGTACGTGATGCTGGACTACAACTGCCCGCGCGAGCTGCTCGACGACGCCACCAAGGTGACCCCGGGCCTGGAGTCGCCGACCATGTCGCCGCTGGCCGACGACCGCTGGGTGGCGGTGCGCGCGATGGTCTCCCGCAAGGAGGCCCCGGCGATCATGGACCGCCTCGCGGCCGTCGGTGCCAAGGCGATCCTGTCGTCCGACATCCGCGCCTGCCGCCTTTAACGGCTACTCTGATCGAGCGAACGCCATGTCCACCGGCTCCGAGCCGCGCCAGGCTGGAGCTGGGGGCGTGGCGTTTTTCGTGAAGTTGTCCGAAAAGTCTGGTTGCTCCACCGGATTTTGGCCGGACTGCCCCACCAGGCCGCACCCGTTGCGGATAATGGTGTCGAGACGATCTTGAGCGCGCCGGTGGGGTGACGAAATGGCCGTCGTGGTATCGGGAAAGACCCCGCCGCGGTGGGAGCTCTACGAAGGAATGCCCTGCTGGATAGAGCTGATCACCACGGACCTGGAACGGGCCCGCGAGTTCTACGCCGGGCTGTTCGCCTGGGAGTACGAGACCCACAGCGACCCGGTCTCCGGCGAGCACGTGATCGCCCTGCACGAGGGGTTCCCGGTGGCGAGCCTGCGCGCCGCCTCCGGCGACGAGTCGAGCTGGCGGCTCTACCTGGCCACCGCGGACTGCGCGGAGTTCACCGAGCGGGCCGTCAACCACGGCGCCGTCGTGACCGTTCCGCGCAACCGCGTGCCCGGGTTGGGCACCAAGACCGTGCTGGTGGGGCCGGCCGGCGCCGAGTTCGGGCTGCTGGAACCCGAGGAGTCCTGGCAGTTCGACGTCGGGCTGCCGGGCACCCTGATGTGGGCCGAACTGGTCACCATCAAGGCGCAGACCGCGGACAATTTCTTCCAGGAGCTGTTCGGCTACAGCGCCGAGCAGTTCGGCACCGAGCACCGCTCGGACTACTCGGTCTGGTACCTCGGCAACGAATCGGTGTGCGCCCGGGTCAGCATGATCCGCGAGTTCATCACGGAAGCCACCCGGCCGCACTGGCTGCTGTACCTCGGCGTGGACGCGGAGGTCGGCACCGACGCGCTGGTGCGCAACGCGATCACCCTCGGCGGCCGCGTGCGAGTGGACCCGTACGACTCCAGCATCGGCCGCGTCGCGGTCCTCCGGGACCCCACCGGCGCCCGCTTCGCGGTCATCGACCCCACCCAGGCCGGTGACTTCGGCACCGCCGTCAACTACGACCCCTACGAGGACTGAGCCCGGGTCCCGGGGACCGGTCAGTCGGTGCGGTCGAGGACGGATTCGGGGCCCGGGTCAGGCTCCGGCCAGCCCGGGTAGGGCGGCGGGGTGCCGCCGAAGGCCGGGCACAGCGGCTTGTGGTCGCAGTAGTCGCACAGGCGGCTCGGATTCGGCCGGAAGTCGCCGGTCTTGCCCGCCCGCAGGATCGCCTGCCAGATCGCCTCCAGGGTGCGCTCGAAGCGGCGCAGCTCCGTCTCGTCCGGCGTGTACGCCAGCCGCTGCTTGCTGGCCAGGTACATCAGCAGCAGTTGGCGCGGGATCTCGCCGCGGGTGCGCCACAGCACCAGGGCGTAGAACTTCATCTGGAACATCGCCTTGGCCTCGCCGATCTCCCGCGGCGCGGCACCGGTCTTGTAGTCGACCAGCCGGATCTCGCCGGTCGGGGCCACGTCGACCCGGTCGATGAACCCCCGCAGCAGCACCCCGGAAGCCAGCTCGGCCTCCACCCGCAGCTCGCAGGCCTCCGGCTCCAGCCGCCGCGGGTCCTCCAGCTCGAAGTAGGCATCCAGCAGCGCGCTCGCCGACTCCAACCAGCCCGCCAGCTCCGGGTCGCCGGGCCCGTCGAACAGCTCGCCCAGCTCGGACTGCTGCGCGAGCAGCTCCTCCCAGGCCGGCTGCAGCAGGGCCCGCGCCCGCGCCGGGTCGCGCTCGGCCGTCGGCAGCCCGAACAGCCGCTCCAGCACCGAGTGCACCACCGTGCCGCGCACCTGCGCCTTGGTCGGCGTTTCCGGCAACCGGTCCACGGCACGGAACCGGTACAGCAGGGGGCACTGCTTGAAGTCGCTCGCGCGGGACGGGGACAGTGCAGGACGCCTGGTCCCGCCGTCCTGGAGCGTCCCGCCTGTTGCCGCCTGCGCCGATTCCGCCATGGCCCGAAACCCTAAACGAGCGGACCGACACGCGATCACCCCCCGCACGGATCACAGCCGCCTCAAGCGTGGCGCACTACCCTGCCTGCATGCCGTCGACCGCATCCCCGCCTGCCCGGCCCAGACTGAACGACGGCGGCCTGCTGCTGTGCCGTGTCGCCGGAGTGCCGGTGCTGCTTTCGCCGTCGTGGTGGCTAGGGGCGGCGCTGATCGTGCTGCTGTACACGCCGCTGGTGGGCCGGATCCTGCCGGACGCGGGCATCTGGGAGAGCGCGGTGCTGGCGGCGGTGTTCACCGTGCTGCTGGCGGTTTCGGTGCTGCTGCACGAACTCGGGCACTGCATCGTCGCGCTGCGCCTGGGGCTGCCGGTGCGGCGCGTCCGGCTGTTCCTGCTCGGCGGCCTGTCGGAGATATCCCGGACGCCGTCTAAACCGACCCAGGAGGGCCTGATCGCCGCGGCCGGGCCGGCGGTGTCGATGGTGCTGGCGGTGGCCACCGGCATCGGCTGGTTCGCCCTGGTGCCAGGCGGCGCGATCTGGCTGCTGGTGGCGCAGACCTGCGTGGCGAACCTGGCCGTGGCCGTGTTCAACCTGCTGCCGGGGCTGCCGCTGGACGGCGGCCGGATGCTGCGGGCGCTGACCTGGCGGATCACCGGGAAGCGCGGAGCGGGCACCACGGCGGGCGTGATCGGTGCGGGAGCGGTCGCCGCGGCCCTGATCGCCTGGGCGCTGGCCGGGCTGCTCGAAGACGCCCAGGACCAGTGGCTGCGGCTGGGCGTCTGCGTGCTGATGGCGTGGTTCGTGGTGGCCGGGGCCAGCGCCGAGCACGCCGCCGAGCAGCGCAAGAGCTGGCCGGTGGGGCTGGAGCTGCGCGAACTGGTGCGGCCGGTCCTGCAGCTCCCAGCGGAGAGCCCGGTGGGCGATGCGCTGCTGGCGGCGGCGGGCCGGGGAGTGGTGCTGGTGCGCGCCGACGGCATCGCGGTCGGCCTGCTCGACCAGACCGCGGCGGAGCGGCTGGCGACCCACGCGCCCAACGAACCGGCCGAGCGAGCCGCCGAACCGGTGGACCCGGACACCATCCTGCTCGACAGCGAAACCTCGGACGCGATCCTGGAGCGCGTCCAGTCGGTGCTGGCCTGGCAGTTCCTGGTGGTCGACGGCGAAGGCAGGCCGAGCGGGGTGCTGCGCCGCGAGGACCTCCGCAGCGCCTTGCGCTCCCGTCGCGGGTGACGGCGGGGTCTTTTCGCTTTCGCCATGCACGCAACTTGCACCGCCACCCGCACCGCCGAGCAAGCCGCCCCGAATACTCCTTGGCCCTTCTGCGACGATGGTGTGCTGTACCAGCGTGGAGAGTAGGCAGCAGTTGAGCAGCACCGCCAGCGGTGAGTTCCAGCCCGGCGACCGGGTCCAGTTGACCGACCCGAAGGGCCGCAAGTACACGGTCGTCCTGGAGCGGGGAGGGGAGTACCACACGCACCGCGGTGCGCTCGCGCACGACGACCTGATCGGCAAGCCGGAGGGCTCGGTGGTGGCCTCGGCGGGCGGCACGTCGTTTCTGGCGCTGCGCCCGCTGCTGGCCGACTACGTGCTGTCCATGCCGCGCGGCGCCCAGGTCATCTACCCCAAGGACGCGGCGCAGATCTTGATGTGGGGCGACATCCGGCCGGGCGCGCGGGTGCTGGAGGCAGGTGCCGGATCTGGCGCGCTGAGCTGCTCCCTGCTGCGCGCGGTCGGCCCGGAGGGCAGCGTCACGTCGTTCGAGGTGCGCGAGGACCACGCGGAGCACGCGGAGCGCAACGTGCGGCGGTTCTTCGGCGAGAAGCCGGACAACTGGACGCTGCAGCTGGGCGACGTGCGGGAGTACGACGGCGAACCGGTCGACCGGGTGGTGCTCGACATGCTCGCGCCGTGGGAGGTCCTGGAAACCGTCCACGGCAAGCTGCGCCCCGGTGGGGTGCTGATCGTCTACGTCGCCACGACGACCCAGCTGTCCCGGATCACGGAGGCGATCCGCGAGCAGCAGAACTGGACGGAGCCCCAGGCCTGGGAAACCCTCCTGCGCCCGTGGCACGTGGTGGGCATGGCGGTCCGCCCCGAGCACCGGATGGTCGCCCACACGGCGTTCCTCCTGACCGCCCGCCGCCTGGCCGATGGCGTGACCCCACCCCGGGTGCAGCGCCGCCCGAGCAAGGGCTGACGTGAAGCGGCCCGCCCCGATCCGGTTCTAGGGATCGGGGCGGGCCGCTACCGATTGATCAGGTGTGGATCAGCAGAGCTTCCAGGAACCGTCTTCGACGACCAGCTTGAACTCGTCATCGATCGGCTGGTTGGGGATCATGTCGGCCACGTTCTGACCCATGATCTCGACGTCGGCGGTGATGCTCACGTTGCCGGTGATCTTGGCCGTGGCGGTGTTGTCGCCGTTGTCCTTGACCTCGCCCAGCTGCATCTCGATCTTCATGCCGTCGATCAGCTTCTGGATGTCGGAGTCGGTGACGCCGAATTCCTTGAGCTCGTCGAACTCGCCACTCTTGCCTTCGAAGGTGTCCAGCATCTTCTGGAAGTCTTCCTGGTCCTTTTTGCAGGCCAGCGGCTGCAGACCGGCGAAGTCCTTGGAGTTGATCATGTCGACGCCCTGCTGGGCGACCTTCCGGGGGTCGCCGGGGCCCCCGGTGAAGACCACGATCAGGGTGATCACCAGGCCGATGACGAGCAGACCGCCGACGCCGCCGAGGATCCAGGGGAGCGGGGATTTCTTCTTCGGGGCGTCGAAGCCCGGCTGGCCGAACCCTGCGCCCTGCGGCGGGTACGGGGGCTGCTGGCCGTAGCCCTGCTGCGGCTGCGGCCCGCTCTGCGGGTACGCGCCGCCCGGCTGGCCGTAGCCCTGCTGGGGCTGGCCGCCGCTGGGCGGGTAGGCGCCGCCGGGCTGCTGGGGCTGACCGCCGCTGGGCGGCGCGTACCCGCCGGGCTGCTGCGGCTGACCACCGCTGGGCGGGTACTGGCCGCCGGGCTGCTGCCCCCAGCCGCCCTGTCCGGGTGGCTGCTGCGGTGGGTACGTCATGGGTCCTCCCCCGTTTTGAAATTCTCAGCTTGCGGGCTCACTGGTCGAGTTGGCAGACCTTCCAGGTGCCGTCCTCCACGATCAGGCCCATCGTCTGGTCCACAGTTGTGGACGATCCGTCGGTCTCGTAGGTTCCGGTCAACTTTGCGGTGGCCTGGTCGCCACGCTCGGTGACGTTGCCCAGCTTGATGTTGAACTTCCACTGCTTGAGCTGGCCCATGTCGTTGTCCAGCTGGGCCTTGTTGGACTGGCAGAACAAGCTGCTGACACCCGCGAAGTCACCGGCGTTGACCTTGTTCACGACCTCCTGGGCCACCGGGCGGGCCTCGCCGGGGCCGCTGCCCAGCCAGAAGAACACCCCGACGCCGATCCCGGCGACGACGATCAGCGTTCCGACCAGGCCGAGGATCAGCGGCAGCTTCGACTTCTTCTGCCGCGGCGGCTCGACGTCGGCGAAGCCGCCCGGTTCCTGGAGCCAGGAACCGGGGCCGAACTCGCTGCCCCACTGTGGGGACATGGGAGCCTGCTGCGGCTGTTCCTGCCCCTGCTGGCCCCAGCCGGTGTGCTGATTGCCGTACCAGGCGGGCTGCTGCTGCGGGGTTCCCGGCGGACCCTGCTGCGGGAATCCGTTGCCCATGGGTTGCTGGCCCCACCCGCCCGGTTGAGGCTGCTGTGGCGGATAGGTCATGAACTCCTCCCCCGGAGTGGTGTTGAGTCTCGCGGCCGCGGTGTGCGCGGCGGCCGTAAGTAGATCAGAGCCCGCGGCGCGAGGTGCACGGAGTGGACTTTCGGCATCCAAACGTCACGGAGCGTTCGTCTCCGGCGTGAGTGGTGTCCGAGCGCAGTTGTTCCAAATGATGGGAGAAGTGCTGCATGTGCCAACGTGCGGACCGCCGCAACGCCACCCGGTTGCCGGATCGGTTAACCCGGATGTCCGCCGACCGCCGCGATCCGCGTGGCGCAACGGAAAACCGGTGCTCGAGGGGCCGAGCGACCCGGCGCGGAACGTATCGAACGGACCATGATCGTCAACGCAACGTGTCCGCCCGGCCGGGGAATCGCCCGACCCTCGGGTACCAACCTGGCCCACCTCGTGGGTATTCGCGGATTTTTGTGGCACGCTTGGCGATCCGGCAGGCATCAACGACGCCGCCGTCGTCGGTGATCGCCGGTACCGTGGTGGTACGAGCACGGGAGGAGGGTGCCGACATGCAGCACGACCGTCCCGGCAGCCGGCCTGAGGAGGGCGGCGAGCAGTACAGCGCTGGCTCCGCAGAACTCCGCAGCCAGATTCGTCTCCTCGAGGACGAGGTTGCGCTACTGCGCCGCAGGCTCAACGAGTCTCCCCAACAGGTCCGGTTGCTGGAAAAGCGGCTGGCCGAGGCATCCGAGAGAGTGAGTCAGCTCACCGAACGGAACGCCAAGCTCACCGAGACCCTGAAGGAAGCGCGGGGCCAGCTGATGGCGCTGCGCGACGAAGTCGACCGGCTCGCCCAGCCCCCCAGCGGCTACGGCGTGTATCTGCACCGCTACGAGGACAGCACGGTCGACGTGTTCACGTCTGGTCGCAAGATGCGGGTGGCGGTGTCGCCCAACGTCGAGACGGAGGAACTGAGACTGGGCCAGTCAGTGCGCCTCAACGAGGCCCTGACGGTGGTGGAGGCTGGTGCGTTCGAGCAAACCGGTGAGGTCTGCACCTTCCGGGAGCTCATGTCCAGCGGTGCCGGGGAGAGCCCCCGGGCGCTGGTGCTGGGCCACACCGACGAGGAACGTGTGGTGTGGGTCACCGAACCACTGGCCGCGTCCGGCCTGAAGGCGGGCGACTCGGTGCTGGTCGACAGCAAGGCGGGCTACGCCTACGACGTCGTGCCGAAGGCCGAGGTCGAAGACCTCGTGCTGGAGGAGGTGCCCGACGTCGGGTACCAGGACATCGGCGGTCTCGCCGGCCAGATCGAGCAGATCCGGGACGCGGTGGAGCTGCCGTTCCTGCACTCCGACCTCTACATCGAGTACCAGTTGCGGCCGCCGAAGGGCGTGTTGCTGTACGGCCCGCCGGGCTGCGGCAAGACGCTGATCGCCAAGGCCGTCGCCAACTCGCTGGCGAAGCAGGTCGCCGCCGCGCGCGGGGACGACGACGGTCAGGCCAAGTCCTACTTCCTGAACATCAAGGGCCCCGAGCTGCTCAACAAGTTCGTCGGCGAGACCGAGCGGCACATCCGCCTGATCTTCCAGCGGGCCCGCGAGAAGGCCTCCGAGGGCACCCCGGTAATCGTGTTCTTCGACGAGATGGACTCGATCTTCCGGACTCGCGGCAGCGGGGTTTCCTCCGACGTGGAAACCACCATCGTGCCG
Organism: Saccharopolyspora pogona; assembly: GCF_014697215.1. Lineage (GTDB taxonomy): Bacteria > Actinomycetota > Actinomycetes > Mycobacteriales > Pseudonocardiaceae > Saccharopolyspora > Saccharopolyspora hattusasensis. The sequence goes on from NZ_CP031142.1 coordinate 8,795,511, forward strand.
CAGCTGCTCAGCGAGATCGACGGTGTCGAGGGGCTGGAGAACGTCATCGTCATCGGCGCCTCCAACCGTGAGGACATGATCGACCCGGCGATCCTGCGCCCGGGCCGACTGGACGTGAAGATCAAGATCGAGCGCCCGGACGCCGAGTCCGCCAAGGACATCTTCTCCAAGTACCTGACCAAGACACTGCCGATCCACGAGGAGGACCTCAAGGAGTTCGGCGGCGACAAGGGCGCGTGCGTGGAGGCGATGATCCAGACCACGGTCGAGCGGATGTACGCCGAGACCGAGGAGAACCGGTTCCTGGAGGTCACCTACGCCAACGGCGACAAGGAAGTCCTGTACTTCAAGGACTTCAACTCGGGCGCGATGATCCAGAACATCGTGGACCGGGCGAAGAAGGCGGCCATCAAGTCGGTGCTGGAGACCCGCCAGCCGGGTCTGCGCGTGCAGCACCTGCAGGACGCCATCATCGACGAGTTCGCCGAGAACGAGGACCTGCCCAACACCACCAACCCGGATGACTGGGCCCGCATCTCCGGCAAGAAGGGCGAGCGGATCGTGTACATCCGCACCCTGGTCAGCGGGAAGAACCAGGAGTCCGGGCGGGCGATCGACACGGCCACCAACACGGGCCAGTACCTGTAAGAGCCTGTTGGTGAATGGTCTGGGTGGGTGGTCGCTTAGCGGAACCTGAGAGGTTCCCTGGACTGCGGGTGCCCCTCCTGATGTATGTCCAATACGCGGCGGAGGGGCCGTCCTCGCCAGAAAACCTCTCAGAACCCGCCGATGGTCGTCTTGGCAAGGTGAATGCAAGCGGCTACGCCGCTTCCAAAGGCGCGGACGGCATTCGCCGACAGGCTCTAAGGAAGCAGCCGGGGCCGCCATCCTCGCGCGGGTGGCAGCCCCGAGCTGTGCGGCGCGGCGACAGCGGTTACTTTCCAGGCATGATCCCAGCCCAACAACCCGTGCAGCGCCTAGGACTCGGCCTCGCCGCGCTCGGCAGGCCCGCCTACATCAACGTCGGGCGCGCCGATGTGCTGCCCGTGCAGCGCACCGCGCAGGCGATGCGGGAACGCACCCGAACGGTGCTCGACGCCGCGTACGCCAACGGGATCCGCTGGGTGGACACGGCCCGCTCCTACGGCAGCGCCGAGCAGTTCCTCGCGGACTGGCTGCGCGAACGCGGCCACCAGGACGTCACGGTGTCCAGCAAGTGGGGCTACGCCTACGTCGCGCAGTGGCGCATCGAAACCGAGGTGCACGAGGTGAAAGAGCACTCGGTGGAACGCCTGCGCACCCAGTGGGCGGAGACCCGGACGCTGCTCGGCGACCGGATCGACCTGTACCAGGTGCATTCGCTGACCACCGGCAGCCCGCTGTTCGAGGACCTGGTGCTACAGCACGAGCTGGCCCGGATCCGGGACGCCGGGGTGCTGCTGGGCTTCTCCACCAGCGGCGCGGCGCAGGGCGACACCATCGAACGTGCCTGGGAGATCGAGGTCGGCGGGCGGCAGCTGTTCGGTGCCGTGCAGTCCACCTGGAACACCCTGGAGCCGTCCGTGGGTCGGTACCTCGCCGAGGCGCACACGGGGGGCTGGCGGGTACTGGTGAAGGAAACCCTGGCCAACGGGCGGCTCGCGGTGGACCCGCCACCGGCGCTGGCCAAGATCGCGGACCGGCACGGCGTGGGGACCGACGCCATCGCGCTCGCGCACGTCCTGCGCCAGCCCTGGGCCGGCGTGGTGCTGATGGGCGCGGCCAGCGTCGAGCAGCTCGAGTCGAACCTGACGGCGTGCCGGGTGGAACTGACCGATCGGGACATCGACGCGCTCCGGCCGCTGGCTCGCGACGCCGCGACCTACTGGGGTGAACGAGCCGACCTACCCTGGCACTAGGGCGTTTCCCCCGGGCGGGGATCCGGGTCGTTGAACCACTCTTCGGTGAACTGGCGGCCGTCCGGTACGAACGGCCACTCGGGGTCGTTGAGGCGCTCCCTGAGCTCATCCAGGGGCATCCACCAGCCCTCGGTGACTTCTTCCGGCTGGTGGACGACTGGGCCGTCGTAGTGCGCCTCGTAGAGGAATCCGTGGTAGCGCACGGTGCCCTGCTCGTAGATCGAGCGGAACAGGAAGCGCACCGGGACATCACGCACCCCGAGCTCCTCGGCGAGCTCGCGCTCCGCCGTGACATCGGGATCCTCACCCGCCGCGACCACGCCGCCGGCCGTGCAGTCGTGCATGCCCGGGTAGACGTCCTTGGCGTCGGTGCGGCGATGCACGTAGATCTTGTCGCGGTCGGAGGAGAGCAGGAAGACCGCCGAGGCCGCGTGCCAGAGGCCCGCCGCGCGCATCCGCCGCCGGGTCGCACTGCCCACGACACGTCCTGCCGCGTCGTAAAGGGCCACCAATTCATCGCCCGCGCTCAAGCCCCGATCGTCGCATCCACCCTTCGAGGCACACGCGTTGCGCCGAATCGGGTCACAGTTCGGACCCGTCCGATACCTGTGGCGTGCGGCACTCCGCTTGGTCGGTGATACCCCGTACGCTGCGTGGTATGCGGCGGATCATGGGAACCGAGGTTGAGTACGGCATCGTCGTGCCGGGCGACTCCAGCGCCAACCCGGTGCTGACCTCCACGCACATCGTGCTGGCCTACGCGGCGGCGGCCGACATCCCGCGGGCGCGGCGCGCGCGCTGGGACTACGAGGTCGAGTCGCCGCTGCGCGACGCCCGCGGTTTCGACCTCAGCACCGCGGCGCAGCAGACCAACGGCTCGGACGGCGATGACCTCGGCGCGGCCAACGTCATCCTCACCAACGGCGCGCGGCTGTACGTCGACCACGCGCACCCGGAGTACTCGGCGCCGGAGGTGACCAACCCGCGGGACGCGGTCATCTGGGACAAGGCCGGCGAACGCGTCATGGAGGAGGCGGCGATGCGGGCGGCCAGCGTGCCCGGCACCGCGCCGATCCAGCTGTACAAGAACAACGTCGACGGCAAGGGTGCCAGCTACGGCACCCACGAGAACTACCTGATGTCGCGCAGCACCCCGTTCACCTCCGTGATCGGCGGCCTGACCCCGTTCTTCGCGTCCCGCCAGGTGATCTGCGGCTCGGGCCGGGTCGGCATCGGGCAGGCGGGGGAGAAGGCCGGGTTCCAGCTCTCCCAGCGCTCCGACTACATCGAGGTCGAGGTCGGCCTGGAGACCACCCTCAAGCGCGGCATCATCAACACCCGCGACGAGCCGCACGCCGACGCCGACAAGTACCGGCGGCTGCACGTCATCATCGGCGACGCGAACCTCGCGGAAACCTCGACCTACCTCAAGCTCGGCGCCTCCGCGCTGGTGCTGGACATGATCGAGTCCGGGCAGCGCTTCGACGACCTGAAGCTGGCCGACCCGGTGCAGGCCGTGCACCTGATCAGCCACGACCCGACCCTGAAGCAGACCGTCGAGCTCACCGACGGGCGCCGGTTCACCGGCCTGGACCTGCAGCGCGCCTATCACGAGCGCGCCGCCCGGCACCTCGACGAGCGCGGCGCCGAGCGGACGGCCCGTGACGTGCTGCAGACCTGGGGCGAGGTCCTGGACCTCCTCTGCGGTGACCCGATGGACTGCGCCGACCGGCTGGACTGGCCCGCCAAGCTGCGGCTGATGGAGAGCTACCGGACCCGCGACGGCCTGGGCTGGGCGTCGCCGCGGCTGCACATGATCGACCTGCAGTACTCCGACGTGCGGCTGGACAAGGGCCTGTACAACCGGCTGGTCGCCCGCGGCTCGATGAAGCGCCTGGTCAGCGAGGACGAGGTGCGGGACGCGGTCACCGCGCCGCCGGAGGACACCCGCGCCTACTTCCGCGGCCGGTGCCTGGAGCGCTACCCGGCCGAGGTGGCCGCGGCGTCCTGGGACTCGGTGATCTTCGACCTGGGCCGGGAATCCCTGGTGCGCATCCCGACGTTGGAACCGCTGCGCGGCACCAAGGCCCACGTCGGCGCGCTGCTGGAGGCCGCGGCCAGCGCCGAGGAGCTGGTCGACTCCCTGACCAAGGGGTGAGACTCCGGGAAACCACGTTTTCGCGCACGTCAGGCCGCTGCGCTGATCGGAATACCGCCCGGCTGGGCGTGGGCTAACGGGTGTCGGATGGGTAGTGTTCACAGCAGGGTGTCCCCGCTGCGGGGACAACACCCGAAAGGGCAACCACCGGGAGGCAAGATGTCCCAGGAAAAGGTTCAGCGGCACGGTGGCGGCGAAGGCGACGAAGAGCAGGGCCCGGAGGCCGCCGGTCAGGAACGTCGCGAGAAGCTCGGCGACGACGTCGACGCCATGCTCGAGGATATCGACGACGTCCTGGAGGAGAACGCCGAGGACTTCGTCCGCGCCTACGTGCAGAAGGGCGGCCAGTAGTCCGCGGGCCCGATCCGACGCCGTCCGCACGGGCCGCGCCGGGCCGGCCCCTCCGGCCCGGCGTTGCTTGCTGCGCGCCGGATCATGATTAGAGTGCTACCGAAGTCGCAAGCCCTTCGATCGGGAGACGATGTCGCTGATGGAACCGAGCTCGGCCCAGTTCCCGGGTCAGGCCCTGCCCGCCGCCTACCTCACGCCGGGGTCTTCCTCGTTCACCGACTTCCTCCGCGCCATCGCGCCCGAACTGCTGCCCGGCGGCCGGGCGGTGCCGGAGGGGACGGTGCAGGCCCCGCACGGCACCACGATCGTCGCGGTGGCCTTCCGCGGCGGCGTGCTGCTCGCCGGTGACCGGCGAGCCACCATGGGCAACCTGATCGCCCAGCGGGACATGCAGAAGCTGTTCGTCACCGACGCGTATTCGGCGGTGGGCATCGCCGGTACCGCCGGTGTGGCTCAGGAACTCGTCAAGCTGTACGCGGTCGAACTGGAGCACTACGAGAAGCTCGAAGGCATCCCGCTTTCGCTGGACGGCAAGGCGAACAAGCTGGCCACCCAGCTGCGCGGCAACCTGGCGGCCGCGATGCAGGGCCTGGCGGTCGTGCCGCTGTTCGTCGGCTACGACACCGAGTCCGAGGACCCGGACCGCGCCGGCCGGATCGTCTCCTACGACGTCGTCGGCGGCCGGTACGACGAGGTCGGCGGCTACCACGCGGTAGGTTCGGGTTCGCTGTTCGCGAAATCGGCGCTGAAGAAGCGCTTCGACCCGGACGCCGACCTGGACACCGCGGTGCGCTCCGCGGTGGAGGCGCTCTACGACGCGGCCGACGACGACACCGCCACCGGCGGCCCGGACGTGTCCCGGCGCATCTACCCGTCGGTCATCACGATCACCGGCGCGGACGGCGCCGTGCGGATGCCCGAGGAGCGGACCTCCGAGATCGCCACCGAGGTGGTCAACGGCCGGTTCGAGAACCCCGGCGGCTGACCCAGGCCAGATCCAACCCGCATGCAGCGAGCTGATTCGAACCAGGAGTGCACAGCTGTGACGATGCCGTTCTACACCTCCCCCGAGCAGTTGATGCGGGAGCGCTCCGAGCTGGCCCGCAAGGGCATCGCCCGGGGCCGCAGCGTGGTGGTGCTGAAGTACGCCGGTGGCGTGCTGTTCGTCGCCGAGAACCCGTCGCCGACGCTGCACAAGGTCGCCGAGATCTACGACCGCATCGGATTCGCGGCGGTGGGCCGCTACAGCGAGTTCGAGGCGCTGCGGGTGGCCGGCGTGCGCATCGCCGACGTCCGCGGGTACTCCTACGACCGCCGGGACGTCACCGGCCGGTCGCTGGCCAACACCTACGCCCAGCACCTGGGGGCGATCTTCACCGAACAGATCAAGCCGTTCGAGGTGGAGATCTGCGTGGCCGAGGTCGGTTTCACCGCCGACGCCGACCAGCTGTACCGGTTGACCTACGACGGGTCCATCGTGGACGAGCCGCAGTACGTGGTGATGGGCGGCCAGGCCGACGCGATCGCCAGCACGCTCAAGGATTCCTTCAGCGACGGGCTGGAGCTGGCCGCCGCTGCCGAGCTCGCGATCCGCGCGCTGTCCTCCGGCGGGGAGAGCTCTCGGGAGCTGGGCGTCAAGCAGCTGGAGGTCGCCGTGCTCGACCGCGCCAGGCCGAACCGGACGTTCCGCCGGATCACCGGTGCGGCGCTGGAAGCGCTGCTGCCCAAGCAGGAAGAGGCCGAGGCCGAGCCGGAAGCCGGCTCCGAGGACAAGCCGGAGAACGGCGACTAGCCGCACGACACCGGCACGTTGGTGACGCCCCGGCCGCCGATGGTGGTGCGGGGCGTCGGCATCTGCGCCTCGGTTCTCAGTCAGTCCACTGTGTTCGGACGGTAGATGTTCAGGGCGTTCTCGTGCGTGGTGAAGGAGAATCGCCGGCCCGGCCGGTGCACCTCGCCGTCGGTCGCCAGTGCGACCGGCGTTCCCCGCACCACGACGTCCATCCGGGACACCTGGCGCTCGACGTAGGTGCGGCTGCGGTGCAGTGCCCCCGTCATCGCCGCGAGCGCGAAGCGCAGTCGGGAGAACCGCCGGTCGGCGCGGACCATGCGCACGTCCAGCGTCCCGTTGTCCAGGCCGGGGCGCCAGGCCGGCGCGAAACCCCGTGGCGCGTACGCGCCGTTGCCGACGAACAGCACCCACACCCGGTGGCGTTCGCCGTCGATCTCCACGTCCAGCGGGCGGGACTCGTGGAGCACCCGGATCAGCGCCATCGCAGCGGCCGGCCACTTGCCCCAGCGCGGTTCCCACTTCTCGCGGAAGCGCACCATGTCCGGATAACCGCCGAGGCTGGCGGTGTTGACGAAGCGGCAGGCGGGGACGTCGTCGATGGCGACCGCACCGAGGTCGACGGTGGCCCCTGAGCCGGTGGAGACCGATTCGGCGACCGACATCGGGTCGCCCACCCCGATGTCGCGGGCGAAGTGGTTGAGCGTGCCCGCGGAGACCACCGCCAGTGGCAGGCCGTGCTCGGACGCCACCGTCGCCACTGCGGCCACGGTGCCGTCGCCGCCGGCCACACCCAGGGCGCGGACGGAATCGCCGCCGCGGGCGAGCTGCTCGCGCAGCCCGTCGACCAGGTCGGCATCCGGCCCCGGGTGCACGACCACGGCCTTCGGCCACTGCTCGCCGACCCACTGCTCGGGGTCGAGCTCGCCGTTTCCGGAGCCGGGGTTGACCAGCGCCAGCATCCCGTCCCCGTCTTCGAGCGCGGGGAGCCCGGCCGGGTGGCTGCTGGCGGCGGGGGTGTCCGGTCGCACCGGCCACCACCGCCTGGTCGCCCACGCCACGCCCGCCCCGAGCGCGGCGCCGCACACGACGTCGGTCGGCCAGTGCACGCCGGTGTGCACGCGGGAGTACGCGACCGCTGCCGCCGCCGGGGCGATGACCGCCCCGGTCACCGGGGACTCCATCGCGGCCGCCGTGGCGAATGCGGCGGCCGACGCCGCGTGTCCGGACGGGAACGACGACGACGTGGGCGGGTCGTTCAGCCGGCGGTGCTGCGACATCAGCTCGGCGGCGGGGCGCCGCCGCGGGAACAACGGCTTGCCGATCAGGTTGGTCGTCGCGCTCGCGCCGGCGATGGCCACCACGCCGCGCAGCGCCGCCCTCCGGGGAGCGCCCTTGCGGCAGGCCAGCACCGCCGCGATGCTCAGCCAGAGCACGCTGTGGTTCGCAGCCGTGCTGAGCGTCTTGAGCCGACGGTCGGCGACTGAGGCGGGCAACCGGGCACTGCGGCGAGCGAGTTCGCCGTCGACCGCGTTGATGGTGTGACGCAACCTCCCGAGCATCCCTGCGATGCTACCTGCGAATTCGATCGAGATCGCCGCAACGCGTGAGCCTTCCGACGCCGGGTGCGACGGTCGGAATCCCCTGGTTACCAGGGTGACCAGGAGTGACATCACGCTGGGAGAACCTTTTCGACCTGCAACGAGGCCCGAACGGCGGACCGCCGAAAAGCGGGGTTTGCGCCTAGTGTGGAACCATGCAGCGGCGGATCTTCGGCATCGAAACCGAGTTCGGGGTCACCTGCACGTTCCACGGGCAGCGGCGACTGTCCCCGGACGAGGTGGCCAGATACCTATTCCGGCGGGTCGTGTCGTGGGGAAGGTCGTCGAACGTCTTCCTGCGCAACGGGGCCCGGCTCTACCTCGACGTGGGCTCGCACCCGGAGTACGCCACGGCGGAATGCGACGACCTCGTCCAACTCGTCACCCACGACAAGTCCGGCGAGCGGATCCTGGAGGACCTGCTCATCGACGCCGAACGCCGACTGTCCGACGAGGGCATCGGCGGAGACATCTTCCTGTTCAAGAACAACACCGACTCGGCGGGCAACTCTTACGGCTGCCACGAGAACTACCTGGTCGGCCGGTCCGGGGAGTTCTCCCGGATCGCCGACGTGCTGTTGCCGTTCCTGGTGACCCGCCAGCTCATCTGCGGTGCCGGGAAGGTGCTGCAGACGCCGCGCGGCGCGGTGTACTGCCTGTCGCAGCGCGCCGAGCACATCTGGGAGGGCGTCTCCAGCGCGACGACCCGTTCGCGGCCGATCATCAACACCCGCGACGAGCCGCACGCCGACGCCGAGCGGTACCGCCGGCTGCATGTCATCGTCGGCGACTCCAACATGTCCGAGGTGACCACGCTGCTCAAGGTCGGCTCGGCGAACCTGGTGCTGGAGATGATCGAGCAGGGCGTGCAGTTCCGGGACTTCAGCCTGGACAACCCGATCCGCGCGATCCGCGAGATCAGCCACGACCTCACCGGGCGGCGCACGGTCCGGCTGGCCGGCGGCCGGGAGGCGTCCGCGCTGGACATCCAGCGGGAGTACTACGGCCGGGCGGTCGACCACGTGGCGCGGCGCGGGTCGGACCCGATGACCGAGCGGATCCTTGAGCTGTGGGGCCGCGCGTTGCACGCGATCGAGCAGCAGGACTTCTCGCTGATCGACCGGGAGATCGACTGGGCGATCAAGCACCGGCTGCTGGAGCGGTACCGCGGCAAGCACGGGCTGGAGCTGTCCAGCCCGCGCATCGCCCAGCTCGACCTCACCTACCACGACATCCGCCGGGGCCGCGGGCTGTTCGACATGCTGCAGCGCAAGGACCTGGTGGACCGGGCGACCGAGGACGGCGAGATCGAGGCCGCCAAGGACACCCCGCCGCAGAGCACCCGGGCCAAGCTGCGCGGTGACTTCATCGCCGCCGCGCAGGCCGCGGGCCGGGACTTCACGGTGGACTGGGTCCACCTGAAGCTCAACGACCAGGCCCAGCGGACCGTCCTGTGCAAGGACCCGTTCCGCGCGGTGGACGAGAGGGTGGAACGCCTGATCAGTTCCCTCTAACGGTCGGTGCGCGAAAAGATCAACTCGTCACTCCCACGGCTTCTTGATCCGGCGCCACAACGGGGTGCGCGATCCCTTCGGCGGGGTGAAGCGGCCCCGCGTGTAGCGGACGTCGGGGGAGTCGCCGACGAGGGTTCCGGCCCACTCGGCGGCCTTGCGCAGCGTCGGGGCTGCGTCGAGCTCGGCGGCGGCCAGGCCGACCGGGTGGGTCGTCGCCAGCAGCTCCTCCCACTGCGCCGCGCTCAGGTTGAGGTAGAGCAGGCCGTCCAGGTCGCCCAGCACCGCGAGGTCGCGCACCTCGGCGGCGGCTAGGTCCAGGCCGTACAGCCGCGGGCAGGTGCGCAGCGGGGCGAGGTCGACCGGTTCGCCGGTGGCCAGCTTCAGCAGCCGCAACGTCGGGTGCTCGGCCAGCGGGGCGAGGTCGATGCGGTCCAGGTCGGCGGTCAGCACCTCCACCGGCGCGGAGCGCAGCGGGGAGAGGTCCGCGGTCGGGCAGTTGGCCAGCTCCACTTCCCACAGCGACGGCGCTTTCCGCACCGGGGTGAGGTCGACCAGGCGCGAGTTGGCGACGACGAGCCGCTGGATGCCCGGGTGGATTTCCCGCAGCGGAGCGGAGTCGCCCTCGATGCGCAGTTCCCGGTCCGGGGCCATCGCGTCATCCCTGAGGAACAGCCGGAGGCGCCCCTTCTTGTACTGGTACGAGAAGTTCTCCAGCGCCTCGACGTGGCGCCGCAGCAGGCTCGTCACCGAATCGGCGACGTAGACTGGGCCGTCGTGGTCGTGCAGGTCGATGCGGATCACCTGGCCGGGGTGGCCGTTGGGACCGGGATCCATGTCCACCGCGAGGAACTCGCCGCCGGTGTCGTGTGCGAATGGAATCCAGCCGGGCAGGTGCTGCGCGCGGCGCACCGCGCCTGCGGGATGGGTGTCGTAGCGGACTTCCCGCAGCAGCACCCGGTCCCAGTCCCGCACGACCCGCCAGCGGTTCTCTGGGCGGTCCTTGTCGCTCAAGACGGCGAGGCCCTTCAATTCCAACCAGTGGAACCCGTCGAGCAGGCCGACCTGGTGGTCGCCGTCGGCCCGGCCGTACAGCGCGCGGAGGTCGTCCGGCAACGGCACCGGGAGGTGCCCTTCGATGAACTCGCGCTCGGCCGCTTCCAGCGGTTCCGGCAGCTTCTCCTGGAAACCGGCGATCTCCGCGCGCCGCCGCAGGTAGCGGTCCAGCAGCTGCAACGCCTCCTGCGGGTCGCCGGCCTGCACCGCCCGGGTGGGGCCGGGCTGGAACGCCGCGGGTTCGGCGGGTAAGGCGTCGGGCCGCAGGACGTAGGTGAAGCCCCCTCGGTCGGTGCGCGGCGAGCGGCGTAGTGATTCGCTGGTGACCGCCTCGAACTTGCCGGTCGGGTAGACGACGAGCTCGATGGTGAGCCGGTCCGCGGCCCGCTCCAGCTCGTGCACCAGGCACATCTCGTAGTGCAGGTCGGTGGAGGAGCCGGTGCTGTCGAGCGACCGCGGCTCGTACACGGGGCCGCGGTGACCGGATCCCGTGCCGTCGGCGAATCCCTCCAGCACGGCGCGCCGCCAATCCTTCGGCGCGGCCGCGGCGATCTTCACGGCGATCTCGCGCAGCACGGCGAGGGTCTCGGGATCGTGCTCGGTCGTCACGGACCAGATCCGCCTTCCGGTCGGCATAGTGGGCTCGTTTTCATACCGCACCGGCCGGGAGCCGCCCGCCACGCCCCGACCTGGGCGGGATCACCGCAGGGGTTGACCGACGGGTCGGGTGAGGATTTCGTGCAAGACGGATCTGGCATGCGGTCAGCCTAAAGCTATGAACATTCTTCATCTTCGCGGACACCTTCAGTGCCGGTCGAAACCGATGAGGTTCCGGGGCGGCGGAAAATCGCCGCGGGTCGGCGCGCCACGGTGACTCCATCCCGCACCACTAGGCATGATGTGCGCCGACCCAAACACATGATCGAATACAGCGGAGCTAGAGTTTCGAAGTGGCCACTGTGCGCGCTGAACGCTTGGTGAACCTGGTGCT